>CAYWRG010000020.1:58458-66035 GCA_964460715.1 uncultured Opitutus sp. | reverse complement strand
ACCTGTGACCCCGTGCGTGTGAAGCACGTGCTCTAACCAACTGAGCTAAGCGTCCGCGTGAAGGCTAGGGTGTGCA
Source organism: uncultured Opitutus sp. (assembly GCA_964460715.1). GTDB lineage: Bacteria > Verrucomicrobiota > Verrucomicrobiia > Opitutales > Opitutaceae > CAMAXB01. The sequence goes on along the minus strand of CAYWRG010000020.1, from coordinate 65,959 downwards.
CGACGGGTGGGTCCGAATCAACACGGATTTTCGGTGGTTACCCAGACAGTGCCAATTTCAAGGAAGTGGTTTCCTTATAGCCCTGTTGCCAAATCGTGATGCCTGCAGCCAGAGCCGAACAAAATCTCGACTCTCCGGCGGAGCGTTTCAGCCTCCCTTTTGCGTTCCCCACGCGACACCCCAGGCCATTAGTGCCCGTGCCGACGCATCGTTGTTTGATCAGATCGGCCTCACTTTCACACTTTGCCCGCGGAGGGCGTTACAGATTGAAAAGCAAAATGCATAGGGGATGTAATTGGCTTTTTGGGATGTAGCGTTGTCCGCGGGCATTCTTTTGCCCGGATTCCACGATTCGGCCGGAGGAGGGCCGCACCTGATCACTCTGGACTCACCGGGCCGGTTCAGTGCACAACCCCCGGGTGTCCGCCGCCCGGCCATCCTTCCCGTTCCGTCTCGAGTTCCCGCCTGAGCTGCCCATCAGCAGTCGCGCGGACGAGATCATTGCGGCGATTCAGGCCAACCCGGTCGTGATTCTCGCCGGTGAAACCGGCTCCGGCAAAACCACGCAGATCCCCAAGATGTGTCTTGCCGCCGGTTGCGGGAGCCAGGGGCGCATCGCCTGCACCCAGCCGCGCCGGGTCGCGGCCCTGTCGGTTTCGCGCCGGGTGGCCGAGGAACTCAACGTCACCTGGGGCCGCGAGGTCGGGTGCAAGATCCGCTTCAGTGACCAGACCACGCCCGCGACCCTGATCAAGTTCCTCACCGACGGCATGCTGCTCGCGGAGGTCCAGGGTGACCCGCTGCTGCGCGGCTACGACACGCTGATCATCGACGAGGCGCACGAGCGCTCGCTCAACATCGACTTCCTCCTCGGGCACCTGCGCACGCTGCGCTACAAGCGACCCGAGCTGAAGATCATCATCACCTCGGCGACGATCGACACCGCGGCATTCTCGGCCGCGTTTGACGGCGCGCCGATCATTGAGGTGTCGGGGCGCACGCATCCGGTCGAGGTGATCTACGCGCCGCTCGATTCCCTCGGCTCTGATGCGGCCGACGGCGACGAGCCGGTGGGGCGTTCGGAGGCTCTGCATTACGTCGATGGCGCCGCTGAGGCGGTCGAGCGCATCACTCGCGAAAGCGATTCGGGCGATATTCTGGTCTTCATGCCGAGCGAGCGCGACATCCGCGAGACCGCGGATCTGCTCACCGGGCACGTGCGCGGCGTGGAGATCGTCCCGCTTTTCGGCCGGCTCTCCAACGCCGAGCAGCAGAGGGTCTTTGCGACGAGCCAGCGCCGCAAGGTCATCATTGCGACCAACATTGCCGAGACCTCGCTGACCATCCCGGGCATCCGCTTCGTCGTCGACACCGGCCTTGCGCGGGTCAGCCGCTACTCGCCGCAGGCCCGCACGCGACGTCTGCCGATCGAGCCGGTCGCGCAGTCGAGCGCCGATCAGCGCAAGGGCCGCGCCGGCCGTGTCGCGGCGGGCGTCTGCATCCGCCTCTACTCGGAGAAGGATTTCAACGAGCGTCCGCGCTTCGCCCAGCCGGAGATCCAGCGGGCGAATCTGGCGGACGTCATCCTGCGCATGAAGGCCTTTGGCCTCGGCGACATCGAACGCTTCCCGTTCATCAACATGCCGGCGGCGAAATCGATTCGCGCGGGCTACGCTTTGCTCGAGGAGCTTGGTGCAATCGCCGCAGCGGATGCCGGCACCGCGGCCGAGTTGACGCCGCTCGGTCGCGAACTCGCGCGCCTGCCGGTCGATCCGACCGTGGGCCGCATGATCCTGCAGGCGCGGACGGAGAAGTGTCTGCGCGAGGTCCTCGTGATCGCGGCGGGCCTGAGCATCCAGGATCCGCGCGAACGGCCGATCGAGAAGCAGGCCCAGGCCGACGCGGCGCACCGGCGATTTGTCCATCCGGATTCGGATTTCCTGACGCTGCTCAACCTGTGGGAGGATTTTCACGACGAGTTCGAGCGCCTGTCGCAGGCCCGCCAGCGGCGGTTCTGTCGCGACCACTTCCTGAGTTACATCCGGATGCGCGAGTGGCGTGACATCCATGCGCAGCTCCTCGACACGCTCGAGTCACGGGACGACTTCAAGGCGACGTCGGTGTACGACGGCGTGAAGCCGGCTGCCGAGGGTAGTCAGGGGCTCAAGCTCGACTTTGGCACGCCGGCCTACCGGGCGGTGCATCGCAGCATTCTCGCCGGCCTGCTCGGTAACATCGCCGTGCGCGACGATGAGAACGGCGGTTACAAGGCGACGCATGACCGGCGGGTGACCATTTTTCCAGGCTCAGTGCTGTTTGCGAAGGATGAGAAGAAGAAACCCTCCTCCACCAAGGCTGCGGAGGGAGCGGCCCGGGATAAAAAGCGCGGGCCGCGCTGGTTGATGGCGGCGGAGATCATGGAGACGTCGCGGCTCTACGCCCGAACCTGCGCGCGGCTTGATCCCCTGTGGGTCCTGGATCTCGGGTCGCATCTGGTGCGGGTCGCCCACACCGAGCCGTTCTGGAATGTCGATGGGGGGCGCGTGCTGGTGCGGCAGCGGACGCGCCTGTATGGGCTCGAACTGGAGTCGCGCTCGGTCAGCTACGGGAAGATTGATCCCGTCCACGCGACCGAACTCTTCATTCGCGAAGGCCTCGTCAACGACACGATCACGTGGCCATTCGATTTTCTGGCGCACAATCGCGCCGTGCGGGAGAAGATCGAAAACCTGCTCACGCGTGCACGCGACTCGGGCTATCACAATCTCGATGAGGCGTCCTATCGCTACTATGCCGCCCGGTTGACTCCGGGCGCCGATCCCGGTGCGCCGGAGGCGGGGATTTCCGCCGTGGCCGAGCTGGTCGATCACGTGCGCTCGCGCAAGGGAGCGGAGCCGCGCTTCCTCATGATGGAGCCCGAGGATCTGCGCGATCCGGAGGAGATTCCGTTCGATGCCAGTGCGTTTCCCGAGGCCCTTCCGGTGGAGAATCACGCGCTGCCGCTGAACTATGCCTACAAACCCGGGCAGGTCGACGACGGGGTGACGCTGGAGGTCAAGGTGCAGGCGGCCGAGACGCTGACGCCTGCGGCGCTCGACTGGGCCGTGCCCGGTCATCTGGAGGCCAAGGTGGAGCATTACCTGCGGGCGCTGCCCAAGGAATTGCGCCGGGCGTTCCTGCCGCTGGCCGAGACGGCGAAGAGCCTGACCGCACAGGTCGCGCAGCGCGACCGGCTCACGGATCGCCGCGAGACGCTGACCGTGGCGCTCGCGGCGCAGATCGAGGAACGCTTCAAGGTGCGGATCGATCCGGAGATCTGGGTGGGCAAGGCGCTGCCTGATCACCTGCGTGTGCGCATCCGCGTGGTCGACGACAAGGGCGAGGAGCTGTGTTCCTCGCGCGAGCTGGAGGAGATTCGCTCGGCGCTGGCGGCGCGGCTCCGCGAGGCCAGCGCGTCGGTGTCGCGCGAGGATCCCTCGGCCTGGGGCGCTGCGCGCAGGAAATGGGAGAAGGCGGACCAGACGGCATGGACCTTCGACGACCTGCCGGTGCGGGTGCACGTGTGTGACCAGGCGGGCGTTCCCGTGTTCGCGTTCCCGGGCCTGCAGCCCGCGGGCGAGGGGCTTGCGCTGCGCCTGTTCCGTAGGGCGGACGAGGCGGCGGAGACCACGGCGCGCGGCCTTGCCCGGTTGCTCGAACTGCAGCTGCGCTATGAACTCGCCTGGCTGCAAAAGGACCTCAAGGCGTTGCGCGAGCTGGGAACGCTCGCTTCGACGCTGATGACGGTGGAGAGCCTGCAGGATCAGGCCTACGTCACGATTCGCCGCTGGATCTGCGATGCTGCGCGCGTCGGTGCGCTCACGACGGCGGGATTTGCGGCGGCGGTGGAAAAGGCCAAGGCGGACCTGCGCGGGCTCGTCCCGCGTTTTGGCCATTTGCTCCGCGAGATCCTTTCGCTCCGGCAGAATTTGTTGGTTCATCCGACGCCGTACGGCGGACTGGGGCCGGACTTGCGGGCGCTGCTGCCGGCCGACTTCGTGCAGACCACGCCCTACGGCCAGCTTCCTCAGCTGCCGCGTTATTTGAAGGCGATGAAAGTGCGCGCCGATCGCTGGAAGCAGAACCCGATCAAGGACCGGGAACGCGCTGCGCAGTTGGCGCCGTTTGTTGCGGCGATTGCGGCGGTGCGCGACCGTACCGGTGGCGTGGCCTACCGGTGGCTGGTGGAGGAGCTTCGCGTGAGCCTCTTCGCGCAGGAACTCGGCACGGCCGAGCCGGTGTCGCCGGTGAAGTTGGAGCGGATCCTGGCAGACCTGCGGGCCGGGCCGAAATCCGCGGCGGCGCCGGCGACCCCCGCGCCTGCGCCGACCCCGATCGTGATCGCGCCCGCGTCCGCCGACAAAAAGAGCGCGCCCGTCAAAAGCCTGGGCGCGCTCGATTCACTGTTCCGCCGCTAGGCGGCTTGCGTTGGTGTAGCCCGGGGGGGGGCCCCCCCCCCCGGCTACATGAATCCTCAGAAACGGTACGCGGCCGTGACGCCGAACTGGCGCGGGTCGGCGCGGGTTTCGTAGCGGGTTTCGGTGTAGTCAGGATCCTCGTTGCCGAAGAAATAGACGCGATTTTCGTACATCTCATCGGTCAGGTTGCGCGCCCAGAGCGTGAAGGTCCAGGATCGCCACGTGTAGCCAAGCGAGGCGTTGAGCACGTTGAAGGCGCTGCGTTCCTCGTTCTGGTTGTTCGAGTCATACTGCCGCGCGCGACCGGTCAGGTCGACGTTGGCAAATAAGCCGGACTCCGGACGGTAACCGATCCCGACGGTGTAGCCGTGCTTTGGCGTCGCCGCGAGGCGCCGGCCGCCGCCGGTGTTGCCGTTCGACAGGGTGAACGGGTCGAGTTCGGAATCGAGCAACGCGAGCGAGCCACGCACGGTCCAGTTCTCGTTGAGCCGCAGGGTGGCGGACGATTCGAGTCCGGTGACGGTGGCCCGGTTGGCGTTGTCGGTGAAGAACCGGTAGCTGCCGCCGAAGCCGGCGGAGTCGCGCACCTGGGCGTCATGACGCGTGAGATGGAACGCCGTGAGCTCGCCGGTGAGGCGCTGGTCGAGCCAGTTGCCGCGGAAGCCGATCTCGTAGTTCCACAGATCTTCGGTCGCGTAGGTGAGCGGGTCGGAGGACGGATCGATGCGTGCGTCGACGTTGATGCCGCCGCCCTTGTAGCCGCGCGTGACCGAGGCGAAGAGGAGGTGGCGGGACGTCAGGTCGAACTCGTAGCTGATCTTGCCGCCGGTGAGCGTGTCGTCGAAGGACGGGCGTGCGGTCACGGGAACGCGCGTTGTGCCGTTGTCCTTGTTGAGACGCGTGCTGAGGCCGGTGCCCTTCAGATCGATTTGCTCCAGGCGCAGACCGAGCACGAGACGGCTGCGAGCGTTGAGATCGTGGCCGATCTGACCGAAGAGCGCGAGGTTGCGCGAGCGGTAGTCGGTGGCGAGACCGCGGAGCGTCCACGGGTCCTCGTTGGTGTAGTGGCTGTCCTCGTCGATCTGCGCGTAGTAGGCGCCGACCGTCCAGCGATCAATCCATCCGGCGGCGTCCCGGCTAGCCGTGGAATCGAGGCGGAGTTCCTGGTTGAAGACCGTGCGTTCACGCCGGAGATCGCTGAAGCCCATGTAGGAGGCGGCGGTCCAATCGTCGTCATAGCTGTAGACCGAGTCGATCGTGGCGCCGCTGGTGATCGTGGTGAACCGGACGGCCGGGGAACCGGTGTACGTGCCGCGCAGACTGGCGGCCTTTGATTCCTGTTCATCGCGGCCGGGCTGGTCGCTGTAGGTGTACGTCCCGTTGTTATCGAGGGCGAAGACGTCGTAGCCGTTGTTGAGATCGGAGTAGAGGAGCGTGCCATCCCAGTTCCACTGGGTGTTGGGATTCCAGATCAGGCGCAGACGGGCGGTGAACTCGTCGCGGGCATTCGTGTCCGCGTTGAGGGTGAGGTTGCGGCGGAAACCGTCACTCTCGCTCTGATGGACGGAGAGGCGCGCCATGAGCTGGTTCGGTTGCGAAGCGATCAGCGGTCCGCCAATCGCGATGCCGCCGGCACGCAGATCGTCCTCTCCGACCGTGGCCTCGACGAGGCCGGTCCAGTGCGGAGTGGGGGCGTTGGAAACGAGACGGATGAGGCCGCCCGCGGCATTCGCACCGAAGGCGCCGGCCTGCGGGCCGCGCAGAACCTCGACCTGGCCCACATCGAACGTGCCGCCGAGCGAACCGAGGCCGGTGAAGTCGAGATCATCGACGAGGAAACGCACGGCGGAGTCGGGCGTCTCGCCCTCGAACTGCGAGTTTTCGCCGATGCCGCGAATCTGGAAATAGCGCGGGCGGTTGGTGCCGCCGGTCCAGGTCAGATTCGGGATGCGGTCGACGAGGTCGCCGAAGTGGCGGATGCCCCCGTTGGCGAGGGCGGCGGAGTCGATCACGGTGACGCTGGCCGGGATGCGATCGAGCGGGGAGGCCCATAGGTCGGCGGTGACCTTGAGGGCTTCCAACGTGATCGCGGGATCCGTGGAGGCAACGGGCGCCGCAGGTGCGGCCCCGGGGTTGGTCTGGGCGTGCAGCGCCGTCAGGGCGGAGAACGCGGTGCTTAGGAGCAGGATTCGTGTCGGGATGTGCATTTGTGATAAATGCCCGACCCAAATCGGACTCCCGGGACGGAAGACGACCCCGCAGATGCGGGATCGAGCTTGTTTCCTTCGCCGGTATGATCCGTTTCAGGTTCAAAGGGTCGAGCGGCCGAGCGCACCGCAATCTCAGTCCTCCGCGGAGGACACCCCTACGAGCAAGGCGGACCAAAGCGGCCTTGGGCGCGGTCTGTCAATGCCGGGATTCCGACGCCCGATTCACTCGTTCTCGTTCTTCGTCCTCTTTCTCGTTCTCGATCCGGGATTGAAATCGCCCAATCGGGAGAACGAGAACGATTAAGAGAACGAGGCTGATGTAGCCGGGCTCGCTGAGCCCGGTCCGGCGCGAAACGCACGGAGCGCGATCCCCGGGGGCAGCGACCCCGGCTACACTTCCACCAGCACCGGTTTGGTGAGGTCCTGCCCGGGGAAGGTCGCGTCGAGCAAGCTCTTGAGCTGCGAGGCGTTGGCGGCGTCGATGGTCGCTCCGGGGTGGCGCACGCGGTTGCTGGTAATCAATTTACGGATACGCAGGATCTCCTTGCGGATCGCGAGTCCGGGCTGCTGCTCGAAAACCATCAGGGGCAGGTAACGGGTGTAGATCCGGCGGGCGGCGGCAAAATCGCCCTCGCGGGCCGCCTTCACCAGGGCGATCAGCACTTCCGGGAAGGCGAAGCCGGTGTTGAAGCCGTCGGATCCGCGCTCGAGATCGAAATAGCCGTAGAGCGCGCCGAGCCCGGTCAGCACGGTGACGTCGCGGGGGGGGGGGGCGGCCCGGGGGGCGGGGGGGGGGGGGGGGGGGGGGCCCCCCCCCGCCCGCGCGGGCCGGGT
>CAYWRG010000020.1:52757-58448 GCA_964460715.1 uncultured Opitutus sp. | reverse complement strand
GGCCTTGAGCGCGGAGATGCGCGGCGGGCTCGGCACCGCCTCGGCCTTGATGCACGTGATGGTGGGGAGTTCACGGGTGATCCGCAGCATCAGGTCGACCGACATGTGGACCTCGGTGGAGAGCGGATGATCCTGCAGCACGACCGGGACGGTGGACTGGCTGGCGACGCGCCGGTAGTACTCGAATACGGCGGCGTCGGAGGGCACGGGCTGCTTCGAGGGTGCGACCATCACCGCAGCTGCGCCGAGGTTGGCGGCCTCGTGGCCGAGGGCGATCGTGGCGGAGGTGCCGGTGTGGCTGGTGCCGACAATGACAGGAAGTCCGTCGGCGGCGCGCACCGCGGTTTTGATGAGCTGGGTGCGTTCACTATCGGTCAGTCGGTTCGATTCGCCGAGGACCCCGAGCACGGTGACACCGTCGACCCTGAGATCGCGGTAAAAGCGGATCATCCCGTGCAGGGACTCGAGATCGAGGGACTCGTCGTCATGGAACGGAGTCGCAAGAATGGGGATGACGCCAGCCAGAGGGGTGCGCATGGGAGAGGGAAGGGGCGGACGCTAGCTCAGCGGGAAACGCGTCCCGTGGCAAGGCGCCGAACCGGTCGCGATTCTGAAAATCGTTCTCGTTCTTCGTTCTCTTGCTCGTTCTCGGGATTGAATGCCTTGGGGCTGCCCGGGGTACTGGGAACTTGCTGGTGGCTCGCACCTGAAGCTGTTTCGAACCCGAGAATGAGAACGAAGCGGTGCGAGCTTGGTCTTGTCGCGGGGCGCGTGGCCGGTTGTGCTGATGCACTACCTCATGAAGCTCGCGACCCTCCACCTCGGCGCCGGCGAAGAAGCCTGCGTGCTGTTCACTCAGGGTTTTGTGCCCGTACGGGCGATCGCCCGCCTGACGCAGCGTGAATGGCCGCATGATCTGCTCGGGCTGCTCGAGACCGGCGCGCTCGAGTCGCTGCGGACGTGGTACGTGGAGGTGGGCGGGGTGCTGCCGGATGCGTTGACCGCGGCAGTGGTTCCCGTCGCGGTGGCCCGCTATGCGCCGCTCTATCGCCGGCCGCGCAAGATCTGGGGCATCGGGCTCAACTACCGCGCGCATGCGGCGGATCTCAATGAGACGTCGCCGACGCTGGAGCCGGCCAGCTTCATGAAGCCGGACACGACCATCATCGGTCCGGGCGAAGCGATTCGCATCCCGGTGATGTCGCAGAAGACCACCGGCGAGGCGGAACTCGGCATCATTTTTGGCCGCACCTGTCGCGATGTCGCGCGCAGTGACTGGCGCTCCGTGGTCGCGGGGTTCTGCACAATCATCGACATGACCGCCGAGGATATCCTACGGCGCAATCCGCGGAATCTGACGCAGAGCAAGAGTTTCGACACCTTCTTCAGCTTCGGACCGCTGTTCCTGACGACCGACGAGATTCCTGCCGTGAACGAGGTTGTCGTGCGCACGGTGATCAACGGGAAGGTTTTTGCCGAGAACACGGTGGCCAACATGACGTTCCCGCCGGACTTCCTCGTGTCGTATCATTCGCAGATCATGACGATGCTGCCCGGTGACATCATCTCGAGCGGCACGCCCGGTGCTTCTCCCTTGGCGCACGGCGACGTGATCGAATGTCGCGTCGACGGATTTTTCCCGCTCAGCAATCCTGTGGTGGACCTCAAGTCCGCTGCCTCCGTTTCCTAACGCCTTCACTTCCCATGGACCTTGGACTCACCGACAAATCCGCACTCGTGCTTGCCTCCAGTGGCGGCCTGGGCCGCGCCACCGCGATCGCCTTCGCCCGCGAAGGTGCGCATGTGACCCTCTTTGCCCGCCGCGAGGCGGAGTGCCGCCAGGTGCAGGCGGAGATCAAGGCGGAGACGGGGCGCGAGGCCCACGTCGTGGTCGGCGACCTGACGAAGGCAGCCGATGTCACGGCCGCGGTGGACGCGGCGGCCGCGCGTTTTGGCCGGCTGGATATTCTCGTGAACAACTGCGGTGGTCCGCCGGCGGGCACGTTCGACACGTTTGATGATGCGACTTGGCAGAACGCGTTTGAACTGACCCTGCTCAGCTATGTGCGGGCGACGCGCGCGGCGCTGCCGCATCTCCGCAAGGCGGGCCGCGGGTGGATCCTGAATTTCGTTTCGTCCTCGGTGAAGGCGCCGCTCGATCTGCTGCTCCTCTCCAACACCTTTCGCATGGGCGTCATCGGTTTGACCAAGACGCTGGCGGGCGAGCTCGGACCGCAGGGCATTGTGGTCAATGCGCTCGGACCGGGCCGCGTGCAGACGGACCGCATCACGCAACTCGACACGGCGCGCGCCAAGAAGTCAGGCACGACGGTCGAGCAGGTGCGGACCGACATGGCGAGGGCGATTCCGCTCGGCCGCTACGGCGAGCCGGAGGAGTTTGCGCGCACGGCGGTGTTCCTCTGTTCGCCGGCCAACAGCTATGTCACCGGGCAGACCCTGCTGGTCGATGGCGGCATGGTGAAGGCGTATTGAGGCCACGGTCCAAGGGTCGCCCGCGAATCACGCGAATGGGCGCGAATTCACACCTCGGATTTTAGAACCACGGAATACACGGAACACACAGAAAAGAGTATCGGAATGCTGGGTTCAAATTTCGGTGTGTTCGGTGTATTCGGTGGTCTATCCCGGTTTGAATTCGCGTTGATTCGCGTGATTTGCGGGCGGTAATCGAGTCCTTGGATCGACTCCGAAAACATGAAAGGCGCCTCGTAAGAGGCGCCTTCATGACCTAACACCAAGCAAACCGTAAGAACTAGCATCAATTCGCTGAAGTGATGCTGACTACACAGAGATAGACGGTGTCGGGGGCGAAATGCTCAAAAATCCCGCAGAATTGTCGGGGGATTTTTTGCTGATTCTTAAGGTGCTGAAAATCAATTATTAATGAAATCGATAGCCGGATCGTCGAATCCGGCGATGCGCTGAAACAGCGAGCCGATCGCAGCGTTATGCCTTGTTCGGCGCGATGGAGGCGGGCTCCGCGGGGGCCAGGGCCTTCACCGGCGTCGACGTCTGGGGATAGCGGAACGTGCGGCCCTCGTAGTTGTGGAAGACGACTTCCTCGTCGGTGATCGACTCGATGTAGTCGAGATTGACCGGGACCTTGCCGCCGCCGCCGGGGGCGTCGATGACGTACTGCGGCACGGCGTAGCCCGTGGTGTGGCCGCGCAGGGACTTGATGATCTCGATGCCCTTGCGGACATCCACCTTGAAGTGGCTGCCGCCGGTGATGAGGTCCATCTGGTAGAGGTAGTAGGGCCGCACGCGCATGCGGAGCAGGCGGTGGACGAGGGCCTTCATCACCTCGGCGTCATCATTCACGCCTTTGAGCAGCACGCTCTGGTTGCCGAGCGGCACGCCGGCGAAGCTGAGGCGCTCGCACGCGGCGCGCAGTTCGGCCGTGGCTTCCTTGGGGTGATTGACGTGGATGCTCATCCAGATCGGCCCGTACTTCTTGAGGATCTCGCAGAGCTCCGGTGTGATGCGCTGCGGCAGGAAGACCGGGATGCGTGAACCGATGCGGATGAACTCCACATGCTTGATCGCCCGCAGGCGGCTGAGCAGGTGCTCGAGCTTCTTGTCGGAGAGCAGCAGCGGATCGCCGCCCGAGAGCAGGACATCACGGATCTCCGGGTGCGACTCGATGTAGCGCAGGCCCTGTTCGTACTCGGGATGGAAATTATAGTCCTGGGCGTTGGAAACGAGGCGGCTGCGCGTGCAGTACCGGCAGTAGGCGGCGCAACGATCGGTCACCAGGAACAGCACGCGGTCCGGGTAACGGTGAACGAGTCCGGGCACGGGCGAATGCTCGTCCTCGCCCAGGGAATCGAGCTGCTCCTCGGCCGAAAGCAGGGTCTCGCCCTCGCGGGGGATGACCTGCTTGCGGATCGGGCAGTTCGGGTCGTGGCGGTCGATCAGGTTAAAATAATAGGGAGTGATCGCCAGCGAGAGCTTCTGGCCGGCGAAGGCCACGCCCCGGCGCTCCTCGGGCGTCAGCGTCATGATCGCATCGAGCTGGTCGAGCGTGGTGATCCGGTTCTTGAGCTGCCAGGTCCAGTCCTGCCACTGCTCGGCCGGGATGTGCTGCCAAAGCCCCTGGCCCTCAAACCAGGTGGCGCGGTCTTCGGTGTATGGCATGGGAATGGGCATATCGTTAGGCTCCTAATCATAGGTGTCAAACGATGGCGTTGAATTGACCTCGGTCAGTTTCCGCCGTTCCCGGCCGGCACAGTAGGGGCGTGTCTCGTGCGCGCCCCTCCGAACCGGGCGTGGACGAGCCACGCCCCTGCGAGAAAGATCCAGCCGGGCTGCGCAATTGGTAGAAAAACCCTTGGCAGCGTGCGAACGAGGCCCTTTCGTCTGGCCTCGATGTCCACGTCCCTGCCCGCAGTGCTCGCTCTTGAAGACGGCTCGGTGTTCCGCGGCCTTGCCTTTGGCGCCGACGCCACCGTCGCCGGCGAATGCGTGTTCAACACGTCGATGACCGGCTATCAGGAGATCCTCACGGATCCGTCCTACTTCGGCCAGATCGTGACGATGACCGCCGTCCAGATCGGCAACTACGGCGTGAATGCCGAGGACACCGAGGCCGCCGTGCCGAGGTGCTCCGGCTTCGTGGTCCGCGAACTTTCCCCGATCGTCAGCAACTGGCGCTCGCAGATGTCGCTCGGCGATTATCTCCGCAAGCACGGCATCCCCGGCATCAGCGAAGTCGATACGCGTGCGCTGACCAAGAAGCTCCGCGTCGATGGGGCGATGAAGTGCTGCCTCAGCACCCTGCCGATCACCGACGCCGAGGCCGTGCGCCGCGCCCGCGAGTGGCAGGACATGGCGGGCAGTGACTACGTGAAGGATGTGACGGCCAAGGAGCCATTCCTTTGGAAGGCCGACGATGCGAGCCGGTTCAATCCGCCCTACGTCCCGGCCGGCACGACCTTTGGCCTGCCGCACATCCCCGCGAAGAAATTCCGCGTGGCCGCGTTCGACTACGGCGCGAAGCACTCGATCTATCGCAAGCTCGTGAACCACGGCTTCGAGGTGCAGGTCTTCCCGGCAGGTTCGCCCGCCGAGTTGGTGCGCGAGCACAAGCCGGATGCGGTGTTCCTCTCCAACGGCCCCGGCGACCCGTCGGCGCTGGCCTACGTGCACAAGACGGTGTCGGCGCTGCTGCCCGATTACCCGATCTTCGGCATCTGCCTCGGTCACCAGATGCTGACCCACGCGGTCGGCGGTTCGACCTACAAGCTCAAGTTCGGCCATCGCGGCGGCAACCAACCGGTCAAGAATCTCGAGACCGGCCGCGTTTCGATCACCGCGCAGAACCACGGTTTTGCCACGGACCCGAAGAGCCTGGAAAAGGGCGGCGCCAAGGTCACCGAGATCAACCTCAACGACAACACGGTCGAGGGCCTCCGCCACACGCGTCTGCCGGTCTTCTCGGTCCAATATCACCCCGAGGCCGCGCCGGGCCCGAACGACGCCGATCCGCTCTTCGTCGACTTCTACAAGATGGTCGAGGCCCGCAAGGCGGGTAAGATTTGACCTTCGAAAACCGGCGCTCGTGAGCGCCGGTTTTTTTGTGCCGCGGCGGCGAGGCATCGAATGGTCAACGGCTTCAGGACGGAACCGGAGTGATGGCCACGAGAAACACGAAGATGCCCGTGGTCATTT
>CAYWRG010000020.1:14565-52747 GCA_964460715.1 uncultured Opitutus sp. | reverse complement strand
TAAGGCCCCCGGGCCCCTATACGGGGCGGGGCGGGGTTCCGCGCCCAGGGCGGACTTTCTTCGTGTTTCTCGTGGCCAACACTCCGAATGCGGATCGGAGCAGCCCGCTCTCCCGGAGCTGGCTGAGGGACTGTCTCAGCGCCCGAGGTAGGCCTCGAATTTTTCCGCGTCGTCCGGCGTGTCCACGCCGATGGTCGGATCGTCGGTGACCCCGATCGCGATCGCGTGGCCGTTCTCGAGGATGCGCAGCTGCTCCAGACGCTCGATCCGCTCGTAGCGGCCGAGCGGGAGGCGGGCGAATTGTTCAAGCAGCGAGGCCTTGTAGGCGTAGAGTCCGAGGTGACGGTAGCAGGGTTGCGCGCGGACCCAGGCGTCGTCGACCTTGCCCTTGAGGTCGCGTGCGTAGGGCAGCGGTGACCGCGAGAAGTAGAGCGCGCGGCCGTTGTCCGCGATGACCACCTTGACCTGATTGGGATTGTAGAAGTCGTCGGCGGTCGTGAACGGCGTGGCGAGCGTGGCCATGGGCGCGTCGCCCGCGACGAGCTTTTCAAGCGAGCGGATCTGTCGGTCGGAGACCAGCGGTTCGTCTGCCTGGACGTTGATCACGTGGTCGGCCTGGATCTTGCGGTTGGCCTCGGCGATGCGGTCCGTCCCGCTCTGGTGCTCGACCCCCGTCCTGATCGCAGTGAAACCGGCGGCCTGCAGCGGAGCGGCCAGAAGCTCGTGATCGACGGCAAAGTAGAGAGGCAGGTCGGGCGTCTGGGTGCGGATCCGCTCCGCCACCCACAGGAGCAGGGGCTTGCCGCGGATGGGATGCAACAGCTTGCGGGGGAAGCGGGTAGACTCGAGCCGGCAGGGGACGATGATCGCGGTCGTGGCCATGGCACGGCAGGATGAGGGCCGGTTTTTGGGTTGCAAGCCGGTCGCTGCGCCGGAACCCTCAGCGGTCCATGCCAGACAAGACTGAATCCGCCGCCTCCGGCCAGATGCTCTCCAAGGAGCTCGTGGTGCAGAACAAGATGGGTATCCATGCCCGTCCGGCTGCCATGATTGTCCGGATCACGAACAAGTTCAAAGCGGACGTGTTCGTGGAAAAGGAAGAAGAGCAAGTGAACGGCAAGAGCATCATGGGTCTCATGATGCTGGCGGCCGGCAAGGGCTCGAAAGTCAAGTTCCTCGCGACCGGCGAGGATGCCGCGCAGATGCTCTCCGAGTTGGAGCAGCTCTTCGGGCGCAAGTTCGACGAGGCCTGAGCGCAAGGGTTGCCCGCGAATCACGCGGATCGGCGCGAAGGCAAAACCGACTCTAAAACCACGGAACACACGGAAGATTCCGATCCGGAATTTTTTGACGGTTTCCGTGTCTTCGGTGTTTATCCCGTATCGAATTCGCGCCGATTCGCGTGATTCGCGGGCGGACTGTGTTTTCAGTCCGCTGACGCTAGCGCAGGCCAAAAAAAGCGCGGGCGGTCGCCGTCGTTGCTTTCGCGAGCGTCTCGAAATCAACCCGCATCGTCGTCGCCGCGAACTCGGCCGTGTGTCGGACGAAGGCCGGTTCGTTGGGTTTGCCGCGATACGGCACGGGCGTGAGGTAGGGTGCGTCGGTCTCCAGCATCAACCGATCCAGCCCCTGCCGGAGCATCGCGAGGCGGACGGACTCCGCGCTCTTGTAGGTGACGATGCCCGTGATCGAACCAAAGCCGCCGCGGCGCAGGAGTTCCTCCATCTCGGCCGGACCTTCGACGAAGCAGTGGAACACGACGCGCTTCCAGTCGACGCCGCTGGCGTCGATCATCGCGACGCACTCGGCGAATGCGCCGCGCGAGTGCACGACCACGGGGCACCCGCGTTCGCGTGCGAACGTCAGACCGGCGGCAAAGGCGGCCTTTTGCCAGCCGAAGACACGCTCGGCCTCGGCGGCATCCTTGGGCAGGTGAAAACGATCGAGTCCGATCTCACCCAGGGCAACCGGCGGCACGCGCGTGTCGTCCCAGAACGCCGGCATGCGTTCAATTTCCTCCGCCCACGTTTCGTTCACGCTGCAGGGGTGCAGGCCGACGGTGTAGTGCACGAAACCGGGATGAACGGTCGCGAGTTCACGGTAGAGTGCCCAGTCGTCAGACGACGTCCCGATCGTGATCATTGCCTCGACGCCGGCCTCGCGGGCGCGGGTAAGCGTCACGTCCAGCGTGCCGGCCCGGGCGAAGGTTTCGAGGTGGGTGTGGGTGTCGATCAGCATGGTAATAAGCCCGAATGACGGAATCCGAATGCCGAATCAGCACAAGCGCCAGGCGGCTTCGGCTAATTCGTCATTCGGATTTCACTTGGTGTAGAGCGGCAGATACCGTTCCCGCAGGTACGCGAGCAGCGGCTGCGGGCTCAGTTCCGTTCCGGTGACCTCGCGCACGAGGGCGCAGGCATCGAACCGGCGGCCCTGGGCGTGGATACGGGTGCGCAGCCAGCCGAGGAGGGGGCTGAAATCACCGCGGGCAAAATCATCCTCGGGTGTGGGCAGCTCCTTGCGTACCGTCGTCCAGAGCTGGGCGGCGATCATGTTGCCGAGACAGTAGCTGGGGAAGTAGCCGAACGCACCGCCGCTCCAGTGCACGTCCTGGAGCACGCCCTCGCGATCATTCGCGGGCGTGAGTCCGAGCAGTTCCTGCGAGAGGGCGTTCCACGCGGCAGGCAGATCGGCGACGGCGAGCTCGCCGGAGAACAGGCGGCGCTCGATGTCGAAGCGGAGCAGGATGTGGAGATTGTAGTGAATCTCGTCCGACTCGACACGGATGAGCGTCGGTTCGACGGCGTTGATCGCGAGGTAGAGATCCTCCGACGACACGCCGGCCAGCTGGGTGGGGAAGAGCGCGCGGAAGCGGGGTTCAAAGTGACGCCAGAACGGCCGACCGCGCGCGACCTGGTTTTCCCACAGGCGGCTCTGGGACTCGTGGACGGCCATGCCGGCGTTCTCGCCGAGCGGCGTGCCCTGATGCTCGAGTGGGAGGCCCTGTTCATAGAGGCCATGGCCCGTCTCGTGGATCGAACCAAACAGCGAATCGAGCGGGCTGTCGGGATCGAAGCGCGTGGTCATGCGGATGTCGGCGCCCGGACCGGAGCAGAACGGGTGGAGCGACACGTCGATCCGTCCGCGCTGGTAGTGGATACCGAGGCTGGCGGTCACCTCGCGCAGGAAAGCGAGCTGGTCCGCGACGGGGAATCCGCGCAGCAGCGACGGGTTGGCTCGCACGGGCGAAGCGGCGATCTGGCGGACGAGCGGGAGCAAGCCCTCTTTCAATTCGGCAAAAAGCACGCCGATGCGCGCGGCGTCCATGCCTGGGTCGTGCTGGTCGATGGCGTAGTCGTAGGGACGGTCGCCCCAGCCAAGGTAGGCGGCCTCGCGCTTGGCGAGGTCGAGGTGCTGTTGGAGAAAGGGCGCGTAGGCGGCGAAGTCGGACCGGGCGCGCGCGTCGGCCCAGGCGTGATAGGCCGAGCTGCGGAGCCGGGCCTTCTCCGCGACGAAGGCCGGCGGAAGCTTGGTCACGCGATCGTAGTCACGCCGGGCCTCGCGCACGACAACCTGGGCGGACGGGTCGAGCTTGGCGAGGACGGCGGGGGCCTCGAGTTCACTCAGGAGCCGGCCAATTTCGGGATGGGCGGAAGCCTCGTGATCGAGTTCCGCCAGCAGGGCGAGCTGCTCGGCGCGCAGATCCGCGCTGTCGGGCGGCAGGAAGACTTGTTCGTCCCAGCCGAGCAGGCCGGAGACGGTGCCGAGAACGTGGGCGCGCTTGAGCAGGCTGATCAGCCGGGAATACGGGTCGGACATGGCCACAAGCCAACGCTCCGGACGTGCGCGGCGCAAGCCACGCTGTGGCGGCTCAGCTGTCGGCGGAATCCGCCGCGGTCATGGTGATGTTGCCGCCGCTGGCGTTCAGGTTGAGCTGCGAGCCGCCCTGATTGATCGAGCCCACGAGCTTGCGCTGGCCGGTGCCGCCCGCGGTGGTTTGAACCGGGAGCCGCGTGATGATCTTGCCCCAGACGGAACGGGCACGGACTGAAAGATTGGACGAGGGGCTTACGGCGACGCGGATATCGCCGCCCGACGTGGCGAGCACCGAGTCCTCGGCCAGCGCGGCGCTCAACGTGGCATGGATGTTGCCGGCCGAGGCCTTGGCGCTGATGCCGCGCTCGGCGGAGAAGATGCTGATGTTGCCACTGGCGGTCTCGAGCGTGGCGGGGCTGATCAGCGTGCCGACATCGATGTCACCACGCAGGGTCTTCAGGGAAACGGTGCCGGCTGCGCGCGACACCGTGAGATCACCTTCATCCACCTGGGCGTCGACCTTCCCGAGCATGCGGCCAAAGAACATGCTGCCAAAAATGGCGCGGGCGCGGACATCGCCTTCGAGATCATGCCCGATTTCGATGCTTCCACTGCGGGTCGTCAGATCCAGATGCGTGGAGGCGGGAACAGAGAGGTCGAATCGCACGATGCCTGTCGGTTTCTCGCCCAAGCCGACTGAAACGGAACCGCCCCGGTGGCGTGCGACGACACTGACCGTGCCGTCGCGCAGATCAGTGCTGATTGCGACGTCATCCATCCAGCGATCGGCGGCGCCGGGTTTGCCGCCTGAGGCCTCAATGCTGATCCGGACGATGATTTCGTCGCTTTCGGTGGTGGGCGTTACCTTGATGGCGCCGACAAAGGTATCGAGCTTGAGCGTGCTTCCCTCTTCCACCGTAAAGCGGAGCTCCTGGACGGGACGCGTCTGCCCCTGCGCATCGTTTCCGGCGAGCAGCAGCAGCATGAAAATGATAAGCCCGAATCTCTCCACGGGGAAAGATTCGGGCTCGGGTTGGGATCGGTCAAAACTTTCTAAATGCGTAGTATTTAGAGCATTTACGTAGATCTACGCATTAGGTCTGATCGGGCCTAGCGGGCGACGATTTCGATGTCTCCGCCGCTCGTCCGGAGTTTGAGCAAGGGTCCGCCGCCGTTGACCGCGCCAACGAGGCGGTTCTTGCCGACGCCGCCGCGCTCGATCGTGATGGTCAGGCCGGCGGCCTCGACGTCGCCGCCGCTTGTGCTGGCGTCGAGCCGGAACGCGGTGGGCTTGGCCAGGCGGGCGACGATGTCGCCGCCGGAGCTGCTGAGACTGGTGTCGGCGGAGATGCCGCCTTCGAAGGTCGCGTGAACATCGCCGCCGGAGGTGGAGGCATTCACGGTCGAGCCGGCCGCGCTGACCTCAATGTCGCCCCCGGAGGTGCTGATTTCGGCCGGACCGGCGATGCGACCGACGCGGATGTCCCCACCTGATGTGCGGAGTCTGGCGCTGGCGGTGCCTTCGGTGAGCTCGATGTCCCCGCCCGACGTGCCGACGTCGATTTCGCCGTCGATGCGCGCCAGCTCGATGTCGCCGCCACTGGTGTGGGCATTGACCTTGCCGTTGAGGCTGGCCACGGAGATATCGCCACCCGAGGTGCGCAGGTCGGTCGAGTAGCGGTTGGGGACGGTGATGGTGAAGTCGATCTGAACCCGGTTGCTCCAATTGAAGCCTGACCGGCGCTCTTGCTTGGTCAGCACCGACACGTTGTTGCCGTCCTGCTTCATTTCGAACGTGAGATCGCTCATGATTTCATCCGCCTCGGCCTCGGAGTCCGCGCGGGGGAAACGCTGGCGGGCGACGATGCGCACCTCGGAGTCCGTGCCGGTGATCACCCGGACATCGCCGCCCTGGGTGTTGACGTTCAGGGTTCCGCCCGGTTGGACCGCGAAGGTCTTTTCAACCGAGCGTTCGATCTTGGCTTGCAGCGATAGCGGCAGGATGGCGAGCAGGCTCGCGGTGAGAAGGGTGGAGAGAGGCTTCATGGGTGGATGAAGCAAGAACCCTGCACCCGACCCAAAGTTACAGGAATTTGCCGGCCGGACCGGAGCCTACACCTTGGCGCTATTATCGCACTTGAAGTGCACCTGGGAGCGACGCATGGCGTGGGCCTTGAGGGCGGAGACGCTGGCGGGGTCCTTGGACTTCACGAGGAAGCGCTGGCGCTGAGACTCCTCGGCCTCGTCCGCGGCGGCGGCCACGGCGAGCAGGAGCAGGCGCTCGGCATTGCCGGGCAGGCGATGCCGCGGGAACCCCGCATGGGCGGAGAGCCAGCCAAGGAAGCCGGGAAAGGAAGTGACGGGAGCGACGGACACAACCGGAGTTTGCGGGAATTCGCCGCCGCGAGTCAACGCGCGCGCTCAAGCCGCCGGAATCGGTGCCAGCCGGACCTTGGCGTGGGCGAGGGCATCGAGGACGCGGCGCTCGTCGCGGAGCGGCCACCAGTCGTAGAGGAAAATTTCAAGCGGGCGCCACATCGCGACCCAGCCGCCGATCACGAGGCTTTCGCTGAGGATGGCGGACAAGGCGGTGTCCCACGTACGGCCAATCAGTTCACTCAAACCGAGACAGGCGGTGAGGAATAGGATACCGACCGCGAGGCTGGCCCGGCCGCGGCGGAGGAGCAGGCGGAGGTCGCGCTGCTTGACCGCGGTCCGTTCCCTGAAGAAGTGGCGTACGGCGGACTCGAGGGTGGCGGCGCGGTCCGGATCGGGTGCCACCTTGAGGTGAACAATGATCTCGTAGGGCTGGTGCAGGCCGAGCTCGCGGGCTGAACCGACGATGAACGCCTCAGCATTGTCGTCGAGGTCCCGCTCGATGTAGGGCGATGGATCGAGCGAGTTGAACAACTGCGCGAGTTCGCGGAGGCGAACCTGAATGCGGGCATGGTGCGGCTCTGCCATGGGAGGATTTCGAGTGGATGCGCAGCTCAGCCTATCTCAGCCACGAGGCGTCTTTGACCACAAACTGCCAGTTGCCGCGGAAAATCCCGAGTTCGCCATAAAGACGAAACGCTTGGTTGGTCCGGCGCTGGGCGGCGATCAGATCACGAACGGCGGGGTCCGGGCTGTAGAGCTCGTAGACCGCGCCGGCGAACTCCACCCCGAGGAGCGGACCCATGGCGGCCGGGCCTTCGACGCGGAAGAGTTTTCCGGTGTAGCTGCCGTCGCGTAGGTTGGCGCCGGCGGGCAGGGCGGAAAGGGTCAGGGCGCTGCTGAGGTCGACGGTGAAGGTCAGGCGGTTCACGTCGGCCTCAGTCGGATCGCGATCGGACGGACGGGTGAGCGCCATCCAGCGGTCGATGCGGTTGTCCGTCACTGTGGTGAACCGGGCCGAGATCGGGAAGTGATCCGAGAATCCGCGGCCCGTCGCGCCCTGGACCGTCCAGCGCACGGGATGACCGGACGCATCGGCGTTGAGGCCGGCGAAGCGGCCGACGGTGAATGAATTGTCCACATACTGGACGCCGCGCTGATCGTACAACCCGCGGGAAACGATCATCTGCATCAGCGTGCCCCATTCGCCGCGGTAGGTGTCGCTGCCCCGCTGGGCGGAGGGAAGTTCGTACCAGAGATTGTAGAGGTCGCGGTCCGGGCCGCGGATGGCGAGTTCGTTGCCCTGCGAGCGTAGCACGTCGTTGAGCGCGGTCTGCTTCATCTCGCGGTAGCGGAGTTTCTGGTCGTGCTGCGAGTTGAAGTCGCCGCCGAGCAGGATGTCCGCGTTTGGGTCCCGGGCGAGAATCTGATCCAGCCGGTTGCGCAGCGTGCGGGCGTTCGCGATGCGGAACTCCTCCGTCACCGGATCGCTGGCGCCGGATTTCCAGTGGTTGTTGAAGACGTAGAACGTGTGGCCGTCGATATCGAGTTCGACCTCGAGGATGTTGCGGGCGTTGAGTATGGGATGGTTGCGGACGGCCTTCACCGGGAAGCGGGTGAAGAGCACCGTCTTGATCGAGCGCGGGTTGCCGTCCTCGTGCTTGGCGACGGCGTCGCTGCCGGCGACGACGGTGTAGCCGTGGAGGCCGCGGTCATGGAGGGCCTTCAGTAGCCAGGCTTCCGAAGGCAGACCGGCCAGTTCGGCCGGGAGCGGGGAGGTTGCGAGGAGTTTGTCGTAGGTTGTGCCGGCGTGGCGCTGAAGGAAGCCGGCGTAGTCGGAAACGGCCGAGGCCGGAGTCTGGTCGAGCTCGATCTCCTGGAAAAGGATCAGATCGGGTCCGCGTCCTTCGTCGTAGCGGGCGACGACCTCGGCGATGCCGTGCAGCTTGGCGCGCAGGTGGGCCGGGGTGTAACCGGCAGGCTGATACTCGGCGTAGGTGGCCACCCCGTCGACGTCGAACAGGTTCTCGACATTGTAGACGACGGCCGTGAAGGGCCGGGCGACGGCCGCCAGCGGCAGGACGAGGGCCAAGGTTGCGAGGCGGAGATTTCCAAGGAGGGACATGGCGGGCTGAACCTAGCGACGGGCGGGCCCCGCGCGAGCGAAACCGGGTTAATTTCCGGTCCCACCCAAGCGTTCGGGTAGCCCAATGGGTTGCCTGATGGCCGGGTGCTGGCATCGCGGGCCGGGGCCGGTTCCGTCGGGGAACCGAGGTCGCAGTTGACCCGGTTCTCCAGCCGCGGAAACGTGGAGGGATGCCTGCGCGTGCAAAGATCCCTGTGCTTGAGCTTTCCGGACTGACGGTTCGTCGGGGCGACCATCAGCTGCTGCGGGATGTGGCGTGGCGGATCGGGTCGCGTGAGCACTGGGTCGTGCTCGGCCCCAATGGCTGCGGGAAGACCTCCCTCCTCAAGGTGTTGACCGGTTATTTGTCCCCGACGTCGGGAGAGCTTGCCGTGCTGGGCCGCCGCTATGGCCGCGCGGACTGGCGGGAGCTGCGCCTGCAAATTGGCCTCGTCACGTCAGCGCTGCAGGCGCAGATCCCGCCAGCCGAGGTCGCGTTGGACACGGTGATCAGTGGGCGTTACGCGCAGCTTGATCTCTGGGTGAAGACAACCCGGGCGGATCGCGCGTCGGCGCGGCGTGCGCTCCGCGAGGTCGGTCTCGCTGCTTTGGCGGACCGGCCCTGGCTCTATCTTTCGCAGGGCGAGCGGCAGCGGGTCCTGATCGCCCGCGCCTTGGTGGCGCGCCCGCGTTTGCTGATCCTCGATGAACCGTGCGGCGGACTCGATCCAGTGGCGCGGGCGCGGTTTCTCACCGTGGTGGAGCGGCTGGCGCGCCGTCGGAACGGGCCGACGCTGATTCTCGTCACGCATCACGTCGAGGAGATCACGCCGGCCTTCAGTCACGTGCTGCTCATGCGCGCCGGTCGGGTGATGGCCGCCGGACCTCGTGAGCGCGTCCTGACGTCCGGCGCGCTTTCGACGACGTTTGGTGTGCGTCTCGTCCTGCGCCGCGGCGCGAATGGGCTGCGGCTCGTGACGGGTTAAAGCGGGATTGCGGTCTTGATGTGGCCGGGCTCGTTGACCCCGGTCCGGGGCTGTGGGCGTGGGGTTCGATCGCCGGGCTCGGTGAGCCCGGCGGCATCGGAACTTAAGGTGTTCAGCGTGCGACCAGACGCACGACGTCTCCGGCGAGGATGGGGATGCGCGCGGCGTCGTCGCTGTATTCAAGATTCGAATAAAGGTAGCGGCCGGCGCGCACGAGGTCGATGGCCTTGCGTGCCGTCCGGACCTTGGCGGCCTCGGTGCCGGCGTAGAGGTTCATCCCTTCCTGCCAGGGCACGCGCACGATCGCCCCCGACGCGGCGTCAACGAAGGTGACCATGCCCGCCGTGCTGAGCGCCGCGAGGGCATTGAGACCGCCGGAGGTGACGGAGCCGGTGGCGCCGAGTGCGGCGCCGGCGATGCGGCCGGTGGTGGCGACGGCGGTGCCCGCCGTCTCACCGACGACGATCACCGTCTGGCCAGCGAGCTTCACTGGCGCATAGACCGTACGCGCCAGCAGACAGCCGCCGAGGAGAAGCGGCAGGAGGGGCAGGCACGCGTAAATGCCGGCGCGCGGCGAAAGCAACCACATGCGGCCGCAGCTTGGAGGTTCGCTGCGCGCCGTCAAATGGGTGGGTGATGACGGGTCAGGCGGGTACGCCGCCCGCGATGTACTGGCGCAGTTGCTGTGCTTCGGCCTGGTGCGAATCGACGAGCCAGCGTGAAATGTCGCCGATCGAGATCAACCCGATGAGCGATCCGACCGGGGAAAGCACCGGCAGGTGACGGCAGCGGCGCTGGGTGAAGATTTCCATGACCTGCTCCACGGTTGCATCCGGCGCGATCGTGATGAGATTTCCGGTCATGACTTCATGCACGGGGGTGACGTACGGATTGCGGCCGGCGGCCACGACCCGGGTGAGGACATCGCGTTCAGTGAAGATCCCGGCCAGCCGGCCTTGGTCGAGGATCAGGATCGAACCGACCTTGTGTTGATTCATAACGCGGACCGCGTCGGCCACGGAGACCGATGACGCCACGGAGTGTACCGACGAGCCCTTCCGGCTCAGCAACATGCCTATGGGGGTATTCATAGGAGGGGGAGGTTGGCTTTAGCTTGCGCTGAAACGCGGCCGGCACAACCGCAATATCCGCCGAATTGGGCGAAAGCCTGCTTTGGGTTTGAGCTGCAGGGCCAGGCCTGTGTTTAACCATGCTCCTGTGGCCGACTCCTCCCCGCGCATCGAACTCTGGCTCGCCCGGCATGCGGACACCGCGTGGCGTGCCGCGTTGCGCCCCTGGATTGAGGCGGGGCGCGGCCGGTTGGAGCGGGCGCACGTGATCGTCCCGACACGTGGCCAGGCGCATGCGCTCAAGCTGCGTTTTCTCTCCGAAAACATTCCGCTGCTCGGAGTTGAGTTTCTGTCGCCCGGCCTCGCCCGCAAAAAATGGATCGCCCTCGGCGCGGGTGGCGAACGACCGGCGATGGGGCGGGAGTTGTTGCTGCTGGGTCTGCGCGCGGCCATTGCACGGCGACTGGTTGGCCTGTCGACCGAGGATGCTGCGTGGGGTTTTTGGAAGAGCCTGCAGAGCGATCCCGAGCGTGCGCTGGATGACTTCGATGACCTGCTGAAGGCGGGCTTTCGTGCGAAGGATTTTCCCGGGCCGGAGTTGCGCGGGGTTTTCGGAGAACTGACCGAGTGGGTTGAGTCGTGCGGGTATGGCCTGGCCGCGCTCTCGGCGGAGCAGGCCGGTCTGGCCTTGGTCCCGCCCGATGCGCCGCGAATCGGGGCGCGTGCCTTTGTTCATCTGCCGGGCCCCGAACTATGGGGAGAATTCTTCAACATGGCCGCTTATGTGCGGCGCTGTTCGGATGTCACGGTCGTCCTGCCCGAACCCGAGTCGTCGGCGGGAGAGAAGTGGGTCTCGCTGTGGGAAGACCTGCTCGGCTGCGAGCCGCTCCCTCTCGACGCACCGGAGCCGGCGCAATCCTGCGAGGCCGTGGGTGCGCTTTGGGGTGGCGAGCAAGGCTCATCGACGCAGGCGCGCGTGCTGGTCGGGCGAACCCGGGCGGAGGAAATGACCTTGGTCGCGGAGGAAATCGCGACGCTGCTGGCGCGCGGAGCCGACGCCATCGCGGTGGCCTTTCCGCGGGCCGACGCGGCGCATCTCCAGCTCGCGCGAACGCTCGCGGGCAAGGGCATCGCGTTCAACGATCTGCTCGGCACGTCGGGCGCGCCGCCGGTCGATGTGCAGGCGCAGCGTGCGCTGCTCGCTTTTCATGAGCGCGGGGCCCGGATTGAGGAGCTGCTGGCCTTGTGGCCGCTCCTGCGGGCGATCGGCACCACGACGCTGCCCGTCGCGCAGGCGCGACGGGCGTGTGAGCGCAGCTTCGACGACTGCCAGTCGCATGCGGTGATCGCGAATGTGGACGCCTGGGCGGATCGCACGCCCGAGCTGGCGCGGGTTGCGCAGAGCCTGCTGCCGGCCTGGCCCTCCGAACTGACGCTGGCGGATGCGATGGCGCGTTTTCGCGCGATGTGTGCGGTGCTGGAACTGACGCCGCCCGAGGGCTGGCGTCCACTCGATCATTTTGCGGAACGCTGCGTCGAGCCGCTCCCCCTGGCGGCGGTTGTGGCGGTGCTTGCGTCGTTTCTTCCGGATCGGCAGCCGGTGGCGAATGCGGCGGGGCGGGGCGAGTTTGCGCGTGTCACGCTCGGCACGCGGCGGCGGCTCGAGGGCGCGGCGTGGTCGCATTTGATTCTGACCGAGAGCAATGCCGGCACCTGGCCGGAGCGCCGCGAGGCCAGCTGCTGGCTCACGGACGAACAGCGTACCGCGCTCGGTGAGCGCGGACGCTTTTCGCTTGGTCTGCCGACGGGCGAGGAGAGGTCGGCGCTGGAGCGGGCCGGCTATCGGACACTCGCGCGCGACACCCGCGAGGAGATTGTTTTTTCCGCAGCCCTGTTTGCGGAGGAGGATCCGGAGCTGGAGCTGGCGCCGAACAGCTGGCTCGAGCGCGTGCTCTGGGCCACGTCGGGCGGGAAGGATCCGCAGGCTGAGTTTGTGCGCGCGGCCCGTGGAGCGCGTTCGTGCGCGCCGGGGTCGCCGGAGATCGACGCGTGGAACGCGGTTTGGGCGGGGCGTCGCGATGACCGCCGGCCGTTTGATGAGCATTTTCACGCCGGTGATCCGGCCAAGATCACGCCGGCCTCACTTTCCGCGCGTCTGATCGAGCGCGGCGTGCGCGATCCGGCGGAGATTTGGTTTGAGGGGGTGCTGGGCGTCCGCCGGACCGGCTGGGAGCCGCTGGTGAGGGCTCGTCGCAAGGCGCTGGGCCTGCGTGCACATGAGTTGCTGGCCGCGGCGGTGCAGCCCGATGCCGGCCCGGGGCGGTTTGGCGAAATGCCGGCGAGAGAGGTGGCGACCGCCAAGTTGGCGGTTGGGCTCCGGGCGCTGCGGCGAGCGTGGCCCGCTGATCGCTACTGGGATTCGTTTCATGCCGAGCTGACGCGGATCTGCGGGGAGCTGCTGAGTAACCTCTACGCGATGGAAGGCGGGCGTTACGTGGCGGCGGAAGTCTGGTTGCCGGCCGAAGCGACGCTCGACGTGGGCACGCGCCGCTTTCCGGTCACGGGGCGCATCGACCTCGTGCGGCTGGATCGTCCGGCCTGGCAGGGTGCGCAGGTGGACATCATCGATTTCAAGACCGGTGGCGACAACGCGTTGACGGCGGATCGCATGGCGGCACGCGGGGCCTCGCTGCAGCTCGGCGTTTATCTGGCGGCGGCGCAGTCGCTGGGCATCCGCGGCGGCCGCGTCTGGATGATCAAGCCCGAGCCCGGCGCGGTGACCGCGATTGACCTAGCGGAGCTGCCGGCAGCGCTCGGAAAACTCACCTGGTTGGGCGAGGCCCTGGAGCGGGGCGTGTATGGCGCGCTGACGCCGGATCGATCCGATTACGCACCACCGGGGCTGTTGTGGCCGCTGGCCTGCACGCCGGTGCCGGCGGCGATCCTGCGCCGGAAATTTGCGCTGACGTTCAAGGCGCAGGCGGGCGAAGCGGAGGGCTCCGATGAGTGACGTTCCGGCAGATTTCGCGGCGCGCGAGCGCTTCCGCAAGGAATGGGACCGCAATTTTGCGGTGAGCGCGAACGCAGGTTCGGGCAAGACCACGGCGATTTCCGAACGCCTGGCGGCGATCGCGCTGGCGCCTGATGGGGCGGAGATTTTGCGCAAGACGGCCGTTGTCACCTACACGCGCAAGGCGGCCGCCCAGATCGGACAGCGTGCCCGCCAGGTCCTGCTCAAGCATCTCGCGCACGAGCCCGGCGGCAGTCTCGCCGCGCTGGACCATCTCGAGCGGGCGTTCTTCGGCACGATCCACAGCTTCTGTCTGAAGCTTGCGCAGACCTATGGGCAGACGGCGGGCATCAATCTGAATCCACAGTTGGTCGCGGAGAACGACGACGCGCTGTGGGAGGAATTCCTTGAAGGCGATGCCATGCAGTTTGCGTCGCTCCCTGAGCCGTCGCTGAACGCGTTTCTCCGTCACGTGCCGCTGGAGGAGGTGTTCGCCCTCGCCCGCGGCCTCGACACCGCGTCGGCACGTGCATTGCGCGAACGCCGGCCGGGACCGCCGGCCCGTCCGGCGGGGGCGGCGCTGGAGCAGATCCTGGCGCTGGCGCGGAAAGGATCGGGCGCGGAGAACATCGCGCGCAGCCAGCAGCGGGCGCAGGCGTGGCAGACAGCGTGGGACGAGGGGGCGGGATTCCTTCCGCTCTATGAGCCGGCGGGCACTGGCAGGGCCGTGGTCGCGCTCGCACAGGAGTGGATGGCGCCGCTCAAGCGTTGGCTGGCCGATGCGGCCGCCGTGCTGGCGGCGGAACTTGCGGGAAGGTACCGGGCCTGGCGTTTTGAACGCGGGGTCCAGACGTACGCCGATCAAATTGATGCGGCGCTGGCCGTGCTGCGCGACGACGCGTTGCTGGATCGGATCCGGCGTGAGGGCTGGCGCATTGTGCTCGACGAGGCGCAGGACACGGATCCGCAACAATTCGCCGTGCTGGTGGAGATCGCGCGTCCGCCGGGAGCGGAGCGCGGGACCTGGCCGGGTGCGGGCGGCAGCGTGGCGCCGGGGCCGCGGCCCGGGCATTTCTGCCTGGTGGGCGACGGCCAGCAGGCGATCTATGGCAGCCGGGCTGACATCGGCAATTTCACGCGTCATGTGGAGGCGTTTCGTCGCGGTGATGGCGGAGAGCGACTGGAGTTTCAGGTCACATTTCGCACGCCCGAGGCGGTGGTGGAGCGATTGAACGAAACCTTGCCTGCGACGTTCGGGCGTGAACCGTTGCACAATTACGGTCTCCCGCCGGATGAAGGTGCGCCGGCGCCGTTCCTGCAGGTGCCCTATGTGCCCTTGCTTCCCGGGCCGGCGAATGTGCGCGGGGCGTTGGCGCGGCTGCCGCTCTCCCTGCCGGCAGATGCGCCGGACGGGGTGGCCGGCTGGATGGATGAGGAGGCGCGGCAGATTGCGCAGCGACTCGTTCTGCACGGGCCGGCCGGTGTGGGAGCCCGGGCCTGGGGCGAGGTGGCGGTGCTGGCGTCGCGCAACGACTGGCTGCTGTCCGCCCGCAAGGCGTTCGAGGGCGCCGGGCTCAAGGTGGCACTGCAGACGAGGCGGAGCCGCAACGGTGACCATCCAGTGCATGCATGGCTCGCCGGGTTGCTCACGGTGTGTCATGACCCGGAGGATACGTTTGAGTGGATCGGCGTCCTGCGCGAGGTGTTCGGCCTCAGTGATGCGTTACTTGCGTCCGAGTTGCGCCGGCAAGCGCGGTTGGCGTGGGAGGATCCGACCCTGCATGCCGGGCCGTTGGCGGCGGCGCTGGCCGCGCTGCGTCCGCTGATCCTGCAGGTCAACGACGAGGGCCGGGCGCTGGCGGACTTTGCGGATGCGCTGATCGCGGCGACGCAGCTGGAGGCGCGGGTGGAGGCGCTCGATCCCTCGGGCGGGCTGCGCGCCGACCTCGACCGCCTGCGGGCGGAGGCGGCGGAGCTGGGCCTGGAGGGCGGCGGTCCGCGCGCCTGGCGTGACGAATTGCTGGCGCGGCTGGAAGACGGACGAGCCGCGGGCAAGCCATCCGATGATGCCATCAACCTGCTGACGTCCCACTCGGCCAAGGGCCTCGAATGGCCGGTGGTGATCGTGCTGGGGGTGTGGCGAGGGATCGGCAAGGCGGCGGAGCGCGGCTTGCGTTTGGTGTCCGGACCCGGAGCCGGCGGGCCGCCGCAGGTTTATTTTGACGGAGCCAGTCTTCCGGCCGACACGCGGGAGTCCCGGGATCGGGAGCGCGTGCGGGAACTTGCCCGGTTGTTGTATGTGACACTGACGAGGCCGCGCCGCGGGTTGATCGTGCCGTGGCTGGAGGGTTTTGGCGGACGGCAACGGGAGAAACCCTCGTTTGCGGAACTTTGGCATGCGCCGCTGGCGGACTGGCCGGCTCTGCCGGACGGCCCCCTGGCCGTCGAGATTCCGCCGGGTCCCGCGACGGCGGTGGCGGAAAGGGATACGGCCAACGCGGAGCCGGTGCGGATTGAGGATCGAGGGATCGTGGCTCGGCGGATTCTGCCGCATCAATTGCAGCATCAAGCGGTGGATGGTGTGCGCACCGCGCGTCACGAAGCGGAGCCCGAGGCCTTTCCGCTGGTGCTTTCCGACGACGCCATTGACTACGGACTGTGGTGGCACGAGACGCTTGAGTTCGTGCCGTGGGGTGCGAGCCCTGCTGAGATTGCGGCCCATGGCGAGCGAGCTTTGGAGGCGGCGGCGGTGGCGGGATTCCGTGCACGGGCGGAAGAGGAGTGGACGCGCTTGCTGCGGTCCGGGCCCTGGAAGGAACTGGGTGATGCGCGCTGGGTGCGCAGCGCGGAGCTGGCGGTGCTCGCGCCCTGGCGGGAGGACGGTTGGATCGATGGCGTGATTGACCTGGTCCTGCACGACCCGGTGGCCAAGGAGGTTTGGGTGGTGGACTGGAAGACGAACCGCCGGCGGTCCGGAGAGAGCGATGACGTCCTGCTCAAACGGCTGGTGGCGACCTATGAGGCGCAGCTGGACGCCTATGGGCGTGCGTTGCGCGGATTTTTTCCGGATGCGAGCGTCCGGCGGTTGGTCTACAGCAGTGCGGCGGGGGCTTGGATTGACGTTGGGCAACCCGGCTAAATTCGCGCTTTACAGCCCCCAGCCAAACCAGCAGGTTGTCCGGCTCTAATCTTTTCCACCCTCCCTTTCACACCATGGGCAATCTCAAGAAGAAGCGCCGTCTGAAGATGAACAAGCACAAGCGCCGCAAGCGCTTGAAGTCGAATCGTCACAAGAAGCGCACCTGGCAGAAGTAAGCTCCGGCCCGGCCGGTCGCTTGCTGCAAAGCGATTTACAACCCGTCGTGTTCTACGCGACGGGTTTTTGTTTTGATCACGCACGAAGGAATCGGGCGGTTAGGGCCACCGTTAACGAATGGTAAATGCCCGAAAGGGAGGAGGTAAGGGAGGCTTTCTGCTTGTCTTGCCCAGAGCTAAGTAGGAGATTCCCCTAGGTCAGCGGCTGGTATTTCGGGCCTTCCGCTAGCTCCCCTTTTAACCACGTCGCCCAGCCAGCCCGCCTTTTTTCGAGGACTTCGTCGCCGACCCATGCTTTTTGCCCAAAAAACCAAAGGGTACTTTGTCGATTTCGGCGACAATGTGGTGACCCTCGCCCGGACGTCGTCGTCGGTGGCGCCCCTGACCATTGAGCAGGTGATTGAAGTGCCGGCGGGGAATGACGCGGCCTTGGAAGATGCGATCCGCCAGATCCAACCGAAAAAAAGTCCGAGTGGGTACCTGCATGCGACGGTAGGCGTCTATCCGCTGAAACGCCTGGTTCGTCGTGCCGCGCTTGAACTCAAGCGGGTCAAGGAGCCGGCTTATCTCGCTGAGGTCGCCTCCACCCAGTTCCGCATCGAGGCGGAGAAATACTCCTTGGCGGTGCTGAATTCGGCCGACGGTTCGGATTTTGATGTGAATCGGGCGGCGCAGAAGGAGGTGCTGTTCTGCGGCCTGTCCAATGACGACATTGTCGAGACTCAGGACCGCTTGCTCGCGCATGGGATCTATCCGGAAAGATTGGAATTGGGTACCGTGGGGGCACTGGGTGCGCTGGTGAGCTTTCTGGCCGCGGCAAAGTCCAAGACACCGACGCTGGTCCTGGAAATCGGGATGGACTCGACGCACTCGTTTATCGTGACCGGGGAAGGGATTGAGACGTCGCGGCCGATTCCGCAGGGGCTGGATTCGATGATCCCGGTGGTGCAGAAGGAGCTTAACCTGAAGGATGAAGAATCAGCGCGTAAGCTGTTTTTCTCCAATACCTTCGATTTTACCGGCATGGGGCCGGCGCTGATTCGGAAACTGCTCAAGGAGCTGCAGTCCTCGATTGGATTCTACGAAGTCCAAACTGGCCAGTCGATTGGGCAGGTGTGCTGTCTGTTGCTGCCGTCGAAGCTGGCTTGGCTCGAAGGATCGATTGCGGCGCAGTTGGGCGTGGGGCAGCTCGGGTTTGAGTTTGCTCCCTGGCTGCAGGTCCGGGGGATCACGGTGCCTGAGACGGGGCTGACCGTGGATGCGCGTTTGCTCGGTTTGCTTGGTTTGATGGCTCACTATCATGCAGTTCTCCCTGAAAAAAAGTAAGGAGCAGACGTCCTCGTTGCCGCTGGTCCCGGCGTGGCATCCGAACTTTCGGAACTACGCACGGCTGCCCGACACGAAGGTCGTGCGCACGGCTTTTTTCGTGAACGGCGCGGCGGTGTTCCTTGCGATCGCGGCGTTGCTTTTCTTTGCCTACCGTGAGTACACGCTGAACGCGCTGAACAACCAGATTGCGAGCTGGAATGCGCAGATCGAAGCTGATCGTGGCCCGAGCAATGAGGCGGTCGCGCTTTTCCGTCAGTTTCAGACGGAGGAAAAGATCATCACCGAAGTGGCCGCGTTCACCCGCACCCGCCTGACCCTTTCGGATTTCCTTCTGCACCTGGGGCAGACCTTGCCCACGAACATTGCGATCAGTGCATTCGAGATTCGTGACACGGGCATCACGCTTCGCGCGGTTGTGCGGGGTGCCCCGGATCGTGCAAGCGGTCAGGCGACGGCGTTTGTCGATCAGCTCCGGAAGGATTCAAAGTACGGCGCGCTGTTTTCTGACGTCACGCCGACCAATGTGAACCGTGATCCGGGCACGGGTCGCCTGCTCATCGAGCTCGTCCTTAAATTCAAACCCGAGGAAGGGGCCAAGCCATGAGTCTGACCGGACAAGACCTCGTTGCACTGCTCAAGAAACATCCGATCGGGATCGGATGTGGCCTGGCCGCGTTCGTGCTCGCTGGTGCGAGTTACTATCGCATGGACCTGATTCCCGCTGCGGAGACGCTCCTCGAGCAGCGCGCGAGTGAGGGGGAGAAGCTGAAGAACAACCTCAAGAACAGCGTCCTGCTCAAGGAGCAGCACGACGCGCTGGTGGCGGCGAACCGCGAGATCAGTTCGCGGGCCATTCGCATCGGTGCGCTGACCACCAATCTCCAGTATTTTTACCGGATCGAGGCGGAGACCGAAACCAAGCTGGTCGACGTGCGTCAACTGGCTCCCGCCCCGGTCAAGGGCCCGGCGCCGAAATACCTGCGGGTCCCGTATGCGCTTTCGGTGCAGGGGCCGTATTCCAATGTGATCAATTTCCTGCGCAAGCTGGAGACCGGCAGCCATTTCTGCCGTGTGACCAGTGCGACGCTCAATCCGGTGCCGGCGGCCGACACGGTCGCGCCGGGCACGGTCACGCTCACTCTTAGCCTGGAGGTTCTTGGTCAGCCATGAGCACCCGTATTTCCGCTTCCCTCCTGGTCGCCGGTGCGCTCGCGCTGGGCTCCAGCGCGTTTGCCCAGCGTTCCGATCTCCTTCCCGTTCAGCGGCGGGCTGCGTCGGTGGATATCGCGGCCCGCATCGTCGAGCCGCGCGCGGCACCGGCGCTTCCGGCTACGCTGAACAACCCGTTTGCGCCCGAAGGCTTTAATCAACCGGACGACGGCGAAGCCGGGGTGGCCGCTCCGGCCCAGGCTGGCGCCCGCCCGGCCGTCCGGACTTCGCGTGACACCCTTGAGGTCATTGCCGCGAACATTCAGCCAACCGGCACGATCAACCGGCGTGGTGAACCTATCCTTCTGTTCGGCAGCAAGCAGGTCCGGGTGGGCGAGGAACTGACGGTCACCTACGAAGGCGCGACTCACGTGCTCGTCGTCACCGCGATCCAGAGCACCAGCTTTACCGTACGACTCAACAACGACGAAATCACCCGGCCGATCAAGCCAGGCACCAAACCATGAGAACGCATCCGCTCCTGTTCGCCCTGCTGGCCGCCAGCCTGCTCACCGCGGGCCGCGCTCAGACCGCCCCCGCCGAGGCAGAGACGACCCCGGTGGCCTCGCCGGCCCCGGCCGCTCCCGCCGTCGTCATCCAGGACACGACCGCCACAAGCGGCACCGCGACCCGTGAACAGGACACGCTTTCGGTCGACTTTCCCGATGAGGACATCCGCAACATTCTGCGCAATGTCGCGGATCTGTTTGAGCTGAACATCGTTGTTCCGGACACCCTGCAGGGGAAAACATCCATCAAGCTTCGTGACGTCACGTGGCGCCAGATTTTCCAGGTGGTGCTTTCCCCGGTCGGCTACACCTACGCCGAGGAGGGCAACATCATCAAGATCGTGAGCCAGGAGTCGCTCGCACAGGAGCCGGTCTCGACCGAGGTCTTCATTCTTAACTATGCGCGAGCCCAGGACATCCGGCCCTCGATCGAGCCGCTGGTCGACACCGCCGCCGGCGGCCGTGTCATCACTGATGCACGCAGCAATGCGCTGGTGATCTCCGAGCGACCGTCGCGCATGGGTCGCATCCGCGTCATCATCGAGGAATTGGACAAGGCGACCGAGCAGGTCATGATCGAGTCGAAGTTCGTCGAGGTGACCGACCGCGACGTGAAGAACATCGGCGTCAACTGGGCCTCGCTGCAGAATTACCAGCTTGGCGTCGGCGGGATCAATCAGACCTGGGACCGTTCGCGTGGTCAGCAGATTACGAATGGCACGGATCGCAGCAACGGTACGACAAACGGCACCAATGCGAGCAACACGACGACGACCTCGACCAATCAGGCGAACGGAACCACCACGTCGACCACCAATACCAACCAGCTGAGCAACACCACCCTTTACGGCACGGTGTTTCAGTCGACTCCCTCGACCACGAATTTCCCGTCCGGTTCGGTGAATCTTCCTTCGTCGGCCCCTAGCGTAACCACCGCGACGGGTGGAACCACCCCGGTTGCCACCACGACCACGAATGGATTGGTTGGCACCGAGCAGATTAACGGAACCACGGGGTCGACGTCCAATTCGGTCGGTAGCTCGATCATCGACGGCATCACGTCCTCCACGACGGACGCCCTGACCAACCTCCTTAACATCGCGAACACGGGCGGAACGAACCGGGCGGCGAGTGCGGTGTTTTCCGCTTCGGACTTCAACCTCGTGATCAGCGCGCTGCAGACGCAAAACAACGTGAAGCTGGTCTCGAATCCGACCGTGGTGACCCTCAACAACACCGAGGCGAACATCAATATCGGTGAAGAGTTTCCGATTCCGAATTACACCTACAATCAGGAGCGCGGCACGTTCGAGGTCAGCGGCTTCACCTATCGCCCGATCGGCATCATCCTCAAGGTCACGCCCCAGGTGAATGCCCGCGGTTTCATCAAGCTCACGGTCGAGCCCGAAGTCAGCAGTCGCGCCGGCACGACCACGTTCGGCGGCGCGGGTGGGGCGGAGATCCCGATCATCGCGACGCGCAAGAGCAAGACCCAGATCTCGCTCAAGGACGGCTTCACGATGGGCATCGGCGGCTTGATTGAAAATACGTCACAGAACGGTCAGAGCAAAGTGCCGGTTCTGGGCAACATTCCCGGACTTGGTCGTCTGTTCCGCTCGGATACCAAGAATGTCGACTCACGCAATCTCCTCATCTTCATCACGGCCAAGACGGTCAACGCCGAGGGTGCGGCGATCGAGGAGGTTTTCGATCCGCGGGCGGTCCGCTCCATGGGCCTGCGCCGCGACGAGCTGCCTGGCTATCGTGACGGCAGCGATCCATTTGCTCCGGCCGCTCCGGAAACCAAGCAAAAGAAGTAATTAAGGGCTAAGCTCGCCCGCAAAGGCCGGTCTCGTTTGGTCGAGCCCGGCTTTTTTGTGCCCCGACATCGGGTGGATGCCTCGAATTTCGGGATTTTCCCTCGTTCGGAGTCCGGCTTGAGCCGGGCAGAATCCCGCCTTATTCCACGGTTATGAGTTGGCCATTTGTGGGGAGGACCCTACCGTAGGCGCAATCATGGCTGCCACGACCGAACTTCCCCGGGCTCTCCACCCGGCCCCGGATTTCGCGACGGTGTTTTCGCTGCTCAAGCCGCACATGGCTGCGCTCGACGTGTTTCTGCGCAGTCAGATCGAGGCGTTCGAGCCCGAGATCCGCGGGATGGCGGACTATTGCATCGACACGTCAGGCAAGCGGATCCGCCCCGCGCTGGTCTTCCTGAGCGGGTGGCGTAGCGACGGCTCCATTCAACCTGAACTCGTGCGGGTGGCCGCAGTCGTGGAGTTCGTGCACTTGGCTACCCTCGTCCACGACGACATCATGGACGACGCGACCTTGCGCCGCGGACGGCGCACCGCCGCCCGCGAATACGGACCCGAGGCGGCCGTACTCCTGGGTGATGCACTTTTCGCGCATGCCTTGCACCTCGCGGCGCAGTTTCCGACGACCGAGGTTTGCCAGGCGGTATCGAGTTCGACCCGCAAGGTGTGCGCGGGCGAGATCATCCAGACCCTGCGTCGTGGCACCACGGCGGTCACGCGCGCCGACTACGAGCGCGTGATCGATCTCAAGACCGCCGAACTGTTCCGGGTTTCGTGCCAGTTGGGCAGCCAGCTTGCGGGGTTCACTCCGGCCTTTTCTGAGGCGGCGACGCGCTTTGGCCGCCATCTCGGCATTGCCTACCAGATCTACGACGACCTCGCCGATTTCTTCGGCGAGGAAAAGCGCATCGGCAAGACGCTGGGCACCGATCTGGTCAGCGGGAAGCTGACGCTTCCCCTGATCGAGCTCATGGAACGGCTCCCGGCCGCGGAGCAGGCGGCGCTGACGGACGAGATTCTCGGCCAGCGGCCACCTCAGATGGCGCTCCGACTCAGCCAAATGGCGGAGGCAGGCGTTTTCGAGACGGTGGCGGACGCGGTGGAAAACGAGCTCAAGGCGGCGGAGCAGGCGCTTGCGCCGCATGCCGCCTTACCTCCGGTTCCCCTGTTACTGCGCTTGTGCGAGGTTCTGCGCGCGCAGGTGGGCGGATTGCAGGTCGGTCGGCTCGGTTGAACGCCGCCGGATTTCGCCGATTTGCCGTTGCGCCGATCTGCCTGAATGGCCACATTACCGGTCGTTATGCAGGCCGCACCCAAAGCCCTCGACAAGACGCTGGTCGCGTCGCCGGAGCGGCAGCAGGAAGCCGACTCCGACTGGACGCTCGTGAAGCGGGTGCAGTCGGGTGAGGTGGCGGCTTTCGATGACTTGATTCGCAAGTACCGCGAACGGGTGTTCGGGGTTGTTTATAACATGACCTCCAATCGGGAGGATGCGGCCGACCTGACCCAGGATGCCTTCATCAAGGCTTTCCAGTCCATCAATCGCTTTCAGGGGCAGTCATCCTTCTTCACCTGGCTTTACCGAATTGCCGTCAATTCGACGCTGACCCACCTGCGCAAGAGCCGGCTACGGAGCTTCTTCAGTTTCGAGAAGATCAACGAGGAGGATAAATCCGCCGAAGTCATTGATAAGCTGACGGATAAGAGCGGGGTTGAGCGACAGGTCTTGGTTAAGGAACTTCAGGAGAAATTGAACGAAGCGATGCAGAAATTGTCTATCAAGCATCGTACCGTGGTGACTTTATTCGAAATTGACGGCCTGAGCCATGAAGAGATCGCTGACGTGGTCGGCTGCTCTGTTGGGACAGTCCGTTCGCGTCTTCACTACGCCAAACAGTTGTTACAGTCTGAGTTGCAGCCTTATTTGCGCCCATGAACGAGTCCCCTGAGTCCCGCCCGTCCGCCAACAAAGTCACTTTGGAAGAACTGCTTCGCCTGAAGCAGGCGGAGCGTCCGTCGGCTGAATTTTGGACGCGGTTCGAGCAGGATTTTCGGACGAAGCAGCTGGCGGCGGCGGTGGAAAAACGTCGCTGGTGGTATGTGTTTCCGCAGGTGTTTTCGGGCCTTCCCCGGCTGCAAATTCCCTTGGGTGCGACCGCGATTCTCGCAGTCACCTTCCTGACGGTTCGCGAGTATCGTCAGCCTGAGATCGAGCCGGGTTTGGCGCCTTCCGTTCCGGTTGCTGCGCTGGCTGCGGCGACCGCGCCGGCTTCGGCCAAGGAGGCGATGCCGGGTATCGACTCCCCGGTAACGTCGACGTCGCGTTTTGTGGTCGAGACGGCTCCGACGGTGGCCTCGGTTGCCGGGGCGGAGACCGAGTCGGAAACGTCCGGCTGGGATCTCGCCGCGCTGATGGAACAGCGGGAGAGTTCGTTTGAACTCAGTCCATCGGCACGATCCATTGCCGCCAATCGCGCGGCCGCAGCCGAGATGGAGCCGGAGCTGGCCCGCCTCATCGAAGGCCAGACCTCCACCTTGCAGCTGGCCTCGACCCGGGAGCCGCTCGCGGAAGTGACCAGCCCGCGTGATGCCCGCCGCAATCGCCTCTTTGCCTATGAGCCGTCGAATTCGACGGCCTCCGCCGGAGAAACCATGGTGGTGCGCGAACGCATTGCCAGCCGCCTGAGCGAAGAGCAGCTCTACGATCAGGTGCGCCGCATCGGTGGCGGTGCCGACCGCCTGACGCTCAAGTTCTAATCACCCGCCCTCGCTGATCGCCGGTGCGATTTCGCTAACCCCGCCAAGGCGGGGTTTTGCTTTTTTCGGGAACGACGCCATCCTGTGGCCATGCGAACCGAGCGAGACTCGATGGGTGAAATGACGGTTCCCGCCGATGCGCTTTATGGCGCTTCGACCCAGCGGGCCGTGCTCAATTTCCCCATCAGCGGCCATCCGCTGCCGGCCGCCTTCATTCGCGGGCTGGGTCGGGTCAAGGGCGCATGTGCCGCCGTGAATGAGGAACTGGGGCTGCTGCCTCCTGACAAGTCGCGCCTTATCCAGCAGGTTGCAGCCGAGATGGCCGCGGGCCGGCATTTGGAGCATTTCCCGATCGACGTTTTCCAGACCGGATCGGCCACCTCGACCAACATGAACGCGAATGAGGTCATCGCCAACCGCGCCAGCCAGTTGGCGGGTGAAGCGATCGGCTCCCGCCGGCCGGTTCATCCGAATGACGACGTCAATCTCGGCCAATCGTCGAATGACATCATTCCGACCGTGCTCCACGTCAGCGTCGCGATTGAGCTGCGCGATCACCTCCGTCCGGCGCTGGTGCATCTGGCGTCGGCCCTGGAGGTAAAGGCGGCCTCGTTTTCGTCAATCGTGAAGATCGGGCGAACCCACCTCATGGATGCGACGCCCCTCACCTTGGGGCAGGAGTTTTCCGGCTATGCGATGCAGGTGACCAAGGCCGTCGAGCGCACCGACCGGGCAATTGCCGCGCTGGGGGAACTGGCGGTCGGTGGCACGGCGGTCGGAACGGGGCTGAATTGCCACCCGGCCTTCGCGGCGGCGGTCAGCGCGCGACTGTCGGCCGAGACGGGCATCGCCTTTCGCGAGGCGCGCAACCATTTCGAGGCTCAGGGCGGACGTGACGACATCGTCGAGGCGGCGGGCCAGCTGACGGCGATCGCGGCCGGACTCACCAAGATCGCCAGTGACATTCGCCTGCTGGGTTCGGGGCCCCGCAGTGGTCTGGGTGAGATTCGCCTGCCTGCGACCCAGCCCGGTTCCTCCATCATGCCGGGCAAGGTCAACCCGGTGATGAGCGAGATGCTCATCCAAGTCTGCATCTACACCCAAGGGCTGGCGCAGACCGTCGCGATCTGCGGCCGGGACGGCCACTTCGAGCTCAACGTGACGCTGCCGCTGATGGCGCACGCGATGCACGAGGCCGTGCGCTGCCTTGCGAACGGCGCCCGGGTCTTTGCGGATGCCTGTGTGGCCGGTATTGAGGCAGACGAGGCGCGCTGTCGCGAGTTGATGGAGCGTTCGCTGATGCTGGTGACCGCATTGAATCCCTTCATTGGATACGATCAGGCGGCCGCGGTGGCGAAAGAAGCCTTCGCTACCGGCCGAACCCTGCGCGAGGTCGTGCTGGCGAAGGGCCTGATGGACGCAGCGGCGCTGGACCGGGCGCTGGACCCGCTGGCGATGACGAAGCCGGGCGCAAGCGCGCCGGGTGCGGGTGGAGGCTAGCCGATTGGGTGCGCCCGTGGATTGCGCGATCAGCGCTGGATCAAACCAGCGCGTTGGCGTAGCGTTGATGCATGGCGATTCATCAGGAGACGCTGATCGTCCGCACCCGCGGGCGGGGGCTGCACGAATTCACGGATGATCTTGCCCGCGTGGTGCGGGCCAGTGGTCTGTCGCGCGGGGTCGCTCAGGTGTTCTGTCGACACACCAGCTGTTCGCTGATGATCATGGAAAACGCCGACCCGAGCGCGCGCCGCGATCTCGAAGCGTGGCTGGACCGGCTGGTGCGGGAGGACGATCCGCATTTCACGCACACCTTGGAGGGTCCGGACGACATGCCTGCGCACATCAAGATGGCGCTGACCCGCACCGGTGAGAGCATTCCGTTTGATCAGGGATCCCTGCTCTTGGGAACGTGGCAGGGTGTGTTTCTATGGGAGCACCGCGCGGCCCGTCACGACCGCGAGATTGTGGTGTCGGTCATCGGCTAGAACAACCGCTGCGCAGCCCCTGCCAAGCGGTGCGCAGCCGGCCTGGGGGATCGGTGGTAGGCTGTCCGACATCGAGTCACAACGAATGTCGTGACCGAACTGATACCATGAAGAACCTATCCTATCTCATTAGCCTGGGCGCTGCGACGCTCGGTCTGGCAGCCAGCACCGCGATCGCGGGCCCGTGGAGTGTGCGCGTGGGCGCGACCTACCTGCAGACCGTGGACAAGTCGGACG
This sequence comes from uncultured Opitutus sp., assembly GCA_964460715.1. GTDB lineage: Bacteria > Verrucomicrobiota > Verrucomicrobiia > Opitutales > Opitutaceae > CAMAXB01. The sequence goes on along the minus strand of CAYWRG010000020.1, from coordinate 26,200 downwards.
CGTTCAGCGCGCTGGGCATTAATTTCGCTGCGGACGCCGTGAGCGTCAGCGATCGCACCATTCCGGAGATCGATGTGGGCTATGCCTTCAATGACAAGCTCTCCGCGGAACTCGTGCTGACGATCCCGCAGAAGCACAGCGTTGATCTCGCGGGCGCAGGCCGGCTGGGCAGCTTCAAGCACCTCCCTCCGACGCTGCTCCTGCAGTACCGTCCTCTCACCGGCAGGTTCCGGCCCTATGTTGCTGCGGGCGTGAATTTCACGCTGATCTTCGACGACGAACTCTCGGTCGCTGGCGTTCCGCTCAAGCTGGAAAATTCCAGCGTGGGCTTGGCCGGTCAGGTGGGCTTTGATTACGACCTGAACGAGCGCTGGAGCTTCAATGCCAATGTGAAGAAGGCGGCGATTCGCACCGACGTCCTTGCGGGTGGCACCGCGCTGACCGAAGCTCGTCTCGACCCCTGGCTCTACGCCGTGGGCCTCGTGCGCAAGTTCTGATCGTACACGGGCCTTTTAACCACAGATGGACACGGATGAGCACGGATTCAGACGGGCCTTGCGCCAGACGAAATCCGTATCTGTGAGCATCTGTGTTATCTGTGGTTAACTTCCCCGGTTCGAGCGTCTTCAGGCCTTGGCCGTCGGCAGGCAGGCGCCGCAGCCGTTGACGAAAAAGTCGTTACCCTTGTCATCGACGAGGATGAACGCGGGGAAATCCTGCACATCGATCTTCCAGACGGCTTCCATGCCGAGTTCGGGATACTCGAGGAGCTCGACCTTGCGGATGTTTTCCTTGGCAAGGATGGCCGCTGGGCCGCCGATGCTGCCGAGGTAGAAACCGCCGTGCTGCTTGCAGGCCTTGGTGACGGCCATGCTGCGGTTGCCCTTGGCAAGCATGACCATCGAGCCACCCAGCGATTGGAACTGCTCGACGTAGCTGTCCATGCGTCCGGCGGTCGTCGGGCCGAAGCTGCCTGAGGCGTAGCCCTGGGGCGTCTTGGCGGGGCCGGCGTAGTAGACGGGGTGGTTCTTGAAATAATCGGGCAATCCCTGTCCGGCGTCGACGCGCTCCTTGAGTTTGGCGTGAGCGATGTCGCGGGCGACGATGAGCGGGCCGTTGAGCAACACGCGCGTCGTGACCGGATGCCGGGAAAGTTCGGCCAGGATGTCGGCCATCGGCTGGTTGAGATCGAGCCGGACGACCTTTTCCGTCTTGAGCACGCGCTCGGCGGCGGGGATGAAGCGGCCGGGATCCGTTTCCAATTTTTCGAGCCAGATGCCGTCGCGGTCAATGCGACCCTTGATGTTGCGGTCCGCGCTGCAGGATACGCCGAGACCCACGGGGCAGGAAGCGCCGTGACGCGGCAGGCGGACGATGCGCACGTCGAGGGCGAAGTACTTGCCGCCGAACTGCGCGCCGATGCCGGTCTGCTGGGCGAGGCTGAGCACCTTCTTCTCCATCTCGACGTCCCGGAAGGCGCGGCCGAGTTCGTTGCCTGACGTCGGAAGCGTGTCGAGGTACTTGGCCGAGGCGAGCTTGACGGTCTTGAGGCAGGCTTCGGCGCTGGTGCCGCCGATGACGAAGACGAGGTGATACGGCGGGCATGCGGCCGTGCCGAGGTACTTCATCTTGTCGATGATGAAGGCTTCGAGGCTCTTCGGGTTGAGCAGGGCCTTGGTCTCCTGGTAGAGATAGGTCTTGTTGGCCGAGCCGCCGCCTTTGGCGACGAAGAGGAATTCGTAGGCCGCGCCCTTGCTGGCGTAGAGATCGATCTGCGCGGGCAGGTTGGTCCCGGTGTTGACCTCTTTCCAGAGATCGAGCGGGGCGGTCTGCGAGTAGCGGAGATTTTCCTTGGTGTAGCACTCGTACACGCCGCGCGACAATGCCTCGGCATCATCGGCGCCGGTCCAGACCTGCTGGCCCTTCTTGCCCATGATGGTGGCGGTGCCGGTGTCCTGGCAGAACGGCAGGATGCCTTCGGCGGCGATCTCGGCGTTCTTGAGAAGGGTCAGGGCAACGTAGCGATCGTTCTCCGAAGCCTCGGGGTCCTGCAGGATGGCGGCAACCTGCGCGAGGTGCTTGGGGCGGAGGAGAAACGAGCAGTCGCGCATCGCCTGTGCGGCGAGAAAGGTCAGGGCCTCTGGGGCGATCTTGAGGATCTCGTTCCCTTCGAACGTCGCGGTGGACACCCCTTCCTTGGAGAGAAGGCGGTACTCGGTTTCGTCCTTACCCAGGGGAAAGGGGTCTTGGTAGACAAACGAAGGCGTCGGCATGGTCCGGGACATTGCCACAGATCGGCCCGGGCGGACGACGAAAAAGAGGCTGCCGGGTGGAAATTAGACCGGGTGGGACCCCACGTTAGCGGGAGTCGTGGATGGGATTTTTCCTAAACGATCTTTAACTTCGGCAGATCCTGTCCGTCGACCAAGCCGACCGGCTGGCCGCGGCGGTTCACGACGATCAGGTCGTCGATCTTGAAGGCCTGGAACAGGCGCAGGGCATCCACCCCCAGGGCGTCCTCGCGGATCGTCTTGGGTTTGCGGGTCATGAACGTGGACACGGGTTTCTGCAGGAAGTCGGGCCCGGTCAGGGCGCTGCGGCGGAAGTCACCGTCGGTCAGGATGCCGCTCAATTTGCCGGTCTTGGCATGAACGAGGGCGATGCTGCCACTCTTGGCCTTGGTCATCGCGAGGATGGCCTCCTGGGTGGACACGGTTTCCACCGCAACGGGCAGGCGTTCGCCACTGCGCATGATGTCCTTGACCCGCAGCAGCAGGACGCGGCCGAGATTGCCGGCGGGATGAAAGCGGGCGAAGTCCTCGCGAGTCAGCCCGCGGGCCTCCAGCAGCGCCATGGCGAGGGCGTCGCCGAGGGCGAGCGCGGCCGTCGTGCTGGCGGTGGGAGCGAGGCGGAGCGGACATGCCTCGCGGGGCACGCGGTAAAGCAGCTTCAGGTCCGAATTCCGGGCGAGGTCGGACGACGGGTTGCTGGTGAAGGCGACGACCGTCAGGCCAAACCGGCGGAGCAGGGGCAGCAGGCGCAGCACCTCCTCGGATTGTCCGCTGTTGCTCAACAGGAGGGCGATGTCGCCCTCGTTGCAGAGGCCCATATCCCCGTGGAGGGCTTGCGTCGGGTCGAGGAAGCAGGACGAAACGCCGGTGCTGTTGAAGGTGCCGGCCAGTTTCTGGGCGATGTGGGCTGATTTGCCGACGCCGCAAAGAATCAGCTTTGAGCCGACCGCGGCAGCAGTCTCGATGGCTTGGGCGACCCGGACGAATTCCCCGTCGAGCGCCCGGGAGCTGGCCGCCAGGGCAGCCATCTCGATGCGGAAACAGGAGCGCGCGCGGGCAAGCGCGGTTTTCGGGACGATGGCCATTTATGAATTGAGTCGCAGGACGCTGTGCGGAACTTAGGGTTGATCAGGTCCCATTCAAATCCTTTTCCGCCGCCATGAGGCTCCGCTCACCGCTCCTTCTCCTGTTGCTCGCCCTGCTGATGCTGGCGACGGGCTGCGAGCGTGCACCTGGGACTGGACTCGTTGCCGAGATCGATGACGCCGACTACGTGCGAGGGAAGAGCCTTCTTCGCCAGAACCGAAATCAGGAAGCCATGGCGGCCTTCCTCAAGGTGATCGACAAGCGCGCGGGTGACGCGGCGGAGTCACACCTCGAAGTTGGCCGGCTCTACCACGAGCAGATCAAGGACCCGATCCAGGCCATCTATCACTATCGCAAGTACCGCGAGCTGAAGCCCAACGCGCCGCAGTCGCAGTTGGTGGGGCAGCTTATCCAGGCGGCCACGCGCGATTTCGCCCGCACGCTGCCGGCCCAGCCGCTGGAGAACCAGGTTCTCCGCAACGACCTGCTTGATGTCGTCGAACGCCTGCAGCGGGAGAACACCCAGTTGAAGGCCGATCTGGCCGCGATCGGCTCCGGCCGCCCGGCCAGTGTGATTTCACTCGATGATCCGGGCACGTCCGGTCCTGTGCAGGCCTTTGGCTCCCTGTCCGCCGGACCGTTGACCACCCGTGGTCCGATCGAAACCGCGGACGCTCCGCAGATCAGTCAGGCGCCGGTACAAACGGTCGCCGCGGCGCCAACCGCAGCTGCGGTCCAACCTGCGCCGACTCCGGCCGCGGGTGGCCGCCGTCATGTGGTCGCCCAGGGGGAGTCTCTCTACAGCATCGCCCGCCGTTATTACGGCACACCGACCAATGCGCGCATTTCCGAGATCGTCGCGGCCAACCGCGAGCTGCTGCCAAACGACAAGGCGGCGTTGAAGATCGGGATGGAATTGCGGATTCCCTAGCGTCCGGACGGTCGCGAAGGTGACCAAAAAGTGCGCGACGCCAGCCAAGGCATGCGGAGCCCCAAAAGCCGCTTTGTGAGATGCTGGTGACCGCAAAGCCATGATCTCTCCCGCTGTTTTTACCGGACAGGACGCCCACGCCGGGCCCGCACTTGATCTCGATTTGATCCGAAAGTATGCGGTCCCGGGGCCCCGCTATACATCGTATCCGCCGGCCACGCGTTTCGGGAGTGATTTCGCCGCATTGGATCTATCGCGTTCGCTGGCTGAGGATAACGCTTCCGGCGCCGGTCCGCTTTCCCTTTACGTGCACCTGCCGTTTTGTGCCTCGCGCTGCTGGTATTGCGGGTGTCACACGATCATCACGCGCCGGCAAGGGGTCGCAGACGGCTATCTCGATGACCTCGAGCGGGAGATCGCGCTGACGGCGCAGCAGATCGACCGTTCGCGGCCGGTCGCCCAGCTTCACCTCGGCGGCGGCACCCCGACCTTTCTCACGCCGGAGCAGCTGGCGCGGCTCGCGCGGATGCTGCGGGAGACCTTTGTCTTTGCGCCGGACGCCGAGATCGGCGTTGAGATCGATCCGCGCTGCCTTGACCGGGGGCAGATCGAATCCTTGCGCGCGATGGGCATGAACCGGGCATCGCTCGGCGTGCAAGACACCAACCCCGCGGTTCAGGTCGCGATTCACCGCATCCAGCCGCACGCGCTCAACCAGCAGGCATTTGCCTGGCTGCGCGAGGCGGGGGTCACCTCGATCAACGTCGACCTCATCTATGGCCTTCCGCTGCAGACGGAGGCGAGTCTCGATGCGACGCTCGACGAGGTCCTCGCACTCGGTCCCGACCGGTTGTCGTTGTTCAGCTACGCCCATGTGCCTTGGATCAAGCCGGCGCAACGGATCTTCGACCGCAACGGACAGCTGCCGGCGCCTGCGCTGAAGCTGAGCATGTTCGCCCGCCTGCATGAGCGCCTGCGTGCCGCCGGGTACGTGGATGTGGGGCTCGATCACTTTGCCCGCCCGGACGACGAACTCGCACGGGCGCTCGCGGACGGCACGCTGCATCGTAACTTCCAGGGCTACAGCACGCGTGGGGGCGCCTCATTGTACGGCTTCGGGATCTCGTCGATCTCGCAGACCGCTGACACGTATCGCCAGAACCACAAGTCGCTGGCGGATTATCGGGCGAGCCTGGCGGCCGGGCAGCTGCCGGTGGAGCGTGGTTATCGACTTAACCGCGACGACCTTCGGCGCCGGGCGCTGATCATGGGATTGATGTGCGAACGGACGCTCGACTTCGATGAGCAGGACCGGGTTTGGGGCGGGGAAATGCGGAAGGATTATGCCGCGGAGATTGCGGCCCTGGCGCCGCTACAGGCGGATGGTCTGGTTGTGGTGAGCGCCGACGGAGTGGAGGTTCTTCCGGCCGGGGTTCCGCTTTTGCGCGTGATCGCGATGTGCTTCGACGCCAGCCAGTCGGCGGCGCCGGGGCGGCACGCGCTTACGGTCTGAGTGGTGACAGTCTGCCGGCAAATGGGCCGGTACAGCGACCTGACCAGCCCGGTACGGAGGGTCGGCTGGCTGCGCAAACGAACCCGCGATTTGCCTTCATCCGGCAACCGGGCTTTGTCATGGTTGAAAATCTGCCATGTCCGATCTCTCCGATCTCTACCAGTCGGTCATTCTTGACCATAACAAGCGCCCGCGGAACCGGGGGCGCCTGCCGACGGCCACGCGGGTGGCGAGCGGGGACAACCCGACCTGTGGCGACAACTGCACGGTCTACCTCCGCATGGAAGGGGATCGCATTGCGGAAATCGGTTTTGACGGTTCGGGCTGCGCGATCTCGCAGGCGAGCGCGTCGCTGATGACGACGCAGCTCAAGGGCAAGACGGCGACCGAGGCCGCGGAGCGCTTCGCTGAATTCAAGGACATCGTGACCACGGGGCGTCAGCCGGAGGACTTTTCCGAGGTCGCGGCATTTGCCGGTGTGCACGCGTTTCCGGCCCGCATCAAGTGTGCGACCCTGGCGTGGCACGCCGCGCTCGATGCGCTGAAGCAACCTGACCAGCCTCCGCAGTCGTAACGATGAGCATCCCTTTTTCCGATCTTCGCGCGCACTTTCCGGCGCTCCACCAGAGCGTCAACGGCAAGCCCTTGGTGTACCTCGACAACGGGGCGACCTCGCACAAGCCGCGCGCAGTCATTGATGCGCTCGTCCGCTACTACGAGCGCGACAACAGCAATGTGCATCGCGGGCTGCATGCCCTCTCGATGCGCTCCACCGACAGCTTCGAGGCGGCGCGTGCGCGGGTGGCGAGCTTCATCCAGGCGAAGGAACCGGCCGAGATCATCTTTGTGCGCGGCACGACCGAGGCGGTGAATGTTGTGGCCCGCGGACTGGGCGCACGTCTGAAACCGGGTGATGTCGTGCTCACGACGGAGATGGAGCACCACTCTAATCTTGTGCCCTGGCAGCAGGTGGCCAAGGCGACAGGGGCGACCTTGCGCTATGTTCCCGTGCTGGGTGCGGATGGCGAGGGTGGTCTCGACCTTGCCGCGCTCGACACGCTCCTGACGCCGCAGGTGAAGATCTTCGCGTTCACGCACATCTCGAACACCCTCGGCACGATCAATCCGGCGGCGGAGCTCTGCCGCCGAGCTCGCGCGGTCGGCGCATTGACCGTCGTGGATGCCGCGCAGTCGATCGGGCATGAGCCGCTCGATGTCCAGGCCTTGGGCTGCGATTTCCTCGCGTTCTCCGGTCACAAGATGTGCGCCCCGACGGGCATCGGTGTGTTGTATGGGCGCCGGGAACTGCTTGATGCGATGTCGCCGGACGAAACCGGTGGCGGCATGGTGGTCAGTGTCGACTACGAAGGTGCGCGCTGGAAGCCAGCCCCGGAGCGCTTCGAGGCCGGCACGCCCAATGTCGCGGGCGCGGTTGGCCTGGCGGCAGCGATGAACTTTATTGATTCGGTCGGACGCGAGCGCATTGCGGCCCATGATCACGACCTGTCGGGTTACGCCCGCCGTCGCTTGGCGGAGATTCCCGGCATGCGGATCCTCGGCCCGGTTGCCGGCCAGCCACGCGCGGGCATTGTCAGCTTTGCCCTTGGTGACGCCCATGCGCACGACGTGGTGACCTTTGCGGATCAGGACGGAATCGCGCTGCGCGGTGGTCATCACTGCAACCAACCACTCATGCGCAAACTCGGCCTGCCAAGCACGGCGCGGGCGAGCTTCTATCTCTACAACACCCGCGACGAGGTTGACGTACTTGCGGCGTCGCTGCTGCGAATCCAGAAATTCTTCGCGGGTTAGCGCCGGGTGGGGGTGGTGCCCGCCAGACCCCAGATCCCAGGCGCCAAGCGTCCGGAATTTCAAACCACCCCACTGGCTGCAACCGAAGGTCGGGGTTGGGGCTTTTCGCAACGGCGACTGGTTTAGCTAGGCTCGATGGATTTGGCCTCGCGGAGGCTGGTCTGGAAATGATGGATGCGCGATTACCCTGCCCGGCCTCAGCGGGGCCGGCTACACCAAGCCGACGGCCCTGGAATCGGGGCACGAAAAAGCCCCGGGCGGTGAGGCCCGGGGCTTGAGAACTGAAGCTAACCTAAACCCGTTGGCTTAGAACTGGCGGGTGAAGGTGAGCGAGTAAGCGCGACCAACCCAGAGGCTGCCACCCGTGGTCGGGTTGTAGCCAGAGGCCGTGGCGGCCTCGGAGGGCTCCTCGTCGAGGATGTTGTTGATACCGAGGCGGACCGTCGTGCCGGCGACCCACTTGTTGGCATCGTTCTGGAAGCGGTAGGAGAGACCGACGTTCACCTGGAGGGCATCGTAGCCTTCCTCGTAGAAGGTCGTCGTACCGTTGTTCAGGACTTCCTTGATGTAGTCCGGACGGCCATTGGACTCGTAGAGGGCACGGGTCGTGGTGGCACCCGTGCGGATGTCGCTGGTCCAGACCGCGCTGATCGAGCCCGACCAGTCGTTCTTGCGCCACTGGAGGGTGGTGTTGGACTTCCACTCGGCCGTCGCCATCGAGTTCAGATCGTCATCCTTTGGAGAGGTCGGGGTGTTCTTGGTGAACTTGTTCAGGAACTGGGACCACTCGGTCGAGACACGGATCTGACCGAACGAGGTGTTCGGCAGGCTGTAGCTCAGGTTGTAGTCGATACCGTTCGTGAAGTTCTTGCCCGAGCGATTGACCTGCTGGCTGATGGCACCCTCGTAGACGCCGACGGCGGCCATCTGCTGGCTGGCCGGGAGGAGGGCATTGGCCGCGGCGAAGAGCGCGCGGTCGCCATCGGTCACAGCCTGACGGAGGGTGTTCTTCTCGCCGATGTAGGTGTTCGGGCCGTTCGGCGTGATGTGGGAGCCGGTCTGGATCTGGTCGATCGGGATACCCTTGGCGAGCTGCTCCTGCGTGTAGGCGCGGATCAGCTGCTCGTCGAGGGCCGTGTTGCGGCTCTCAGCCTGGATCAGGTTGCGCTGCTCGATTTCCCAGTAGTCGACCGTGAAGGACAGACCGCGGACAAACGGAACGTCGATCGCGATACCGACGCTCAGGCCGTCAGACTCTTCGGGCTGGAGGTCAGGATTCGCGAGATTGTAGGTCTTGATCAGGACCTGCGAATCAAGCGGACGACCGGCGCTCTGGAAGTGGTCATTACGGACCGTGTCACGGACGCCCGGAGGCGAGGCAACCGAGAAGGAGGCCGGCTGGTAGAGAGCGTCGAGCTGGGGAGCAGAGAAGCCCTTGTTGAGCGAGGCGCGGAGCATGGACCAGGAGGTCGGCTTGTAGTTGAGGCCGAACTTGGGCTTGGTGGCCTCACCGAAGTCCGAGTAGTCCTCGTAACGAACCGAGGCGTTGGCCTCGAGCGAGTAGACGAGCGGGAAGTTGCTGTCGGTCGCAACGAGGGGAACAACGGTCTCGGCGTAGGCGCTGGAGATCTCGCGGGAGGCGTAGAGGTCACCCTTGGGCGAGGTCACGAGGAAATCGTTGTTGTTCGGATTGAGCGGTTCGCCGCGGGCGTTGGTCGCGCCGGCCGGGATGAAGTTGTGATACGGCGGGCGCCAGTCATCACGGTACTCACGACGGAACTCGATGCCGGTGGAGGCCGAGATCTTGCCGGCCCAGATTTCAGCGACTTCGCCGTTGGCACGGAAGTCGGCGCTGAAGATCTGGCTGGTGCCGAAACGGGTGAGCGTCTCGGTGTAGGACTTGCGGACCTGATCCGGGTTCGTGTACGGCGCAGCGTAGACGACAGCGCCGTTCTCGACCTTGAAGGTCATGCCGAAGGGATTCCAGGCGGTGGCGTCCGTGCGGTGCGCGGCGTCATCGAGCTTGGAGTCGCGGACACCGTTGAACACATAGTCCTTGGTGTCGACGCGGCCGTACATGAGGGCCGATTCCCAGGTCCAGGTGGACTCGCCGAAGCTGCCGCTCAGGCCGGCCACGCCGCGCCAGACGGAGTCACGGGCAAACACGTCTTCGATGCCACCGTCCTCAATCGTCATCGCGGTGATGGTGATGGGGGTCGGGGTGCCGGTCAGACGGGCGGTGCCGTCAGCATTGTTGGCGCCGGTCGGGCTGTAGAAGCGGGAGCCGCGGGGATTGAACGGATTGTCGGCCGAGAGGCTGACCAGTGAGTCCGAGGAGCTCAGCGTGATCGGCTGGCGATGCGTGCTGGAGTACGCGTAGTAGTAACCGAGTTCGCCGAAGGCACGGATGCTGTCGGTGAGCTGATACTCCATGCGGTTGAACAGATTATAACGACGGCTGCGGGGCTGACCCACGGTGTAGTCGTTGTAGTCGGCGTAGTACTCGCGGGGAAGGGCCGCCGTGGTGATCGTGGGCGTGCCGTTGACCGGGAACACGCGGTTGATCGTGCCGGTGAGGGCGTCCTCGCCAACGCGGAACTGAACCCACTGGCCGGTCTGCGTCAGGCGATCGTAGGCGCTGCCCACGACATTGAACGGAGCGCGGGCGGTGCGATACTTGTCGCCGGTCTTGGAGACCTCGCGCTCGCGCCACCAGATGTAGTCACGGTCATAGGCCGTGAAGCTGGTGAGGAGGGTGCCCTTGCCATCGGCGAAGGTGCGACCGTGGCCGAGGTTGAACTGGTAGTCCGCGCCGCCACCGTGCTCGGTGACGCCGAAACGAACGCTGACCTCGGTACCGGTCGGGTCCTTCTTGGTGATGTAGTTGACGACACCGGCGACGGCATCGGATCCGTAGATGGCGGAAGCGCCGTCACGCAGCACTTCGACCTGCTGGACGCCGAAGCTCGGCATGGTGTTGACGTTCACACTCTGGGTGTTGAACGGATGGAACGGAGCGCGGCGGCCGTTGAGCAGCACGAGCGTGCTGCCGGCGCCGAGACCACGCAGAGCAACCGTCACGACACCACCGCGAGCGGCGACGGCGTTGACCGAGGTCTCGTTGTTTGGGATGTTCGTGATCTGCGGGAGCGCCACGAGCATGTCGGAGGGCGTCGCGGCGTCGCGGGCCTGGATCGCTTCGAAGTTCATCACCGTCACCGGGAGAACCTTCTCCTGGTCCGTACGCTTGATGTTCGAACCCGTGACGGAGAAGGCCTCCATCGTGATGATCGAGTCCGAGGGGGCGGCCGGCGCAGCGGCGGAAGGAGCAGGGGCCGTCTGGGAAAACGCCACGGACGAGCCAAGGGCTGTCGCGAGCGGAAGGATCACGGAAAGGGAAGCCAAACTGGACGGCTTCTTTCGTGAGAGGTCTTTGTTTATCACGTGTTTAGGTTCGGTTACGGGTAAATGTCTGATCGCACAGCCCGCCCCGGCGGCCGGGGGTCCTGAGGGGTGAGTGGGCGTAGACGTGGGTCGGAAGATCACAAACTGTCTGTTTCGTCAGTCAATGGCCGATTATGAAACGGATTCATTCATGAATGAAACTATTACCCCTCTTCAGATGGCCATTGCTGACGCTCGGAGGTGTGAATTATTAATTCATTCACCAGCAATCACTTGACGTTGATTTAGGTGGCCTTCTGAGACCGGTCTGGAATTCGGAACCTCGCGGTGAGCCCGGCAGCATCAACCATAAGGCAACTGCTCCGAACCTGGGGCTGTGGGGCTCGCGAAAACAAAGTTCTTGGCGACAAGCCGCTCCACCTTCGACCGGCCTCGGCAAGGCCAGGGGGGTATCAGGATTCGAGACCTTCGAACCCGGGCACGAAAAAGCCCCGGGCGGTGAGGCCCGGGGCTTGAGAGCTAAGGCTAACCTAAACCCGATTGCTTAGAACTGGCGGGTGAAGGTGAGCGAGTAAGCGCGACCAACCCAGAGGCTGC
>CAYWRG010000020.1:4366-14465 GCA_964460715.1 uncultured Opitutus sp. | reverse complement strand
TGGTCCGTACGCTTGATGTTCGAACCCGTGACGGAGAAGGCCTCCATCGTGATGACCTGTTCTGCAGGCGCACCAGGCGCGGCAGCAGAAGGCGTGGGCGCCGTCTGGGAAAACGCCACGGACGAGCAAATTGCCGTCGCGAGCGGGATAGCTAGCCGGTTTTTCCGGCGAGATATGTAAGACATGGTTGGTTCGGGGTTGTTTACGGTTTGTTCTGATTCCTGCACTGACATCTCTAACGAGGATACCTAAGGCAAGGGGTGTGCCATGGGTCCGGGACAGAGGGGGAAATCGTTGCAGGCAACGGGGTATTAGCAGCATTGCTGCCTAGCTATTCTGTTCTCTGATGAACGGATATTCATCAAATCCAGAGAGGGAATCGACCTCAACACGTTAGTGGGACCTTTGTTTGTAGTCGGACCGTTTACTAACAGTGAGTGGATTGCGTCGATGGTCGCGCAATCCGGTCATGAAAATGGCTCATAGGAGTGGTCGAAAAAGTCGGCCGATGGAAAGAATCGACCAGACCAAAAAACCATGAACGGCGTTCATGGCCAGAGCGGGTACCTGACTAAATTGTCACTATCGCTAGAATGGGTTAACCGAAGCCGTCCGTGATTCCTGTGAGACCTCCAAAACGAGGGTCGAATGAAGGAAATGAATGGAGCGCGGCGATGCGCCGAGCGTTCCCTCAGCCCTGCTGCAGCTTCAACAAGCGCTCGCCTGCCGCGTGCAGGGTGGCGGGCTTCTTTGCGAAGTTGAGACGCACGTAGCGATGCTCGGGTGTCGGGAAGAAACTGGAGCCCGGAACCGGCGCGACACCAATCTCGCGCGCCATCCAGTGAGCGAACTCGATGTCGCTGCTGCGTCCGAATGACGAGATGTCGAGCATGACGAAATACGCTCCCTCGGGCCGCGTGTAGGGCAGGCCGATGCGATCCAGGTAGCCGAGCAGGATGTCGCGCTGCGCCTGGTACTCTGCGGCGAGTGACGTGTAGTAGTCCGTCGGAAATTCCAAGGCCGTCACCACCGCGTGCTGCAGGGGGGCAGCCGCGCCTACGGTGAGGAAATCATGCACCTTGCGCGCCTGCGCGATGATCCCGGCCGGGGCGTGCACGTAGCCAAGCCGCCATCCCGTGATGGAGAACGTCTTCGACAGCGACGAGCAGCTCAGTGTCCGCGCCGCCATGCCCGGCAGGGTGGAGAACGTGGTGTGCTTGCGCCCGTCGAAGACGATGTGCTCGTAGACCTCGTCGGTGATGACAAAGGTGTCGAACTCCTCGGCGAGCGCGGCGATCTGCAGCAGCTCCTCGTGGGTAAAAACGCGGCCGCAGGGGTTCGAAGGGTTGCAGAGGATGAACGCCTTGAGCCCGCGCTCGAACGCCGCCCGCAGCTCCGCCGGATCAAAGCGATAGTGCGGCGGATGCAGCGGCACATGAACCGCCGTTGCCCCGGTCAGGATCGCGTCGGCGTTGTAGTTCTCGTAGAAAGGGGAAAAGAGCCCGACGCGATCACCCGGGTCGCAGACGGTCATCATCGCGACCATCATGGCCTCGGTTGCCCCGCAGGTGACGACGAGCTCGCGATCCGGATCGACCGCCTGGCCGGTGAACCGCTGGAGTTTGCGCGCCAGCGCCTGGCGCAGTTCGGGCGCGCCCCACGTGACGGCGTATTGGTGGCGGCCGGCATCCATGGCGTCCTTGGCCGCTTGCACGAGCGCGGCGGGCGGATCGCTGTCAGGGAACCCTTGGGAAAGGTTGATCGCACCGTGCTGGTGGGCGACCCGCGACATCTCGCGGATCAGTGATTCGGTGAACACGGCGGTGCGGCGCGACGTCGAGGCCATGGCAAAGGGTGCTTTAGCATGCCGATGCCCGGTTGCCGCTGGCGAGCGTGGAATCGGGTGGCCGCACGAAGGATTCGGATTCGGCCCCCTTCGTGAGGGGCGTCGTCTACGATTGACCGACCCTGAACCCAAAAATGGCGGAGAGGGAGGGATTCGAACCCTCGGTAGGTTTGCCTACACACGCTTTCCAAGCGAGCGCATTCGACCACTCTGCCACCTCTCCAGTGAATCCCCGCGCCTTGTGAACCAAGGCCCGGCGATGGGCGAAAGGTTGATATGTAAGGCCATCCGCACCATGACGGTCAACGGCAATTTAAGTCGGGTGAGCGATCACTCGTTGCGTCCTCAACGCTTTATGCATCCTGCTCGGGCCGGCCACTTTGGGCTCGCGGGAGACCCTTCTGCGTCGTACTTGCTGTCCAGCCCATGGATACCCCCTCAGGCAATGTGGTCCCCCTCTGGCGCAGGATTTCGTTGGTTCAGTGGATGCTGCTCGCTGTCGTTGCGGGCATCCCGCTCGGGTTCCTGGCGCCGGAATTTTCCACCCACATCAAGGTCATCAGCGACGTCTTCCTGCGGCTGATCCGCGCGATCATCGCCCCCGTGTTGTTTGGCGTGCTGGTGCGTGCAATCGGCTCGGCCGGATCCATGAGCGACCTCGGGCGGCTGGGCTGGAAGTCCATCGTCTGCTTCGAGGTTTTCTCGACGGTCGCGCTCCTGCTGGGCTGGTTCACCGCGGTCGTCTTTCAGCCCGGCGTGGGCATCAATCTTGCGGTCCAGCCTGTGGCGGCGGCTGCGCCGGTTACGTTCAGCACGGTCCTGCTCAATGCCGTCCCGACCAGCCTGATCGATGCGATGGCCCGGGGTGACGTCCTCCAGATGGTGGTCTTTTGCACCATCTTTGGCGCGGCCTGTTTGTCGCTGGGCGAGAAGGCGCGTCCGGTCGTGGCTTTCGCTGATTCGCTCGCCGAGGTGGCGTTTCGGTTCACGCATTTCATCATGTATTTCGCCCCGCCGGCGGTGCTTGCGGCCATGGCTTCAACCGTGGCGGGTGGCGGGATGACGGTCCTGATCGGTCTCCTCAAGGTCTTCCTCGCCGCCTGGTTTGCCGAGGTCTTCTTCCTTGTCGCGATCCTCGGCGGAGCGCTGGTGGCGTTTCGGGTTCCGCTTCGCGGGTTTATCCGCGCGGTGCGCGAGCCGTTCCTGGTCGCATTCGCGACGACCTCCAGCGCGGCCGCTTTGCCCCAGACGCTGGAGCAGATCGAGCGTTTTGGCGTGCCGCGGCGGATCATCGGCGTCGTTGCGCCCCTGAGCATCAGCCTCAATCTGAACGGCAGCACGATCTTCCTCGGCTTGGCCACGCTCTTTGTCGCGCAGGCGGCCCAGGTCGATCTCTCGTTCGAGCAGCAGCTGTTCATCCTCCTGACGCTCAAGATCACGAGCAAGGGCGTTGCCGGCATCCCGCGCGCGAATTTCGTCGTCCTCGCCGCGCTGTTCCAGAACTTCGGCCTGCCCCTTGAGGGCATTGCCGTGTTGCTGGGCATCGATGCGCTCATCGATCCGATCAGGACGAGCGTCAATGTCGTGAGCCACAGCGTGGCACCGGTTGTGGTCGCCCGATGGGAAGGCACCGAATTCCCGAACGCTGACCGTGCCAACCCGGTGCCTTAGCACCGGGCCGTGTCCTAAATTCATTCCCGTTCTCTCAATGGTTTTTCGTTCTCGATCTGAGAACGAGCAAGAGAACGAAGAACGAGAATGATTTGGTAGCTCAGTCCGGTAAGTTAGGCCAGTGCCTTGGCACCGGGTTGGCTGGCTGGGCCCCGCTCCTTAAGGGACTTTCACGGCAGGCGGAGTCTTGAGCGCTTCCGCCTGGTAGAACGTCTTTTGATCCGACGTCGCGGCGCGGATCTCGCCCACCGTGGCCGGCGTGATCACGCTGGCATTGTGGCCGAAGCTCTGGCGCACGTACGTCGCCACGCCGGCGATCTCCTCGTCGGAGAGCATGCCGCCGAAGCCAGGCATGGGAGGCGTGAGATCCGCGGCATAGGTCTTTCCGTTCACCGTGATCTCACCCATGAGGCCGTGGAGGATGATCTTCACCAGGCGCTCGGGATCGCCGGTCACCCATTCCGATTTGGCCAGGGGCGGATAGATCCCGTTGACGCCTTCACCCTTGGTCTGGTGGCAGGTCGAGCAGTGTCCGTCGCGTGAATACACCTCGCGCCCGGTCGCCCAGAGTTTGGAGCCGGACTCGCCGAGGCGGTTGAAGATGCCCTTCGGGATGGCGTTGGGATCCTCGTCGCCGAGCTTGCCGAACTCATAGGTCTTCGCGAGGTAGGCCTGGGCGGCGGCGTTGTCGCCGAGGTTGATCCGGCCGGCGGCGACCGCTTCACGCGCCGTCACCTGCAGAGGAACCATGGCATAGTGCGCCGCATTCTTCATCCAGGAGTCCAGCGGTTGGCGCAGGCCCTCGAGGAGGATCGAGGCGCCGGTTTCGCCGCCAACCCAGGAGGAGGCGACGATCGCCTCCAGCCGAACGCGCGGATGCGCGTCGCTGGCGGCGCGGCGGAGCAGGGCTGCGTGATTCGGAATCTTGCGGAATTCGTGACGCACCACCCGGGTGGCGGCGGCGCGCAGTTGCGGCGCATTTCCCGTCAGGCAGCGCTCCAGCAGATCAGCGTCGATCTGCTCCTGCGCCCAGGTGGTCCAGAGCGCCTCCAGCAGGTGGTGCTCATAGCGCGGATCGTTGCGGTCGAGCGAGGCGACCCAGCGTTTGACGGCGGGCAGCACTTCGGAGGCGGGACGGCCGCGCAGTTCTCGCTGCGTCCGGTAACGGGTGCGGTACTCCAGCAGCTTGAGGTTCTCCAGCAACGCGGCGACGGGCGCGCCGGCGACCTGCGCCGGCGTGACCAGCGGACGCGAGGGGTAGGTGATACGATAAATGCGGCCGTGCTCGTGATCGCGATTCGGATCGCGCGCCGAGTGCTGCATGTGACCGATCAGGGCGTTATGCCAGTCGACCAGGTAGAGTGAGCCGTCGGGGGCAAATTCCATGTCGACTGGGCGGAAGTTCGGGTCCGAAGACTTCACGAGGTCAAAGCGGTAGTCGCCGCGGAAGCCGGACCCATCGTCGCGCATCTTGTGCTGCTTCGTGCCGAGAAATCCGATCGAGTTGTTGACGAGGAAATCGCCTTGAACCTCGTCCGGAAAATGCCGGCTCGAGACAAACTCCGTGCCCGACGTCGGTCGCACACGGTGTTCGGTGAACATGGTTTCCTCCGGATACTCGATGCCGAAGGGAAGCTTCAGCGAAAGCGGGAGCATCCAGAAATTATTGCCCGATGACGCGTCGGACAGGAACGTCTGGCCCCACTCGTCGAACGAGATCCCCCACGGGTTGTTGAAGTCATACTGACTAAAGCGCTCCATCCGCCACGACTTCGGGTCGAAGCGAAACACGCCGCCATCATTGCAGCGGATCGCGCCGTAGGGCGTCTCGACCTGCGAGTGAAGGAAGCGGCCCTCGTTCATGTAGATTGCACCGCGTCCGTCCGAGGTGAACGCGCTGATCGCGTGGTGGGTATCATGCGAGTCGAACCCGTGCATGATGTACTCTTTGCGATCGGCCTGATCATCGCCGTCGAGATCCTGCAGGAGCACGAGGTTGGGCTGCTGCGTGAGGTAGACGCCCTCGGCCGTGAGCTCAAAGCCGATGGGCAGATGCAGGCCGCGGGCAAAGATCGTCTGCTTGTCGGCACGTCCGTCGCCATTGGTGTCCTCGAGGATGAGCAGCTTGTCGTCCGGCATGGGATCACCCGGCTTGTAGTGCGGATAGCTCGGCATGACGGCCACCCAGAGACGTCCGCGGTTGTCGAACGTCATCTGCACCGGGTTCTGCAGGTCGGGAAATTCGCTCTCGGCCGCGAAGAGTTCGATCCGGTAGCCCTCGGGCATCGTGATCTGCTTGGTGGCCTCGTCGCCCGGCAGGTAGGTGATGGGTTTGGTGTAGTTTGTTTCGATCGGGTCGAGCTTGCGCGTGACGGAATCTTCGACCACGCCCTGACTTTCACTCCGGCTGGTCTGAGCCCAGACCTGGGCGTCGCGCAGGAGTGTCATCTCGCGGATCTTCTCGATCTCCTGCGGATAATTGATGTCGCCAAATGGCTTGTGGCGGCGCCCGTAGGCGTGGACGCCGTTGACCATCCGATAGTCATTCAGCCAGAACCAGTTTTTCTCGTAGATGACCTTGCGGAGCACCTCTGGGTCGCTGCGTGAAACGGCGACGCCGGGGCCGTAAAGAGCGTCGACGAGGTCGGTTGCGAGTCGGCGGTCGCCGGCCTCGTTGAGGTGGGCGCCATTGATCGTGAGCGGGACGCTCTCGCGGTCGTACCAGCGCTGGCTGGGGCCGAAAAGATCGATGAAACCCACGCCCTTGGCCGCAGCGACCTGGCGGGTCACTTCAACGTAGAGGGCGAGGTGCGCGTTTTCCGTTTTGCCGTTGGGCAGATCCCGGGTGGCGGAGAGATCCTCAAAGGCGATGGGTGACACGAGCACGAGACGCGGGGCACTGCGTCCGTTGTACGACTGCGTGAGGGTGTGATCGACGAAGGCGGAAAGTTCGGCGGTGTAGCGCTCGACGCCAGCCGGGCCTTCGAACGATTCGTTGAAACCGAAGAACGCGAGCACGGTGTCGGCCTTGGCGATGGTCAGCCACTCATCGGGTGAGGGGTAGTGACCGATGCCGAGGTGCTGCGCGTATTCGGGGCGAAAGACATTCGCGCCCGGGAAAGCCCACTGATCGGGACGACCCGCGCGCGGGCGGTAGGCGGGCGTGTCGCCCGAGTGGCCGAGATTGCGGATCGTGAGCTTTTTGTCCGGGAAGCGCTGGTGCAGCAGCGTCTCGAAATAACCGTAGTACTGTAAACGCTCGGCGAGACCATTGCCAATGAGCGCGATGTGTTCGCCCTCAGCTGGAGCGGGAAACGGCAGACTCGCGGCATGGATGCGGCTCGCACTCGGCGCGAGCGTCGCGACGGCGATGGCCAGCAGATTGAGCGCGGCAAACTTGGGGAGGAACGAACGCATGGGGAGGGAAATGCTGGGAGAGTGAAAGCGCCGCGCCGGGTCAGTTCCGGACTCGGGCGAGTTGTTCGCGGATGAAGCGGTAGCCGGACTCGGCGATGTCCCACGTCTCGGAGAAATTGCGCCACACATTGATCGCGTTGGCAAAACCGGGATCGGCCCGCGTGAAGGCCTCGATGGTCAGCCAGCCCTCATAACGCGTGGCGTGCAGCGTGGCGAAGACCTCCTCCCATTTCACATGGCCGGCGCCCGGGGTGCCGCGATCGTTCTCGCTGATGTGCACGTGTGAGAGCACCGGACGGATCGTCCGGATGGCGTCGGCGAACGTCTTCTCCTCGATGTTGGCATGATGCGTGTCGAACATCGCACGCACCTGCGGGTGCCCGACCTGATCGATCAGGCTGCGCAGCTGCGTCATGGTGTTGCAGAGGTAGCACTCGAAGCGGTTGAGCGCCTCGACCGCGAGGACGACCTTGGCTTGGGCGGCATGGTCGCCCACGGCGGCGAGGACTTCGGCACTGCGCTTGTACTCGTCGGCGGTGGGTTCGGCGCGGGTGAAGGTCGCGAAGGCCGAGTGAAAGGGCCCGCATAACACCGTGGCGCCGGCCGCGGCGGCGTGGTCAACCGCCTGCTTGATGCGGTCGACGGCGCGCTGCCGCACCGCCGCGTCTGGCGACACCGGATTTTCATCGGGGCCGACCCCAAGCACGGCGGTGGCCTCCATGCCCAGACCCTTCAGGTGACGGCCGAGGCGGCGGTAAGCCTGCTCATCCTGACTCGCCATGAAGAACTCGATGCCGTCGTAGCCGATGGTCTTGAGGCGATCGACCACGGGAAAAAGGTCGTCCGAGACGGTTCCGGACCAGGCGAGGAGATTGAAGCCGATTTTGTTCATAATCATTAATTGGGGGCGGGCGGCGCCTGTCGTGAAGCGGCGGGGCGTTATGGCTCAGCGGCCCGTGGGGCTGACGTAGCCTTCGGGCGGTTTGACGAAGGTGAGCGGGGTGGTGGTGCGTCCGAGCGCGAAGTCCGCTGGACGCAGGGCACGTGCGGGGAAGGCGGCCGGGTCACGGACGAAACCGTAGAAGGTGGGCGAGAACGGATCGACGAAGGCCACGTTGGCGGCCGCCGGGACCTCCGCGCCGACCAGATGGATCGCAGCATTGACGATCAGCCGGCGCAGGTCGTCGCTCAGCAGATCGACCGAGGCGCCCATCGTGGTGCAGAACGCCTGACCCGGTTTGCCGTTCGGCACTTGGTAGCCACGAATCCACGCGAGTGGCATCATCGGGGCATTCTTGGGCCCGGCGACGGCCGCAGAGTCGGCATTCAGGGTCGTGGTGACCTGACCGCGCAGCAGGATGGTCGCGTCCGCGCCCAGATTCTTGATGCCATACACGTCACTGGGTCCGAAAATGTCGCGCACACCGCGCAGGACAGGATGGCGGGAATTGGCCGCTTCGATCACACCTCGCGTCCCTTCCACCATATGCTGGCCGTGGTGGTTGATCCAGGTTTCGCCTAAGACGTTTAGCCCAAAGTCTTTCCAGACAATCCCGTCCGTCACGGCATCACCCGTGAAGGCATGGGTCGCGGTCCGGAGCCCGATCACGGGCCGTCCAGCTTGTAAATAAGTGGCGATAGCCTGGAGCTGGATGTCCGGCAGACGCCGGAACCGGGTTGAAATGATCATCAGGTCGGCATCGGCCAGCGTTTCCAGCCCGGGAATATTGGTCTGAATATTGGGATTGATGATGCCGGTGGCCGGATCGATCGCGAAGAGCACGGTGCAGTCAAAGCCGTGGCGCTGGCTCAGGATTTTGGCCAGCATGGGCAAGGCCTCTTCGGACCGGTACTCCTCGTCACCTGAGATCAGGACAACCTTGCGGCCTTTTCCGGGCCCCTCGAGGCCTTTGAAGAAGAGCACGTTGTCAGCGGCATAAACCGCGCCGGCTAGACTGGCAGCGAACGCAGCGAGCATGAGGGAGTGGAGTAACTTCATCGTGAAGCAAAGGTCTGCGCCGATTCGGGGGAGGGCGGGCGCGGGGTGGGGCGGGGGGTGAGAAAACTGCCCTAAGTCGCGTTTCGATGTCGATCCATTTGGTTGCGATCCAAGACGCGAAGATAGGTTGACGGTCAATCTGCCGGTCGCTGTCGGGCACTGGCACGCGGATGGCAGGCGGCAAGACTGCTGGCTGTAAACAAGGTCTCCGCGATTTCGCCAAAAGCGACTTGCGCGGGCTGTCGGGCTTCCCAACGATTCCCTTTTTACGGACACCTTCCTCCCTCGATTTCCTGACGCCATGGTCTCGCCCAACACCGAACTCGCCTACAACAGCAAGATTGAGGGCGAAGTCGTCGTCTCCCGCCTGGATGCGGTGATCAACTGGATCCGCTCCAACTCCATCTGGCCGATGCCCATGGGTCTCGCCTGCTGTGGCATCGAGCTCATGGCGGTCGGTGGCGCCCGCTTCGATATCGCCCGCTTCGGCGCCGAGGTCATGCGCTTTTCCCCCCGCCAGGCCGACTGCATGATCGTGGCCGGCACTGTCACCTACAAGATGGCCCCTCACGTTCGCCGCATCTACGATCAGATGGCCGAGCCCAAGTGGGTCATCGCGATGGGTGCCTGCGCCAGTTCGGGTGGCATGTACCGCAGCTACGCCACGCTGCAGGGCGTGGACCGCATTTTGCCGGTCGACGTCTACATCAGCGGCTGCCCTCCGCGCCCCGAGGCCGTTCTCGACGCTTTGATCAAGCTGCAGGACAAGATGAAGCGCGAGCCTTCCGCCAAACGTCTGACCGCCTAAACGCCTGACCAGCGAACGCCGAAACCACCGATGACCGCCACTGCCGACGTCACCGCCGCCCTGCAGGCCAAATTTCCCTCGGTCACCCCGCGTCCCAGCGGCGACCACCTCGCCGTCAATGTAGCGGCCGCGGACGCCGTGGCTGCGCTCAAGTACCTGCGCGACGAGTTTGCCTACGACATGCTGGTCGACGTGACCGCGATCGATTGGGCTGAGGGCGCCTCGCCCCGGTTCACCGTGGTCTGGCACCTCCTCTCCACCACGGCTCACACCTACCTCCGCGTGGCCGCGGATTGCGCGAGCGACGCTGAGCCCGCGATGCCAACCGTGACCGCTCTCTGGCCCTCAGCCGACTGGC
>CAYWRG010000020.1:368-4356 GCA_964460715.1 uncultured Opitutus sp. | reverse complement strand
GTACGATTTGTTGGGCAACACCTTCACCGGCCACCCGGACCTGCGCCGCATCCTGATGTGGGACGGCTACCCGTACCACCCGCAGCGCAAGGATTTCCCGCTGGCCGGCATCGAGACCGAGCTGCCTGACCTCGAGGTCGCGGCGGAAACCGGTGCGAGCGTGAAGCCGGCCCCGATGGCGGGCGGTCCGTTCGTGGCTTCGTCCGGCGAAATGAACCTCACCGAGGCCGAGCCGCGCGCCAAGGACGAGAGCTGGAACGAGCGCAGCGAAAAGCGCGACTAAGACACTCAAGCCATGGCTACCGAATTTGCCTTTCCCGACAACGCCGCGAAGACGGCGGCGAACGCCCCGGCTGAGTTTCAGACCGAGAAGATGTCGCTCGCGATGGGTCCGTCCCATCCCTCGACCCACGGCGTGCTGCGCCTCCAGCTCGAACTCGACGGCGAGATCGTCACGAAGTGCGACCCGATCCTCGGCTACTTGCACCGCGGCGACGAGAAGATCGCGGAAAACATGACCTACAACCAGTTCGTGCCCTACACGGACCGGTTGGACTACCTCGCCCCGCTCGCCAACAATGTCGCCTACGCGATCGCGGTCGAGAAGCTCGCCAAGCTCGAGCTCCCGCCCCGCTGCCAGGCGATCCGCGTCATCATCAGCGAACTCGCCCGCATTTCCTCCCACCTGCTCGGTCTCGGCGCATTCGCCATGGATACCGGTGCGTGGACGGTGTTCCTCTACCAGTTCACCGAGCGCGAAAAGCTCTACAAGCTATTCGAGGAGCTGACCGGCGCCCGCTTCACCACGAGCTACACCCGCATCGGCGGCGTCGCCCGCGACCTGCCCGAGGGCTGGACCGGCCGCGTCGAGGCGTTCTGCGAGCAGTTCCTCCCGATTCTCGACGAGATGCTCGAGATGCTGACCCGCAACAAGATCTTCATGGACCGCACGGTCGGTGTCGGCGTCATCTCGAAGGAGGACGCCATCGGCTACGGTCTCACCGGCCCCAACCTGCGTGGCTCCGGCGTCTCGCTCGATCTCCGCAAGGACAAGCCCTACAGCGGCTACGAGCAGTACGACTTCGACGTGCCGGTCGGCACCAAGGGCGACTCCTACGACCGCTACCTCGTCCGCGGCGAGGAGATGAAGCAGGCCGTCCGCATCGTGCGCCAGGCCATCGCCAAGCTTCCCGGCGGCGAGTGGTACGCGAAGGACGCCGTGCGCATCTTCGCCCCGCGCAAGGAAAAGGTCCTCACGTCGATGGAGGAGCTGATCAACAACTTCATGATCGTGACCGAGGGCCCGCAGATGCCGGCCGGCGAGGTCTACTTCGAGGCCGAAAACCCGAAGGGCGCGCTCGGCTTCTATGTCGTCAGCAAGGGCGGCGGCGTCCCGTGGCGCATGAAGATCCGCAGCCCCTCCTTCTGCAACCTCTCCATCCTGCCCAAGGTCTGCCAGGGCAACCTCATGTCCGACGTCGTGGCCATCCTCGGCTCGCTGGACTTCGTGATGGGCGAGTGCGACCGCTGACCTTTTCGCCGTGATGAATCTCAAGCCCGAAACCCTCAAGCGTATCGACGACGTCATTACGCACTATCCGGTCAAGCGGAGCGCCACGCTCCCGCTCCTGCACCTTGTGCAGGAAGACGCCGGCTACATCTCCGACGAGGCCCTCGAGTGGATCGCGGCGAAGCTCGAACTGCCCCCGATCAACGTGTACGAGGTCGTCACCTTCTACCCGATGTTCCGCCGCAAGCCGATCGGCCGCCGCCACATCCGGGTCTGCCGCACGCTCTCCTGTGCGCTCGTCGGTGGCTACAAGACCTGCGAGACCTTCGAGAAGGAATTCAACACCCACGCCGGCGCCGGCCATGTCTCGCCCGATGGCGAGGTCACGGTCGAGTTCGTCGAGTGCCTTGCCAGCTGCGGCACCGCCCCGGTCGTGATGATTGACGATGACCTCCACGAGAAGGTCGACTGCGCCAAGGCCAAACAACTGAGCGACCAGATCAAAAAAGAGGCCGCCGCCCGCCGCTGATCCCGCCCTGCTTATCGCTTAAAGCTTATAGCTTACCGCTCTCCGCCATGCCCGCTCCCGAACAACGCCGCATCATCTTTCAGCACATTTCTGAGCCCGGCTACACGAACGACATCGACTGCTACCTGCGCAACGGCGGCTACGAGGTCCTCAAGAAGGCCGTCACCCGCAAGCCCGAGGAGCTGATCGACGAGGTCAAGAAGTCCGGCCTGCGCGGCCGCGGCGGCGCGGGCTTCCCCTGCGGCGTGAAGTGGTCGCTGGTCGACCGCAAGAGCGGCAAGCCGATCTACCTCATCGTCAACGCCGACGAGTCCGAGCCGGGCACCTTCAAGGACCGCTACATCATGCACCAGGATCCGCACCAGCTGATCGAGGGCACGATGATCTCCTGTTTCGCGAACAACGTGAAGCAGGCCTACATCTACATCCGCGGCGAGATGCCGCACGGCGCCCGCATCCTCGAGAAGGCCATCGCCGAGGCCCGCGCGGCGAACCTCGTCGGCCCGAACATCCTCGGGTCGAATTACAGCTGCGAGATCTACGTTCACCGCGGCGCCGGCGCCTACATCTGCGGCGAGGAGACCGGCCTGATCGAGTCGCTCGAGGGCAAACGCCCGTATCCGCGTATCAAGCCCCCGTACTTCCCCGCCGTCCTCGGCCTCTACCAGTGCCCGACGATCGTCAATAACGTCGAGACGCTCTGCCACGTGAAGCACATCGTCGACATGGGCGGCGAGGCCTACACGAAGATCGGCACGCCGAACAACACCGGCACGCGCATCTTCTGCGTCTCCGGCCACGTGCAGAAGCCAGGTTATTACGAGTTCGAGGCCGGCAAGATCACGATGGGCCAACTGCTCAACGACGTGTGCGGCGGCCCGCTGCCCGGCCGCACCTTCAAGGCCGTCATCCCCGGCGGCTCGTCCGCCAAGATCATGCGCTTCGGCGAACGCTACAAGGGCAAGCGCAAGGTCGGCGCGGACATGGTCGAGTATGACTGGGGCGTCGAGGACGTCCCGATGGATTTCGATTCGCTCGCCATGATCGGCACCATGGGCGGCTCCGGCGGCGTCATCGTTATGGATGACACCGTCAACATGGTTGAGGCGCTCGCGAACATCAACGCGTTCTACTCCCACGAGAGCTGCGGCCAGTGCACGCCCTGCCGCGAGGGCTCGCTGTGGATGAAGAAGATCACCACCCGCATGGTGCATGGCGAGGCGCGCGAGCAGGACGCCGCGCTGCTCAAGGGCGTGGCCGACCAGATCCCCGGGCGCACCATCTGCGCGTTCGGCGAGGCCTGCTCGTGGCCGACCCAGAGCTTCATCGCGAAGTTCGGCGACGAGTTCAAAAACTACCACACGACCAAGCAGACGGCGAAACCCGCCGAGATGCCGCTGATCTGATTTTTTTGCCCGCGAATTACGCTAATGCACACGAATCTAAAAAAATCTTTCCTTCATTCGCGTCTATTCGCGTGATTCGCGGGCCAAACGTATTTTTCTGATGCTTTCCGCTCCCAAACCCGACCTCGTGACCGTCAACATCGACGGCAAGGACATCGCCGTGCCGAAGGGCACGAACGTGATCGAGGCCGCCCGGCAGCTCGGGATCGAGATCCCGCATTACTGCTACCACCCGAAGCTGACCATTGCCGGCAATTGCCGCATGTGCCTCATCGAAATGGGCATGCCGGCCATGGATCCCGCCACCAAGGCGCCGATCATGGACGCGGCCACGGGCAAGCAGAAGATCAACTGGATCCCGCGCCCGCAGATCGGCTGCGCCACCAACGCCTCGCCCGGCCTGCACGTGAAGACGAATTCGCCGATGGCCCGCGAGGCCCGCGAAGGCGTCACCGAGTTCCTCCTCATCAACCACCCGCTCGACTGCCCGATCTGCGATCAGGCCGGCGAGTGCAAGCTCCAGGAGTTCTCCACCGAATACGG
>CAYWRG010000020.1:0-358 GCA_964460715.1 uncultured Opitutus sp. | reverse complement strand
CGAGCGCTGCATCCTCTGCTCGCGCTGCGTCCGCTTCAGCAAGGAGGTCGCGAAGGACGATGTGCTCGGCTTCGTCGACAGCGGCAGCTACAGCACGCTGACCTGCTATCCCGGCAAGCAGCTCGCGAACAACTACTCGCTCAACACCGTCGACATCTGCCCCGTCGGCGCGCTCACGAGCACCGATTTCCGCTTCAAGATGCGGGTCTGGTTCCTTAAACAGACGAACAGCATCGACCCCGAGTCCAGCGTCGGCGCCAACACCGTCGTCTGGTCCCGCGAGGGCGTCATCTACCGCATCACCCCGCGCCGCAACGACGAGGTCAACGACACCTGGATGGCCGACAGCGGCCGTCTG
>CAYWRG010000019.1:18682-67769 GCA_964460715.1 uncultured Opitutus sp. | reverse complement strand
TGGCGGAGAGGGAGGGATTCGAACCCCCGGGACCTTGCGGTCCAGCGGTTTTCAAGACCGCCGCGATAGACCACTCTGCCACCTCTCCTACAAGGCTTTATGTAATTACGTCCGTTTCAAAATCGGCCCATTGACATTTCGTTGACACATAGGCGAAACATTGCGAACGTTCACGCATGAGAACGTCCACGCCGCATGTCGCCCGGTATCAGAATTCCGAAACATCGAAGTTTGTTGTGGAGGGTTTGAGAGTTGGAGGCAAGCGGACCCGGAAGTTTTTCAAGACACGGCGAGCAGCAGAAGCATGGCTACGCAAGACCATGGCCTGGCTGCGGAAGGAAGGAGAAGGCGCAATCCACATGCCGGAGCAATTGCGCGTGGATGCCGTTTCCTGCGCCGAGAGGCTCAAACCCTACGGCAAGACCATTGCGGACGCTACAGAGCATTATTTGGCCCACCTTGCCGCCGTCTCGCGCACGTGCTCGGTCTCAGAGCTGGTTGCCCAATTTAACGCAGCCAAACAACAGGACGGTGCCTCTGAACGGTATTTGAAAGACCTGCGGAACCGCCTCGACACGTTTGCGGTGGACTTCGGTGCGTTGAAAGTCGGCGAGATCCTTCCCAGTCAAATAGACGATTGGCTGCGCGGCCTAAAGGTCGCGGCGCAGACGCGAAATAACTTTCGCACGGTCCTGCGGACACTTTTTGAGTTTGCCGTGGTGCGGGGCTATGCACCGGACAACGCTGTCGCCAAGACCGCCAAGGCCAAAGTGGTGCGCGGTGCCCCGGACATATTCACGCCAGAACAGATGCAGACGATCTTGGAGAAAGCGCCGCGTGATTTTGTGCCTTACTTGGCAATTGGTGCTTTCGCGGGCTTGCGCTCGGCGGAGATTGAACGGCTGGATTGGTCGGAAATAGACCTCGCGCAAAAGCTAATTCACATCAAAGCCGAAAAATCCAAAAGCGCACAGCGCCGGCTCGTGACTATCAGCGACAACCTTGTCACATGGCTCGCTCCGCACTCGCGCAAATCCGGCCCCGTGGCGGACCCTGAGCGCGTCAGAGTTGCGAGGGAAAAAACCTGCAAAGCCGCGGAGATAGAATGGCCGGCCAATGCACTGCGACACAGTTACGCCAGTTACCATTTGGCGCAGTTCAAGAACGCCGCGGCTACCGCCGCCGAGCTAGGCCACACTTCGCCGGCGATGCTTTATAAGCACTACAGGGAGCTAGTTCGTCCGGATGCTGCGACCAAATGGTGGCAAGTCATGCCGCCAGCGGATTATGGGAATGTCGTGGCGTTCCACGCGGGGGTGGCCCGTGGCTAACACTCATCGAAAAAGAAGATGGTCGATTGCTCAGCACAACTTTTACGAACTAAAGCCTCTTGAAGAGGACGATATTGATTTTGCATGGACTTGTCCTGAGCCAGAGCATGGCGGCTGCTTCGGCTACGAACTACGCAGACAAATCGCTGCGCGAATAGTCTGGAGACCTAAGAAACATTATCCGAACCATACGGTCGCGAAAATCAAATCAGCTTGGGTTGCAGATTTCTCCGTGCCTTGGTCGCGGCTTCCGCTGGACGGAAAGAAAACGTGGATTGAGCGCTACAAAGTAGCTCATGTCTTGCCGTTCTGGCCAGATGACGGGGAACACGGCGACCCAAAGCCAGATTGGCCGGGAGATATCTATCTCGCGAAAATTGATTGGGATTTGAGCGATGCAGAAATTCTTACGCGGATCAAAAGGGCCATTCCGGAGTTGCGCCCACGTGACCCGGTACGGAAGCGCACAGAAACGGCGAAGGATCAACTTACCGCTATTGCTGCCCAACGCATTATAGATTGCAAAGGTGATCTTACGAAGACGCGCTTTGTCGAGGAGCTCACCGTGACATTAGGGCGGGAAAATTTGCTGTTCTCAAACGAGTACCGTCTGACGGCCGCCGCCCGGCGATATCGCCACCAAGAGAGCGAGTTTGAGGCAGGGACCACGAAGTCAGGGGCTTTTGACATCGCGATAAACCCCGCCGCCTATGGGCGTTCATCCAGTAACCTCTAATTTGAAATTAGAGGTCCGGCAGGATTAGTCGAAAGCGGCTATCTTTGCCTGCATGCCCTCTATCGCGAACCTAGTAGAACCGACCCACGAACAGCGTTGTAGTTTTCTGACACTGGCCGAGGCGGCCCAGCAAATCGGCTGCACGCGTCGCTTTATCGAAACCAGAATTGAAGATGGCGAGTTGACCGTCTTCCGCCCCAGCAAGAGGCTCGTGCGCATCAAACGCACGGAGTTTGACCGCTGGGTTGAGAGCTATAGCGCAAAGGGAGGCGCAGAATGAGCCGCCGGCGTTGGCCCCAATTTCGCGGAGTCAGCCGGCACGCTGCGGCCAAGTCCGCCAAGCTGTTCTCAGCGATAAACGCCCAGCGAAAGCGGGGTGTGAGATGAGCGCTAATCAGTTTGAACTCTGCCTGCCGCTGCCGTCAACGGATGACGTGATTGCCGAACGCCTAACTGAGCGCGTCGAGGAATTCAACGCTTCGGCCGATCCGCTCGAACGCGTCCAACTTCACGGCGAGATTAAGCGGCTCCGGGCGATGCTCAGCTCCGGGAAAAGATTAACGCCATGAGCCCAGAGATCGAATCCCGTTTCATTTCAGCGATTGTTAAGGACGGCACAGGCGACCGCTGGCGCGAATGCCGCCGTCTGGATCCGGAAGCGTTGACCGACTGGAATCATCGGAAGGTTTGGCAGGAGGTTGTGCGGGCGGAATCCTATGACGCCGCAGCGTTGGCCGCTGCTAGTTATTTTAGCCACACAACGTGCGGAGAATCCTACCTGAGCGACCGCCAAGCGCTCTGGCTTGGGTGGTTGGAATCTCGGGGACTGACTTTCGCCGCAGAATGGGCGACGACCCTGCCACGGTCCTCGCGGCATGAATGGCCGGCTCCCGCGATGGCGTCAGTGTTGTGCGAGTCGCCGCCGCCAACGCCAAACGTGTTGATCGACGGCGTGCTCTACCAAGGGGGGACAATGTTGATTTCCGGTCCGTCTAAATCGCACAAGACCTACACCATGCTGGACGCCGGCTGCGCGATTGCGGAAGGCAGGCCATGGCTGGGATTCGCAACGACGAAAACGCCGGTTCTCTACCTGAATCTTGAGTTGCAGGACTTCGCCGTAGCAAGTCGGCTAAAGCAGATTTGCTCTGCTGCCGGCACGAGGCTGCCAAAGGATCTTCACACTTGGAATCTTCGGGGCAGGCACGTCACGCTGCTGGAACTTCAAGACCGGCTGCCAGCCGAGATCAAACGCATCGGTGCGGGTTTCGTCGTCATAGACCCTCACTACAAGGTCAGCGCCGTGTCAGGCATGGAGGAGAATAGCAACGACTCCCAGGGCATGCTGCTGGCCGCACTGGAGGGTGTCTGCAATCTCAACGGAGCCGCACTGTCGGTTGCCCATCACTTCGCCAAGGGCGACGCATCAGCAAAGACCGCCATTGATCGAGCCAGCGGTGGCGGTGTGTTTGCGCGATGGGGCGATGTCATGCTGACGTTCACCCCTCACGAAGAACCGGACGCCATGACCGTTGAAATGGCCCTCCGGAACTTCGCTCCGGTTGAACCTTTCGTCGTCCGTTGGGATCATCCGCGGTGGGCCCGTGACGGGCAGCTCGATCCGTCCAGACTCAAGCAGCGCGGCGGAAGAAGTGAGACACAGCCCGCAGGAAAGGCGCTGAAGGCGCTAGCCGGTGCCACGATGACGTACTCCGAATGGCACAAAGCATCTGGCATGGCGGAGACAACCTTCCGCCGGAAACGAGACGAGCTTCTAGAATCCGGCAAAGTCGAATCCGTGGGTAATTTCTTCCGGGTTAAAGCCGCATGACCGCCAAAACCGCCAAAACCGCCGTAATCACGTTTCGGCGGTGCCATACGCCAGCCGCCATATCCTTTAGGAATGGCGGTGGCGGCGGTGGCAGGTGGGACCGCCAAAAAGGCAAGTTAAACTTGCGCACGAGCTCGGACTAGCATCACCCAACGATTTCTTACCATGCCTATACGCAAACCCGTCGCCAAGGAATCGCTCGTCAAAATCGCTACCGATGCAATTGCCGGTGTCAGCAAGCGCGATCTCATGGCGAAGTATCCCGGCGTTTCAGAGCGGGTCATCCGCCTTCTAATGCAAAACGATGTTGGAGCCGAGGAATGGCGGGCCGCGATGATGAAGGAAATCCAGACAACGGCAGGCGAGGCCTTGCTCGAACTCCGGACGGCAATCCGCGAAAGGCGTTTCAGCCCCAATTCGCTGCCTGTAGCCTGGGGGATTCTTATGGATAAGAGCGCGGGATTCGAGGCGCGTGCCGCAGTCGGAACCTTGAATGTTGCCGTGCTCGTCAACGGTTATGGCGATAGCAGAAGCCCCTCAAAGGAAAAGCTGATTGCCGCCCTCGAAGGACGTGAGCCGTCTGCTGGCTTTTTGCCAAAATCCGGGGACAGCAGGAATCAATCTTCCCAATAGAAATTACGCCGCGGGCGATTTTATCGACAATCTCTTACTTTGATCGGTCTAAGAGCTTCTTTTTCTCCACCTCAAACTCTGCGTTCGAAAGAATGCCTCTCTGCCGCAGGTCATCGAGCTTGGTCAATTCGGCATACAGATCTGGCTCCTTGGCCGCGGAATTTTTTGTGCGCACGTCTGCGGAAATTTTTTCTGTCTTTTCGATTACCATATCGGCGCGTGGCACCAGAGCCGTTCTCTTCGCTTCAGGGTCGTTAATATCGACAACACGAAATTGATACTCGAACGAAGCGAACCGTCCGGGGCCATTTGGGGTCGTGTTCGAAGATAGCGGAATTGCAACCTTACCCTTGGATTCCGCAAACGCATTGGCGTCCCGAATCACGCCGGCCTTTAACGCGCCAATGTTCCCGAATATCCCCGCATGGTCGTCTCGGGATAAGATGTAAGTATCAGGCGAAAGTTGAACAATGCCAGGGTTCTGGCACCCGGCGAAAGATATGCAGACCACGAATGACAGGACTATGGCTTTGCTCGTCTTCATTGTTTAAGCGGAAAGCGTTAAGATCATCGGAACGCGCACCAGACCGGCCGGAGAATGTTCGCATCTGTTCATGTCGAGTCGATTAGGTTTTGTCGAAAACTTCCTCACCCCCGTAATCAATTCTACTGAGCAGCCGCAGCATACTGCAAACCCGCCCCCCCCGGCCTTCGTGCCGAGGCCAAGCGGAAAATCATTGCCAGTTTATTGCCAGTTCTGGCCACCATTCCGTTCTTTTCGGTTCGCAGACGTTCGCATGGTTACCTATGTAGTGCGTTGGTCTAGAGGGAGAAACACGGTTTTCAAGACCGCCGCGATAGACCACTCTGCCACCTCTCCGGGACCAAGCTGGGGGTAGCCTTTCGAACTCTGCCTTCAGTTCAATCGCGTTTTTGGGTGGCCTGCTTGCCGCTCGAAACGCCGTTCGTTCGCTTGCGGTGCGCATGGCCGGTGCCCGCCGCTCATACGCGAAGAGCAGTCGCCGTCTAAGCGCCGTACTGCTCGTCGCTGACCGGTTCCAGCCAATCCACGGTCTTGCCGTCGAGTTGCTCGTGAATCGCGAGATGCGTCAGGGCCGTGGTTGCGGCAGCGCCGTGCCAGTGCTTTTCGCCGGGCGGGAACCACACGATGTCACCGACGCGGATCTCTTCGACCGGCCCGCCCCAACGCTGGACGCGACCAACGCCCGCGGTGACGATCAGCGTCTGGCCGAGCGGGTGGGTGTGCCATGCAGTCCGGGCTCCGGCGGCGAAGGTCACGCTCGCGCCCGCGACGCGGGCGGGCGGATCCGCCTTGAACAAGGGCTCAACGCTGACCGCACCCGTAAACCAGTCAGAGGGACCGGGAGTCGCCGACCGTGAACCACTGCGTTTGATTTCCATGGGAGAGGTGGGGCGTTGACTGAGCCGGATTACTCGCGCTTGCGTCCGTAGAAAAACGCCAGCCACACGCCGAGCGCGAGAATCAGGATCAGCCACCAGAGGACGCGAAGTTCCCGCGCGGCGAGTTCGGCGAAGGCCAGCACGCGTGGAAAGGCGAGAGCGGCTCCGATGAAGACCAGCAGAGCGGCCATGAACAGGACGAGATTGCGGGCGCGCGGGGTCATGGCGGAAGGGGTTGAGGGCGATGAGCCGCAACGAAGCGCAAAGCGTCGCAAAAAACATCCCGACTCCGTTCTTTGCGCCTATTGCGACTTCTTGCGGCCATCACAACAATGCCTGTGAACAAGTCTGAAATCGAAATTCAAAAATCGAAATTCGAAAATTCAGCCTAGCGTCGCACGGGTGTGGACGGTGTGGTGCTCGGGAGGCCGAGCGGGAGCAGGATATTGGCGCCGCCGCCGCCTTCACCGGCCCCGCCGCCGATGACCATCGGGGCCTTGCCGTCCCACTTTTCAACGATCTGCAGCTGGATCAGGCCGGGGTTGTCGCGAATGGCTTCCGCGCGGATGCGGATGGCCTCGGCCTCGCCCTTGGCGCGGATGATTGCGGTGTCGGCCTCGATCTGGGTCTTCTGCTGGGTGAAGCGCGCCTTGGCGGCTTCCTGCTCCTGCACCATCTTTGATTCGATGGCGGCCTCGAGTTCAGTCGAGAGCGTGATGTTCTCGAGCACAATGTCCTCGATGATGAGAATATTGCCGACCTTCTCGCGGGCGGCGATCAGCGCGGCGGTCTTGATGTCCTCGCGCTTCTTCACGACCTGCTCGGCGCTCTGGAGGGCGGTGACTTCCTTGAGGGCTTCCTGGATGCGCGGAGCGATGAGCGTGTCGAAGGGATCGCCGGCGTACTCCTTGTAGATGCTCACGACCGAGGCCTCGGGGATGCGGTAAAGCACACGGAGCTTCACGTCGACCTGCTGCAGGTCGGCGGAGTAGCACTCGGCCGGGAGATCGCGGGTGAGCTGACGGACTGGAATCGAGATAATGTGGGAAACGAAGGGCGACTTCGTGCCGAAGCCTTCCGGTTTGAAGTCATCGCTGACCTTGCCGAGCGTCACCTGCACGCCGCGGAAACCGGGATCGACCACGTAGGTCGCCTGCGCGGCGGCCAGTACGAGGACGATCACAATGATCGCGGAACCAATCAACTTACCGACAGAGGAACTGTTCATGCGCGGGATATGAGGACCATGCGCCCTGCCGTGCAAGGGGATTGAAAGGCTTTGGCGTTACACGGACGTGGCGCGTTTGGAGCGGCAGCGATTCGTCGGCGGAATTTTAACTGCGGATGAACACGACTGGACCCGGCTTCCGGAGAGGGAACAGGAGGAACTGAGGCGGCCGGGAGGTCGTGGCTCCTAATCAATCGTTCTCGTTCTTCCTGAGCGGAGCCCGGCTCGCGCACACAACTCATTCTCCGTTCTCTCCGTTGCCTCCAGTGAAATCGGCCGGGGTTGATCGGTTCGATCCGCTTTATCCTCACTGGCTCCGTGCTGCTCGGCACAGCCGCGCATCGCATCGGCCGGTACACGGATTTTGTCTGGCCGGTGCGGGTTCTGCCGGAGTTGGATCGGGCATGCCCCATGTTCCCGGATTGCGGAGTTGTTACGCGAAGGTCGGTCGCCTCGTTTATGTCGGGCGCATGTTCGACAAGATCCGCCTGCATGCCGCCGGTCAGTTGCCAGCGGAGTATCAAGCCAATCTTGGTGACGGTAGACAGCTCCAGTTTGACGCACGCTGCTGTCGCTTCCTTGGCGTGCGCTACGATGACCTGCGCGAGCGCGTGCTCGCGGGTGCCACGGATGAAGAGGCCCTCGCCTGGGCGCATGCGCACGGCACGCCCCGCACGGATGAGGAGTGTCACATCTGGAATCGTTTTCTCGTGAAACTGGGCTGGCGCGACGAACGCTCGCACGTTCTTCCGCAGCGGATTCAGGACAGCGGCCTTGAGGGCAAACCGATCGAGACCGTGGTTGACCACATCGAGTACGATGAAGGTCGTGATCCCGTGGCGATGCGGGCGTGGGATTCGCTCTAAGCGGCTGGCCCAGTGGGCCGGGGTCAGTTGACCCAGATCGGGAGAGGGCGACCGCGTAGAGAGCGGGTTGCGAAAGTCCTGCGTGCGAACTGCAGCTGACGTGCGGTTTCTCGTGGAGCCGCGCTGATGCAAGGGATTCGTTTTTCGCGTCGAGATGCCACGGGAAAGGGATTAAGATTGGCTGCGTGGGGCCGAAGTAGATTTTGTGCGGGATCCCCTCGATGGATCGCGGTGGAACGCCGTGGATTCGATCGATTCGTTTTCCGATTCAGACCCTTCCTTTGTGACGGCCACTTCACCAGCCAGCGCACCGCCGAGCCGCGGAGCGAAGTTCTATCTTGTCCGGCTGCTCGCTTTGGCTGCGTTGGCCGTGGTCGGTTACGGGGAAATCCGGCTTGATGCCCTGAATGGCGATCTGCCCATGATGCGGCCGGCCGCCGGGGTGGCGATTTGGCTCCTGCTCCGTTTTGGGTTCGGGATGTGGCCGGGGCTGGCTCTGGCCATGCTGGTTGCGGATGGGTTCAGTCCGAATGTCTCTCTGCTGTCAGCCGCTGGCTTGATGGTGGCTAAGACCGGCGGGGCGCTCGCGGGTGCCTGGCTTTGGCGGAGGGTGCGGACGCGGTGGCCGGATATCGTTGGCGATGTCGCGGCTTGCCTGATCGCGCCGCTGGGGGCCGCCGTGGTCGGTGCGAGTCTGGCGGTGTTGGTTGGCGATACCATGGGTGGCTGGTCGCGCTCGTGGCTTACGTGGTGGACGGGCTCACTGCTGGGTGCACTGACGATTCTTCCGGTGTTGCTGGCGTTGCCGTCAGGCTGGTCCGAGCGGCCTCGCTGGCGGTGGAAGGAGATCGCAAAATGTCTCGCGACGCTGGCTGTTCTGGCCGGCGCCAGCGCACTGGCGTTTGTCTATAACAAAGGCGGCACTTATCTTTTCGCGGTATTCCCTGCGCTCCTGCTCGCCTCGATTTGGTTTGGCGCGCCAGGGGCGCGGTTGGCGTCGCTGCTGGTGGCGGTGGCGGGACTGTTGGCTGAATTGGCCAGTCTAGGGGGAGCGGATGGCGATGCGGTCTCGCTGAATCTTCTGCACCTGCACATCTTCCTGACGTCCGTTGCGGTGACCGCGGTCGTGCTGCCGCTGTACCGGCTGCAATCCCGGCTGGTGCTGCCGGTCTGGGTCCTGCTTGGAGGCTGGTTGGTGAGCGGCTCGATCTACGCCAACTTGGAACTCAACGGGCGCCTGCGCCGGGAGGAGATCTTTCGCGATCGGGTGACGGCGGCCGAAGCGGCGATTCAGGTCCGCATCACCAGCTACGTTGATGCGATCCGGGGTGGCGTGAGCTTTTACACCGCGTCGAAGGTCGTGGAGCGTGGCGAGTGGCGGGCCTACATCGAGTCCGTGCAGATGCGAACCCGTTATCCGGGCATGAACGGTCTGGGCATCATCTTCCCGGTCGAACCTAGTGGAGTTGAAGCATGGAAGGCCCGGATGCGGTTAATCGGTTATCCCAATCCTGACGTGCGGCCATTCCCGGGCACGAGCGAGCGGCCCGGTGCGACCAAGTACGTGGTGACGCTGCTCGAGCCGGTGGAGCTCAACAGCGGATCGATCGGTCGGGATATTTCGACCGATCCGAGCCGGCGGGCGGCGGCGGAACTCGCGCGCGACACCGGCGAGCCGCAGATCAGCCGTCGGGTTCCGGGCTCGCGCGATACGCAACGTCGCGCGGGTCTGCTGCTCTATGTCCCGATCTTTTCGAAAGGCGCGCCGATCAGCACGGTCGAGGAACGCCGGCGTGCCCATCTCGGCTGGGTTTATGCGCAATTCTTTCCCGATGCGTTTCTCGCCGGTGCCTTGGGACCGATGGGCGAGACCTTGAGCCTGCATTTTTTTGAGGACGGTGAGTTCACCCGGCAGACGCTGCTCTACGCGACCGACCAGCCGATCCGGGTTGAGGGGTCCAACCTCGTGACGATCGGAAGCGGACCTTTGCCCGCGTTCGCCCGGGTGACGCAACTGCAGATGGCGGGACAGCGTTTTCAACTGGGCTGGCAGCGCGGGCCCCGCTACGTGAGCGCAGACTCGGCCCAGCTCGCCTGGGTGGGCTGCAGCTCCGCGCTGGCGACGCTGTTGCTGTCCGGTCTCGTCCTCAATCTGAAGTCCTCCGGACTGCGGGCCGAGCAACTTGTCGAGGTGCGGACCCGCGAGCTCACCGCGACGCAGGCCCGGCTGCAGGGCGTGCTCGACGGCGCGGCCTTCAGCATCATCAGCACCCGTCCGGACGGAACGATCATGACCTGCAACGCCGGCACGGAGACGATGCTCGGCTACACGCGGGATGAACTTGCGGGCCGCATGAACCTGGTCGCGCTGCACCTGCCGGCGGAACTGGAGACGCGTCTGGGCGATCTTGCAGGCCGGGGCGGGTCGCTCGCGGCGGGTGGGTATGAGGCCCTGGTCGCGCAGGCGCGCCATGGGCGGGCCGAGGATCGAGAATGGACCTACGTGCGCAAGGACGGCACGGCCGTTCCCGTGCTGCTGAGCTTGACCCCGCTCCGCGACGCCACCGGGGCCCTCGATGGCTTCCTCGCGATCGCGCAGGACTTGACCGAGCAGAAGAAGGCGGAGGGCGCGCTGCGGGCGAGCGAGGAGCGACTCCAGCACGTGTTGCGTCAGGCCGAGTGCGTGGTGTGGGAGGCCAGCGTCACGCTCGGTGCGATGGACTGGAATTGGAGCACCACGGTCTATGACTCCGGCTTGTTCTCCCGACTGACGGGCGAGGCGAAGCCGCGCACGGATACGAGTCCCTGGCAGGCGTTCGAGATCCTCGAGCAAGGGGAGATGGACGCGCGCAGCCGCCGGGCGATGGAGACCGGCGAGGGCGGATTCATTCAGGAATTCCGGCTGAGGCGCGCGGGGCAGGTTACCTGGCTGCGCGAATCCGTGGCCGTGACGCGGATTGCCCCGGGCGTCTTCTGGCTGGTGGGTGTAGCCATCGACATCACGGCGCAAAAGGACGCGGAGGCTTCCCACAAGTCGCTCGAGCGTCAGCTCCGGCAGTCCCAGAAGATGGAAGCGATCGGCACGCTCGCGGGCGGCATCGCGCACGATTTCAACAACATCCTCGCCGGTATCTTCGGCTTCACCGCGCTCGCCCGGGCTGAAGCCACGGGCCAGCCCGTGCTCGAGGATTACCTCGACGAGATTGCGCGGGCCAGTCAACGGGCCGCGCAACTCGTGCGGCAGATCCTGGCCTTCAGCCGTGCGCAAAAGGGCGTGGGGACGATCGGGCCGGTGTCGCTCGTGCGGGTGGTGGACGAGGCCGGCACCTTGCTGCGGGCGACCTGCCCGACCACAATCGAATTGGTCTCCGAGATGGCTTCAGACTTGCCGGCGGTGGAGGGGGACGAGACCCAACTGCACCAGGTGGTGATGAACCTCGCAACCAACGCCGTGCATGCGATGCGCGAGCGCTCGGGACGGCTCACCATCCGCCTCGATGTGGTGACGGTGCAAGAGTCGCTCGCGCGATCACTGCCCGGATTGGCGCCCGGCCTCTGCGTCAGGCTGACGGTGGTGGATACGGGGCCGGGCATCGCGCCGCAGATACAGGAGCGTATTTTCGAACCCTTCTTCACAACCAAAGGACCAGGGGAGGGGAGCGGGCTCGGGCTTTCCGTCGTGCACGGCATCGTTCGCGATCATCGCGGAGCGATCCGGCTGTTCAGTCAGCCCGGCTACGGCGCGACGTTTGAGGTTTTCCTGCCGGCGCTGATCGCGGGTTCAACGGGGGAAATGGCATCCGTGTCGGCGCTCGCGAACAACCATGGAAGTGGTGAGCGCATCCTGTTCGTCGAGGACGAGGTCACGGTTGCCCGCGCCGGGTGCCTTGCCCTCGAACGCCTGGGTTACACGATCGTGCCAGAGCCCGACGGCCAGCTCGCGTTGCAGCGCTTCGAGCGTGATCCGAATGCCTTCGATCTTGTGGTCACCGATCTAACGATGCCGGGACTCACGGGGTTGGAGCTGGCGGCACGGATTCATGCGCGGCGGTCGGATCTTCCGATCATCATCGCAAGCGGCCACAGCTCAATGCTGGAAGCCAAGGTGATGGCTGCGGTCGGCGTGCGCGAATTGCTGGCCAAGCCCTACTCGCTTGACGAGCTCGCGGCCGCAGTGCGCCGCCAACTGGGGCACACGCGCGGCGGCTAGGGGCGAAGGTCCGACCCTGGCCTGGAGGTGGTTTTGAAATACCCGGCACGTCCGGGCATTTCAGAAACACGTTCTCAGGCGGCTTGGGTCGCGCGCTGGCCGGTCAGGGCCCAGGCGTGATCGCGCGTCTCGGCGCCCGCGACGATTTCCTGAGCGAGCTCTTCGGCGTCGCAGCAACGCTGGCGGGCCATCGCGCGGACGGTGTCAGCGACATCGGGCAGCAGGAGATCCAGATACTGGGGGCGTTTGAAAGCGGGGTCGTGAGGCATCCGTCGATGCAGGTGATACCCGGTTGGCGGGGCAAGGGATGAACGGCGCTCGCATTCAACTACTTAGACAACTTCTGATATCAATTAGGCCGCGTGGAGGTGAGGTTTGCTCCTTCCGTATGAATGTAACCAATTGATTATCAGCGCAAATCGACCGATTGCGCCGGTCCCCGGGCGGCGACCGGCGCGACTTGAGTTGTTCAGGTCCGCTCCAAGGCGGGGCGGCGATGCCACGACAGCGGGTACTGATGGCGGCGTGTGGTTCGGTGGTAGAGGAAGGCGATCGCGATCAGCGTCACGGTGCCGGCGACGGTTGAGAGGACCAGGGATCCGAGTGCGGGTTTCGAAAGGAAGACGATGATCGCATTGGAGCCCGCGGGCGGATGCACCGTGTGCGTGATCATCATGAAGCCGACGCCCAATCCCGTGGCCAGACCGATGGCCCACCACTGTGGGCCGAACAGGACCAGGCAGCCCAGCGCGATCAACGAGGCCGCGAGATGTCCGACGACAATATTCCGTGGCTGGGAAAGCGGTGCCTCGGGCAGCACGAACAGCAACAGGGCCGAGGCGCCGAACGAACCCAGCAGCATCAGCCCCTGCATCGTCGAAGCGAAGAAGGATAACACCGAGACGGCCACAATGGCGCCCAGCGTGGCGAGGGCGACGTGAGATTTCCGGAAGGACGGCGGCATGGGAAAAAGCGGCCATATGAGCAGGATTCATGGATCGCCCGCGAGCCAATTGAGTGGTGGGGACCGATTTTCGTCCGCTTGAAACCTCATCCGCGGCCCACTCGACAATAGCATTGAAATCTCGTACTACGATATAATCGTGATGCGCTGATTTTCATGAAATCCGGCGCATCCAACCTTCCGTCCGCAGGCCGGCCCGCGCGGCCCGCCGCCATGGACGGGAAGAGCCGGACCCTCCTTCCATGATCAACCACGAATCGTACGGTTACCTGAACCCGGTGTTGAAGATGCTGCTCTCCTTTGGCGTGGGGCTTGCGATCTGCGCCCTGCTTTGAGGACGTTCCGGTACGCCTGCGACTGGTTGTGCTGTACGGCGTGCGTGGGCTACGCGGTCAATCGCTGGCTGCTGCCTTCCGCGGCCAAAGGAGCGTTCATGCGGCATCATTTTGCGGACCTGCTGCTGATCCCGGCCGCGCTTCCGCCGCTGCTCTGGCTTCAGGGACGTCTCGGTTTGCGTCACACAGATGAGCCGCCGGCCTGGAGTGAGGTGGGGCTGGCGGTGGTCGTCTGGTCGGTGGCCGCGGAAGGCGTGGGACCGCTGCTCTTTTCCCGGGCGACGGCGGACGTGCGCGATGTGTTGGCCTA
Organism: uncultured Opitutus sp.; assembly: GCA_964460715.1. Classification (GTDB taxonomy): domain Bacteria; phylum Verrucomicrobiota; class Verrucomicrobiia; order Opitutales; family Opitutaceae; genus CAMAXB01. Next base: position 53,903 of record CAYWRG010000019.1, on the reverse strand, counting down.
TGCCGTGGGCGGTTGGGTGGCCGGGTTGATTTGGCATTCCCGGTGAACTTCGCTCGACTGGCACCGTGCTACAACGCGCTGGAAACGCTGACCGCCGGGCACCGGCTTCAGCGGGCGCGGATGCACGGGTTGGATCAACTGGAAGGATGCCGGCGCATCCTGAGTGTGGGTGAAGGCCATGGCCGTTTTGCCGAGGCCTGCCTGCAGCGCCATCCGGCGGCTGAGTTGACCTGTGTCGAGGCCAGCCCGGCCATGGCCCGGTTGGGGATGGAACGCACGCGTCAATTCCCGGGGAGGATTCACTGGGAAATCGCCGATGCCTTCGCGTGGCGGGCAGCCGATCGCTTTGATGCCATTGTCACCTGCTTCTTCCTCGACTGCTTCCCGGCCCCGGCGCTGACCCGAGGCGTAGAGCATCTTTCCCGCCTGGCGGCGCCCGATGCCGTCTGGTTGGTGGTCGATTTTTCCCTGCCGGCGCACGGGCTTGCGCGTCTGCGGGCGAGAGCGGTTCACGGGCTGATGTACGCTTTTTTCCGCTGCACCGTCGGATTGCCGGCGCGAAGCCTGACGCCGCATGACCCACTGCTCGCCCGGTATGGATTCGAGCGGGAGTCGCGGCGGGACTTTGAGTGGGGCTTGGTGACGTCGGAAGTCTGGCGGCGGCGGGCGGGACTCACCGCCCCCGGCTAGTCCCGATCGCCCGCCGACGCTAATCATCGATTTCCGGCATGCTGCAGGCCGGGCTGGCGTAGCTGGCCGCGGCCGCCGATTCACGCGGTGCTTCGGACGCCCGGCGCAGGATTCCGATCAGCCGGGGGCCGACTGAGCGCAGTTCCTCCCGATGCGCGCGATAGAGTTTTTCCAGCAGGGCGAGCCCCTTCGCGGTCAGCCGCACCTGCACCTTGCGTCCGTCCTCCTTGGATTTTGCACGACGAACGAGGCGCAGCGTTTCCATCCGGTTGACGAGCCCGACGGCGCTGTGATGAGCGATCTGCATCTGCTCCGCGAGATCACCGACGGTAACCCAGTTGCGCCCGGGAAACCCCTCGATGGCGAGCAGCGCCTGATACTGTTGGGGGGTGACGCCCCGGCTGGTTGCGGCGGCTTCGCTGAAGCCGAGGAATTTGCGCAGGGTGTAGCGGAAGCGGGCCAGCAACTCGTAGTCGGCCTTGGTCAGGGCAGGGGGCTTGGGCGCGCGCGGCATGGCCTATCGAAAACCCGCCTTGGTGCCGCTTGGCAATCCGCGAGACGACCCAAGCAGGTTGAAGCCGCCGGCGGCTGGCGCGGCGGTCGCTGATGCTCACCTGGTCTTGGTCGCGACCGCGCCGGTAGTACCGCCCGGGTTCGACGCTTTCTCAAATCTGATTTCGGAGCCGGAGAGCACGCCCTTGTACTCACCCACAGCGGACTGTCTCCGAGCGGGCGCTTGCGTTGGGCGAGCTCTCACCGCACCACGCGCTCGAATCGCAGATCATATACCCGCTCCTGCTGCACGCTGAGCTGCGTCACGTAGCCGGGCGTATCGCGGATGAACTTGATGCGTCCGAGGCCGGGGGCGGTGAAGGTGGCGGCGGCGGCTGGTTTCAGCACGATGCGCGTCGCAGGGCGGCGGTGGGCGATGAGTTCGCCGTTCTCGAGCGTGATGCGAAGGGTGAGTTCGACGTCGGGCGAGTGGTATTCGCCGACGAGGGGCGCAATTTCGGCCGCGGTCAGTGTCGGGGCCGGAGGCGGGGGCTCGGGTGCGGCGGCGACCGGGACGGGGCCGACGGCGTCGCCGAGGAAGATGTCGGCCAACTGGCGGCCGAGGGCGCCCGGGTTCACGTTGCCGGCGTTGGCGAGGAGAGCGACGCCGAGTCCCTGGACCGGGTAGCGACCAAGGAAGGCGCGGTAGCCGGAGGTCGAGCCGGTGTGGGCCACCTCGGGGACGCGGCGGTGCGTGCCGACCATCAGGCCCGAGGCGTAGTCGATTCGATCACCGCTGTTGAGGATCCCGTTGCGCTGCATCTCATCGGTGAAACCCGGGCCGCCGAGCTTGTTGGCGGCGATCGCCTCATTCCAGGTGATCAGATCGGCGACCGTGGTGATGAGGCCGCCGTTGCCATGCACGTCCTCGATCGGCTGGTCGATTGCATAGCTGCCGTCACTGCGGGTTGAATACGCGGTGGCGCGATTCTTCACAATGCGCGTGTGGTCGTCGCGCCACTGCGTGTGCTTGAGGCCGAGCGGCTCAAAGAGGTTTAGGCGGCAGAACTCGGCGAAGGGCATCCCGCTCACGCGCGCCACGATGATCGCAAGGAGGTTGTAGCCCGAGTTGGTGTAGGAGTAGCGATCGCCCGGCGTGTAGTTGAGTCCACGCTGGCGGCGCAGGATGTCGATCACGTGGTCCTGGGTGTGGCTGCGGAGCTCGCGCGGCCAGCCGGCAATCCCGGCGAGGCTGCCCCAGTCGCGCAGGCCGCTGGTGTGATTCAGCAGGTGGCGCAGCGTGATCGGTGGGCCGTAGTCGGGGATCTCCGGGACGTACTTCCGCAGGTCGTCGGTCAGCGCGAGCTTGCCCTGCTGCGCGAGGAGCACGACGGCCGCCGCCGTGAATTGCTTCGAGACCGAGCCGGATTCGAAGAGCGTCGCGTCGGTGTTGGGAAGGTCGTGCTCGAGGTCCGCCCTGCCGTAGGCACGCGTGAGGATGATCTTTCCGTTTTGACTCACGGCGATCACCGCACCGGGTGCGTCCGGTGAATTCCACTTGGCGAAGAGCGCGTCGACTTTGGCGACGACGTCCGCCGGCACCTGGGCGAGGGCCGATGCGGCCGTGACGATGAGGAAAAGAAACGAGGCGAGCAGGGTGGGGCGAAGGCGTTTCATGAGTGGAAAGCGGAGACGGGGTTAACCACAGATGAACACAGATGGACACAAATTCAGCGGGTTGAACAGGAGGGAACGAGGGGCAGGCAGGAGGTCGGAATCAATCGTTCTCATTCTTCGTTCTCACTGGGCTTGTGGTTTTGGAGAGATCGATCTCAGAGCGAGAACGAATAACGATTGATAGAACAAGAACGATGGCTGACTCGACCGCACGGAGCGTTCGACTCTCCGTTCTTTCGATCATCCGCCTTTAGAATCGAGTGAACGGTTCGAGTTACCGGCCGGGATCTGTGTCCATCTGTGGTCAAAAGATGGCAGCGAAGACTCGACGCCGGTCAATAATGCATCATTATTGCGTTAATGAAACCAGTGACCACCGGTTCCCGTTCCGAGGCTGCTGCCGTGGCCGAGGTTTTAGGTGTCGATGGGCCGTTCTCGTTCCCCGAAAAGCTCTTCCAGCGGCTGTGGGCGCGGCGGGAGTTTGATCCGCGGGATGCGCGGACGGCAGACGGACGGCGGCTGAAGGTGATCCATCCGGGACGTTGGAATCATCTGGGTGGACCCGACTTCCGCGACGCCCGGCTGCAACTTGAGGGAGAAGCTCTGACCGGTGATATCGAACTCCACCTACGGGCTCAGGATTGGGCGGCACATGCCCACACGAATGATCCTGCCTATTACAATGTGATCCTGCACGTGGTCCTGTTTCCTCCGGGCGTGGCCTACACGTACGGGATGGGCGGACGGCCGATCCCGATCTTCGCGTTGCTCCCGCGGCTCTATCACGATCTCGAGGAGTACGCCGCCAACGCCGCCATCGAGTTCCTCGCCAATCGACCCTCGGCGCGGTTGATGGAGGAACTGGGGCGGCGGCCGCTGCCTGAACTCCGGGGCCAGTTTCGACGTCAAGCCGAGGCGCGCTGGGTCCAAAAGGTCCGTTTTGCTGGCTTGCGCCTCGCTAAATTGGGTTGGGTTGAGGCCTGTCACCATGCCGCGCTGGAGATCCTTGGTTACCGTTTTAACCGTGCGCCCATGTTGCGTTTGGCGTCACGTTACCCGTTGGTAGCGTGGGGCTCCGGTAAGGTTGACGTTGAGGAGGCCCTCGAGTCGGAACGCGAGGGCTGGAGTCTGCAGGGCGTGCGGCCGGCGAATCAGCCCCGTGTTCGGCTCCGGCAATATGCGACGTGGGCGGCGACGGTCCCCGATTGGCCGGAGCGCCAGCGGGCGGCGCTGGCGGCACCGGCCGCGGATGGGCACGCTGGGTCAGGGGGCGACGATGCCGATACCCGCGCGATCCGGAGTAAATGGGACTTTCCGTCCCGCAGGGAAGCCTGGGCGCGCGATGTCTGCGGCGGAGCGGTCGGCGGAACTCGACTGGATAACCTGATTTGCGATGGTTTCCTGCCGCTGGTGGCCGCCGACCGGCCGGACCTAGCTGGAGGGTGGGGCAGGCTCTGGCAACATTGGTACCCAGGGGATTTGCCGGCCCTGATCCGGCCGGGATTGCGTGACCTCGGGTTGGTGGACGGCGGGCCGACGCCGACGAGCCATGGTCTGGCCCAAGGTCTGTTGGGGTGGTTGCTGGAGCAGGAGCATCAGGCGTGACGAAGGGTCCCGCCGAGGGAAAACCGGGGGCGCGGGGCTTGACATGCCTTTAGCCCGGCACCTATTTTCCACCTTCCAATTCCAGTTCACTTTCCTAGAAGTGGGCCTTCGGCCCGCTTTTTTTTTCTACACACAACGACCTATGAGCAGCGAAATCCTATCCGTCCTCGAGTACATGGAGAAAGAAAAGGGGATCGGTCGTGCCGATATGATCGCCGCGATCGTCAATGCCATCAAAACTGCGGCATTGAAGGGAGTTAACTCGGGTCAGGAGCTCAAGATCGACATCAATCCGAAGAACGGCCAGCTGCATGCCTGGGCGGTGCTCAAGGTCTCGGATTCGGTCAGCGATCCTCGCACGCAAATTCACATCGAAAAGGCCCAGGCCCTGAAGCCCGGCGCCCAGCTTGGCGACCTCATCGAGAAGGAGATCGATCCTGCATTCCTCGGTCGTATCGCCGCGCAGACCGCCCGCCAGGCGATCATGCAGAAGCTGCGTCAGTTCGAGAAGGACCGGATCTACGACGACTTCAAGGACATGGTCGGCAACATCGTGACCGGTACCGTCCGCCGCAAAGAGCGCAACGACATCTACATTGATCTCGGCAAGGCCGAGGCCGTGCTCAGTGGCAAGGAACAGGTTCCCGGTGAAGAGTACCAGCCCGGCGACCGCGTCCGCTGCCTGCTCCTCGCGATCGAGAGCACGCCCCGCGGCCCCGAGCTCATCCTCAGCCGCGCCAGCCCCAAGTTTGTCCGCCGCCTCTTTGAGGTCGAGGTCACCGAGATCGCCGACGGCACCGTCCGCATCGAGGCCTTCGCCCGCGAGCCCGGCTATCGCACCAAGATGGCGGTCATCTCGACCGACCCCAAGGTCGATCCGGTCGGCGCCTGCGTTGGCGCCCGCGGTGCGCGCGTGAAGACGATCGTGCGCGAGCTCAACGGTGAGAAGATCGACATCATCAACTACTTTGCCGACCCGAAGGCGATGATCATTGAGGCCCTCAAGCCGGCCGTACCGCGCGAGATCATCCTTGATGAGAAGAGCCGTCGCATCCTCCTCCGCGTCGCCAACGAGGACCTCGCGATTGCCATCGGCCGCAAGGGCCAGAATGCCCGCCTCACCTCCCGCCTCATCGGCTGGAAGATCGACATTGAAGAGTACAAGGCTGTCACCGTCGACGTCCAGGACGAGGCGACCAAGAAGCTCGCCACCGGCCTTGGCATCGACGCCAGCCTCGCCAAGCGCCTGATCACCGCCGGTTTCGTCTCGCTCGAAATCTTCGACGGGGTTGAAGCCGACGATCTCCAGGGCCAGGGCTTTACCACTGAAGAGGCCGCCGACATCCTCGCCAAGGTCACCGCTGCCCGCGGCTGATTTCCGCGATCCGCATCCTGCGTTTTAATTTTTCCGACTCCGCGATTCCCGCCGCAATAAAGACTGATGAGCATCCGCATTCACGAACTCGCCAAGCGCCACAACATGGACGGCAAAGAACTGCTGGCCCTGCTGAAGGAGCGTGGCTACGTCTCGGCTGACACCAAGTCGGTGTCCAGCACCCTCAGCAAGATTTACGAGGAGGAGATCGACAAGGAGTTCGCCCAGAAGGCTGCGGCTGCTGCTGCCGCCGCCGCGGCCGCCGCTCCGGCGCCTGTGGTTGAGCCGGCTCCCGCCCCCGTTGCTCCCGGATCGCCTCCGGTGGTCAAGCTGCCGCCCGGCGTGTTCGTGAAGTCCAAGGAGGACATCGCCCGCGAGCGCGAGGAGCAGGCCAAGGCCAAGGCTGCCGCTTCGTCTGCGCCGGCCCCGGTTTCAGCGCCCGCGCCGCTCGCTGCTCCGCGCCCGGTGGCCCCGCAGCCCGCGCCGCCGCGCCCGGTCTCGGCGCCCACCATTCCGCAGAAGCCCGCCCCCTCGATGCCGACGCCCGTGTCGGCCCCGCGCCCGGCTCCGTCCATCCCGCCGACCGCCGTGCCGCCGCCGGTTTCGCGTCCGCTGTCTGCGCCTGCGCCGCTGCCGCCGCCGGTGGCCGCCAAGGCCCCGACGCCACCGCCTGCCGCTCCCTCAATGGCGCACCAGATGACCGCCTCGGCGCCCAAGCCGCCGCCGGCCATCGCCTCCGCTCCGTCCACCCCCGTGCTGCCCCCGTCAGCCGCTCCTGCGATCGTAGTGATCCAGCAGGGCGATGTGAAGGTCGTGCAGATGAAGCCGCCGGTTATCGTCCGCGACTTCGCCGTGGCTCTCGGCCTCAAGCCGTTCAAGCTGATCTCCGAGCTGATGGAGATGGGCATCTTCTCGTCGATGAATGCGACGATCGACGAGGCCGTCGCGGTCAAGGTCGCCGAGAAGCACGGCGTCCTCCTTGAGATCAAGCATCGTGGCGACGCCGCCGCCGTGCAGGCTGCGAAGGAGAAGCAGAAGGCCGACAAGGAAAAGCCGGTCGAGGACGAGTCCAAGTTCCTTGAGCCCCGTCCCCCGGTCGTGGGGGGGGGGGGGGCCGCGGCGCCCCCGCGCCCCCCCCGGTCGTGTGCATTCTCGGTCACGTTGACCACGGCAAGACCTCCCTCCTCGACGCGATCCGCAAGGCCGACGTCGCCGCGGGCGAGGCCGGCGGCATCACGCAGCACATCGGTGCCTACCAGATCGAGTTCAACGGACGCAAAATCACCTTCCTCGACACCCCGGGTCACGCCGCCTTCTCGAAGATGCGCGCCCGCGGCGCCGACGTCACCGACGTTGCCGTCCTCGTGGTCGCGGCCGACGACGGCTTCATGCCGCAGACGGACGAGGCCCTGAAGCACGCGCAGAACGCTGAGGTCACGCTCCTCGTCGCCGTCAACAAGATGGACGTCAAGGGCGCCAACATCGACCAGGTCAAGGCGCAGATGCAGCAGCGCAACATCGCCCCCGAAGACTGGGGCGGCGAGACGGTCACCGTGCCCGTGTCCGCGATCAAGGGCACCGGCATCAATGAACTGCTCGAGATGATTCTCCTCCAGTCGGACGTCCTCGAGCTCAAGGCCAACCCGAAGGCGGAGGCCAGTGGTGTCATCATTGAATCCGAGGTCGAGGTGGGCCGCGGCCCGCTCGCGACGGTCATCGTCCAGCGCGGCACGCTCCGCATCGGCGACGCGATCGTGTGCGGCGAGCAGTGGTGCAAGGTCCGCGCGATGTACGACGACCAAGGCAAGAACATCAAGGAGGCCCCGCCGTCCACGCCCGCGCGTGTCATCGGCTGGTCCGGCCCGCCGGACAGCGGTGCGACCTTCAAGGTCGTCAAGAACGCCCGCGAGGCCGAAGGTCTCGCCGAAGAGGAGCAGCAGCGCACCAAGAAACAGGCCAACACCGTGGCCGCGCAGCCCAAGAATGTTTCCGTCGAGCAGCTCTTCGCCGATATCGCGGCGACGCAGCACAAGGTCCTCAAGGTCATCGTCAAGTCGGACGTCTACGGCTCGACCGAGGCCGTGCGCAGTGTGCTCGAGGGCATCAAGAGCACCAAGGTCTCCCTCGAGATCGTGTCGACCGATGTCGGCCTGGTCACCAAAAACGACGTGCTCATGGCGAGCGCGGCGGGATCGGTCATCCTTGGCTTCAACACCAAGCTCGAGAACGGTGTGACCCCGCTGGCCAAGCACCACGGCGTCCGCATCGAGACCTACAGCATCATCTACGAGCTGGGCGACAAGGTCCGCGAGATGATGGCCGACCTGCTCGATCCCGATCTCAAGGAAATCAAGCTCGGCGCCGCCGAGGTTCGTGCGACCTTCCCGCTGGCCAAGGGTTTCGTCGCGGGCTGCCTCGTCACCGAGGGCAAGATCACCCGCAACGCCACCGCGCGCCTGCGCCGCGGCAAGCAGACGATCCACGAAGGCAAGGTTCAGACCCTCAAGCGCTTCAAGGACGATGCGAACGAAGTTCGCGCCGGTCTCGAGTGCGGCATCAAGCTCGACGACTTCAACGGCTACGAAACCGGCGATGTCATCGAGGTCTTCGAGGTCCAGAAGGTCCGCGCTGCGCTGTGATTTTCGATTTCTGAATTTCGATTTTCGATTGGGTCGCAACTGCAGACCCGTCTGAAATCGAAAATCGGCAATCGAGAATCGAAAATTCCATGTCCAATCGCACCATCCGCATCAACGAGCTGATCCAGCGCGAGCTGGGCTCGTACCTGCACACCAAGTACCAGGAGGAATCGGTCGCGATCACGGTGTCGGGCGTCGAGGTTGCCCCCGATCTCAAGACCGGGCGCATCTTCGTTTCCATCATTGGCGACGAGGACGTGCAGATTTCCCGCATGAAGTGGCTGCGGAGCAAGGCGGCGGAGATCCGGAGTGAACTCGGCCGCCGCGTCATCCTGAAGCACACACCGGAGTGGTTTTACGTCCTCGACAAGGCTCACGTGCGCAGCAACCGCGTGCTGCAGATTCTCGACGAGATTTCCGAGCGCGAAAAGACCAAGCCGCGCCCGGAGTAACGCCATGGAGATGGTTTATCCCGAACTGGCGGAGCGTTTTTCGGCCCTGCTTGCCTCGCTGGCCGGTCACAAGCTGGTCGTGATCGGACACGCCCGGCCCGACGGCGATTGCATCGGCTCCCAGATCGCCCTCGCCCGCGCGCTGCGCGCCCGCGGCCACGATGTGCGCTGCCTCAATCCTGATCCGGTCCCGCGCCGCCTCGCGTTTCTGGTCACGGACGAGCCGTTCTTCCGGCCGGACACCCTGCCGCCCGGCGACTACGCTGCGCTTTACGTCGACTGTGCCGATCAGGAGCGGGCGGGCGACAAGTTGAAGGCGCTTTTCCCCACGCCGCTGGTCAACATAGACCACCACGTCTCCAACATCGGCTATGCGCGGCAGAATATCGTGGACGCGTCGTCCGCGGCGACGTGCGAGATTCTTGCGGGTTTGCTCCTCGATCATGGCCTGGAGGTCGACGCCGTGAGCGCGCAGGCGCTGTACACGGGCATCGTGACCGATACCGGACAATTTCGTTTCAACTCGACGACGCGCCGCACCTTCCTGCTCGCGGCTGAACTGATGGCGCGGGGCGCGCGTCCGGTCGTGGTCGGTTACGAGCTCTACGAGCGCGAGACCGCGGGACGCCTGCAGCTTGTGCAACGCTTCCTCGCCTCGCTGCAGCTCGAGTGTGGCGGACGTCTCTGCATCGGCGTCCTGCCCGAGGGCATCTTCGCCGAGACGGGCACGACGCAGGAGGATACGGAGGGTCTGGTCGACTACGCGCGCTCAATCGACGGGGTTGATGTCGGCGTGCTGATCGAGGAGCGGGCGGGCGCGATCAAGGCCAGCCTGCGCTCGAAGGAGCCAAGATTCCGCATGGATCGGATCGCCGCCGGGTTCAAGGGCGGCGGCCATGCCTGCGCGGCCGGGCTGAATGCCAAGGGCCAGACGCTAGAGCAATTCCGGCCGCTGCTGGTTGCCGCGGTGACGGCCCAGTTCGACTTGCTGGCCGCGGAAACCGGCCAAGGTGCTTCCTCCTCCTCATCTTCCTGATGCTCGTTCCGGCCAAAGAACTCGAAGGGGTCCTCCTCGTCGACAAACCCACCGATCACACGTCGCACGACGTCGTCGCGCGCCTGCGCGGCAAGCTGCGCATGAAGCGGATTGGCCATGCGGGCACGCTGGACCCGATGGCGACCGGCCTGCTGGTGATCCTCGTGGGCAAGGCCACGCGCATTTCCCAGTACCTGATGAGCGTCGACAAGGTTTACTCGGGCACGATCAAGCTCGGCGAAGTGACCAACACCCAGGACGCCGAGGGCGAGGTGCTGGAGACGCGGCCGGTGCCGGCGCTGACGGAGGCCGACATCAGGAAGGCGCTGCAGAGCTTCATCGGCGACCAGTACCAGCTCCCGCCCATGTACTCGGCGATCAAGATCGACGGCGTGCCGCTCTACAAGCGGGCGCGCGATGGCGAGGAGGTTGAGCGCGAGCCGCGGTTCATCCGCGTGTCGAGCTACGAACTCACGCGCTGGGCATCGCCGGAGCTCGATTTCACGGTCCACTGCACCAAGGGCACTTACGTGCGCACGCTCGCGCATGACCTCGGACAGCGGCTCGGGTGCGGGGCGCACCTCAAGGCGCTGCGCCGCCTCTCGTCGGGTGCACTCACGCTGGAGAAGGCCCTGACGCTGGACCAGATCATGGCGATGCCGCTTCCCGAAATTGACAAGCACCTGGTGCCGACGTTGCAGGCGGTGCCAAGCATCGCGCTGTGAACCTGCCGGCGGACATCCACGGACTTGCCCAAGCGGCGGGACTCCCGTCGCGTCCGCTGCATCTCGCCGTTGGCATCTTTGACGGGGTTCACCTCGGGCATCGATCAGTGATCGACGCCGCGCGCGCCGCGGCGGCGGCCGATGGCGGACTCGCGGGCGTGCTGACCTTTTGGCCGCATCCGAGCCGGCTCTTTCGCCCGGCGGACCCGGTCCGCCTGATTCAGACGGCGCAGCTCAAGGCTCGGCACCTGCTCGCGGCAGGCGCGACATTTGTGGTATCGGAGCCGTTCACGCCGGAGTTTGCGGCGATCGAAGCGGAGGATTTTTTGCCGCACCTGCGCCGCTTCCTGCCGACGCTGGCGGCGCTGTACGTGGGCGAGAACTGGCGCTTTGGCCGGGCCCGGCGCGGTGACATCACGCTGCTGCAGGCCGAGGGCCGAAGGCACGGCATCGCCGTGGTGAGCGCGCCGCGGATCAATCAGGACGGCGCCCCGATCAGCAGCACGCGCATCCGTGCGGCGTTGACCGCCGGGCGGGTGGAGGAGGCGAACGCGCTGCTCGGCTACACCTACTACGCTGAAGGCGTGGTGACCCCGGGCAAGCGCCTGGGCCGGACGATTGGCTTTCCTACGCTCAATGTGCCCTGGCAGCCGGACCTGCGGCCGGCTTTGGGAGTGTATGCGGTGTGGGTGCGCAGCGCGAAGACGGTGGCGGTGCTACCCGGGGTCGCCAACTACGGCCTGCGCCCGACCGTGGAAAGCAGCACCGAGCCGCGGCTCGAGGTCCATGTGCTGGGCGACTGCCCGGTGGGTGAGGGCGATTTGGTGACCGTGGAATGGCGTCATTTTCTGCGCGCTGAAATGAAGTTCGCGAACCTCGACGAACTCCGCGCCCAGATCTCGCGGGACCGTGAGCAGGCGGCCGCGTGGTTTGCTCGCTGACCTTGGGCGAACGGACGCCTAGTCGGGATTTGGTGACAGCGTTCGCCGCAAGGGCCGGGTTTGTTCGTTCGCCGAGAGCAGAACTGACGGATCCGGATCCTCGGCCTTGATCTCCACCTGCGCCTGCAACTCGGTCAGGACCGATTCAGGAAAGTCACCGTCAAAGGCGAAGCGATACACGCCCGAAGGCAAGGTCAGCGCGAAAGTCCCACCGGCTACGAGCGCCTCGTAAAAGCGTCCGTCCTCGTGGATTGCGACTGCGATTCCGCTCGGTCGCAGCGGTTCGCCGGTCAGTGGTCGATTGATGGTAACGAATCCACGAACGAGCTTCAGCCGATTCGCCAAGAGGGTCAGTTGCGTAATGCGCCCGGCCTCGAGTTGGATCTCGCGGGGCCAGCTTTCGTCGGAGGCCCAACCCGGAGGCAGGGTCCATCCGAGTTCGTAACGTCCCGTGGGCTTTGCCGCCGAGACGAACTGACCGTCTGCTTCGCTCAAGGTGCGATCGCCGTCCACCTCGAACATCACGCCGGCCACGCCGGCGCCGGACGCACGGTCTGCGACCCGACCGGCGACTGCGCCCATGACCGGCCGCCAGGGCACGCCGACGCGGAGCGGCCAGCGCACGTAAGTCCAAACGCCCGTATTGCGCCCCCGGCGCTCTGAAACCACTTCAAGACCGACACGAGGTCCCCCGGCGAAGGTGGCCGTCTCAACGTGGGCGTAGGCGCGTCCGGCCCTTTCGGTGCCGGCAAGTTGGTAGAGGTTGCCGCCGAGCCCGATGCGAAAGCGCTCGCCCCGTCGCCACTGCAGGGAGCCATCGGCGACCAATCCGGATCGGCGGTATCCGGCGCTCTCCCGCTCAAAGTTCCACGTCTGCCGACCGCGGATCGACCAGCTAAGGTTGGGTGTCCATTCCCGGGTCCATTCGGCGGCCAACTCCATGAAGTTGCCCCATTGGTCGGACTCCTGCTCGCGACCGAAGGTGAGGCTTGGCCGAATGGCTCCGCCCGGTAGCCCGCGACTGTAGTCCGCCGTGATCGCGAGATCGCGGGAGCGCTGGCCGCTGCGAGCCTCGCTCTTACGATCGGTGGATTGGATCTCAAGTCCGTAGCGCCGGGTCTGCACGTATCGCTCGATCCGGGTGGACCACCGTCGGTCAAGCAGCGCTGATTGGTTGACGATCTCGGACACATTGGGGTCGAGCGGTGCTTGACCGGTATCGATCGCCTCCTGCTCGAATCGGAGCAGGGCGCCTTCCTGCTTATAACGCGATGCCAGGGCAACCCAACGCCAGGTCGCGGTGTGGTAGCTGAGGTCGATGGAATCGCGCAACGAGTACTGCCCGTCCGGAAGAAAGCCGCGCTGCACGGCCTGAGTCTGACCGCGGGCCACCCACGCACCAATGGTGTAATCGGTTTCGAGCCCTCCACCGAGCCGGGTTTGGTCACTCCAATCCGGGACCACGAGTGCCAGTTCGGGGCGGAGTTTGAGCCTTCCGATCACGTGACGATACGAACCGACCAGCCCAAAACGTCGCGCGATCTCCGCGGAGTCACCGGGGTCGTTGGTCTGGTCGAGAACCCCCACCTCCCACCTGTCGTCCGGCGCCTGCAGGTGCAAGCCGAGCGCCCGTCGGGCGAAGTCGCCGTAGGTTTCCTTGGAGGAGAAGATCGATCCACCCAGGGCCGGCGCGGTGAATGTTGCGAGGGCGCCGCGTCCGCCGGTATCGGCCCCGAGGACGCCCAAGGAAGGGGGGGAGATGGAACCGACCGTCAACGCGCCGCGGCCCTCGCGGTGCAGCGAGAGCTGGTACAGGTCACGGCCACCGAAGCCCGATTCGGATCTGCTGAAGGCCGGATTGGAGTCGCGGCCGGTCCCAAACAACCGCCAGCCTCCGGCGATCACCGCCGAGGTTCAGGAAGCCCGCACGCGTTTAAACGCAGCCATTGAATCCGGCGTGACCGCGCGGACGGTTTCCGTGCTCACCGCCCTTGCACGAAGTCCCGGGCAGATTCATGCGCTCGCCCATGCGGCGGTTGATTCCGCCGACCCGGTCGCCGTTGCCGCAAAGGAACTGGCCCTCGCCTTGGAGCGCGAGGCCTCCACGCGTGCAACCGAACTCACTGCGAAGGCCGGCGTTCCGCCGGTCGAAACGGACCACGGCACGTCATGCGCGACGGCATCGGAGGGCGCGGACATCGAGCGTCTCCAGGCACAGCTTAACGCGACCGCCGACCCCGCTGTACGGGGAAAGATCGCCGGTCAAATCCTCCAGATCAAAAACCGGCAGGCCTCCCGCGAGCAGGCCAAATAAATCCACCCATGAATCACCAAATCAAGTTTCACCCGCATCCCGTGCAACCGTCCGATTTCAAGGACGCGACGGGCGCGCTCGACACAACCGCTTTCCGTGCCGCCCAGGAATGGGAGCGCCGTGAAATGCGCCTGCCGGCCGAGGTCATTGCCCGTGACCTCGTCGCGTCTGGCCAGTTCAAGACGACGGAGGAAGCCCTTGCGGCGATCCACGCAAAGCGCGGCATCGCTCCCGGTCGCCTCGCACGCGTGCTGAATCGCTTCCTCAACCGCGAACCTGATTTGGTCGCGAAGGCCCAGAAAGCAGAGGCAGCGTTCAAAGAGGCCAGCCGCCGGCTTGCACAGGAGCGCGCCGCTGCGGCGTCCCTGTTTTCCCAGCGCGCGCATCTTCGCGATGAACTCGCGGCGGCAAAGGCGACCGTGGACCGGCTCGAACTCAGCCTCGGCGGGTTGGCGAAACGTCGGGCCGATCTTTTCCAGAAGATTCGCACCCGGTTCACGCGAGAGGTTCCGTTCGGCCACCACAGCGAGATTGCGGACCTCGGCATTCCGGTCGCGTACCTCGATGTCGCGATTACGGCAGGCAACGAGGTTCTCACCGATGCCAAGCGCAACCTCCAGGCTGCAACGGAGGCCCTTTCCGCCTTCGAGACCAAGCACGCGGAAGACCTCGCCGAGGTCGAAGCAGCTTAACCTTTCACACTTTGGGGGACATGGCGCGACATTGGGTGGTTCTTCAGTCCTCCCCCAAACCGCCCAGCCGGACCTAACCCCCGGCGGGCGGTACACTTTCTTACGATGAGCTCCTTCTTCAAATCCTTCCTTGCGCCGCGTCAGGTCCCTGTGCCTGACCCGGACGCACTTCGCGCTGAGATCGCGCGCGTTCGCATTGAGCACGGCCGCGAATTGCAGGCCATGCAGACCACGCTCGCGGAAATCACCGCCGCGCGCCGAAGCCTGTTCGATGCGCTGGAGGAGTTGAAGGCGTCAGCGAAGCGCGGCGACGTCGACGCCGTGACGGCGGAGGTCCTCTGCAAGCCCATCCGGGAGATGATTTCCGCGATCAACGTGAAGGAACAGCAGATCGACGGGCTGGCTCTCGCATTCAAAGCGAAGGTTGCCGAAATCAACCAGCAGTTTGCGCGGTACGATCAGCTTCCCAGCGCCAACCGATGAGTAGCCGCGCCCAAGCCGAGCTTGTCCTCAAGGTCAGGACCGAAGCAGCCGAACTCCAGAAGCTGCGGGAGGACTTTGTCCGAACCCGTAACGAGGGCATGAGTATCGTAAAGGTTGGAGCGGCGTTCGCCGCTGCCGGTGCCGGCATTGTAGGGGCCTCGCTCGGCATCCGTGCGGCCCTAAAGGGAATCCTTGTCGAGGGCGTCCAGTTCAACGCGACTCTGGAGCAGGCCCAGCTTGGCGTTGCGTCTGTCCTCAAGCAATTCAACCCCGGTCAGTATCGCACCTTTAACGATGCGATCCGCGCAAGCACGGCGGTAATCGAAGACCTCAAGAAGCGAGCGGTCGAGACCCCGGCGACGTTCGAGGAGTTGCTCATCGGTTTCCAGAGCACGGCGGGCGCGATGGCGTCGGCCAACATCCCGCTCGCGAAACAGGTGGACCTTGTGGTCATGGCCTCGCAGGCGATGACGACCCTCGGAATCAACACCCGGGAGCTTCGTCAGGAACTCACCGCCCTGATGATGGGCAACATTGACCGCAACGCGCGTCTCGCGATGACGCTCGGAATCTCGGCCGACGACATCAAGACCGCGAAAGAGCAGGGGAGGCTCTACGAGTACCTCGTCGAGCAAATGTCCGCGTTCAGCGAGGGCGCAAAGCTCGCGAGCACGAATATCAGCGTCCTTCAAAGCAACCTCCAGGACGCAAAGACCCTCGCAGCCGCCGATGCGACGAAGGGGCTGACCAACGCATACCGGGAGCTACTCATTGCCGTCACCGAAATCGTTAAGTCGCCGGCCTTCGGTGAGGCGCTGGGGCTTCTGGCAAAAGGTGCGTCAATGGCGCTCCAGATGGCGACCGGCGCGACCTCGTTTCTCGCGCGTGACGCGAACAGCACCCCGGGCGCAATCAGTCGCCGCTTCCAGACCGACACCGCCGGACTCTCCAGCCGATTCCTTGGCGCGAACACCGCCGGGGACGTTGCCGGCGTGCGTTCCGACGTGGTCGGCAAGATGGGTGAGATCGTCCGGACCATGCCCGACGAGAACCGATTCCCGGCCGTGGTCGCGGATCGCCGCCGGATTCTGGATGACCTTCGAGGCTTGCTCGACGAGATCGACAAGACCGGCGCGGCCGTGGTCGGTGCCAACGTCGCGGAGCAGGCGCGAGCGGCGAGCGAGACGGAGGCGGCTGATGCGCGCCGTCGCAAGGATGCCGCCGCCGCGTGGCTGGGGGAGAACGAGAAAGCGTACCGCGAGAAGATCGATGCGGCGAAGCGTGCCGCCCTGAGCGATGCCGACGAGATCGCCGCAACCGAGCGCATGATCGAAGCCATCCGCACCAAGCAGGCGGCAGCGACGGCAGCGGCCGGTAGCCAAGAGGAATTCGACCGCGCCGCCCTGGAGGCTCAGGCACAGATTTACCCGCTCATTAAGAAGGTGGGCGACCTCAAGGCGAAGATCGCAAAGGACGAGGAAGCCGCGCGCGAGAAGGCTCTCAAGGACCGGCTGGCAGAGGACGAGCGCGTCCTACAGAGCCAGCTCGCTACGATTTCACAGCGCCGTGCTCAGGTCGAAGCGGACACGTCCCTGACGACGCAGGAACGCCGCCGGGCCTCGCTCGCCCTGATCCGCGAGGAGCGGCGCGAGCTGGAGGCGTTTGTTGAACTCCTGACGACGCAGCTTTCCGGCGCGGCGTCCGGCGACGAGCGCCAGATCATTCAAGGGCGGCTCGATTCGGCGTTTGAGAAGCTACGCGGCACCAAGGCGGCAGAGCAAACCGAGTCCATTGAGCCGGTCAAAGGTCTGGAGCGATTCCAGACGCAGCTACGACAGACGGCCCAAGATGGGGATGCGACGTTCGACTTGCTGAACTCCGGCTTCAACGGACTCAATAGCGGCATCCGAGCGGCAATTGGCTCCGCGAAAAGCCTTGGGGAGGGGTTCAAGAGCGTCTTCAAGTCGATCAGCGGCTCGATTCTGAATGCCATTCAGGACATGCTGGCCTTCAAGGCAGCCACGGCAATTTTCAGCTTCCTCGGTTTCGGATTTGCTGACGGCGGGCTTGTGCCTGGCGCGCCTATTCCGAAGAGAGGCTGGGACAGCGGCGGCTTCACTGGAAATGGCGGTAAGTACCAGCCGGCCGGCATCGTTCACAAAGGCGAGTACGTCATGCCCAAGGAAGCGGTCGAGAGGATCGGTGTCCCGGTGCTGGAGGGGATGCGACACAGTCGGAGCTTACCGGCGTTCTCCGAGGGCGGGTACGTCGATAACATGAGGTTTGCGCGCAACGACCCGAGCGGCGGTATCGGTCGAGCGGCGAGCGGTGCGGCGTCCGGTCCGCCGGTCAACGTCACGATGAACCTGAATGTCGCGACAGGCGTGCAGGAGACCGTACGCGCCGAGATCGTGAGTATGATGCCAGACCTCCGGATGATGGCCGTTGATGCCACCGCCGAAGCCTTCGCGCGCGGCCAACTGAGGAACTGAGGCGACCGTGACCCCTGACGAATTCATCAAAGGTTTCAGTGAACCTCCGAAGGACGCTCCGCGTTCCCGAGTCGCCAAGCCGGTCCGCGTCCGCGCGATTCGCAAAAAAAATGCCCCGCCGTTGCCAGCGGAGCACCCTGTTTTTGCGGTTTTGCGAGCGTTTGCCCGGTTACTGATGCGAGACGTTTAAACGCTCCGCGTCCGCGTGAAAATGGACACTTCGCGTCGGTTCTCGGCGGCGGCAATGCTCGCCGTCCCCACGTCCGCCCACACTTGGACGGCATCAACCGCCGCCCCGGCCGCTTCATCGCCCTGATGCTTGGCCCGGTAGCGGCGAAGGAGCCGGCTGACCGCGCGGTCAATCGCGACGGCATGGCGAACCCGGTCCGCAATCTGCGAATCCGTCAGTTTGGCGAGGTCGGCCAAGACTTCGCCCCGGTAGGTTGGTCGCGTGCTCACGATCCCGCCTCCTGTGTCTTGAGAAAGCATTGAAGCGCCAACCGGAGCGCGCGGCCCCGGCCCAGCGGTTTGTTGCCCTCCAGACCGATGCAGCCAAGCCAACGGTTGGTCCGCATCCGTTTTGCCTCTTCTGGCGTCAGGAACGCGACGCAGCGCACGGTTGCGCCGCCGGTTGGAATGCCCTCGCGAAGCAGCGCGGCCGCTTCCGCCTTCGTCATGGTCGATTTTATCTCACCCGGCCTCTTCGATGCGCCGGCAACCCGGCGCGGTTTCGTGGATTTCATGGTCTAGCTTGGTCTCTATCGCGCCGATGCGTTCGGCGCGCCGTTGGTCGTTTTCGAGGTCGCTAGTGGCCGTCCGCCGGCCGGTTGGCCAGTGGCAGGCCGAAGCCTGCGAGGTAGAGCCCAGCCCGCAGGAAATGGCCTGTCAAATCGCCGGCCGGCCCATTGTCTCAAATGGAGACGCGGCCTACTTCTCTGGATGTCTCAGAACGAGCGCCGAAACTATTTTTTCGGAGCAGCCCCGAAGCGGTGCGGTTTTGCGAATCCGCCCGCGTCCGTATGGTTATTAGACACCCTTAAACACCTAGAAACGCCCTTGGACACGTTGCCAGCTACGTTGCCAAAATGTCCTTTTGCTAAGAAAAAAAGCCGCTAACCCTTGCGGATTAGCGGCTTAAAGTGATGGTGGACCTTACTGGACTCGAACCAGTGACCTCTTCCATGTCAAGGAAACGCTCTAACCAACTGAGCTAAAGGTCCAATCTATCGAGTCGGGGAGTAAGCACGATTGGGGATTGGGCCTGCAAGCAAAAATCTGCGGGTTTTTCGGGGAGCTTGTTTTCCGTCGTGGAACGGATTCTACGCGCAGTCACGAAGGTTCAAAGCCCCTCGAATCTTGGCGGCGGGTCGGTTCGCGCCTTCGCGTGAGTCCTTCAGCGAAATGCTCCTGCGTTGCGGGGCGGGCCTGTCGCAGGTTTGGCCACGAGCGGCTTGAAAGCCGCGGGCGTTTCGTGCCCTTATCGCCCCATGCTGCAATCGCTCCGCATCCGCAACCTGGCGCTGCTTGAGGAAGTCGCCCTCGACTTCGAGGCCGGATTCACGGTCGTCACGGGCGAGACCGGCGCGGGCAAGAGCATCCTGCTTGGCGCGCTCAGCCTTCTCGCGGGCGAGCGGGCGGAGAAGACCGTCATCCGTCAGGGCGCTCCGGCGTGTGAGGTCGAGGCCGCGCTTTACTTTGAATCGTCCAAGGTGATTGACGCCGTGCTCGCGGAGCTGGAGCTCCCTGCTTGCGAGGACGGCCTGCTGATCCTCAAGCGCAGCGTTCCCCGCGAGAAGGCGCCGCGCATCACGGTCAACGGCAGCCTCGCGACACTCACGGCGCTGCAGCGCCTCGGGGAGCACTGGATCGATTTCCATGGCCCGGGCGAGCCGCGCCGGTTGCTGAAGGAAGGCTGCCAGTTGGAACTGCTCGATCTCTACGGCCGCGGTGGCGAGGCGCTGGCATCGTACCAGACGGCCTATCGTGCCTGGCGCGAGCTGCAGGCGGAGCGTGATCGCGTGTCGGGTGAAACCAAGCTCGCCCCGGATCAGATTTCCTACCTCGAGGACCAGCTGGCGCGGCTTGATGCGCTCGACCTCACCGACGAGGCGATGGAAACGCTCGAGCGGGACTTCCAGCGCATGACCAAGGCGCAGGAGTTGATCGAACTCGCCTCGAGCCTGGCCGGCGGCCTGACGGGCGAGGAGGGCGTCACCGCACGCGTCGCGGCGCTCGTGCGTGAGGCGAGCCAGCTGGAGACGCTTGATCCTGCGAGCAAGGCGCTGGCGGACCGGCTTTCCGCGGCGAGCATCGAGCTGGCGGACCTCGGCGCGGAGTTTGAGGCGCTGGGCGGGCAATACACCTTCGATCCCGAACAGGCCGAGCAGTTGCAGACCGCGATGGCCACGTGGCTCGACGCACGTCGTCGTCACGGCGGCGATGTGGCCGCCGTCCGCGCGGCCCGGGATGAGATGCGGCGCCGACTCGAGGTGCAGGGCGACATCGAGGGCACGCTGGCCAAGCTTGAGTCGCGCATTGCCGACGCGGCCAAGGTTGCACGCAAGGAAGCCGCGACCCTGCGCACGCTGCGCGAGAAGGCCGCGAAGGATCTTGCGAAGGTGGCGGCAAAGAGCATCGCCCAACTCGGGTTCAAGAAGGCGGATTTCCGCGTGCGCATCGTGCCGCTGGCCGACCTCGGTCCGACGGGCGACTGCGGCGTCGAGTTTCTCTTCTCGCCCAACGTCGGCGAGGCGCCACTGCCGCTCAACCGGATCGCTTCGAGTGGCGAACTTGCGCGCGTGATGCTCGCGCTCAAAACCGTGCTGGCGGAACTCGATGGCGTGCCGGTGCTGGTGTTCGACGAGGTCGACGCCAATGTTGGCGGTGAGATCGGTCGCGTGGTCGGCGAGCAGATGGCGGCGATCGCGAAGGGGCATCAGGTCCTGTGCGTCACCCACTTGCCGCAGGTCGCGTCGCTCGGGGACTCCCACCTTGTGGTGACGAAGGATCAGTCGAAGGACCGCGCAGTCGTCACGATCGCGCCCATCCAGGCGAACCGCAAGGCGCGCATCGGCGAACTCGCCCGCATGCTCGGTGATCGCACGGCCAAGAGCGCCCTCGCACATGCTGAGGAACTGCTCGCCCGCTAGCCGGTGCCGTTGCGCTTGGCCATCCGGTCTACGACTGGTTGACCGGACGCATGGCTTCACCTGCCACGGCGGCAATTCGGTTGATCGCGCCATCGTTCCTGCTGGCGGCGGAGGGTGAGGGCAAGCGCCTGTAGGCGCTCAAGGTCCAGCGCCGCGCGCGCCGGCCGGACCTTGCGACAGGAGCGTGACACGCCCCGGCGGAACGCGATGGTGGACGAGGTTCAGCCGTACCTGAAGGTGCATGGCGCGCAGGCGGCCCTTGGTCGTCTGCTCGGTCTCGATCGCCAGGCGATCCACGCCTACCTCTTCGCGCGCACCCGCAGGCCCGACGCCGAGCGCGCCCTGCAGATCGTCACCTGACTGATCCTCGTGAAGCAGGGCAGTCACCCCGAGGTCATGAAGGTCGCGTCAGCCAGTGGCTGATAGGATCGCAACCATGCCTGCGGCGTGAACGGGTTTACTTCGCCGGCTCGGCGGAAGGCGTGGGGCGGAGAGGCCGGGGCGTGGTGGCGTGGCGATCGGCCGCGAAGCTGCGCCACTTCTCGAGCGGGAGGCTGGCGACCGCGATGATCGCGAGCTGGCTCACGACGAAGGCGGAGAGCCAGAAAAACGCGGAGTCCATGAAACCGTAGCTGTGGAGGCCGACGCCCAGCATGTTGGTGCCGAACCAGCTCCAGCTCGTGACAATGTTGCCACCGATCGCGAGGTTCATGAGGCCGCGCTGCTTGACGAGCCCGCCCCAGCGGGCGTGGAGGATGACGGCGTTCCAGATCACGATGATGAGTGCGCCGTTTTCCTTCGGATCCCAGCCCCAGAAGCGGCCCCACGACTGGTCGGCCCAGATGCCGCCGAGGATGGTGCCCACGAGGCTGAAGAGGGTGGCGAAGCAGACGATGCCGTAGACCATGCGGGTGAGCGCATCGGCCGTCTCCTTGTCGAGCGACCGGGTGAAGACGCCGCGGAAGACGTAAACAAGGGCGAGGAAGCCGGCTAGGAACGTGGCCGAGTAGCCGATGGTCACGACGACCACATGAGTCGCCAGCCAGAAGTTGGAATCCAGCACCGCGCGCATCATCTCGAGCGTATCGCCGCTGAGGGAGAGGTGATGGGCAATGAGGAGCGTGCAGAAGCCAATCATCCCGCCCGAAACGCTGCCGACGCCGTTCTTGTAGATCGCCTCAAGCACCAGGCAGAGCACGACGGAGCCCCAGCCAACGAAGAGAGCGGAGGAGTAGAGATTCGTGACGGGCGGGCGGCCCTCCAGCCACATGCGGGTCGCTATGCCGGCCGTGGTGGCCACCCAGGCCAGCGCGAGGAGGTAGAAGGCCGACTTGGCCAGGGTTTGCGGCCAGCGCAGCCAGGAGAACACGGCGAGCAGGAACGCGAGCACATAGAGGCTCATGCTCGGCGTGCCGAACGGCGCAGCCTTATTGAAGCGGACCTCGGCGTCTGACTTGACCAGCGGCTCGGCAAAGCGCGAACGCATCTGATCGGTGTAAAGCCGGAGGATGGTGTTGAACTGCTCGGACTGCTGACCGCGCCAGGCATGGGCGAGGCCGGCGTAGGCGAGGGAGTTGGGGTTGATTGCGCCGGTCTGGAAGGTGGTGAGCAATGCCTCGCCGCTCGTCCGCCAGGCGGTGGGATCGTTGTTGCCGACGTCGGGCGGGACGGCGAGGAGCGAGCCGGCGCTCGACATCATGTCGAAGCGGCGAGCCATGTTGAGCACCATGGTCGCGGCGGCCTGATCGAAGGTCTGGCCGGCCTGCTGGGCGCGGACGGCAGCGACGCCGGCCGGGAGCCCGGCCTGGAACTGGGTGAGTTCGGTGAGGAAGTTGGTGCTGTCGGGCGGGACCAGGCTGTACTTGATCCGCTGGTAGTAGACGACGTGCTGCATCAGGGCGACGACCGCCTTCTGGAAGGGCGTGCGCACGGAGGCGTCGACGGGTTCGGCGAGTTCCGCCTGGCGCTGGAGCTCGGCGAGCTTGGGCGAGATTTGCTGAATCGAGAAGCGCTTCTTGCCGTCGCCGGCCTCGGGCGTGAGTCCGAGGAGCGAGAGCAGGTCGGGATGGACGACCTCGAAGGTCTTGTAAGTGTCGGCGATCTCGGGGCGGAAGAGGGTGTCGAGCAGCCACTCGATCGGCGTGATTGCGCGGCCCTCGGGCGTGACCACGCGCTGCCGGCCCTGCGTCATGAGCAGGGCGGTGCGGGCAACCGTATCCATGGGCTTGATGCGGCCGTTCTTCAGCACGGGCAGCCGGCCGAAGGAGGCGAAGTCGAAGCCGGTGTCGTTGCTGGCCGGGCGCAGCGTGCTGGCGAGGTAAAGCGCGCCGAGGGCGAGGACGATGAGAGGGATGAACTTCTTCATGCGACGGAGGGCGCGCTGCGGCGCTTGGCGATGAAACCGAACAGGTGGATGCAGAACTGGACCGTGAGCCCGAGCGTCATGAGCAGGCAGGAGACGTACGGGAGCAACCAGCTCGGGTTGCGGACCACCTGGAGGATTGTGGTCGTTTCCCCTTCGAAGGCGGCCTGGTAGAAGGTCATGCCATCGTGACGCAGTGGGTTGTTCATGTAGATGAGGACCTCGCGGTCCTCGGCCCCGTTGGGCGTCTTCAGCTGGATGCGGCTGGAGAAATTCTTGGGAATCTCGGTGCCGGGATAGCGGTCATGGCTGAAGTCGAGGAGCGTGAGCGAGTAGGGCTTGTACTCGCGCTCGAAGCGCATCGAGAGACGGAAGGTCCGGCCCAGGTACTCGAACGACTGGGGCGTGGTGAGCATGCTTGAAACCATCCACGTGCCGAGGGAACCCTGCGGCCCGAGCAGTTCGATGTAGGCGGCGGGCAGGTTGCGCTCGTTCTGCTTGTAGGTCATCGCGAGCGGCGTGACCGAGATCTGGGATCCGAGGCCCTGCGTGGCCAGCTGAGGGGCGGCGCGGACGGGAACGACCTGCGGGTCGATCATCTGCAGCGCGGCGTTCGGGTAGTAGGCGCGGACGACGACGCGGAAGGGCAGCTTGGCATGCTGGATCTCGTCGCCGCGCGCGAGTCGCTTTTCGGGAATCGCAATCACGTCGTCCCACTGGGGATCGGTGGCTTCGATGATGGCCAGCTCGTTGAAGAGGTAACTCTCGGAGTAGCTCTTGGTTTCACCCTCCGCGATGCGCATCTGGAAATCCTCCTGCCAGAGGCCGGTGAGAAGTTCGCCGACGAGGAGAAAGATCAGTCCGAAGTGGGTGAGGAAGATGCCTGATTTCTTCCAGGTGAGCTTGAAGCGGTAGATGTGGGAGGCGACGAGATTGATCAGCAGGAGACCGCCGATGAAGTAGCCGCCGGGGAAGACAGGCACCGGGACGTTTCCGATATCCCACAGCACAAAGAACGTACGGAAGTACTTTTCCTGCACGGCCCAGATGCCGAGGTTGACCTGGTCGAGCGTCGCCGCGAACACGAGGATGATCGAGAGGACGAGCAGCACCACGGTCAGCCGCAGCGACACGAAGAATTTGACGAATTGCATCCAGATCTCGCGCATGACTCAGGGGGCCCGGAGGGTTTGAAGGAACGCGTTGAAGGTCTCGCGCTGACCGGCGACGAGGGCGTCAGGACCGGTGATCTTGAAGAACCAGGTGGAACCGTTGAAGGGGACAATCGCGCCGAGGACGCGCTGGGGCGGGTTGCCGGAGGTGGCGACCATCTCGGTGACGGCGACATCGAGACCGTTGACTTTGGAGCGGGCGAGGGCCGCAGGCAGTTCCGCGGCGGTGATCGGGCTGAGCTGCAGCTGGCCACGCCAGCGGTTCACATTGGCGAGATCGCCGCCGACATCGCCGGGAAACGCGGTGATCGCGAGTTCGGCCGTGGCACCGCCGTCGCCTGGAATGATGAAGGTGCCCTTGCGCATGGCGGAGGCGGGGCGGGCCTGCCAGGCGGCGGGGGCGCTCCACACCAGATCGCCGCCGGTCGCGGTCGGGACCGGTGTTGACGCCATATCGGGCGCCGCACCCATGGCCGGAGACGTGGCGGTGGCCGGAGCGGAATTGGCGAGCGGGGCCTCAGGCACCGCCTCTCGCGGGACGCGATAGGACTTGATGCTCTGGTCGCGGCAGCCGGCCAGAAGCACGGAAAGCAGCAACAGGGAAGCAGGAAGCGGGGACAGACGGGACATGGGTTGGACAGAATGATTGCCGGAGCGACCGAACTGCAACCCAAACTGGCGATCTATCCGGGTGGTTGCAGTGTGATGGATTCGGGATGACGAGCGTTTGGCGTGCAGAAAATGAGGGCAAAGGGTTTGCGGGGAACGGTCGCTGGACCGCGCGAACGGTCCTCGGATGGCCCCGGAGCTCATGGGATGCTTGAGATGCGGCACGGATTCCCTAAATCCATGGCATGCGATTGGTTCCCCTTGGAGATGCGGCCTTTTTGGCGGAGTTGGGCGGGCAACCGGACGAAAAGGTCGCGGCCGCCGTTCGGCGGCTGGCGGGCGGGCTGCTGGCGGCACCTTTGCAGGGCGTCGAAGCCATCGTGCCGGCGTTCACTACGGTGGCGGTTCACTATGTGCCGGCGGAGATCCCGGGTGCCGGCGACGCGGCTGCGGTGGTGGCCTCGTGGATCGGGCGGGTTTGGGCCAAAGGGGGATCGAGTGCGGCGCTGAAACCGAAGGACTTCGTGCTGCCGGTGGTCTACGGTGGCGATCACGGACCGGATCTCGAGGAGGTGGCCAAGGCCTGCGGCCTGACGCCGGCCGAGGTCATCCGCCGGCATGCGCGAGGTGGGTACGAAGTGCGGGCGGTCGGCTTTTCGCCGGGTTTTCCGTACCTGGCCGGACTGCCGCCGGCCTTGCGTGTGCCGCGGCGCGCGACGCCGCGCACGAAAGTCCCGACCGGGAGCGTGGCGATTGGGGGTGCGCAGACCGGGGTGTATCCGTCCGCGACACCGGGCGGTTGGAATCTCATCGGGCGCACGCCGCGGGTGCTGTTCGATCCATCTTTGGCCAATCCGTCGCTGCTGCGTCCGGGGGATCGGGTGAAGTTTTCGGTGGTGACCGAGGAAGATTACACGCGTCAGGCCGCGACGGTCCGGCCTCCGGCGATGCCGGCGGCGCAGACGCACGATCCGACCTTTACGGTGCTGCGGCCCGGCGTGTTGACGACGGTGCAGGATTTGGGCCGCACGGGCTTTCAGGATGTGGGCGTCTCACCCGGAGGCGCGGTTGATGCGCGGGCGCTGCAGGTGGCGAATCTGCTGGTGGGCAACCTCGGTGGGGAGGCGGGCCTGGAGTGCACCCTGCGCGGTCCGCTGCTGGCGGTACGCAAGGATGCGTGGATCGCGATCACGGGGGCACGCGTGGCGGGCCTACCGTGGGCGCGGCCATTCCGGGTGAAGGCCGGCGAGGAGATTTCCCTCGAAACGATCGAGCACGGATGTCGGGCCTACGTGGCGGTGGCGGGCGGCGTTGATGTGCCCGCGATGCTCGGCAGTCGGTCCACGCTGTTGGCGGCCGGACTCGGCGGATTTGAAGGGCGGGCGTTGAAGGCGGGCGATCGCATCGGTACGCGCCCCGACTTGGCCCATGCGAAGGTCTCGCCCGGATGGTTTGCCGCGCCGAGCCTGGCGCCGGTGCCAACGGAGGACGTCACCGTGCGGGTGATCCGTGGGCCGCAGGCGGAGTGGTTTTCGCTCGCGGCGTGGCAGACGTTCCTCGGAGCGCCTTACCGGGTGAATCCGAAGTCGGATCGAATGGGCGCACGGCTCGACGGAGCCGAGCTGACGTTGCTGTCGGCCCGCGAGTTGGTGTCGGAAGCGGTTGCGACGGGCTCGGTGCAAGTGCCGCCCGACGGGCAGCCGATCGTGTTGCTCGCGGAGCGCCAGACCATAGGCGGCTATCCGAAGATCGCGAATGTCGTCACGGTCGACCTTGGGCGGATGGCGCAGGCGAAGCCGGGCAGTGTCGTGCGTTTTGTCGAGGTGACCGTCGACGAGGCGCGGCGGCTTCTCATTGCAGCCGGCCGGGATCTGGCGTGGTTCCGCCTGGGCATCGGCCAAAAGGAGCGCGAGCATGGCGCGCATTGATCTCAACTGTGACCTCGGTGAGGGCGCGGGTCACGATGCGGCGCTGATGCCGTGGGTGACATCGGCCAACATCGCCTGCGGCGCGCATGCGGGTGACGAGGCCACGATGAAGGCGACGGTGGAGCTTGCGCGGCGTCACGGCGTGGCGATCGGGGCGCATCCGGGCTATGCGGACCGCGCGAATTTTGGGCGGGTGGAGCAGGGGTTGACGGCGGATGCGGTTTACCAACTCGTCCTCGACCAGACGCATGCCTTGCAGCGAATCGCGACGGCGGCGGGCACGCGGGTGAGCCATGTGAAGCCGCATGGCGCGCTGTACAATCAGGCCGCGCGTGACGCGGTGCTTGCGTCGGCGTTGGCCCGGGCGGTGCGGGCGGCGGATGCGACCTTGATTCTCTTTGGCCCGGCCGGCAGCGAACTGGTCCGGGCCGGCACCGCCGCGGGCTTGGCAGTGGCCTGTGAAGTCTTTGCCGATCGGACGTATGAATCCGACGGATCGCTCACTCCGCGCACACGGGCTGGGGCGGTGATCACGGATGAGGCCGTCGCGGTGGCGCAGGTGCTGCGGATGGTGACGGAGGGCCTGGTGCGAGCGACGGACGGGACGGACATCGTCGTGCAGGCGGACACGGTGTGTCTGCACGGGGACGGTGTGCACGCGGTGGCTTTTGCGCGGAAGATCAACGAAGCGCTGGCCGCGGCCGGCGTGGACCGACGACCCTTCGACGCATGATCAAGCTGCTCGGTCTGCTGCTCGTTGCGGTTGGGTTTGCACTGCGGATCAACACGCTCCTGGTCGTCGTCGCGGCGGCGCTGCTGAGCGGGTTGCTCGCGGGCATGTCGTTTCATGAGATCGTGGCGCTGATGGGCCGGCTCTTTGTCGACAATCGTGGGCTGACGCTGCCGGTGATCCTGATGGTGCCGGTGGTCGGGATTCTTGAGCGCCATGGATTGCAGGAGCGCGTGGCCGCGTTGATCCGGCAGGCGCGGGCGGCGACGGCCGGGAGCGTGGCGTGGATTTATCAGGTCATCCGGGCGGCGACGAGCATGGTGGGGCTGAACATCGGCAATCACGCGTCGATGGTGCGTCCGCTGATCGCGCCGATGGCGGAGGGAGCGGCGGAAGCGCGGCAGGGCGCGCTGAGCGAGCGGGACCGGGCGGACATTCGTGCGCATGCCGCGGCGGCCGAGAATGCAGGCAATTTTTTCGCGGACGACATTGTGGTGGCGATCGGCGCGTTGCTGCTGGTGAAGGCGTTTTTCGACACGGCCGGCGTGGAGGTGTCGCTGGGCGACATCAAGGCCTGGAGTCTGCCCACGGCGCTGTGGGTGATCGCGGTGGGGTGGTGGCGCTACCGACGGCTCGATGCACGGCTCGCCGCTGGCTGCGCCAGGAAACCGAACCGGGAGGAAGCGTCGTGATCCTCCTTCCCCTTGAGGCTTTTTATGTGGCGTGTGGCGGTGTGCTCGCGGCGGTCGCGGGCGTGATCGCGCTCGATCGGGCGCATCCGCGGCGGTGGGGCTCGGCGGCGTTCTGGTTCGTGCTGGCGGTGGCGATCGGCGCGGGCAAGTGGCTGCCTGAGACGTTCGTTGGCTACCTCGTGCTCGTGCTGACCCTGCTCGCGGCAACGCGGCAGGTGAGTTCTCCCTTGGCGTGGAGCGGAAGTCGGGTTGAGCGCGAGGCCGGTGCGGAGCGCCTGCGCAACCGCCTGTTGCTGCCCGTGCTGCTGGTGCCGCTGGTGGCCGTGGTGGGAAGCCTAACGCTGGATCGCGTGGCGTGGGACACAGGTGCGCTCGTCAATGTGCGCCAGCTGCCGCAGGTCGCGCTGGGGCTTGGCTGTGTGGTCGGACTGATCGCGGCGATGCGGGTGACGCGCGAGAGGCCGGTGCATGTGGTGGAGGAGGGCGGACGCCTGCTCCAGGTCATCGGCTGGACCCTCATCCTGCCGCAGATGCTGGCCGCACTCGGTGGCATTCTCGGACGCGCGGGTGTGGGGGACGTCATCGCGCAACTGGTGGCGGCGGCGCTCCCGGTGCAGAATCCTTTGGTGGCGGTGGTGGCGTATTGCGTGGGCATGGCGCTGTTCACGATTCTGCTCGGCAACGCCTTCGCGGCGTTTCCGGTCATCACGTTGGGCATCGGGCTGCCGTTTGTCGTGCAGGCCCACGGCGGAAACCCGGCGGTGATGGGCGCGCTCGGCATGCTGTCAGGCTACTGCGGCACGCTGGTCACGCCGATGGCGGCGAATTTCAACCTGGTGCCGGTGCGGCTGCTGGAACTTCCCGATGACTGGGCGGTGATTCGGGCGCAGGTTCCGTTTGCCGTGCTCATTTGGGTGTTCAATGTCGTCGTGATGTACCTGTGCGTGTACCGTTTCTAGACCGGAGCGATCCTCATGAGATTAACCACGGATGGACACCGATGAATACGGACAAGGACGCACGAAAGCAGGCGAAGGAGGAGCGGACGATTCTCGTGACGGGCTTCGAGCCCTTTGGGGACGAGACGGTGAATCCGGCGCAGGAGATCGCGCGTCAGCTCCACGGGCTCACGGTCGGACGGCAGCACCGGGTGGTGGCGGGGCTGCTGCCCTGCGTATTCGGCGCGTCACGACAGGAACTGCGTCGCCTGGTGAAGCGCCATGCGCCTGACATCGTGATCTGTCTCGGGCTGGCGGCCGGGCGCAGCGAGGTCACGCCCGAGCGGGTGGCGCTCAATGTCGACGATGCGCGGATCGCGGACAACGCGGGCGCGCAGCCGATCGATCAGCAGATCCTGAGAGGCGGCCCGGCGGCTTATTGGAGCACGCTTCCGATCAAGGCGATCGTGTCGGCGCTGCAGGCGCGAAGGATCCCGGCCTCGGTGTCGCAGACGGCGGGCACATTTGTCTGCAATCATGTCTTCTACGGCCTGATGCACGACCTCGCGCGGGGCCGGAGCGCCGGTGGCAGGACGGTGCGCGGAGGGTTTGTTCACGTTCCCTGTGCGCGTGGTCCCGGAGAAAAGCGGCCGTCACTGCCGCTGGAGACGCTGGTTGAGGCGATCCGGATCGCGATCGAGACAACGCTGGCGGTGAAGCGCGACGTGCGGGTGACCGGCGGGCGGATCAGCTGATCCGCGGAAGCGCGGTCCGGTCAGCGCTGGCTGACCACGACGCCTGAGACCGGCTGAAAGGCGGCCACGACCACACCGAC
Organism: uncultured Opitutus sp.; assembly: GCA_964460715.1. Classification (GTDB taxonomy): domain Bacteria; phylum Verrucomicrobiota; class Verrucomicrobiia; order Opitutales; family Opitutaceae; genus CAMAXB01. The sequence goes on along the minus strand of CAYWRG010000019.1, from coordinate 23,875 downwards.
GAGATTGGCGGCATCCACGCCTTCGCCGTCATGCGTGCGATTATTGAGGCCGGTCACGCGCCAGCCGTCGTTGGCGCGGGCAACCAGCACATGGGCAACCGAACGATTGGCCCGGTTTCGGTAGACCACCGTCATGCCTCGCGAGAGTTCGCTGTAGGCGCGACGGGCAACGACGAGCACGGTGCCATCGGGATAGAGCGGCGCCATCGAGTTGCCGCGGCCGGTGATGACCATCGCCCCTTCGGTCCGGGCGGCGACCGCCTGGGCCTCGCCCAGCGTGAGGGCGGAGGGCAGCTGGTGCGGCGCAGGCGAGCCCTTGGTGTAGATACCGCGGATCCAGTCGCTGTCGCCGCGGCCGGCCTGGACGGTGGAGGCCAAGGCGACCAAAAGGAGCAAACTCCGCGCGAGCTTCGCGATGCTGGGCACGTCGGCACGTTGGGCCGAAACTTTAGAAAAAACGAGTCTCCCGTCTTGAGGTCTATTCCCTAGCCTGAACGGGCCGGGGGTGTTTTCGGGACCGGGCGATCACGATCACGCCGGCGACAATGAGGAACAGCGAGTAGAACGTGCCTCGGCTGAGGCCGAAAAGCAGCCCGGCGTCGGGTTCGCGAAAATGCTCCCCGATCGAGCGCAGGAGGGCGTACCCGAGGAGGAATTCGCCGGCGATGCGGCCGGGCAACCGGCGCAGATGATCGGAGCGCCAGAGGCGGATCTGGAGGTAGGCGAAGAGCAAGCCGCCCTCGAGGGCCGCCTGATAAAGCTGGGACGGGTGTCGTGCCGGGATCAGTTCGACCGGCGTGCCCGGAGCGGCGCTCAGCGGGAAAATGACTGCCCACGAGACGTCGCTGACGCGGCCCCAGAGTTCGCCGTTGATGAAGTTGGCGAGGCGGCCGAGCAGCAGGCCGAGCGGCGCGACCGAAGCGACGAGGTCGCCGAGATGAAGGAAAGGTAGCTGATTCGCGCGGCCAAACCAGGCGAGGGCGAGCACCACGCCGACGAATCCGCCATGGCTGGCCATGCCGCCTTCCCAGACGCGGAGAAGCTGGAGCGGATCGGCGAGCACGGTTTCCGGCTGGTAGAGAATGAAGTAGCCGAGGCGGCCTCCGAGGAACACGCCGAGGCTGAGGGCGAACATCAGGTCGCCGATCTTCGCTGCCGGCAAATGGGACCGGCCGGCGCGGGTGTAGCGGGCGAGCAGCCAGGCAGCGCCCACAAAGCCCAGCACATAGGCGAGGCCGTAGTAGCGGATGCCGAGGGTTTCGGTGAACTGGATCAGGAACGGGCTCAGGTCATGAACCCAGTGGCTGCTGGTCGGAGGCATCACGATTTGGGCGTGGGAAAGGGCGTGGGCGTGGTTTCGACGGAACGGCGCGGGCGGGTCTGCTTCTGGAGCTTGGCCCGGGCGAGTTCGCGCATGTCCACCGCGATATCGTCCTTCTCGAAGATCTCGCGGCCAAGCAGATGTTCCATCACATCCTCCATGCTGACCACGCCGGCGGTGGCGCCGAATTCGTCGACCACGACCAGGATCTGCTGGTGCGTCTTGAGAAAGACCTGCAAGGCGTTGGCAACCGTCACGGTCTCGGGAATGAAGTGGACCTCCTGCATGACCTTCTCGACCAGATCCAGATCCTGGTCATTGGCCTTTGCCTTGAGGAGATCACGCCGGCGGACGAGGCCGACGACATCGTCGAGCGACTTGTTGTAGACCGGCATGCGCGCGAACGGGATGTTGGGGAAATCGCGGAAGATTTCGCCGACGGTGGCGCTCTTGCGCAGGGCGGTGACGACGGTCCGGGGCGTCATGATTTCGCTGACGCGGATGTCGTCGAGCGAGAGGGCGTTGGCGATGATGCTCGATTCGCTGCGGGTGAGCGTGCCTTGTTGGGCGCCGCGTTCGGCGAGGAGGATGATTTCCTGATCCGAGTCGGTCCGCTCCTCGGGCGTGCGGATGACGAGCCGGACGATCAGGCCGCACACATAGGTCACGGGACGCAGGGCGCTGCACATCGCGGTGAGCGGGTAGACGACGTAGGGCTGGAGCTGGCGGCGGTACGTGACGCCGATCGTTTTGGGCAGGACCTCGGAAAAAACGAGGATGGTCATCGTCAGGACGGCGGAGATCACACCCAGAATTGCTTCGCCGTAGAGCTTGGTGGCCAGACCGCCAATGATCACCGAACCGAGGGTATTGGCGATGGTGTTGAGGGTCAGGATGGTGGAGATGGTTTCCTGGATGTCCGTCTTCAGCCGCTCGAGCTTCTCGCCCCGCCGCGGGCGGTCACGCTTGAGGGCCTCGACCTCCGCCACGGTGGTGCTGAGGATGAGCGACTCCATCAGCGAGCAGGCAAAGGAGATGCCGAGGGTGAGGATGATCGCGATGACAAGCCATTCCATGACGGCGGAGTGTACGGGATGATTCCCGTTTACGAACCTAAATCGGCCGGGACGGGTGCGTTGAAATAAAAAGCCACTTGCCGCGGCCGCGGTGGCCGGGCGTAGTGCGGGCATGTCCTCGCTGAAGCGAACGCCCTTGTATGCCTTTCACGCCGCGCATGGCGGCCGCTTGGTTGACTTTGCCGGCTGGGAGATGCCGGTGCAGTACCGGAGCATTCTCGAGGAGCACAAGGCGGTGCGGCGCGCGGCCGGCCTGTTCGACGTGAGCCACATGGGCGAAGTCGACGTGACGGGGCCCGAGGCTGCCAAGTTCCTCAATCACCTCGTGACGAATGATGTCGCGAAGCTATTCCCGGGCCGTGTGATCTACTCGCCGATGTGCCAGCCGGACGGTGGCGTGGTGGACGATCTCCTGATTTATATGCGCGGGCCGGAGGACTACTTCCTCTGCATCAACGCCGGCAACATCGACAAGGATGTGGCTTGGATCACGGAGCAGGCCAAGGGCTTTGCGGTCACGATCCGGAACCGCAGCGATGACTACGCGCTGCTGGCGATCCAAGGGCCCAGGGCGGCCGAGATCGTGCAGACACTGACCGGGGCCAAGCTGGGCGCGGTGAAATACTATCATTTTGTTGAAGGCACGGTCGCGGGCATTCAGTGCCTGATCAGCCGGACCGGCTACACGGGGGAGGATGGCTTTGAACTTTACCACCCCGCGGGCGACGCGCCGGCACTGGCCGAGGCGGTGCTCGCGGCCGGTGCTCCAGTTGGACTCGAACTCGCGGGACTCGGGGCGCGCGACAGCCTGCGTTTGGAGGCTGGCTATCCGCTCTACGGTCACGAGATCAGTGCGACGATTTCACCCCTTACGGCCGGCCTTGGCTGGACAGTGAAGCTGGAGAAAGGGTCCGATTTCGTGGGCCGGGGTGCCTTGCTCGCAGAGAAGCAGGGTGGGGCGGCGCAGACCGTGGTTTATTTCCGCACGGGCGACCGCCGGATCGTGCGTGCCGATGCGCCGGTGCTGGGTGTGGGCGGCGCGGTGGTTGGGCGGGTGCTTTCAGGCACGCTGTCTCCAGTGCTGAACGAGGCCATCGGTTCCGCCCTGGTCACGCGCGAGGCGGCGGCCGGTGCGCTCGCGGTCGACATCCGCGGGACACAGCTCAATTTGCAGCTCGTAAAGCCTCCGTTCATCCAGCTAAAGAAAGTTTAAAATCCTTACCATGAGCAGCGTTCCCACCGATCTCCGCTACGCGAAATCCCACGAATGGATCCGAGCCGCCGCCGACGGCACGGCGACGGTCGGCATCACCGACTATGCCCAGAATAGTCTGGGAGACATTACCTTCGTGCAGCTGCCGAAGGTGGGGGCAAGCGTCGCGGCCGGTGCCGTGTTCGGTGTCGTGGAGTCGGTAAAGGCCGCTTCCGATCTGTACGCGCCGGTTGCGTTCACGGTTCTTGAAGTCAACGCGGTGTTGGACCGGACACCTGAGACCGTCAACCAGGCGCCCTACGCCGAGGGCTGGATGCTGCGAGTGAAGCCGGCGTCCATCAGTGATGTCGAAGGTCTTCTGGATTCGGCAGCCTATCAGGCGACGTTAGGCTGACCTCGTTTTGTCAAGGGGGTAAGTAGAATTTAAGCCAGCGCCGTTGGCGCTGGCTTATGCTTTGGCGGAGATCAATTTCGGAGATGCCATGGAGGCGGCTTGGCGTATAGACTGCTTGTACCCCTTGGTTCGCGTAGGATTAGTTTCCATCCCAAAATTCATGTATCGGAATTCCTTATTCCCCAGACTCCTTGCCACGGTGGCGGGAGTAGCTGCACTCGCGTTCCAAACTGCCTGTTCTGATTCGGGAACGGCTACGCTCCGTGCGGCCGCGGCGGCGCAGGTGCAGCCGGTGGAGGTGGTCACGCTCGAACGCCGCGACATTACGGAGACGCTGAATTTGGTCGGCTCCGTTGCGGCCAATGAGTCAGCGGAGCTACGTGCCGAGGTCGCTGGTTTGGTGAGGGATATTTTCTTCGAGGAAGGGCAGCAGGTTCGCAAAGGGGATATCCTGCTGAAGATCGACGATACGGAACTGCTGGCTCAGGTCGCGCAGGCCGAGGCGTCCTTTCGGCTGGCTGAAATCAATCTCCAACGCAGCGAGTCGCTGGTTCGGGCGAAGAACATCACCCAGGCTGACAACGATCGCGCCACATCCGATTTTAATACCGCAAAGGCTCAGCTAAATTTGCTGACGAGCCGGCTCCAGAAGACAGAAATCAAAGCTCCATTCGATGGAATCGTCGGATCACGGAGCATTTCGCCCGGCGACTACGTCACGAACCAGACAGCGATCACCACGATCGAGGACCTCGGCCGGTTGAAGATCGATTTTGAGGTGCCGGAGCGCTTCTTGCGGCAAGTCAAAGCGGGAACCCCGTTCACGGTGAAGACACGTGCGAGCGAAGAGGATATTGTGATCGCCGGTGAGGTTTATTTCGTCAGTTCGTCAATCAACCGCAATACGCGCTCAAGCGAAGTGAAGGGCTATTTGACCAACCCGCCGCCGGACCTGAAACCAGGCATGTTCACAAACATCGAGTTGGTCCTCGGCGTACGTAAAGGCGTCCTTTCCGTTCCCGAGGGCGCGGTGTTTCAGGCCGTTGGAAGCACGCAGATAGTGATTGTTCGGGAGAAAGAGGGGGTGAAGGTGGCCGACTTCATCCCGGTGGAGGTCGGCTTGCGCAGCAAGGGTCTGGCCGAGGTCATTCCGACCGCGCGTGCCGCCCGGCTGACGATGAACCGCGAA
>CAYWRG010000019.1:9755-18672 GCA_964460715.1 uncultured Opitutus sp. | reverse complement strand
CTTTCATGGGGCCATGGTTGAGCCCCGGCCAATCCGAAAAGAATTTCAGGTAGACGACACTCGTCGCTAACCGATTCAGCCATGATCCTCTCCGACCTTTCGATTCGCCGCCCGGTCATCTGCATTGTGGCGTGTATCATCATCGTGATCGTCGGCCTGCTGCGATTCGGCACGCTGCCCGTGCGAGAGTATCCTGAGGTGGATGCGCCGACGGTTTCGATCTCGACCAGCTATCCCGGGGCTTCGGCGCAAGTGGTGGAGACGAAGATCACCGAGCCGCTGGAAAAGGAGATCGCGGCTGTCGAGGGCATTGTGCTCATGCGCTCCACGTCTTCGGAGCAGTCATCGAATATCTCAGTCGAGTTTGATCTCACGCGCGACATTGATGAGGCGGCAAACGACCTGCGCGACCGCGTATCCCGCGTCCGGCTTCCGAATGAAGTCGAGCCGCCCCGGGTGACCAAGACCGATCCGGATTCGACGCCGGTCCTGACAATGTCGTTCAACTCGGATCGCTACAGTCGGCTCGACATTGCCGAGATGCTCGAACGGATCGTTGTTCCCCGCATCCAAGTGGTGCAGGGCGTGGGTGCGATCCGGGTGGACGGACCGAAGTATGCCATGCGCATGTGGTTGGACAACGACAAGCTTGCGGCCTATCGCCTGACCGTGGCGGAAGTCGAAGCTGCGCTTCGTCGACAAAATGTTGAGGTGCCCAGCGGACGCATCGAGTCGCTTTCTCGCGAATTTCCCGTGCGCTTGCTCGGGAACATGGTGGAGGTCTCGGAGTTCGAGAACCTTGTGCTCGCGACCCGCGGGACCTATCAGGTCAAGTTCAGCGACGTTGGCCGGGTTGAGTTGGGACAGGAGGAGTACCGCGAGACAACGCGATTCAATGGTCGTCCGACGGTCGGAATGCAGATCCTGCGAGCGCCTCAGACCAACGTCCTGGAGATGACCCGGGAGATCAAGGCACTCATCCCAATTTTCCGTTCGGAACTGCCCGAGGGGATCAACATTCAGGTGAGCAAGGATGATTCCGTGTACGTCGAGCGATCCGTTCAGTCGGTCTACAGTGCCTTGATCGAGGCGGCGGTGCTGGTCGTGCTCATGATCTTTATTTTTCTTCGAGACTGGCGGGCGACCTTTATCCCGGTGCTGGCAATTCCAGTCTCTATCATCGGATCGATTGCGATCATCGCGGCGCTGGGTTTCTCGATCAACGTGCTGACGCTGTTGGCCTGCGTGCTGGCGATCGGCTTGGTCGTCGACGATGCGATCGTGATGCTGGAGAATATTTATCGGCGCATCGAGCTGGGCGAGACCCCGCTGCAAGCATCGCTTCTTGGCGCCCGCCAGGTTGCCTTTGCGATCATTGCCACGACGCTCACGCTCGCCGCGGTGTTCACCCCGGTGGCATTCCAATCCGGTCAGGCCGGAGCGCTGTTTTATGAGTTTGGCATCACCCTGACCGTGACGGTGTTTGTTTCCGCTTTCGTCGCGCTTACCCTTACGCCAATGCTGTGCTCGCGCATGCTCAAGGGGGCCACGGCCAGTGGCCACGTCAGCCACGGCTGGCTCTACGAGAAGACGGAACCCATGTTCGTTTGGGTCAATCGACGCTTTGAGCGGATGCTTGGCCTCGCGATCCGGATGCGGATCGCCGTCCTGCTGGTCATGTTGGCCTTCGTGAGCGGCAGCTTTTACCTCTACACTTTAATTCCGAGTGAGTTGATCCCAACCGAGGATCGTGGGGTGATCACAGCTAACCTCACGCCTCCCGTAGGCTCGACCTTCGAGTACATGGATGCGTACGCATTGCAAATGGATGAGATCATCCGCTCGATTCCAGAGATGGATCGTGCTTTCCAGCGTGTGAGCGGCAACCGGCCATACACGACGGGTACCCTGCGTCTTTGGGAGGACCGCACTCGCACGACGCAGCAGGTGATTTCGGAGCTGCGACGCAAGTTTCAGGAAAACATCACTGGTGCCCAGATCTCGGTCGCACTCTCTCGTCCATTTGGCCAGTCGGGTGGCGGTCGCGGGCAGGGTGGCGTGCAGGTCGTGCTGCAGGGGAGCGATTTCAATCAGCTCCAGATTTCCGGAGGCGAGATCATGGCGGCGATGCGTGAAACAGGCATGTTCAGCTCGCCGCGACTGAGCCCCTCGCCGACCAAGCCACAGCTGGACGTGCGCATTGATCGTGCACGGGCCGCCGACCTCGGCGTTAATATCAACGAAGTCGCCGCGACCTTGGAGACCATGCTGGGCAGCCGACGCGTCACAAACTTTCAGCGCGGAGACCAGCAGTATTACGTCATTCTGCAGCTCGAAGACGAGAACCGGGTGACGCCCGCCGACATGGCGCGGCTCTACGTCCGTTCGACGACGGGAAGTCTGATTCAGTTGAGCAATCTCGTCACTTGGTCAGAGAATACGGTTCCCGAAAACTACCCGCATTTCAACCGGTTGCGCTCGGTAACCTTGTCAGCCCAACTCTCCGATGGGGTCACGATTGGTCAGGGCATCGACACCATTACGCAAATTGCGCAGGAGAAGCTTCCAGCTGGCTACGGGTTTTCTTGGGACGGTGAGTCGCGCCAGTTTCTGGATGGCGCGAACGATACCTACGTCCTTTTCGGTTTGGCGCTGCTCTTCACCTTCTTGATCCTTGCGGCCCAGTTTGAGTCCTGGATTCATCCTTTGACGATCTTCTCGGGCGTTATCCTGGCCCTCGCGGGCGGTGTCCTGGTGCTCTATTGCACCCGGTATTGGTCTTACGCGATGACCGATAATCTGTTTTCCCGTTTCGGTCTGATCATGCTCATCGGCTTGGTCGCAAAGAATGGCATTTTGATCGTTGAATTTGCGAACCAACTTCAAATCGAAAAGGGGATTACGGCCGCGGAAGCAGCGTTTGAGTCGGCGACTATTCGCTTTCGGCCGATCCTTATGACGTCGATTGCCACGGTTTTGGGTGCCTTTCCGATTGCCTTTTCCGGCGGCGCGGGTGCGGAAGTCCGTAATCCGTTGGGTATTGTGATTGTTGGCGGCCTGTCCATTTCGACGTTTCTGACCCTCTTTGTAGTGCCTATCCTTTACATCATAATGGACGCCCTTTGCTTCAAACTGACTGGCCGGAGCAGTGCGCACGGTCTCAAACGTGCCGAGGAGATTGGCCGTCAGACCGAGGAAGCCCGCGGGCGAGGGCATGGCGAGCCGGTCATGGCCAAGTAAGGTAAGTGAGCAAATCCGCTCGCGCGGATACATATCGTGATGAGGGCTAACCGGTTCGCGGACCGCGTTTGCATGTATTTGCCACTTAATGAAGGGAATTTCCGTCCATACTTGCTTCTCGGACGTAACGGATGGTGATCTTGAGCCGTCTTTCTTTCTGAATTTATCCCGATGGACGTCAAAAAACTGCTCCCAACTTTCTTTATTACAGCGGCTTGTGCCTCTGTCAGTCTCTTTGCCCAAGGCGCACCAGCAGGTGCGTCGCAGGGTAAGGCCGACGGCCAGGCGAAAGGAGCCCCTTCGGCCGGTGCGCCGGCTGGTGCGGCCGGCGCTCGCGGTGGTCCGGCAGGGAGCGCGGGCGGGGCTGGTCGCGGGGGGCAGGCACAGCCGGTTGAGGTGATCAATCTTCAACGGCGTGATCTGGCTGAAACCGTGACCGTCGTCGGCTCGCTCGCCCCGAATGAGTACGCAATCATTCGTCCCGAGAGTGCGGGTTTGGTTCGCGCAATCTATTTTGAAGAGGGGCAGCAGGTGAAGCAGGGCGATCTCCTGATGAAGATCGACGACTCCGAATTGCGCGCGCAATACGCTCAGGTCGAGGCCCGTTACAACCTGGCCAAGGCCAATGTCGAGCGGAGTGAGAACCTGAGCGAATCGCGCACGATTTCGCAGTCCGAGGTGGACCGCGCCCGCTCCGAGTTCGCCGCATCCACCGCCGAACTCTCCCTGCTCAAGCTCCGTCTGGCCAAGACCGAGGTGAAGGCGCCGTTTGATGGCGTCGTCGGATCGCGGTCGCTCTCGCCGGGCGACTACGTGACGACCAGCACCACGCTGACCACGCTGAACGATCTGAGCCGCATGAAGGTCACCTTCCAGGTGCCCGAGCGCTACATCGAGAAGGTGAAGGACGGCACGCCCTTCCGTCTGCTTTCCCGTGACATCCAGACCGCCGAGCCCATCACGGGCGAAGTGTATTTCGTCAGCTCGGTCATCGAGCGCGAAACCCGCTCGAGTGAGGTCAAGGGCATGCTGACCAACCCCTCGCCGCGGCTGCGCCCGGGCATGTTTGCGAACATTGAAATCACGCTTGAGGTGCGCAAGGGCGCGCTGACGGTTCCGGAGGGTGCGATCCTTTCCACGACCAATGGTGCGCAGATCATCGCGGTGCGCGATCAGGGTGGGGACAAGGTGGCCGAGTTCATTCCGGTGAAGCTCGGTTTGCGGACCCGCGGCGCCGTCGAGGTTTTGCCGGTCAGCACACCGTTGGACGAGAACATGTCGATTGTCGGCTCCGGCGTGGGCGGTATCGCCCTTTTCCCCGGCATCAAATTGATCCCGCGTCCACTCAACGCCGCGTTCCTGCAAAAGTAAGGACCCGCCATGATCCTCTCCGATCTCTCCATCAAGCGTCCGGTCATCTGCCTGGTCGTCTCGCTCATCATCATTCTGGTGGGCAGCATCGCGTTCTCCGATTTGCCGGTCCGCGAGTACCCGAGCACCGATTCCCCGGTCATCTCGGTCGGCGCCGGCTACCGTGGCGCGTCCGCGGAGGTCGTCGAGGCGAAGGTGACGGAGATGCTCGAAAAGGAGGTCGCGACGATCGATGGCATCAAGCTCATCCGCTCGTTTTCGTCCGAGGGCAATTCCCGCATCTCGATCGAGTTTCTCCTGAGCCGCGACATTGACGAGGCGGCGAACGATGTTCGCGACCGCGTTTCCCGCGCCGTCGGCCGTCTCCCGCAGGAGGTCGAGAACGTGCAGGTCTCCAAGACGGATGCCGATTCCGACCCGATCCTCTCGCTGTCCTTCAACTCGGATCGCTACAACCGCCTTGAGCTGACCGAAATGGTCGACCGCATCGCGATTCAGCGCATCCAAACCGTGCCGGGCGTCGGTGCGGTTGAACTGCAGGGGCAGCGTTATGCGATGCGCTTGTGGGTGAACAGCGACAAGCTCGCCGCCTACAATCTCACGGTGACCGACGTCCGCAATGCGCTGCGTCAGCAGAATGTCGATCTCCCCAGCGGCCGCATCGAGTCGCTCGCACGTGAATTCCCGGTGCGTCTCCAAGGCGCGATGTCCGATCCGCTGGCCTATGAAAATCTGGTGCTCGCCACCCGCGGCAACTACCAGGTCAAGTTTTCCGACGTGGGTCGGGTTGAGCTCGGTCGTGAAGACTACCGCCGCGAGACCGAGTACAACGGCCGGCCGACGGTCGGTGTTTCCGTCGTTCGTCAGGCGCAGTCGAACCTGCTCGATGTGGCCAACAGCGTGAAGGCGATGCTGCCGTCCATCCAGGCGGATCTGCCGGAGGGTGTGCAGATCAACATCGCGAACGACACGAGCGTGTTCGTCGCGCGCTCCGTCAACGAGGTGTACAAGACCTTGTGGGAGGCGCTCGGCCTGGTCGTCCTGATGATCTTCCTGTTCCTTCGTGACTGGCGTGCAACCGTCATTCCCCTGATCGCGATTCCAGTCTCCATCATCGGCACCTTTGCCATGATGAATGTGATGGGGTTCTCGATCAACGTCCTGACCCTGCTGGCCCTCGTGCTCGCGGTCGGTCTGGTGGTCGACGACGCCATCGTCATGCTGGAGAATATTTACCGACGTATCGAAGAGGGGGAGCAGCCGATTCCGGCGGCCATCCACGGCGCGCGTCAGGTGGCGTTCGCCATCATCGCGACGACCTTCACGCTGGTCGCGGTGTTCCTGCCGGTGGCCTTCCAGAAGGGCCAGACCGGGCGTCTTTTCTACGAGTTCGGCATCACGCTGGCCGTCTCGGTGGCCATTTCCGGCTTTGTCGCGCTGACGCTCACGCCGATGCTGTGCTCGCGCCTGCTCAAGGTTAAGATCGTCAATGGTCATGCCAAGCACGGCTGGTTTTACGAGAAGACGGAGCCTTTCTTTGTCGGGCTTAACAACGTGTTTGAGCGGATGCTGCGCACGTCGCTCCGAATCAAGTGGCTGGTGCTTGGCGCGACCCTGGCCTTTACGGTCACGGGCTTCTTCCTCTACTCCAAACTGCAGCGTGAGATCACCCCGCTTGAAGATCGCGGCGTCTTCAACGTCAGCTTCAGCGGCCCGATTGGCGCGACGCCGGAGTACGTTCGCGTCTATTCCTCGCAGATGGACCGGATGATCCGCGAGATTCCCGAGGTTGAGCGTACGTTCCACAACAGCGGCTTCGGCACCTTTGCCAGCATCAGCGTGGCTCTGAAGTCGTGGGAGGAGCGCACGCGGACCACGCAGGAGATCATCGGCGAGATCCGCTCCAAATTCGCTCAGCAGATCACTGGCGGCCAAGCCAATGCCACCCCGGTTCGGCCCTTTGGCGGTGGTGGTGGTGGCGGTGGCCGTGGCGGTGGCGGCGGTATCCAAATGGTGCTGCTCGGCAGCAATTTTGATGAGCTGCAGCGCGTCGGCCAGGAAATCGTCGCGGCGACCCGTCAGGGCACGATGATCAGCAACCCCCGCGTCAATCCTTCCCCGACCAAGCCCCAGCTCAACGTTCGCATCGATCGCGACCGCGCGGCCGACCTGCGTGTCCCGATTGCGGACATTGGTACCGCCCTTGAGACCATGCTCGGTGGCAGCCGCACGACGACCTTCCAGCGCGGCAACCAACAGTACGATGTGCTCGTCCAGGTCGAGGACATCGACCGCGGCACGCCCAACGATCTCTCCCGCATCTACGTCAAGTCGCAGACCGGCCAGTTGATCCAGCTGAGCAATCTCGTGACTTATGACGAGTCGACCGTCCCGGAGAATTTCCCGCACTTCAACCGCATGCGTTCCGTCACCGTGTTCGGCCAAATCTCCACGGGTTCGACGATTGGTGACGCGGTGACCTACATGGAGAGCATTGCCCGGCCGTTGCTCCCGCCCGGCGTTGCTTTTGCCTGGGACGGCGAGGCGCGCGAATTCGCCGAGAGTGGAAGTGACACGTACATCCTGTTCGGCCTCGCGCTGCTCTTCACCTTCCTGATTCTGGCGGCCCAGTTCGAGTCGTGGGTCCATCCGATCACGATCTTCACCGGTGTCGCCATCGCCCTCGCGGGTGGCATCATGGTCCTTTACTGCACCCGCTTCTGGGGCCCGGCCATGACTGACAACATCTTCTCCCGTTTCGGTTTGATCATGCTGATCGGCCTCGTGGCGAAGAACGGCATTCTGATCGTTGAGTTTGCCAACCAGCTCCAGATCGAAGGCCGCAACGCCTTTGATGCCGCGGTGGAGTCGACCACGGTGCGTTTCCGCCCGATCATCATGACCTCGATCGCGACGATCCTGGGGGCGGTGCCGATCGCGTTTGCCAGCGGCCCGGGGTCGGAGACCCGCAATCCCATGGGTATCGTTGTGGTGGGCGGCCTCGCGATTTCCACCTGCCTCACGCTCTTTGTGGTTCCGATCTTCTACATCCTGGTCGACAAGCTCGTGGTCAAGGTGACCGGACATTCGAGTGCCCACGGCCTCAAGCGGGCCGCCGAGATTGATCGCGAGATGGATTCCCCGGACGAGCACGGTCATTCCCACGGCCGGCCGACCGAGCCGGTCATGGCGAAGTAAGCCGGTATTTTCCAGGGCGGCCCGCAGCGATGCGGGCCGCCTTTTTTGTGCGTGGATCACGGGGATCGTTTGCGCGCTGGGAGCGCGGTCTGCTGGCCCGCTTGGATGCGGATCGGACGGTGGGTGGCGCTGCGTACGCCACGGCGCCTCGTGGTCAAGCTACGCTCCTTGTCCAAGCATGGATGGCACTGGGCGGAGTGGACCAGCGCTCCGCACTCCCGGCGAAAGGAGCGCAAAAAAGGCCGCACCTCGCGGTGCGGCCTTGGAAAGAATCGGAGCGATCCCTGCCGGTCTTAGGCCTTGCTGGCCTTGGCGGCTTTCTGACGGGCGCCGTTGTCGAGGATGCGCTTGCGCAGACGCAGGCTCTTGGGCGTGACCTCGAGGAGTTCGTCAGCGGCGATATACTCGATCGAACGCTCAAGGGAGAGCTTGGTCGCAGGCGTGAGGCCGGCGGCGACGCCTTCGCCCTGCGAACGGAAGTTGGTCAGCTTCTTCTCACGGACGGCATTGCAGGCGATGTCCTCGTTGCGGGGATTCTCGCCGACGATCATGCCTTCGTAGACCTGCTCGCCGGGACCGACGAAGAGCTTGCCGCGCTCCTGCACCATGAGGAGGGCGTAGGTGGTCGTTTCGCCCGCCTCGGTCGCGATGAGCGTGCCGGTGATGCGGGTGAGCACTTCGCCCGCGTAGGGGCCGTACTCTTTGAAGAGGTGGGAGGTGACGCCCCGACCCGAGGTCGCGTTGACGACGTCGATCTCGAGGCCGATCAGGCCGCGGGTCGTGATCGTTGCCTCGATCATGGTCGAGTGGGGTAGCTTCTCCATGTTGGTCAGCTGGCCCTTGCGGCCGGCCAGATTCTGCATGATGGAGCCGACGCACTCATCCGGAACCTCGATCCAGACGGTCTCGTAGGGTTCGAGGCGCTCGCCGTTCGGGCCGGTCTGCTCGATCACGGTCGGGCGGGAGACGAGAAGTTCGTAGCCCTCGCGGCGCATGGTCTCGACGAGCACCGCGACCTGCATGGCACCGCGGGCCTTGAGGTTGAAGACGCCAGCACGCTCGGAGTCCTCGACGCGATGGGCCACGCCGTTGATCAGCAGCTCGTCGC
>CAYWRG010000019.1:4139-9745 GCA_964460715.1 uncultured Opitutus sp. | reverse complement strand
GGGCGTGGCCGGCCTCGTCGGCCGTGAGCGTGTCGCCGATGTCGACGTCCTCGAAGCCCGAAAGACCGACGATGTTGCCGGCGACGGCGGATTCGACCTCACGCTGGCCGAGGCCGGTGAACTCGAAGACCTTTGTGATCTTGGCGCGGATACGCTTGTGGTCGGAGTGGCGGATGACGAAGACCGGGTCGCCAACCTTGGCGCTGCCGCCGAGGATCTTGCCGACCGCGATACGTCCGACGTAGTCGCTCCAATCAATATTGGAGACGAGCATGTGGAAGGCGTCGTTTGGCTTGGCGAATGGCGGCGGGATGTGGTCGATGATGGTCTGGAAGAGGGGCGTCATGTCCTTCTTCTCGTCGCCGAGCTTGTACATCATGTAGCCGTCGCGGCCCGATCCGTATACGACGGGGGCGTCGAACTGCTCGTCGGTCGCATTGAGTTCCATCAGGAGCTCGAGGACCTTGTCGTACATCTTGGCCGGCTCAGCGTTGTCGCGGTCGATCTTGTTGATGACGATGACAACCTTGAGTCCGTGCGTGAGCGCCTTGCGGAGCACGAAGCGGGTCTGGGCCTGCGGGCCGTCATAGGCGTCGATGACGAGGAGCACGCCGTCGACCATGCGGAGGGCGCGCTCAACCTCGCCGCCGAAGTCGGCGTGGCCAGGCGTGTCGAGAATGTTGACGATCTTGCCCTGCCAGTGAACGGAGGTGTTCTTGGCCTTGATCGTGATGCCCTTCTCCTTTTCGAGGTCCATGGAGTCCATGGCACGCTCCTCGACCTGCTGATTGGCGCGGTAAACGCCACCTTCCTTGAGCAGCTTGTCGACGAGCGTGGTCTTGCCGTGGTCGACGTGAGCAATGATGGCGATATTACGGATGTTCTGATTCATAACGCAGGCGCGGTAGTACTTCGGAAAAAGGTTGAACGTGCGGACCGCCCCCCTCGATGGCAAGGCCGAAGGTCGGACCATCCGATTCCGAAGCCGGATTTGCGCCCGGCCAGAAGATGAATTTTACTGATCGCGGACGCCCTTAGGGTAGGAACCCACGGGTCTGCAACCAGAAGCGAAAGTCGGCCGCCCACGGTGGAGCCTCCCGGCCCGGTCGGCCAAAACCCAGCCCATGGGGACCTTTTTCGTAGATATGGAGATCGAACGGGACCCCGGCCTTTCGCAAGGCGGAGGCAAACATCAAGGCATTCTCCACCGGGACCGTGGCGTCCGCCACGGTATGCCAGATGAAGGTCGGCGGCGTTTGGGCCGTGACCTGAAGTTCATTGGACAGGGCCGTGACGAGTTCGGCCGGAGCGTCCTTGCCGAGGAGATTGTTGCGGGATCCGTTGTGGCCGAGCGGCCCCATGGTGATGACCGGGTAACAAAGGACACCTAGGTCGGGACGGGAGCTTTCGCGTTCGATCGGATCGGTCGCGTCGGCCTGGCCGGCGTCAAAGCGCGTGAGGAGCGTCGACGCGAGGTGTCCGCCGGCCGAGGAGCCCATCACGCCGACCTTGGCGGGATCAAGCCCGTCGCGTTTGGCGAAGGCACGCACCATGCGGAGCCCGCGGGCCGCGTCTTCGAGCATGCGGGGATGCCGGTAGCCATGGCTGCCGAGACGATACTGCAGCACATAACAGCTGATGCCCTGCTCGGTCAGCCACTCGGCATAGCCGGCGCCTTCGTGGCCGGCGAGAGCGCCGTAACCGCCGCCGGGGAGAATCAACATGGACGCGCCGGTTCGCTTGGCCGGGTCTGGCAGGTAGGCGGTCAGCTTGGGAATATCGTTGGCCGACGTGCCGAGGGCGCCGGGCGCGCCCGCCGGCCAGAGCGGCAGAGGGTCACCGGCCGGGGTGGCCGCGGCCAGGCGGCTTGCGGTCAAAAGGGTGAATCCGACAACGAAGGTGCGGGCGGCCAGGGAGAGCAGGAGATTCATGGTGAAGGGGTGGGGTTGGACGGGATCCTGACCCGCGCCCCGCGCAGAACAAGCCGACAGGCGCAGGTCCGGCCCTGAAAACCAAAAAGGCCCGTGGAACCGAAGTTCCACGGGCCAAATAGGGGGTTGGAGTACGCCACGCTCTCTTTCCCAGGTGACTGCGTTGGGCGCTCTCGCTTTCGCGGGCCGCAGACTCCCCGACGCCACTCCGCACGGCATGCGCGGCTTTCGGTCTCATGGCGGGACCGCCCTGACCGTTGCCGGTCGGGGTTTATTGAGTGAGGCCTCTTTGCCCGGTTCGGTCGCTCTCTGCCGAGAACGGCTCGCCGGACAGGGTGCTGACACGCTTGCAAAACGCTTCGCGTCGGCACCGTTACCACGGGGACGGCCCCGGCTTTTGGCCGGGCGTTGGCCCCGTGTGACGGGTCTGACCTCTTAACTCTCAGGCTGCTTTTGCTTTGCAATGGGGTGACGCGGTTTTTCGCCCCGCCCCAAACAGGAACGTTTACGAGCTTTGCCAGACTCGCTCGCTCCCCGCGTCCCGATCTCCTTTGCGCGCTCTTCCTTGCCGGAAGAGCCTTTTGGCGGGGTGGACCCGCCGGGAGACCCGAACGCGTGCTGGTGCTACTGTAGCAGCCATGACCCTCTGGGTCACAGTATCAGTGCGGGAGTCGAAACTACTCCCGGACCTGACTCGGCTCGCTCCGCGGTTTCTCTTTCGCGGCTCGCCGCTCAGCTCCTGATCGTGAACAACTGGACCGGGCACGACCCCGGCCAGAGGAACTGGTGATAGATGCCTGTCCCGGCGATTGCTCGCACGCAGAAGGGGAGGGCCGAACCAGCTTCGACCATCCTTTCCCCGGTTGCCCGGGATTATCCCAGCCTTCGCTTCCGACAGGTTTTTCAGGCCGCCGTGCGCTTGGCTGTTCTATCAAGGAACAGGTCAGAACATGGGGAAATCGGTGGCGAAAGTCACGGCTTTGTTCTGCACAAGTTATTCACTGGCAATGGTATGGTGAATAACTGGTGAATAACTTATGCGACGCGATTTCGCGGGCCCGGGATCTCTGAGGCGCGAACCTCATGCGACGGAACGACGGGCTTGCGTCAGCCGTGCAGCTCGCGACGCTCCATCTTTCGGATACACCATGGCGTCGCCTCGCGATCTTCCCATCTACGAGCTTGAGTCCGCCCTTATCGGCGCGCTGCAGGGCACGGGGCGTGTCGTGGTCCAGGCGCCCACCGGCTCGGGCAAGTCGACCCAGCTTCCGCAGATGATGCTGCGCCACGGTCTGCTCGACGGCGGCGAGGTCGTCGTGTTGCAACCGCGCCGGCTCGCCGCGCGCATGCTGGCCCGGCGCGTCGCCGAGGAGGTCGGTGTGCCGCTCGGTGATGTCGTGGGTTACCAGATACGACTCGAGGCGCGGGTATCCAAGGCGACGCGCGTGCGCTTCGTGACCGAGGGCATTCTCCTGCGCCAGATGTCCTTTGACCCGACGCTGCGCGGCGTGGCGGCGATTGTTTTCGACGAGTTTCACGAGCGCCATCTTTACGGCGACATCTCGCTGGCGCGCGCCCTGCAGATCCAGCAAAGCACGCGGCCGGACCTGAAAATCGCCGTGATGTCAGCCACGCTCGATGCCGGCACGCTGCGCGACTACCTCGCGCCATGCGAGGTGCTGGTCTCGCAGGGACGCAGCTTTCCCGTCCGGATCGAATACCTGCCGCGCACCGTGGATTTCGAGCGGGAGCCGGTCTGGGAGGTCGCGGCCCGGGAGTGTGCGCGCGTCGCCGCGACCACGGCGGGTGACATCCTCGTGTTCATGCCGGGGGCGTACGAGATCGGGCGCACGGTGCAGGCGCTGCAGGCCGAGCGTGAGCTGAGGGGCTTCGTGGTCATGCCCCTGCACGGAGAACTGCCGCCGGAGGCGCAGGACCGCGCGGTGGCGCGCTACGATACGCGCAAGATCATCGTCTCCACCAACGTGGCCGAGACGTCGCTCACCATCGATGGCGTCACCATCGTGATCGATGCCGGTCTGGCCCGCGTGGCGCGCTTTGATCCCAACCGTGGCATCAACACGCTGCTGATCGAGAAGATCTCCGTGGCCTCGGCGGATCAGCGCGCTGGCCGCGCCGGCCGCACCGCGCCGGGCGTGTGCGTGCGGCTTTGGACCGAGCGCGAGCACGCCCAACGTCCGTTGCAGGAGCTGCCGGAGATCCGCCGGCTTGATCTCTCGGAAGTCGTCCTGACGCTCAAGGCGAGTGGCATTGATGACGTGGCGGCCTTTCCCTGGCTCGAGAAACCCGAGCCGAAGGCGCTGGCGCGGGCCGAATCGCGGCTCGCGGATCTCGGCGCGCTGGGCGCGGACGGCCGTATCACGGAGGTAGGCCGGCGCATGCTGCGCTTTCCCGTGCACCCGCGCTACGCGCGCATGCTGCTCGAGGCGGATGCGCGTCAGTGTGTCCGTCCGGTCGCGCTCATGGCCGCGCTCACGCAGGGGCGCAGCTTCCTGCTCCGTGGCGTGCAGCGCGAGGTGGAGGATGCGCGCGACGATGCGCTGGGCGAGGAGCACGAGAGTGATTTTTTCCTGGCGATGCGCGCGTGGCAGCACGCGGAACAGGCGGGCTACAACCTCGATGCCTGTCGCCGGTTGGGCATCCACGCCCAGGGCGCGCGGCAGGTGGGGCCGCTCTTCCGTCAGTTCCTTGAGATCGCGGAAAAGGAAGGTCTGGCTCTGACCGACGGTGATGCGGACGGCATCGCGATCCGGAAATGCGTGCTGGCCGGATTCTCGGATCATCTCGCGAAGCGACTTGATGGCGGCACGCTCCGCTGCGAACTCGTGCATCAGCGTCGTGGCATGCTGGCGCGCGAGAGCGCCGTGCAGAAGGCACCGCTGCTCGTGGCCGCGGAGGTCAGTGAGATCGAGGGCCGGGGCGGTGAGGTCAATGTGCTGCTATCCCTGGCGACCGCGATCGAGGAACCTTGGCTGAAGGAGCTGTTTCCTGCCGACTACCTCGATGCCGTCGGTGTGGTCTACGATGAGAGCGTGCGCCGGGTGATCGCGCGGCGCGAACGTCGGTTCCGCGATCTCGTGCTTGAGGCGAAGCCCACCGCGGACGAGCCACCGGCCAGTGCGGCCGCCGCCCTGCTCGCGGCTGAAGTCATGGCCGGCCGGATCGTGCTGACGGAGTGGAATGAGAACGTCGACCAGTGGATCGTCCGCGTAAACCGGCTCGCGGAGTGGTTTCCCGAGCTTGAGGTGACTCCGATCACGGACGCCGATCGTGCCACCCTGATCGAACAGATCTGCTACGGCAGCTACGGCGCGCGCGAGCTGAAAGATAAACCGGTCATGCCCGCGTTGCGTGAGTGGCTGCGTCCCGAGCAACTCGCCGTGCTCGATGAGTACCTGCCCGAGCGGCTGGTCATGGGCAACGGGCGCAAGGCTCGGCTGGCCTATCGCAAGGAAGGGCCACCCATCATGAGCGCGCGCATCCAGGAACTCTACGGGGTCGATGGAAAGTTCACGCTTGGTCACGGACGCGTCGCCGTGAAGTTCGAGATTCTCGCCCCTAACCAGCGCCCGATCCAAGTCACTGATGACCTCGGTGCTTTCTGGCGTGACATGTATCCGAAGGTGAAGGCCGAGTTGTCGCGCCGTTACCCGC
>CAYWRG010000019.1:0-4129 GCA_964460715.1 uncultured Opitutus sp. | reverse complement strand
GGTGCGAGGTGTCGCGCTCGAAGCGCTGCTGGTGCTGCTGCAGGCGCGACACGCGCTGCATCAGCAGGTTGGTGGCTTCCACCAGCGGGCGCAGTTCGCGCGGTGCCGCGCGCGCGGGCAGCGGGCTGAGGTCGTTTTCGGCGCGCGATTGCACATCGGCGCTGAGCTGGCGCACGGGTCGCGGGGGGCGGTGCCCCGGGGCCGGGGGCGGGCGAGTGAAACCGCAACCCCCGGGGGGGGGGCGGCGACTCCGGCTACACCTCGAAGATCGCGTTGCGCTCCTCGGGCGACAGCTGACGCCAGCGGCCGGGCGCGAGATCACCGAGCGCGAAGCTGCCGATCCGGCCCCGGACCAGCCGCAGAGTGGGATGGCCGACGGCCGCGGTCATGCGCCGGACCTGACGATTGCGGCCCTCGACCAGCTCCAGGGCGATCCAGGTGTCCGGCACGCTCTTGCGCACACGGATTGGCGGATCGCGCGGAGGCAGCGCGGGCGGGGACGCAAACGCCCACGCACGACAAGGCAGCGTGCGCCGCCCTTCGATCACCACGCCGGTGGCGAGCGCGCGGAAGTCGGATGCGTCGGGAATGCCTTCGACCTGCACCCAATACTCGCGGCGATGGGCGTGCTTGGGGTCGAGCAGTCGCGTGTTGAGGCCGGCTTCGTCACTCAGCAACAGCAGTCCCTCGGAATCGGCATCGAGCCGCCCCAAGGGGTAGACGTGGGCTGGCAGGCCGAAGTCTGCGAGCGTGCGCCAGCGCGAACCGGGCTCGGGCGTGAACTGCGAGAGCACGCCGTAGGGTTTGTGCAGGGCGATCAACACGGAATCAGGTAACAGGGCACGGCCGGGTGCGCACAAGCCGGAAGGGCGGTTCGCTTGCCAGACCGCTCCCGGGGATTAGGGTGCGGCATGCGCTCCGTCCAGCTGTCCGCGATCAATCACCTCAGTGTCGTTGAGCTTCCCGATCCGGTGCCGGGTCCGGGTGAAGTCGTGGTCCGCTTGCGGACGGCCGCGCTCAATCATCGGGATCTCTGGATCAAGCTGGGCCAGTACGCTGGTCTCCAGTTTCCCTGCACGCCCGGATCCGACGGCGCGGGGGTGGTCGAGTCCGTCGGTGCGGGCGTGGAGGCGGCGCTGATGGGTGCCGAGGTGGTGATCAATCCTTCGCTCGGTTGGGGCGCGCATGAATCGGCCCAAGGTCCCGCCTTTTCCATCCTCGGTCTGCCGCGGGCCGGGACGCTGGCGGAGCGCATCGTCATTCCCGCGGTTCAGCTTGCGCCGAAGCCCGCTCACTTGTCGTGGGAGGAGGCGGCCGCGCTGCCGCTCGCGGGTCTCACCGCCTACCGCGCCCTCTTCGCCCGCGCGCAGCTGAAAGCGGGCGAGCGCGTGCTGATCACGGGGATTGGCGGCGGCGTCGCCCTGTTCGCCCTGCAGTTTGCCACTGCGGTCGGAGCCGAGCCGTACGTCACCTCAAGCTCGAATGAAAAGCTGCAGCGCGCCGGCGCGTTGGGTTCGCGCGGCGGGTTCAACTATCGGCAACCCGAGTGGAAGGCCGAAGCGCTCAAGGTCGGTCCGTTCGACGTCGTCATCGACAGTGCGGGTGGAGATGGGTTTGACGCCCTGTTCGATGTCGCGGCGCCGGGTGGTCGGATCGCGTTCTTTGGCGCGACCCGCGGAAACGCGCCGGCGCTACCGCTGAGAAAGCTGTTCTGGCGGCAGCTTTCGCTGCTTGGTACCACGATGGGCAGTCCGGCTGACTGGACGGCCATGACGGGGTTTGTCGGCCTGCACCGGATCAAGCCGGTGATCAGCGATGTTTTCCCGCTCGACCGCGTCAGCGAGGCGTTCGCCTTGATGGAGCGCGGGGAGCAGTTCGGGAAGATTGTGGTCCGGCTGTGACCCGTGAGCGCTCGTGGTCGAGCAGCCATTGTTTCCGCCCGAGTCCGCCGCCGTAGCCGGTGAGCGTGCCATCGGCGCCGATCACGCGGTGACAGGGAATCACGATCGCGATGAAGTTCATGCCGTTGGCGCGACCCGCGGCGCGGGCGGCTCCGGGACGGCCGAGCGCTCCAGCCATCTGTGCGTAGCTCTGGGTTTCACCCGGAGCGATGGTTTGCAGATGACGCCAGGCCGCTTGTTCGAAAGGCGAACCGACGGGCGCGAGCGTGAGGTCGAAGCGGGTTCGCGTCCCGGCGAAGTACTCGCCGAGCTGACGGGCTGCGGCGTCGAGATGCGGGTGGCTGCCCGGGACCACGGCACAGGCGAGCCGCCGGCGCAGCTCGATCAATTTGCGCTCGAGTCCGCGGCGGTCGACGAAGTCCAGCACCACGATGCCATCGTCGCCTGCCAGCGCGAGCATGAGCCCGAGTGGGGTCGGAATGCGTTCCGCGTAGAGCACCCGGCTGGCGGCGGCATCGCGCGGCGGGCGGCCGAAGATGCGGGCAAAGGCGTCGCGGAATCCGCTGGCTGACTCGAAGCCCTGGGCAAACTGGGCCGAGGTTACGCCGGCCTGCTGCACCTCGCGCAGCGCCAGCCCCATGCGCCGGGCGCGGGCGTAGGCGTGAAAGGTCATCCCGTGGTAACGCTGGAACTGGCGGCGGGCGGTGGAGGGCTCGATGCCCATCGACGTGAGTTCCTTGTCGGTCAGTCGTCCGGTCGGATTGCGCTCAATTGCGGCGCGCAGCCTGGTCACGAGTTCCGGCGGCGGCAGCACCGCATCCATCGGGCGGCAGAGCTTGCACGGACGGAAGCCGCCATGCAGTGCGGCCGAGGGATCGGCGAAGAATTCGACGTTCTCGGGCTTGGGTTTCCGTGCTTTGCAGGTCGGTCGGCAAAAGATCCCCGTGGTTTTAACCCCCACGAGGAAACGTCCCTCGGCCGCGGCGTCGCGCGCATAGAAGGCGCGCAGCATGGCAGGCTTGGAGGGGAGGGCGGGCATGATCAAAGGACGTAGACGCATGGCCTCATCCTAGCAAACCTGCGTCGGCGTCTGCCGCCGAATTTCGGGCAGGGATGTCAGCCCGACACGGCGCCAACAATCTCGCGCACACAGACCGCTCCGAAGACGAGCAAGCAGACAACCAGCGCGACGTTCCCCAGCCAGCGGTTGGCAAGGCCACCCATCCAGTCGCGGCGGTTGTTCATGTAGAGCAGAGTGCCCGCGAGAAACGGCATGAAGAACGCACCTACGATCGCGAAGGTCACCACGATGGCGACCGGCTGGCGGAACCAGAGGAGGATGAGTGGGGCGAGGGCGAGGTAGGCGAGGGCACCGAGGTAGATCTTGCGGTCGCGGCTGGGGGAAGCGGGGTGATTGCGGCGCCAGGAAGACACGAGGTCGACGTAGACCGACGGAACGCCCTGCCAAACGCCGAGCATGGCCGTGAACACCGTGCACCAGAATCCACCGAGGAAGATCCAGCGACCGGCGGGTCCTGCGACTGTCTCGAGCCGGGCCGCAATCTCGATGGCGATGCGTGCGCCGGAGACGGCGTTGGCCTGCACGCCCGCGGCGATGATGCAGAGCGCGATCGCGAATGCCCCGGTGAAGGCGTAGGCCAAGCCAACGTCGCTTCGAACCGCTTTCAGGCGATCCGAGCCGGCCCCGCCGGCCGCGCGCAGCCAGTAGGCGTAGCAGATCACCGTGAGGCTGCCGCCGATTCCGCCGAGGAGAGCCAGCACCGCGGGGCCGCCGCCGGCGGCCGGCACGCGGGGAATCAGCAGGCCGGCGATGACCTCGGCCGGAGGCGGCGTGAGCAGCAGGGCGCACGCAAAGACCGAAAGGGCCATGAAAGCGATCAGCGCCTTCATGATTTTCTGGAACGACTTGAAGCGATTCAGCGCAACAATCATGGCGGCGAGGATCGCATGGATCGCTCCCCACACCGGAACCGGGATTCCGGGAAAAAGACTGGCGCCGGCGATCCCGCAGGCGCTGCTGAGGGAACTGCCGACGAAGAAGGTCCAGAGCAGGAGATAGAACGCGAAGTAGATCGTGACCACGCGCGGCAGGCGGGTGACCCAGCCGTAAACCACGGTTTCACCGGTGGCGACCTGCCAGCGGGCGAGGCCCTCGGTCACGACAAACTTGAGCGTGGCGGTGAAAACGATCGCCCACAAGAGAGTGT
>CAYWRG010000018.1:69986-70937 GCA_964460715.1 uncultured Opitutus sp. | reverse complement strand
GCGCAAGGCAAAGCTGGCATGGACGCAGCAGTAGTCGAACTCGATACCCTGGCCGATGCGGTTGGGACCACCGCCGAGAATCATGATCTTCTTCTTGCCGCTCGGGGCCATGACCTCGTTCTCGTCGCCGTAGCTGGAGTAATAGTAGGGCGTGAACGCCTCGAACTCCGCCGCGCAGGTGTCGACCAGGCGGTAGGTCGTGTTGACACCGCGCTGCTTGCGCTCGGCGCGGACCGCCGCGAAATCAGCCTTGAAGATGTGCGCGAGCTGGACGTCGGAGAAGCCAAACTGCTTGGCCCGGCGCAGCGCGTTGGTCTCGACGGAGGCGAGCGTCTGCTTCGACAGAGCCTGCTCCATCTCGAAAATCTCGTGCAGCTGGGTGAGGAACCAGCGGTCGATCTTCGTGATGTCGAAGACGCGGTCGACCGAGTAGCCGGCCTTGAAGGCGTGGCGGATGTAATACACGCGCTCGGCATTGGGCGTGCCCAGCTTGGCGTTGATGAGCTTCTCCTCGACCGGCTCGTCGCCGCCGTGCTTGCCGCCGCCGCCGAAGCCGCGGGCGCCGGTCTCGAGCGAGCGGAGGCACTTCTGCATCGACTCCTTGAACGTGCGGCCGATGGCCATGGCCTCGCCGACCGACTTCATCGCGGAGGTCAGCGTGCTGTCGGCATCAGGGAACTTCTCGAAGGTGAAACGCGGGATCTTCGTCACCACGTAGTCGATCGTCGGCTCGAACGAGGCCGGCGTCAGGCGCGTGATGTCGTTGCGCAGTTCGTCGAGCGTATAGCCCACGGCGAGCTTGGCCGCGATCTTGGCGATCGGGAAGCCGGTCGCCTTGGAGGCGAGCGCGGAGGAGCGCGACACGCGCGGGTTCATTTCGATGACGACCTGGCGGCCCGTGTCGGGATCGATGGAAAACTGGATGTTGGAGCCGCCGGTCTCGACGCCGAT
>CAYWRG010000018.1:0-69976 GCA_964460715.1 uncultured Opitutus sp. | reverse complement strand
CACGAATGACGGCGAAGGACGCGTCGCGCATGACCTGGAATTCCTTGTCGGTCAGGGTCATCGCAGGCGCGACCGTGATGGAGTCGCCGGTGTGGACGCCCATCGGGTCGAAATTTTCGATCGAGCAGATCACGACGCACTGGTCCTTGTGATCGCGCATGACCTCCATCTCGTACTCCTTCCAGCCGAGCAGACACTCCTCAACGAGGACCTCGTGCACCGGGGAAAGATCGAGGCCGTTGGCCACGATGCGCTCGAACTCTTCCTTGTTGTAGGCAATGCCGCCGCCCGAACCGCCAAGCGTGAAGGACGGTCGGATAATGAGGGGAAACTTGCCCAGAACCTCGGCCGCGGAGCGCGCCTCTTCCATGGTCTTGACCGTGCGCGAACGCGCGACGTCCAGACCGATCTTGAGCATGGCCTGCTTGAAGGCCTCGCGGTCCTCGCCCTTGTGGATCGCCGCGGGCTTGGCACCGATCATCTCGACGCCGTATTTCTCGAGGATGCCCTGCTTGTGCAGCTCCATCGAGAGATTGAGCGCCGTCTGGCCGCCCAGCGTGGGCAGCAGCGCGGAGGGCCGTTCGGCCGCGATGATCTTTTCGACGAATTCGACCGTGAGCGGCTCGATGTAGGTCACATCGGCAAACTCCGGATCGGTCATGATCGTGGCCGGATTCGAGTTAACCAGAATGACCCGGTAGCCCTCCTCCTTGAGCGCTTTGCACGCCTGGGTGCCCGAGTAATCAAACTCGCAGGCCTGGCCGATCACAATAGGACCGGCGCCGATGATGAGAATGGACTGAAGATCGGTGCGCTTCGGCATGGACGTAGATTAGGCCGAGGGTTGCGGGCGCATCCGGGCGCGGCAAGCGGGAAGTCGCACGTTAGGGAAATCAACCCGCTAGCCCGCCCAGCGACCAGCGCAGGGCCCCCTGTCTCCCCTAGTCCAACTGGCTGCGCTCAATCCCGAGGGCCTTGGCCGCTGCATCCTTGTTGCCACGGCTCGCATGGAGCACCCGGTCGATGTACTGCTGGCGCTGCCCAGCGAGGTAATCGGCCAAGGTGGGCCAATCTTTCAGTTCCTTCAGGCGGAGCGGTAACTGCTCGGACGTAATCACCCGGGTCTCCGTGGTGGACGCGATCTTGGAGACCACCTGCCCCAGTTCCACAATGTTACCCGGCCAGTGATAGGCTGAAAGGACCGCAAGGGCGTCGGCCGTGAACTCGACCAGATTGGCGTCGAAGAGCGGATTGGTCGCTTTCGACAGGAAGTGCTTCACCAGTTGGGAAATATCGTCCGCATGGTCGCGCAGCTTGGGCAGGGTCACCGGCAGGGAGGCTACCCGGTAAAAAAGCTCGTCGTGGAACTGGCCCTCATCAGTCAGCCGCTCTAGGTCGACATTGGTGGTGCAGATCAGCCGGAAGCCATGGGCCGTGTTGCGCAGGACACTCACCAGCTCCTTTTGCATGGGCAGCGGCAGGGCCTGAAGGTGCTGCAGGAAGAGCGTGCCGCCCTTGGCCTTTTGCACCCACTCACCGCCGGCGCCGTTCTCGCCAATCAGACCCGCGCGGAAATTCGCCTCGGAGCTGAGGGAGCAGTCGATGCCAATGAAAGGAGCGTCCGCTGGCGCGCTGGCATGGAGGACCTCGGCCACGGTTGTCTTGCCGGTGCCGTTTTCGCCCTGCAGCAGGACCGGCGTGCGGACCGTCGCGAGTTTGCGGATCTGCTGGTGCAGCTTTTTGACGACCGAGCTGCTGCCAACCAGTCGCGCTTCCAGATCGGCCGCCTTGACACTCGGCGCGCCAGCGGCACCAGCACGCTCGGCCTGAAACTGGCGAAACTCCAGGCCGCGGCGGAGCGTGGCGATCAGCTCATCCACGCGAAAGGGTTTCTGCAGATAGTCGAACGCGCCGTACTTGAGCGCCTGGATCGCACTCTCCGTGCTCGCGTAGGCGGTCATGATGACCACCACCGCCGTCGGATCGTAGATCTTGAGCTGCTTCAGGAGCGTGATGCCGTCCATCGGCTTCATGTCGATGTCAGCCAGCACCAGATCGAACCGCTCCGCCTTGTAACGAACGAGCGCCTTTTCCCCATCGGTCGCGAACGACGTGGCGAATCCAGTGGGCTGGATCACCGCATCAAGCATCTCGTGGATCGAGAGCAGATCATCAACGATGAGGACGGAAGGCATGGAAAGAAACCCGTACTGGGAGCGCGAGCCCTCCAATGGGCGAGAAAAAACGGGCTATTGCAAGCCACCCGCCACTGCACCGAGCTGGAAGATCGGGAGGAACATCGCCATAACGATGCCGCCGACGACCACGCCAAGGAAGACGATGAGCATCGGCTCGATCAGCGACGTGAGTGCGGCGACCGTCGCTTCCGACTCCGTGTCGTAGAAGTCGGCGATTTTGTTCATCATGCCGTCCACGTTGCCGGTGGACTCACCCGCCTTGACCATGTGCTTCATCATGGGCGGGAAGAACGGATTGATCGCGAGGATGTCGGAGACCTGACCGCCCTGACTGACGTGCTTCGTGATCTCGACGCAGGCGTCTTCGACCTGCACTTTGTTGCTCGCCGCCGCAACGATCTCGAGCGTGCGCAGGATGGGAACGCCGGAGCGGATGAGGGTGGCGTAGGTGCGGCAGAAGCGGGAAAGCGCAATCTTATGCACCAGGTTACCAAAGATGGGCGCCTTGACGAGGAACTGGTCCTTCGCGCGCCGGCCCTTCGGCGTGCCGATGAAACGCTTGGTCAGCCAAAAGACAGCATAGGCACCCAAGACGAGCCAGTGGAAATTCCCCTTCATGAAGTCCGACAAATCGATCAGGAACTGGGTCGGGGCCGGCAGTTTGGCACCGAAGTCGGCGAACATCGCGGCAAACACCGGAATGACAAAAATGAGCAGCACGTTCACCAGCGCGACGGCGAGGCCGATAACGGCGACGGGATAGGTCATGGCCGACTTGACCTTCTTTGACAGCTTCACGCTCGCCTCGAAGTAACCGGCGACCTTGCCCAGAATCTCCGCAAGCGCACCCGAAGCCTCACCGGCCTCGATCATGGAGATGAACAGGGAATTGAACGACTTCGGAAACTTCTTAACCGCTGCGGAAAACGAATTGCCCGAAGAGATATCCGCCCGAACGTCACGAATGATGATGCGGAAAATCGGATCCTCGGTTTGATCCTGCAGCGCTTCCAGACACTGCACCAGCGGAAGTCCCGCGACGAGGAGCGAAGCCAGTTGTTGCGTGAAGATGGCGAGTTCGCCGAGCGGCAACTTGTAGTTCTGGGCCTTCTTCTCCAACGCCTTCTGCTTGGCCATGGCCTGCGCGGCCTTGACGTTGGGGCGCTTGGGCTGGTTGGCGACGGGACGCAACGTCTGCGTCTGACCAGACGGAGCGGACGAGAGAAATGCCATGAACCTGAGCAAACCGCACCCGGCGATGCTCGCAACCCCATTTAAAATCAGGAAACGTAAAAAAATCGCGAGAGTGATTCTTCTTCCGACCGCTGGGGCCCGGCGTCAAAGCGGTCCGGCAACGCCACCAAACCCGGCTTGACCACGGGCAGGACGCCGTGGACGATGCCCTGACGTGCCGCCGCGGGTGTAGTTTAGTGGCAAAACACCACTCTTCCAAAGTGGTTTCGACGGTTCGATTCCGTCCACCCGCACCACGTCGCCCCCTTCATTGAGAGAGAACCTCGCCATCCAAAGGTGAATGCCGGCAGTCTGACAGTCAGCGGCTGGTAAAGGACTTGCACGACACAGGCCTGTGGTGAGACCTTCACCGCCCCCACGTCTGTAATATTTATCACAGCAGTCCCCTGACCCGATCCATGAAGCGGATACTTCTCACGACGACCTCGTTCCAAGACACGCCCGGCGTGCATCATCAATTGCTGGCCGAAGGCGGCTACGAAATCGTCCGGGAGCGCGGACCGCTGTCCGAGGCCCGCATGCTTGAACTGGCCGGCCAATTCGATGCCTACCTGTGTGGCGACGACGCGCTGACGCGAGCCGTGATCCAGAAATCCCTGCCCCGCCTGCAGGTGATTTCGAAGTACGGCATCGGTCTCGACAAGATCGACGTGAAGGCGGCGACCGACCTGAAGGTCCCGGTCCTCTTCACCCCCGGTGTGAACCACACCACCGTGGCCGAGCACACCTTCGCGCTCATGCTCGCCGCCGTGCGCAACCTCGTCGTCGAGGCCAATCACGTCGCCGCCGGTCGCTGGACGCGCATCACGGGCAACGAGGTGTGCGGCAAGACGCTCGCGATTGTCGGCTTTGGCCGCATTGGCAAGGAAGTCGCCATCCGCGCCGCCGCCTTCGGTCTCAAGATCATCGGCTACGGCAACTACTGGGACGAGGATTTCGCCCGGTGGTACGGGATCGAGCGGGTCGAGGATTTCAACGAGGTCCTGAAGCGGGCCGACATCATCTCGCTGCACACGAAGCTGACCCCCGCGACCAAGCACCTGATCAACGCGAAGAATTTCCCGCTGATCAAGAAGGGCGCCGTCATCGTCAACACGGGCCGCGGCGAACTGCTCGAACTTTCCGCGCTGGTCGAGGCCCTCAAGTCGAAGCACCTCCTAGCCTACGCAGCCGACGTCCTCGATCAGGAGCCCCCGCCGGCGGATCATCCGCTGCTCGGCCTGCCCAACGCCATTCTCACCCCGCACATCGGCTCCCGCACTCACGAGAGCGTGCAGCGTCAGGCCACCTGCGCGGTTGAAAATCTCCGCTTGTTCTTCGCGGGCAAGACGCCCATCGCCCAGGCCAATCAGGTCTAACCTCAGTTCACTTTCCCCATGCCCGACACGTTCCACGTCGTACCCGAGTCCCAGCACAACGCCCTCATCCAAGCCGCGTATCAGCACCGCGGCTTCGAGGCGGACGAGTCCGCCGAGGGCGCGCGCTTCTGCGCCGAGGCCTCCCGCCACGGCATCCGCACGCACAATGGCATCAAGGCCCTGCACCTCGACCATCTCTTCGGCTCCGGCTCCAAAGGCTGCGTGCCCGGCGCCCAGATCGTCGAGAAACCGACCCGCTTCGAGGCGGCCAAGATCTGGAACGCCAACAAGAAGCTCGGCCAGTCGACCGCGTATCGCGCCATGGACGAGGCCATGCGCCTTGCCGACAAGTACGGCGTCGGCACCGTTTCGGTCGACAACGCCTTCCACTACCTTTGGGGCGGCGGCTATGTGATGGATGCGGCAAAGAAGGGCTACATTGCCTACACCAACTGCACCGCAGCTCTCGCCGAGGTGGTTCCGTTTGGCGGCAAGTTCCCCACCCTCGGCACCAACCCGCACTCGTGGGGGTTTCCCACGATGGATGCGATCGGCTACCCGATCGTGATCGACTGGGCCACGTCCGTCGTGGCGATGGGTCGCGTCCAGCAGCTTTCCCGCGAAGGCAAAAGCCTGCCGCCCGATGCCGCGGTTGACGAAAACGGCGTGATGACGACCGACCCGAAGAAGGCAAAGTTCCTCCTGCCGTTCGGCGCCCACAAGGGCTATGGCCTCTCGCTGATCAACGAGATCGTCGCTGGCTTCATCGGCGGCTCGATCCCAACCATCCGCAACCGCTGGGACAAGGCCGAGGGCGACAAGGGCACATGCTGCTTCTTCTTCCAGGTCATCCATCCCGACGCGATCAGCGCCGGTGCCTTTGCGAAGGGCCGCAACCAGCAGCAGAACGTCAAGGCGGTCATCGCCGACGTTCTCGGCCACGGCAACGAGAAGTGCATGCTGCCCGGCCAACTCGAAGCCGGCTGGGCGCAGAAGACGGCGCAGGCCGGTGGTCTGCTCTTCACCTCCGCCGAAATCGACGCCTTCAACGAGCTCGCCGCCGAAGCGGGCCAGCCAAAGTGGAATCCCGCCTCCTTCAAGACTGTCACCGTTTAATTTTCCCCCACCATGAGCCTTAACATCAAGCCAGCCGGTTCCTGCGCCTTTGATCAGATTTCCCTCGGCGAAGTCATGCTTCGCCTCGACCCCGGCGAGGGTCGCATTCGCACCGCCCGCGAATTTAAGGTCTGGGAGGGCGGCGGCGAATACAACACGTCGCGCGGCCTCCGCAAATGCTTCGGCTACAAGACCGCCGTCGTCACCGCCTTCGTCGACAACGAGGTCGGCCACCTCGTCGAGGACTTCATCATGCAGGGCGGCGTCGCCACCGATTTCATCAAATGGCGCGAGGATGACGGCATCGGCCGCACGGTCCGCAATGGTCTCAACTTCACCGAGCGCGGCTTCGGCGTGCGCGGCGCGGTCGGCAATCCCGACCGCGGCAACACGGCCGCCTCGCAGCTCAAGCCGGGCGACATCGACTGGGACCACATCTTCGGCAAGCTCGGCGTCCGCTGGTTCCACACTGGCGGCATCTTCGCCGCCCTCTCCGCTTCCACCGCGGAGCTGACCGTCGAGGCGGTCAAGGCCGCGAACAAGCACGGCACGATTGTCTCCTACGACCTCAACTATCGCCCCTCGCTCTGGAAGACCATCGGTGGCCTCAAGAAGGCCCAGGAGGTCAACCGCGAGATCGCCAAGTACGTCGACGTCATGATCGGCAACGAGGAGGACTTCACCGCCTCGCTCGGCTTCGAGGTCAAGGGCATGGACGCCAACATCTCCCACGTCGAGACCGACGCCTTCAAGGCCATGATCGAGACCGCCGTGAAGGAGTACCCGAACTTCAAGGTCGCCGCCACCACCCTGCGCCGCGTGATCACCGCGACGAAGAACGACTGGTCGGCGATCCTCTGGCACGATGGCAAGTTCTTCGAGAGCCGCCAGTATCCTGGCCTCGAGATCCTCGACCGCGTCGGCGGCGGTGACTCGTTCGCCTCCGGCGTGCAGTTCGGCTTCATGGAGTTCAACGACGCCCAGAAGGCGGTCGAGTATGGTGCCGCCCACGGCGCGCTTGCCTCGACCACGCCTGGCGACACGTCGATGGCGACCCGCAAGGAAGTCGAGAAGCAGATCTCGGGCGGCGGCGCCCGCGTTGTCCGCTGAGTCGTCCCTGCTCGCTTTCAGTCTCCCCGGTCGCGGCGCGTGAACCTCATCCTGTTCACTGTCGCCGAGACCGCGGAGCCGCTGGCGAAGAACGATCCGCGCGCGCAACACCTACTGTCGGTGCTGCGGCGCAAGCCGGGCGATGCCTTTGACGCCGGGCTGATCAATGGTCCGCGGGGCAAAGGGAAAATCGACGCCGTCGATGCCGATGGGCTCCGGCTCTCATTTGCATGGGATGCCCCCTTGGCACCACTCGATCCGTTGATCCTGATTTTGGGCCTGCCTCGGCCGCAGACGGCCCGTGATCTCCTGCGCGAAGCGACGACCCTCGGCGCGACCGCGGTCCATTTTGTTTCGACCGAGCGCAGTGACCCGAACTACGCCGCATCCTCCCTATGGTCTTCCGGGGAATGGCGGCGACATTGCCTGCAAGGCGCCGAACAGGCTTTCGACACGCGAATCCCGGAGGTGACTTGGACGCGCTCGCTCAAGGCCGCGATCGCCGCACTGCCCGCCACGGCGGTGAAAGTCGCCCTCGACAACTACGAAGCCACGTCCGCGCTCGGCGCTTGCCCAGCCTTGGAGACATCCGCAGGCCAGCCGGTTTCGCTGGCCTTCGGCCCCGAGCGCGGGTGGAGCGACGCGGACCGGACCATCCTCCGCCGAACCGGATTTATCCTCGCCCACCTGGGGCAGAGGGTTTTGCGGGCCGAGACGGCGATGGTGGCCGGGGTTTCCATTCTCCGCTCGCGCCGCGGACAAATGTAAGCTCCCTCAGCCGCGGCGAAAGAACGCCACGGTCGGCTGCCGGGCGCCTTTGCCCAGTCGTTTCACGCAGCGCCAGCCGGGCGCACCGAGTTCGATCTCGCCTGGCATTTCGAAGATCACGAGCGGATCCGCCTGCTTCGCCAGCAGATCGCTCAGGCGCGCAAGGAGAGCCGGGCCAACCTCGGGGATGATCTCGTAAGGCGGATCGATGAAGATCAGATCCGGAACCTGAGCGGCATCGGGCTGCCAGCTGAGCGCGTCACCGGCGTGGATTTGCAGGCGATCTTCCGGACGGCCCACGCTCTTGCAGACGGCACGGATATTCTCGCGCAGACAAGCGACCGCTTTGGCGCTTTTCTCAACAAACACGCCCCGCTCGGCACCGCGGCTAAAAGCCTCGAGCCCATAACCGCCGCTGCCGGCAAAAAGATCCGCAAACGAGGCGCCAGGAACGCGGGCGGCCAGACTGGAGAACACGGCCTGCCTGACACCGTCCGTGGCGGGCCGAACCGCGTCACCTTTCGGGACGAGCAACGGAATGCCTCGCGCAACGCCTCCACTGATTCGCATGGCGGCGACACAAGGTCCTAGCGCAGCATTGGTAAATGCGAAAACAGCGGACCACTCCGGCCTCGCCGTCCCTTCACAGCGGCATGATCATGCCGCCATTCCACCATGTCCCTGGCGCCGCGCTTCCCTAAATCGGATCACTGTGATGGACGGCAGTTCTTCAATCCTCGTAACCACATCAACCGGCACTGGTTTGAGGTTTTGCGGTGGAAGCTGACCTCACGGGCCGCCGTCTGGCCAGAGCAGGTGGAGGTGATGCCGCGCACGCCGCCGCCCACTCCCACGGATGGCACGCTGGCAGTGACTTGGATCAACCATGCCAGTTTCCTGCTGCAGACCCGACATGGCAACGTGCTGATTGATCCCGTCTATAGCGACCGCGCTAGTCCGTTCACTTGGGCTGGCCCCAAGCGGGTCCATGCGCCGGGCATTCCGTTCGAATCCCTGCCGCCCATTGATGTGATCCTCGTGAGTCATGATCACTACGATCATTGCGATCTCCCGACGCTCAGGCGGCTGGCCCACCGTCATCCCACGGCTCGACTCGTCACCCCGCTCGGGAACGCGCCCCTCGCGAGGACCGCCGGCTTCACGGACGAGCACATCACGGAATTGGATTGGTGGCAGGCCCACGAAGTGACTGAGGGATTTCACGTTCGCCTGACGCCTTCACGTCACTGGAGCAACCGGGTCAGGGGACTGCGGAACCGACGTCTGTGGGGCGGATTTTTTATTCAGAGTGGCGGCCGCACTGCTCATTTCGTGGGCGACACCGGCTACGATGATGCGCTCTTCAAGGAGATCCGCCGCCAGTGCGGGGCTCCGGATCTGGCGATGATTCCGATCGGCGCCTACGAGCCACGCTGGTTCATGGAGCCGCAGCACTGCAATCCGGACGAAGCCATTCGGATTCATCAGGACCTTGGATCGCGGCAAAGCATCGCGATGCATTGGGGCACGTTCCAGCTGACCGACGAAAGTCGCCTCGCTCCCGTGACCGCTTTGCACGCGGGCTTAAGTGCCTGCGATCTCCCTCGGCACGTGTTTCAAGCGATCGATCCGGGAGACACCCTCTGCGTCTAAGCAAGTCACTGCCCTAAAGCGGGTTGTGATATTATTAGTCGATGCATCGGAACCTCGAGTGAAACGAGGGTTCACATTCCATTTGCACTACATTCAGAACCCGACTTAGTTAGGATCCTAATTAGTTGCTGGGTGATGGACGCCGACTTCTCCACCACCCCAG
The DNA here is from genome assembly GCA_964460715.1 of uncultured Opitutus sp. GTDB lineage: Bacteria > Verrucomicrobiota > Verrucomicrobiia > Opitutales > Opitutaceae > CAMAXB01. The sequence goes on along the minus strand of CAYWRG010000018.1, from coordinate 60,356 downwards.
CGACCCACTTTGCCGTGGGCTCATTTCAAACGACCAAACATGAACTTCCGTAAACTCGCTGCACTTCCGGTGCTGATGGGCGCGCTCGACGCGTCCCTCAGCGCGGCTGCGAGTGAACAGAATTTCTGGCCCTTCGTCGTTGAGCGGCGGGAGAATTCGACGGAGACAGGGATCGGATCGGTATCCGTCGAGGCCTTGGGCGCATTGGGATTTCACAAATCTGGCGACGAGCAAACGTTGTCTGCGGGTGGTATCCGCCCCCTTTACCTTGAGCGCCGGAAGTCGAATGGGCAACTGGCTGAAGCTTACCTGTTTTATCCACTGCTCAGTTACCGCATGCAGGCCGGTGGATACCGCTGGAGTTTCCTCAATCTCATTAATCGGTCCTTCACGGAATCGCCGGCCCCGTCAGCTTCGGACGCGCAGGAAGCCCTCGATATCTGGCCGGTCTATTTCTCCCGGACATCTGAGCGCCCCGGCGCTTCTTACCGGGCCGTATTTCCACTGGCGGGATCCATCCCTCAGCGATTCGGTCAGGATCGCCTTTCCTGGTTTCTCTTCCCGCTCTACGGCCGCTTCGAGAAGCGCGGCACCACCACGCTGACGGTGCCCTGGCCTTTCATCAAGGTGTTGTCGGGCGATGGTCACTCCGGATTCGAGTTCTGGCCCCTCTACGGCAACAGGGAAAAACCCGGCGTGTACCGCGAGCGCTTCGCGCTGTGGCCGCTTATCTATGACCACGCAACATGGTCCGACGGTAAGCCCAGCAGCCGCAAAATCGGCGTGCTGCCGTTCTATGCGCGCGATGAGTCCGAAGGCTATCGCAGCGAGACCTACCTGTGGCCGTTTTTCGGATACGTCGACCGCACGGCGCCCTATCGCTACCACGCGAGCAACTACCTCTGGCCGCTGTGGGTACAGGGCAAGGGTGACGACCGGCACATCAACCGCTGGGCGCCATTCTATTCGCATTCGCTGATCAAAGGCACCGAGAAAACCTGGATCCTATGGCCACTCTGGCGCCAAAGCTCGTGGACCGAGGGTGAACTCGCCCACGAACGCACCCAGTTTCTCTATTTCCTCTACAACGCGAATAGTCAGCGCAGCGCGATCCGACCCGGAGTGGAATCCGCCTCCAAGATCCACGTCTGGCCGCTCGTGAGTTCGTGGAACAATGGCGCTGGCCGGAAACAGTGGCAGATCCTGAGCCCCTTCGAGGTATTCTTCCCGCACAACGAGCAAGTACGCCTCACTTGGTCACCCTTGTTTGCCCTGTATCGCTTTGACCAAGCCAAACCCGGCGACACGCGTCATGTGGCCTTTTGGAGCGCCGTCAGCTACCAGCGCAATCAGACCGCAAATGAGACGGCATTCCACATCGGGCCGCTGCTGAGCATGGAGCGTAATCACGACCAAGGCCGGTTTGCGTTGCTCGGCGGTTTACTCGCGTGGCAACGAGGCGCGGCCGGTACAGGCTGGCGCCTTCGCTTCGGCAATTTCCGCCCCGATTCAGGCGCTTCGTCACGCGCGGCATCCCTTCCATGAACCGTCTCTCCTCTTTTCTCGAAGGTCTTGGCAGCGGGCTTCAGCTCGCTGTCCGCGCCTTCGCAACCCTGCCGTCGGCGCCGCGCATTTTGAAGCGCACCGCCGAACAGGGCTACCTGTGCGGCTACACCACCCTTCCGATCGTCACGATCCTGTGCTTTTTCATCGGCAGCGTGCTGGCCCTCCAGTCCGGCATCAGTCTACGCGAGTTCGGCGCCAAGCAGCTTATCGGCGCACTCGTCGGCGAATCGATGGCCCGCGAACTAGGCCCGGTAATGGTCGCAATCCTTCTCGCCGGCCGGGTTGGCAGTGCGGTCACGGCGGAACTGGCGTCCATGAAGGTGTACCAGGAGGTTGATGCTTTGGTGACCATGAACATTCCGCCCGAGCGCATGCTGGTGCTCCCCCGCCTGCTCGCGGTTCTGCTCGTCATGCCGGTGCTGACGATCATCGGAAACATCATCGGGTGGTTTGGGGGAGCGGTGGTGTGCCACTACGTTCCCTTCATCGGCGTGGACACGGCGCTGTACTTTCAAAGTCTGCGCGAATTCCTATCCGTACGAGACGTGCTGGACGGTCTGATCAAAGCCGAGGTCTTTGGGTTCACGGTCATGCTCATTGCGTGCAACACGGGGCTGCGCACCCGCGGCGGGCCTCGCGAAATCGGCTATGCGGTTACGCGTTCGGTCGTCTACTCGCTGATCAGCATCCTGACGCTCGACTACTTCATCACCAAGGCGCTCGCCTGAACACCATGCCCAAGAAGAACAATAACTGCCTTGGCCGAGACGACCGCAGTCCGGTCCGCGTGGAGGTGAACGGGCTTTCCAAGTCCTATGGGTCGCAATCCGTGCTCGCGGACGTCTCGCTGGACATCAAGCCCGGCGAAATCTTCGTGATCATGGGCCCAAGCGGTTCCGGAAAGAGCGTGCTCATGCGCCACATCGCCGGGCTCGAACGACCGACCGCGGGATCAGTGACCATCAACGGGCTCGATCCGCGCCAGCCGGAAACGCGGGACCGCTTCGCGCTCGCGCTCGTCTTCCAATCCGGTGCGTTGTTCAACTCGCTCAGCGTCTACGACAATCTTGCCCTGTATCCGCTGGAGCACCGCATCTGCCCCAAGGACGAAATTCGTGACCGCGTGATGCGCGCCCTGCGCATCCTGTCGATTGAGAATGCCGCCCATAAACTGCCGGCGGAGTTGTCCGGCGGCATGAAAAAGCGAGTGGCCATCGCCCGGGCGCTCGTGATGGAGCCCCAACTGCTGCTTTATGACGAGCCGACAAGCGAACTCGATCCCCTGATGGCTGCGACGATCGCCGAGATCATTGCCACGCTGAAGGACGAATTCGCGGTGACCAGCATCGTGGTTTCGCACGATCGTGACCTCGCCCTGACGATCGCCGACCGCGTGGCTGTGCTCCACCAGGGCAAACTACGAGCGGTCCAAACCCCCACGGACCTTCGCGCTAACAAGGATCCCGTCATCAACAATTTTCTCAATCCGCGGATCGATATCCGCAATCCCCGTTTCAAATCTCTGGAGGAAAACCACCATGAATAATTCACAAATGTCGGCCCGCGTTGGCCTTTTCTTTCTGCTCGGTGTCGCCCTCATCTGGGTGACATTCGAGACCCTGAGTCGCGGCACGATCGCCCGGGACAAGGGCTATACCTTGGTGGCGCGCTTCCCGAATCTCAAGGAGCTGAAGGCTGGCGACGACGTGCGCATGGCCGGCGTGAGGATCGGCACCGTTTCAGAAACGCGTCTCGCCGGTCGCGAGGCCGAGGCCGTGCTCCTGATCGGTAAGGATGTCACCATTTCCAAGGATGCAGTGGCGACCATCGCGATGGCCGGTTTGCTTGGCGGAAACTATGTGACGCTTGCCATGGGTAACGAAAGCGCGGGCATGCTGGCCGACGGCGATCGCATCGGCACTGCGGATACGCCGGACCTGAACTCCATGGTCGCGCAGATTGGCGAGATCGGAAAAAAGATCGATCAGGCACTAGGCCAGTTTTCCGGTGCCACGGAAGGCGGCTCCGGCGGAGGCCTGATGGCCAAACTTGATCGCATGGTTGACGAAAACCAGGGCCGCATCGGCGAGATCACCACCAACCTGCAGCAGATTACGGACAAGGTGAACCAGGGCGAGGGTGCGCTCGGCCGGCTCGTCAACGACCCTGAAGCTTACAACCGTCTGCTGTCAGCCGTGGAAGAGTTCCGCAGTGCCTCTTCCGAGGCCAAGCTCTTTGTCAGCAATGCCCAAGGTATCCTTGAGCAGGTAAAGAGCGGTGAAGGCACGCTGGGCGCCCTCATCTACGACAAGGAAGCGGGCCAGAACATCAAAGTCGTGGCCAAGAACCTGCGCGACATATCCGACAAGTTGAACAATGGCACGGGCACCCTCGGAAAGTTGATCAATGACGACACCCTGATCAACGAGGCGCAAAGCACGCTTCGCAAGGTCGACCGCGCTGTTGATGGGCTGGCTGATCAAGGACCGATCACCGCCGTCGGGACTGCAGCCTCGGCCCTGTTTTAAGCGTTGCTTGCGACGGGCCCGAAGCCAGGTACAGCCGCGCGGCCGAGCTTACGGCCAATCGAATCCGGCCGGTTTCCCAGTCTTAGGGAAAACACTGTCGCGCTTGGGCTCGTGCCAAAGACGAGTTCGCCGCCCATCCGCAAGGCGCAGGCTTGGGTGATGTGCAGGCCAAAACCCATGCCCCCTTTGGGGTTCTTCTTCCCGGGCTCGAAAAGACGCGTCGCAATCTCTGGAGAAATTTTCGGGCCCCGGTTGAGGACGTGAATCCAGCAACGATCAGCCCGTCCACCAACGATCACGGTGACGGGCCTTGGCGGCGGGCTGTAGCGAAGGGCATTGCGAACGAGGTTGGCAATCGCATGCCGTACGAGAGCGGGACAAAACACTCGAGTTGGATCCGTCAGCCGTGTGAGAACTTCGACTCGCGTAGAGGCGTTCTCCGCCGTCAGAACCGGATCTGTGGCGATGCTCTTCACAAAAGCCGGAAGATCACGGCGCTCGTAAACAGGGTCATTGCCTTCACCGCCCAGAAGGACGCGGAGCCCTGAAAGCATTTCATTCATCAACCGCGCACCACCGCCGACCCGCTGGAGCGCAAAATGGAAGGTGGGAGAGCGAGTCCCATTGAGTTTGATCAGCTCGACCGCGCCCATCACGACAGCCACGGCATTGGACATCTCGTGGAGAACGATACCATTGACCAAGTCGCGCTGCTTCAGGAGAGCGCGTTCACGCTCCAAGGCTTCAAGCAGAGCGGCTTCGGTTTTGGTAAAACCCTCGCTCATCCGGTTGGCGTCGAAAGCATACCGCCAGAGGAACCGGATCGTGCGCCAAGGTGATCGAGGAATCGCCAAGATCCACTCTTGAGTGCCATGAAAATCTCAGGGACATCCATGGCATCAATCTGGCCCGCCTCAAATGCAGCTCGGGCATGCCGAACGGCCGCTGAAAGACCGTCGTGATAAAATTGGTCGCGGATCTCGAGAAGCGTGGTGATTCGGGTATCCATAATTTTACCAGAAGAAGAAGTCCGCGTTTGGCTCGAGAAAGTCATTGGTCGGCATGGCGACCGCGCAGCGCCAGACAGTCGTCCATCGTGACCAAGGACCTGCGATTTCCCCATCAAAGACGGGCCGCCACGAGGGCGCGGCCTTGTTGGGCCGCGAATGCAACCGGGCGAGAAACTGGTCATGCCCGGCTTCGGTGGAAAAATGGAGCGCTCGACGCTCAAGGTAATTGGCCGCCTGAACAATGGCGCCCTTGGCCCGGTGTGCGGTGATAACGAAGTCTGCGCGAGCCAGCTCCACCGCTGCCTTCAAGGTCGCCGTGGTCAGCGTGCCACCGGCAGCATGCCCATAGGCGACTCCAGCCCGCGATTTCTGGGCGAGGATAACCACTTCGCCCCGCCCTGCGTTGTGGTGGATGCGAATGACGTCGACTCCCGGGAAAGGCGAAGCCACGCGTTCGGCCGAAAAACGGCCATCCCACCAGGAAATCAGGGCGTAGCGCTCAAGCGCCTCCATCCGGGCCCGGCGCGCCGCCTGACCACGGAAGAGGCCAGGGAACGCCGCCATGCCATTCGAGCTGCGATCGACATCAAAGCCGTAGCGCGCACTTTCCTTGCTGCGATGAGTCGCCAAGAAAGCCCAGCGTTCCAGCGCCTCGGAAATCGCCATATGACAGGCAATCGAGGGCGATTCCGCCGAACCGGTTCCGTCTGCCTGACCATAAACGGCATGGGAGGGCTTCCCTACCGACAGCTCGGGACGCAGGAAGGCGTTAGCCTGCTTCTGCTTCTGGCCCAAAATTGCACAATCACCCGTCATCACGCGCTCAATCGGACCGCCATCATCGGCGAAAACGTCACGGTAGCGGATGGAGGCGAGTGAGAGCATGATACGGATAGACGTTTATCCGTTACATCGATGACCGAAGATCAGCGTCGATGCATGGTAGTGCAGAAGCCTCGCCGGTTTGCATAGATGACGCATTAACCGTCTTTTGGGAAACTGGATCAAGTTTGCCGGCTGCATCACTGAAACCTAAAGCCAAAAGGGCAGCGGCCGCCGATCCGGCAATAAACGAGCAAAAGGAAAGCATCTTTTTCATACTCCACGAATATCTCGTTGCCCATCGTTTCATGTGAGCCGATTATCTACCCCATTCCGGATGAAGTTTATGACTAAGTCTTGGGTGCTTTTTCTGCTTGCTTACTTGTTTTTTGGTGTACGCGCCTCGGGCCTAGGTCCGCTTGTAAGCGAAGTTCGCCTGCCAGAGTTCTTGCGAAGCAAGCCCATCTGGACCATCGAGGAATTACCGCGTGGTCAGATTGCGCTAGGCTTCGAGGGAGGAGTCGCGTTTGGAATGCCAAACGGCGCGTGGGAGCTGGTAGCGACGCCACGCGGACAAGTCGTCCAAACGATATCCCATCGCGATGAGGATCTACTCGTAGCGGGCTCTGGTTTCTGCGGATTGGTTCGTGACGGAAACATCATCATGATTCCAGGAATGGAGGGCGAATACCTTTCCTCGGAACCAGTTGACGAAGGTTGGCTGGTCGCAGGTCGCAACGGGTTATGGCTTATATCACCGGATGGCTCATCAAAGTCTGTGCTGCCACCTTCTTTATCAGGCAACCAAACCCGGGTCGCAAAAATCGGCGCTGACATAGTCATTAGCAACCCAGGTGATACACCCCGCATCTGGAAAAACGGCGACCTGACAGTGAAGCCCAATCTTTCCGCCTTAGGCGACCTGCGCATTTACTGGAAAGCCGGAGATTATCTTGCCACTAGCCGCGGAATCTTAACCGATGCCGGAAACGCTGTCTTCCGAGGCCCCGACGCACAACACCTATTGGACTCAGGCATTGTCGGTCTCGCCTCAGCAGGCCCGTGGATCGTCGTGCCAACATTCACTTCAGGCATATACGCTTACCGCCCCGGCGCAGAAGAATCGGCATGGGAGTGGAGGCCTGAGGGAAACGTATACTGTTTCATTCCCTACAATGGCGGCTATCTAATCGGAACAGCAGATGGCCTTTTCGCGATGGGCGACCCATGGACAACCCAGTTCACAGCGTTAAATAATGAGGCGATTTTTCAGGTCCAAACAAACGTACGCGGTGAATTAGAGGTCATGACTGGATCGGGAACGATCACAATAAAAGATACCAACATCCGAGCAATCTCGGATCAGTCGACACAATGGCCCGCAACTAAAGACGCTTCCGTCGTCGATAAGATACTAATGTTTAAGGGATCATCAGCTACCTTGCCTTATCGATTCGTGAAGGGTCTTGCCGTAACGGCAGATGCTGCCGCTGTGGTTTTAGATCACGGGATGGTCTCACTGACAGTCAACGGGGTCACGCACACCGCCCCAATAGATGGCGTAATAAACAGTCTTGCGAGTGACGGCCTAAACTTCATTGCCGGATCAAATACTCGAGGCGCGTACACATTTTCTCCCACCGGAGAACTCAAAGCGCAAATCGGTACCGGTCGTGTAGCTGTACGCGAAGTTAGACCGGGCAAGGTTACTTTACTTTTTTGGGACGGCACCATTCTCGACTCTGACGTCAATCTAGTGGGAAAGATCGAGAACGGGAATCCACGCGATGCGACTCTAATTCAGGGAAAACTCGCTGTGTTAACAACTAGGCCTGGACGCGACCCCGTACTTGGAACCATTGAAGGCGGAACTTGGCAGCCTCTGGAAATCCCAGGCCTTGCCCAAATCGGAGCAGAGCACATTACAGCGACAGAGAATTACCTCTTCGCAGCCGGCCCGCGCGGCGTAATTCGCGTGCGCCTACCTATTCCGCAATCCCAAACACCTAACCCTGAATTGAACTGGTCAGCAAGAGTGGAAGACAAGCGCATATACTTGCGATCCTCCGCGGAAGAGTTCGCTCAGGTAACGGCCATCTCGCCCGACTTTCCGACATCGCCTTCAACTCAGTTACGAGTGCGGGTCGGAATGGGTCCTTGGTCAGAACTCCAGCTAGGCAGCCAATTCAAGATACCTGTTTCCTGGGGCGAAACCTTGCTATCCACTCAAGCCGAGCGCAACGGCCTTATAGTCGAACGGCAGTTCACCGTCATCCGCCCTTGGCCGTGGTGGCTGCGCCCATGGGCCTGGCCGCTTCATGTTGGTCTCACCGCAGGACTTGTCATCGGTCTTGCCCGACTTCGAACTCGCCGACTTGAGCGCCGTAATCGTGAGCTCGAACGGCGCGTAGCGTTGCGAACCTCCGAACTTCGCAAGGCCAACGCCGCGAAGGAGGAATTCCTAGCCGGCATCAGTCACGAAATTCGCAATCCGCTCAACGGAGTTGTCGGGATCTGCGCGATGCTTGCCGATCGCGAGGTTGGACCCAGGGAAAAGATGCTGGTTCGCACACTAGGCGGATGCGCCGACCAGCTGCGTTCTATGCTCGATGACATTCTCGATTTTTCGCGAATCGAGCGAGGCGATGTCGCCGTCACCAATCAGGACTTCGAGCTCGTGGCCCTCATTGAGGAATCCGCCATGGTCATGGATCCTGAGAGGAGCGCATGCACCCTGATTCTGCCCGATGAGGCAGTATGGTTACACGGCGACTCGGGAAAGCTCCGCCAGATCGCCTGCAACCTGATCTCCAACGCCCTAAAATATGGCGTTCCCCGTGAGGCCGGCATCGAAGTCCGGGTGGAAAATGCCGGCGGCGGACGGTCGCGAATCCGGATTGCCGTAAGAAATTCCGGTCCAACCATCCCAGTCGACGAGATTCCGCGCCTCTTCGAATCATTTCAACGTGGGTCCCGAACCGCCGGCATGCCGGGGTCCGGTCTGGGACTTGCCGTGTGCCGCCGGTTGATTCAATCCATGGGTGGGCGCATCACCGCGGCAAGCATCGATGGCGTTACCGAATTCGCGATCGAAGTTCTGCTGCCAAACGCCCGCCCACCGGAAAAGGCGGTCGAGCTTCCTGCGATGGTTTCGCGTGCGCTGGCCATCGAGGACGAGGACTACAATCGCATCGCCCTGGGCCACGTCCTTCGCGCCTTGGGCTACCAGGTCGACTGGGCGGCCGACGGAACCTCCGCCCTCAAACTCGCCAGCGAACGCCAGTATGACTTGGTGCTGACCGACTGGCGGCTGCCTGACATGAACGGCGGCGACCTCTGCAAGCGAATCCTCTCCTTGCTGCCGAATCCCAAGCCACCGGTGATCGCTGTCACCGCGTATTCGACCACCGAGAAACTAGACGAGGCCCGAGCAGCCGGCATGACTGGCTTTGTCACAAAGCCGATCACCAAGGAAAAACTCTCTCGAGTAATCCGCGGCCTTTCCGAGGGGCTGCAACCGCGCCGCTCGCTGGACATCAATCTCGCGGCTGCGCCTGCCTCGCCACTTGCATCCCTGGGGGATCTCGCGCCGTCATGCGAGCAACTCGCGAGCGATATCGCCGCGCGCTGGCAAAGCACAACCACTTTGGCGGAACTTCGAGATCCGCGGACACCACGCGAAGCGCATGCTCTTCGCTCCCTCCTGCTGCTCGCCTCTGAGGAGGGTGCCGCCGAACAAATTGCTCTCCTCGAGAGCGCAGCTGAATCTGCCGACTGGTCAACCGTCGACAAGCTCCTGCCTTTTGCGGCAGAGGAGATTGCGCAAACCCGTCAGCGACTCACCGCTTGATTCCCGAGCGGGCCCCCGCCGCGACGGAATCATGCACCATTCCGTGCCGGATCGCGTAGTCGATAACCTCCTCGATCCGATGAAGATCAAGCTTGCGCATGATTCGCTTGCGATGATCCGCAACCGTGCTCGGGGCACAACCCAACAGCTCGGATATTTCCTCGTTACTCAGGCGCTGACCCAACAGACCAAGAACCTGCTGCTCCTTGGCCCCGAGCAACTTGATGGGCGAAAGCGGATCACGCCCCGCCGCGGAAATTAAATCCATCACACGCCGCGATAACACAACGGCCCCGCCCAAGGCTTGACGGAGAACATCGACAAACTCCGCCTCACAGTCGTTCTTGTGAACAAGACTGATCCCTGACGTCTGGAGTTTTTTGAAGGGGAAAGCACCCGAGATCGAGCTGAGTGCAACCATAACCCCACTCCCGGATTTTTGTGCGCGTTCGACCGCCCAATCGATCGTGCTCCCATCACCGAGATCAATGTCGAATATGATCAGATTAACGCCTACAAACTCTTCCTCTCGCTGTCGAAGCTCAGCCATCGATCCAATCGCGAGGACATCCTGCACGCCCAGATGCTTGCGCACCAGCATCGCAAGATACTCGCGCACCAGAGCCTGATCTTCAATCACCGCGACCCGCATGCCCCATCTCTACCGCGTCAGCGGCGTCATTCAAGTTCGGTCACAACGAAACTGCGATTCAGTCTCTCCTGCAGCCTAACCTAGGTTGGGACTAGGCCGTGGTGAGACCGAAGTAGGATGCAGCGTTGCGATAGCAAATATCCTCAACCAAGCCGCCCACCTGTGCGCGATCAGCCGGGATCAACCCGGCTTCCACATCAGCTCCGATCATGGAACAGAGGAGGCGACGGAAGTACTCGTGACGAACGTAACTCAGAAAGCTCCGTGAATCCGTGAGCATTCCCACGAAACGCGACAGCAGACCGAGCTGCGAAAGCGCGTTTATCTGCCACTCCATCCCTTCCTTCTGATCAAGGAACCACCAACCCGATCCAAACTGGATCTTCCCCGGAAGCCGGCCGTCCTGGAAGTTGCCGATCATGGTCGCGAAGACGTAATTGTCGGCCGGATTGAGATTGTAGAGAACCATCTTGGGCAGCTTCTCTTCGCCATCCAGCTGATCAAGGTAGCGGGAAAGGCCGCGCGCCTGCGGAAAGTCGCCGATCGAATCGACCCCCGCGTCCGCGCCCAGCTTGCGCAACAGCCGTCCATTGTTGTTCCGCAAAGCGCCCAAGTGAAGCTGCTTGGTCCACCCGCGTTCGGCATCAAGGCGGCCCAAGAAGAGCATCATGAACCAGCTGAATTTCGCAACCTGATCAGGTGTCGCTGCGGTCCCACTCCACGCCGAAGCAAAGATCGCCGCCGCCTCGCGCTCGGTGCAGTCGACGTCCGGAATACTCTCCATGCCGTGATCCGAAAGGCGGCCACCCACCGAGTGAAAGAACGCGTGCCGGCGATCAATCGCCTGCAAAAACGTGACCAGATCCTTCACCTCCACGTTGGACCGGGACCCTAGGAGGTCGCACCAGGCACGAAACGCCGCCGGTTGGCCAACAATCATCGCCTTGTCCGGGCGGAACGTGGGATAGACCCGCGTCTTGAGCCCGCTGCGCGCGCAAGCCACGTGGTGAGCCAGATCGTCAGTTGGATCATCGGTCGTGCAGACAACCTTGACCTGAAACCGGTCGAGGATGCCATGCACCGACATGTCCTTCGCTGCCAGCCGCACATTGGCCTCCTCCCATATGCGGGGCGCATTCTGCTCGTTGATCAGCAGATCGATCCCGAAATACCGGCGCAGCTCCAGATGGGACCAATGATGCAGAGGGTTTCGCACCAGTTGAGGAACGGTGCGGGCATAGGCCAGGAATTTTTCGTAATCCGACGTGCCTGCGCCCGTGATGAGCTCCTCGGAAACCCCGTTGGTGCGCAACGCACGCCACTTGTAGTGATCACCCGCCAGCCAGATCTGCGTCAGATTGGCGAACTGACGGTTCGCGGCAATCTGATCGGGAGGAAGGTGACAGTGGTAGTCGTAGATCGGCTGCGGCTTCGCATGCTCGTGATAGAGCAGCCGCGACCATTCACTGTTCAGCAGAAAATCCTCGTGCAGAAACGGCTGGGCGGAGGGCATGGGGTAAATGGTAAAGCCTACGTGATCAAAGACGCGGACCACCCTGCGCAAGCTTGCGCGCACGGAGGCGCAGGCCGTTCAGGCGGATAAAGCCCGTCGCATCACTCTGGTTGTACCAGCTCTTCACACCCTCCATCGACGCGATCTTGTCGTCGTACATCGAGTACTTCGACTTGCGGCCGCAGGTGATGATGTTGCCCTTGTAAAGCTTGAGACGAACCGTGCCGCTCACGTAGCGCTGGCTCTCATCGACCAGAGCCTGCAGGGCTTCACGCTCCGGCGCGTACCAGAAGCCATTGTAGACGAGCTGGGCATACTTCGGGATCAGAGAATCGCGCAACTGGAGGACCTCGCGATCGAGGGTGAGCGATTCCACCTGGCGGTGAGCCTGCATGAGGATCGTGCCACCCGGAGTCTCGTACACGCCTCGCGACTTCATGCCGACAAAGCGATTTTCGACGAGATCGACGCGGCCAATGCCGTGCTTGCCACCCAAACGATTGAGCTCCTTGAGGAGCTTGCCCGGGGTCAACTTGCGGCCATTGACCGATACGGCGTTGCCCTTCTCGAAATCGATCTCGACGTACTCGGGCTTGTCGGGTGCGTCCTCCGGCGAAACGGAAAGCTTGAACATGCCCTTGTTCGCCTTCGTCGTCGGGTCGAACCACGGATCCTCGAGAATGCCCGCCTCGTAGGAGATGTGCAGAAGGTTGCGATCCATCGAGTAGGGCTTCTTCAACGAAGCCTCAACCGGGATATTGTGCTTCGCGCAGTACGCGATCATCTCGGCGCGGCCCGGGAACTTCTCACGATAGGCCTCGATCTTCCACGGGGCGATGATGGTCAGCTTCGGATCGAGCGCCATGTAAGTGAGCTCAAAGCGGCACTGGTCATTGCCTTTGCCGGTGGCGCCATGCGCCACGGTGTCGGCCTTTTCCTTGTGCGCGATCTCAACTTGCGCCTTCGCGATCAACGGGCGCGCAATCGAGGTGCCAAGATAGTACTGCCCCTCGTAGATCGCGTTGGCGCGGATCATCGGGAAGATGAAATCGCGGGCAAACTCCTCGATCAGATCGAGCGTGTAGTGCTTGGACGCCCCGGTCTTGCGAGCCTTCTGCGGAAGCCCCTTGAGCTCCTCTTCCTGGCCGATGTCGGCTGCGAACGTGACGATCTCGGCGTCGTACGTTTCCTTGAGCCACTTGACGATGACCGAGGTGTCGAGGCCACCAGAGTAAGCGAGAACGATTTTCATGATAAAACGGAGTGATGAATGAAGTTAAACGGGTGAAATCAGGCGCGAGGACGCTGCGCGAGCACGGCCATGATGGCCTTCTGCATGTGCAGCCGGTTTTCGGCCTGGTCGAAGATGATGGAGCGTGGATTGTCGAGGACCTCCTGCATGACTTCCTCCCCTGCGTGCGCAGGCAGGCAGTGCATGAAGAGCGCATCGGGCTTGGCGGCGGCAAAGAGCTTCCCTGTCACGGCGTAGGGCGACATGAGGCGAATGCGCTCCTTCGTCTCCTCCTCCTTGCCCATGCTCACCCAGACATCCGTGTAGACGATATCCGCGCCGGCCACGGCCTCATACGGGTCATTCGTGAAGTGGTAACGGCCAGCCCAGCCTTCCCTGGCAAGCTCCGCCTGAATTTCCTTTCCAGGCTCAAAGCCGACCGGCCCGGCGAGAGAGATCGTCATCCCGAAGAGATTCGCCCCGAGGATCCACGAGTTCGCCATGTTGCATGCGGTGTCACCGAGGAACGCAATCTTGCGGCCCTTCAGTGAGGCAAGCAGATCGCCACCCGGTGACGCCCAGCGCTCGGCCGCAGTGAACGCGTCGGTGTAGATCTGACACGGATGCAGGTAGTCCGTCAGGGCATTGATGACCGGAATCGTACCCGCTGCGGACAGGCGCTCGACATCGCTATGGTCGTAGGTGCGGACGATCAAGCCGTGCACAAAACGCGACAACACCTTCGCGGTATCCTCGATCGATTCACCGCGCCCGAGCTGGATATCATTGCGGTTGAGAAACAGCGGATTGCCGCCGAGCTCATGAATGCCGACCTCAAAGGAGACGCGCGTACGGGTGCTCGATTTTGAGAAAATCATCGCCCACGTCTGGCCAGCAAGCACCGGCGGCGTGTGCCGGCCACGCTTCTGCTTCAGCTCCCGGGCCAGCGCGAACACCTCAGCCATCGCCGGGTGTCGCAGGTCGGTCTCCTTGAGAAAATGCTTCATGGAATGAAGCGAATATCCCTACAGGGCGCGACCCGCCCCGACGAGTGGAAAATCAGGCCGGAAACAAGGGGGATCGAACGGGATCGTCTCACGCCGTCGTGCTCTTCAACACGCCCCGGATGATGTCCACCGCGCGCGCAAGTTCCTCCGGGGTCGCCGTGAGTGGCGGGAGGAGGCGGACCACATTGCCACCCGCCATCGGCGCCAGCAGGCCGGCCTCGCGGAATCCGGCCACGTACGGGCTAGGATCACCGGTAAACTGCAGCCCGATGAGATAGCCTTGGCCACGCACACCCGAAATGCGGTCCGGAAAATCCCGAACCAGCTGCCCCAAGGCCGCGATCCAAGGCACGCTGTTAACCGTAACCTTTTCGAGCAGTCGCTCTGACTCGATCACGTCGAGAACGGCCAGTGCGGCCGCACAGGCCAAGGGCGTACCACCAAAGGTCGTTCCATGCATGCCGGGCTGGAAAAGCTCAGCGCTGGTTGCGCCGATCCAGACCGCCCCGATCGGGAATCCGCCTCCCAGACCCTTGGCCATGCCGATGGCGTCCGGCCGGATGCCTGCATGCTCATACGCAAAAAACCGGCCCGTGCGCCCGATCCCGCACTGCACTTCATCCAGCAGCAGAAGCAAATTGTGGCGGCTGCAGAGTTCCCGCAGCCCGACAAGGAACTCCTTGGTCGCCGGGTGCACCCCACCCTCGCCCTGGATGGTCTCCACAAAGATCGCGCACGTCTGATCATCGACCAGCTCGGCAAAGCTCGCGAGGTTGTTGAACTCCCCAAAGGCAAAGCCCGGCACCATGGGCCGGAAGCCCTTTTGGATTTTTTCCTGCGGCGTCGCGCTCATGCCACCGAAGGTCCGCCCGTGAAAGGCCTGCTTCGCGCAGATGATACGATGGCAGCGCCCCTCTTCGCCACCCGCCTTCTTCACTCCGTGCAGACGCGCCAACTTGATCAGGGCTTCGTTGGCCTCGGCTCCGCTATTGCAGAAAAACACCCGACCCGGGCCGGCTTGGCCAACAAGCCGCCGCGCAAGCTCGGCCTGATTCGGGTTACGAAACAAATTGCTCGTGTGAATCAGCTCTCCCGCCTGGCGTTGCACGGATGAAACCCAGTGCGGATGGCAATGGCCAAGGGCGCTGACCGCAATGCCCGAGGTGAAATCCAGAAACTTGCGCCCCTGGTCATCCCAGACCCATGAGCCCTGCCCACGCACCAACGTGAGTGCCGCACGCGCATAATTTTTCAGGACATGCGCGTCGTAGAGGTCAGCGGTGCTGGTGCGAACGATGGAAGGGCTGCTCATGAAGATGTCAGATGGACGGACAGGATCCGACTACAGCCAGCATGGGCCGTCAGTCGAAAAACGCGAACCCACAAGTACAGCGCCCCTCAACCGTGAACGATTTCCGTACCGATGCCACGGTCCGTGAAAATCTCGAGCAGGAGGCTGTGCGGCAGGCGTCCGTCGATGAAGTGTACGCGCTGCACACCTTCCTGCAGCGCCCGGATCGCGCTCATGACCTTGGGGCGCATCCCTTTGTCGATCACGCCCTTCTTCTTCAAGTCGTCAACCTGGGAAATCTTGAGCGTGGAGATGAGCGAGGACGGATCCGAAGGATCAGCCAGCAGTCCGGGGA
The DNA here is from genome assembly GCA_964460715.1 of uncultured Opitutus sp. Lineage (GTDB taxonomy): Bacteria > Verrucomicrobiota > Verrucomicrobiia > Opitutales > Opitutaceae > CAMAXB01. Next base: position 44,531 of record CAYWRG010000018.1, on the reverse strand, counting down.
CATCGCTCATGTAGACGAGCCGGCGTGCACGCAGCGCGCTGGCCACGCGACCCGCCACCAGGTCCGCGTTCACATTGTACGGCTTGCCGTCGTAACCTTCAGCCACGGGAGAAATGACCGGGATGAAGCCATCGGCGATCTCCTTCTTGATGAGCTTGACCTTCACCTCGGTCACCTCGCCCACATAACCGAGATCCACCGCATTGCCATTGTCGTCCACCGTGAGCTTCTGGCACACGAGCACGCTGTCGCCCGCCAGGCCCTTTGGCTTACCCTTGGCCGTGACAATCGCTTCGCAAACGTCCCGGTTCACGATCTCGTCGAGCGTCTTCTTCACGATCGCGACCGTGGCCTCGTCGGTCACGCGCATGCCATTGACGAAATTCGCCTTCAACCCGGATTGCTCCATGGCCTTGGTGATGGCTTTGCCGCCGCCATGCACCACCACGACATTGATGCCGCAGGCCGCCAGGAACGCGATGTCGTAGGCGACCCGCGTCCGGGCGACCGGATCGGGATCATCCATGAAACTCCCGCCGTACTTCACCACGAAGGTGGAGCCGCGAAAATCCTGAATGTAAGGCAGGGCCTCTAGCAGCACCTTCGCCTTGGCAGTGATCTCGGTAACGTTCATCAAAAACTTGCCGTTCCCCGCGCCAGTTCCGTTGACCTCAGGCAGCAGCCCGCCATGCAGAATGGCGTCTGCGAGAATTTTGCGGCCACAGCGGGGATGAAAAATGCAGTCACGTGTCGAACGAGCAGAAAACCGATAAAACAGGCGTGGCCGGCATTTCCATACAATTCTGATCACAGGAGCCGAATTCACCCCGGGCCGTTTGCATCATTAGCGTCAAAATGGGCTTCACACGACGCCTCACACCGCACACTTCTCGCTAAGTGCCGAGTACTTCACTGACCTTCACTTCCCGCGCGGAACACCGCGCGTGGCTCAACCAGCAGGCGGAACTGCCCCAGGGGTTCCGCGTCGGCACCACGCGTTTCGACTTCGTCCCGCGCGAAGCCCCGAAGCCTGCCAAGATGACCCTGACGCTGATCGCGCTCGACCAGCCGACACCTGACTTTGCCGCAGTCTTCACGCGCAACGCCCTTCCCGGCGCGCCGGTCATCGTAGGTCGTCAGCGGCTCAAGGAGGCTTCGCTGGGAGCGATCATCATCAACAACAAGATCTCCAACGTCTGCGCGCCCGGCGGCGTGGAAACGGCTGAGCAGATCTGTGCCGAAACCGCCCGCGCCCTGAATTTGGCGCCGAAGCAGGTCCTGCCCTGCTCCACGGGCGTGATCGGCTGGAGCTTGCCCGCCGAGGCCATCATCAAGGCCCTGCCCCAAGCCTCTGCGGCCCTGACCGCCTCCTCCATCCTCCCTGCAGCCGAGGGGATCGTGACGACCGACCTCTATCCCAAGATTCGCTCCGCGAAACTTGAGGGAGGCCGTATCGTCGGCATCGCCAAGGGGGCCGGCATGATCGAGCCGAACTTGGCGACGATGCTCGTCTACATCCTCACCGACCTCGTCGTGCCACGCGATACCCTGCGGGCGATGCTGACCCGCGTCGTGGATACGACATTCAATCGCATCAGCATCGACAGTGATACCAGCACCTCGGACACCGTGGTCATGGTGTCGTCAGGGAAAGTGCCCTGCGCCGATCTCGCCGCGTTTGAACAGGTTCTGCTCAGCATTTGCCGCGACCTGGCCGAAGATGTGGTGCGAAATGGCGAAGGTGTTCGCCATGTGATCCGTGTTCGCGTGAGTCACGCCCCCGACGCCGCCACCGCCAGCGCCTTGGGCAAGGCGATCGTCAACGCGCCGCTTTTCAAGTGTGCCGTCGCCGGCAACGATCCTAATGTGGGACGGCTCGTCCAGGCCGTGGGCAAGCATGTCGGTGCCCACGCACCGTCGGTCGACCTGTCCGGCCTTCGTCTGCACATGGGCGGGATCGAGCTCTTCTCGGATGGCGTCTTCCGCCTCAATCCGGACAAGGAAGCGGCACTCACCGCCCACCTCAAGGAAGCGGAACTCTATCAGAGCAAGCCGACTGCCGATGGGATTTTCTCCGCGCCCGTCGACTTTCCGGCCCACGAGCGCAGCGTCGAAATCGAGGTCGATCTTGGCCGCGGCAGCGCCGAAGCCACCGTGATCGGCGGCGATCTCACCCACGAATACGTGAGTGAGAATGCCGACTACCGGAGTTAACTTCCCGCGCTTAAACCAGACCGCTGGTTTCGGGGAATCCGCACCAGAGGTTCATGATCTGGACCGCCTGGCCGCTCGCCCCCTTGAACAGATTGTCCTCAGCCGACGTGATGACAAAATTGCCCGTGCGCGCGTCGTAGGCCGCCGACATGTCGACCCGATTGGTGCCGACCACGTGAGCCGTGTCCGGGGTTTCACCCGTGGGCAGCAGCTGGACGAACGGCGATGACCCGTAAGTGGTCCGCCACGCGGCATAGAGCGCCTCGATCGACGGATTGGAGGCAGGTACCGTGATGGTCGTGGCTATCCCCCGGCGCATGGGCGCCAGATGCGGATTAAACTGGATGATCGCAGCCGCTCCGGTCCGGAGCGCGAGCTGCTCCTCGATCTCGGCCAAGTGCCGGTGCTTGACGAGCCCGTAGGCCTTGGCGCTCTCCGCCCGTTCAACATAAAGGTACATCTCATCGACCTTGCGGCCGGCGCCGCTGACGCCGCTGAGCGAGTTAACCACGATGTGCTGCCGGGAAACGATCCCGTCGCGCAACAACGGCACCAAGGGTACGAGCACGCTCGTCGGGTAGCAGCCAGGCGCAGCCACCAGCTTCGCTTCAGCCTTCCATGCCGGCGGAGTCAGCTCCGGCAGGACAAAACGGGCCGAGGGCAGCAATTCGGGCGCATGGTGTTTGCCATAGTAACGCTCGTACGTGGCCAGATCCGCGATCCGGAAGTCGGCGCTCAGGTCGATCACCCGCTTGCCCGCCGGCACAAGGACCTTGGCGAAATCGGCAGCCGCCCCGTGCGGCAGCGCGAGGAAGAACAGATCGATGTCGCTGGCCGCGAGCGCCACCGCGTCGGAATCGACAAAGCACAGGCCCCGATCCTGACCACGCAAGGCCGGAATGACGGCCGCCAATGGCTTGCCGACCTGACTGCGCGACGTCACCGCAGCGAGCGTCACCTTTGGATGACCGAGGAGGAGCTTAACCAGAAGTTCGCCGGAGTAACCGGAAGCGCCAATGATACCAACTTTCATGATAGGTGCAGTGGAAACAGATTTGAGAAGAAATCCAAGAAGGGAGACAGGGAGGACACGGCCGCGACAACCCAACGCGGTGCGGAGCTAAAAGCAAAAGGCCGCCCCCGATACGGGAAGGCGGCCTTTGAAAAAACGCGAGGCGTCGACTTTAGCGCTTCGAGAACTGGTAGCGCTTGCGAGCGCCGGGCTGGCCGGGCTTCTTACGCTCCTTGGCGCGGGGATCGCGCTTCATGTGGCCGGCCTTTTTGAGGGCCGCACGGAGTTCCGGGTTCATCTTCTGCAGGGCGCGGGCGATGCCGTGGGCAACCGCACCTGCCTGGCCAGCGACGCCGCCGCCGGAAACGTTCGCAACAACGTCGATCTTCTCACGAAGCTCGACCGTGGCGAGGGGGGCGTAGGCCTGCTTGGCGAAATTCTCGTGGGAGAAGTAAGCCTCGAAGTCACGACCGTTGGCCGTGAGCTTGCCGGTGCCTTCCGTGATACGGACGCGAGCAGTGGAGGTCTTGCGGCGGCCGGTGCCGAGGAAAAGAGTGGCGGTATCAGCGCTCATGGAAATCAGACGGAGATTTTGACCGGGGCCTGCGCCTCGTGCGTGTGGGTGGGACCTGCGAAGACGCGCAGCTTGGTCAGCATGTCGGCGGCAATCCGGTTCTTCGGCAGCATGCCCTTGACGGCGTGCTTGATGATGAAGGCGGGGTTGCGAACGCGCTGCTCGCTCAGCTTGCGGTAGCTCTCGCCACCGACGTAGCCGGAGAAGAACATGTACTTGTTCTGCTCTTCTTTCTTACCGGTGAGGACGACCTTCTCGGCATTGATGATCACGACGTAATCGCCGGTGTCGACGCTGGGCGTGTAGGAAGCTTTGTGGCGGCCACGGATGATGTTGGCTGCTTTAACCGCGAGGCGGCCAAGGACCTGTCCTTCGGCATCGATAAGATGCCACTTGGGTTGGACGGTCTCCTTTTTGGCGAGGAACGTTTTCATGAGAAAAGAGGTCTAGAACTAGGCCGGACTTCAGGGCTGTCAACCTGCATTTTAGGGGGCTGAACGAAAAACCCGCCCCCGCAGGTGCGGGGACGGGTTTGAAGGGAGCTTGGACCGTCGAACGACCTTAAAGGCCGATCGTGATGCCAGCCGTGACGTAGAGCTCGTCCTCGGAGCCGGTGACGTCGGTCGTGGCGTACTGAACGCCAACGGAAGCCGTGGCCTTGTCGGTCAGCTTGTACGGGAGGACCGCGCCGATGCCGTAGTAGGTGTAGTTGTCACCCAGATCAGGCTCGACGAGACCAACGGTGCCGGTGAGATCCAGCGAGAGCTTGTCAGCCAGCGGGATGCTGTAGCCGACGGAAGCCTGGAACGCCCACGCCTCGAGGGTGAAGTCGTAGTAGGTGTAGAAGCTCGGGGTGAAGCCCGAAACCGTGCCGGTGATGCCGACATAGCCTTCGAACGTCGTGGAATCGAGGCCCGTGGACTTGTCGAGCTCAGGATACCAGTAGAGCGTCGCACCCGTATCAATCTTCCACGTGTCGTTCAGGGGGAGACCCAGACCGGCGTAGAAATCGACCTCATTGTCGGTGTTGTTGATGAGGGGCTGGTTCGTCCAGACGCCCGCGTACCAGTTGTCCTTCGCGATCTCGACGGAAGGCTGGAACGAATCATCGGCGAGCTTCGTGCCGCGGAAAACGTATTCGCTGGCGTAGGGGAAGTCGACCGTGATGGTGTAGGACGAAGCCGGCGCCTGAGCCTGGAGGGAAGCTCCGGCCACGAGGGCTGCCAGAAGGATTGCAGTCTTTTTCATAGTGTTGTTTTTCTGTAGTTTAATAAGTTGCCGTCAGACAACGGCGCCTCGAATCAAGGCCACGAAATTGTAAAAATCAAGAATTTACGCATTCGTCACCTTATCCTCGGATGCCTGAAGACCGACGAAACTTATCACTGTTCCGTCAGCAAACGTCGGGCCAACTCCATAAGTATATGCAAAAACTAAGATTAGTGGCGGGATTGCTTGGACTCACCGGGGTCGGCCTCGGAGCTTTCGGCGCGCATGCCCTCAAGGATACTCTGGCAGCCCGGCAAATGACGTCCGCTTGGGATACGGCCGTGCTCTATCAACTCGTTCACTGCGTAGCTATTTACGCAACCAGCTACTCAACCAAGCCCGCGACCAAGGCGGCATGGGCTTGGACGCTGGGCCTGCTCCTTTTTAGCGGATCACTCTTCGCCATGGCCCTCGGAGGCCCGGCTTGGCTTGGCCCCATCACGCCACTCGGTGGACTCGCCCTTTTGATCGGCTGGGGCTTGGTGATCAAGGACGCGATCGCGCGCTCCCCCACTCCCTGACTGAAATGCGCCTTCCCGCCGAACTCGGCCCCGTCCTGAACGCCCTGCAATCCTCCGGCCGCCCACGGCTGGTGGGCGGTTGCGTACGTGACTGGCTGCTGGGGCTCGAGTCATCCGACTTCGACGTGGAAGTCGGCGGAACGACCTTTGAGGCGCTTCATCGCACCCTGGCGCCGTTCGGAGCGACCGACATCGTCGGCCGCAGTTTTGGTGTCATCAAATTGCGTCTAGGCTCGCGTGACTATGATTTCAGCTTACCTCGTCGCGAATCAAAGACCGGCGCCGGCCACCGTGGATTCGCGGTTGAGCCCGATCCGACGCTCGACGACCGGGATGCAGCCGCCCGCCGCGACTTCACGATCAACGCGATCGCCTATGATCCCTTCGCGCAGACCCTGATCGATCCCTTGGGCGGAGAAAAGGACCTCGCAGCCAAAATCCTGCGCCACACCGGCCCCGCATTCGTGGATGACCCGCTGCGTGTTCTGCGCGCCTTTCAGTTCGCGGCCCGATTCGACCTCTCCCTCGCCCCAGAGACCGCCGCCCTCTGTCGTTCGATTTCAGCGACCTTCAAAGAGCTTCCGATCGAGCGCGTTTGGCATGAATGGGATAAATGGGCGGTCAAAGGCGTTCGGCCCGCACGCGGTTTGGCCGTCCTTGAGCAGAGCGGCTGGCTCATCCACTTCCCCGAACTCGCCGCGCTACGCGGTTGCCCGCAGGAACCCGAGTGGCACCCGGAGGGCGACGTCTTTGATCATACGGGACACTGCCTCGAAGCCCTGACCAAGCTGGCCGACTGGAAGGACGCACCCGCAGACAAGCGACGCCTGCTTTCCTTTGCCGTCCTGACCCACGATTTCGGCAAACCGCCCACGACAAAGCGCATGGAGCGGCGCGGCGTGATGCGCTGGACAAGTCTGGGCCACGAGGCGGCCGGCGTCGCCCCGGCCGAACGCTTTCTGACCGGCATCGGCGCGCCACTCGACCTAGCTCCGGTCGTCGGCCCGCTGGTGATGCATCACCTCGCCCACCACCACAGCCGCAACGGTCTTTATACTGACACCCAGGTCCGTCGGCTCGCCCGCAAGCTCGCGCCCGCGACGATCGATGATCTTTGCACGGTGATGGTCTCTGATTCACGGGGCCGACCACCCCTCCACTCCCCCGACACCCTCGCCTACATCGAACGTCTGCGATCGCGGGCGCGTCAGCTGTCACTGCAGCACGCCGCCCCCACGCCCTTGATTCTCGGCCGTCACCTCGTGGCGCAGGGCATCAAGCCCGGGCCTTCATTCAAACCGATTCTTGACGCCGCCTTTGAAGCTCAGCTCGACGGGGTCTTCACCGATGAACCAACCGGGGTTGCCTGGCTACAAAACCATTTGCGCCATCGCTACCCAAATCTAAACTAACTGTCTTCCCTATGCCCACCCAGCTCGATCAACTGAAGCAGTACACCAAGGTTGTCGCCGACACCGGCGACTTCGTCAGCATGAAGGAATTCGCCCCGCAGGACGCGACGACGAATCCCTCGCTCATTCTCAAAGCCGCCGCGATGCCTGACTATGCGCATCTCGTCGATCAGGCGATCAAGGACGCCGGCGCCACCGCCGCGCTGGACCGCGTGATCGACCGTCTGCTGGTGGTCTTTGGTCTGGAGATCCTGAAAATCGTCCCCGGCCGCGTTTCCAGCGAAGTCGATGCCCGCCTTTCCTTTGATCGCGATGGCACGCTGACCAAGGCCCGCGAGATTGTCGCCCTCTACGAAAAGGCCGGCATCGGTCGTGACCGCATCCTCATCAAGATCGCCTCGACCTGGGAAGGCATCAAGGCCGCCGAGATCCTCGAAAAGGAAGGCATTCACTGCAATCTGACCCTACTGTTCTCATTCGCCCAGGCCGTCGCCTGCGCCGAGTCCGGCATCCAGCTGATCTCCCCATTTGTCGGCCGCATCCTCGACTGGCACAAGAAGAGCACCGGCAAAGAGTTCGCAGGCGCCGCCGATCCAGGTGTCATCTCGGTCACCCAGATCTACACCTACTACAAGAAATTCGGGTACCGCACCGAGGTGATGGGCGCGAGCTTCCGCAACAAGGGCGAGATCCTCGAACTCGCCGGTTGCGATCTCCTCACGATTGCTCCGCCACTGCTGGCCGAACTCAAGTCGTCCTCCGATCCGATCGTCCGCAAGCTCGACCCGGCGAAGGCAGCGGCCGCCGACCTGAAGCGCGTCTCCTTTGACGAAAAGGCATTCCGCTTTGCCCTCAACGAGGATGCCATGGCCACCGAGAAGACGGCCGAAGGCATCCGTTTGTTCTCCGCCGACATTGTGAAGCTTGAGCAGCTCATCGCCGCCAAACGGAAGTGAGCGCATGCCGGGTGGCGCCATGATCCGCGCCTTCCAATGGGACCTCGCTCGTCAGGTCGAACGGCTTGACTGGCTGCTGGCCCAGCTTCCCCGCTACGGCGACTGGGGCTACAACGAACTGTACCTCCACCTGGAGGATGCAGTCGAGTACCCCAGTATGCCGGGCCTGGCCCGGTCCGACGCCTATTCCTACCGCGATTTCGAGCGGCTGGTCGCCGGTGCGGATCGTGCCGGCATTCGCGTCGTGCCGATCGTCAATCTGCTCGGCCACACGCAGTACCTCATCAAGGATCCGCGGTTTCGCGATTTAAACGAGCTGCGCGCGCCGGATGGCAGCCCGCTGGAGCGCGGGCAGATCTGCCCGCTGCATCCGCGCACGCTGGAGGTCGCCGCCAGCCTGCTGCACGACATGGCGCCGTTCTGCACGGCGGGGAAAGTCCACGTCGGACTCGATGAGTCATTCCAGCTGGGAAAGCATCCGCTCAGCCGGGACGAAATAGCGCGGATCGGCCTCGCCGGACATTTCGCCGCTCATGCCGGCCGGCTGCACACGCTGGTTGCCGGGCACGGGCTGCGCATGGGCCTGTGGGCCGACATGCTCGCACTTCTGCCCGCGGCCATCCCCTTGCTTCCGCGCGGCGTGATCGCCTACGACTGGTACTACTACCCGTTTGGCCGCCACCCTCGGATGGAGTTGTATAATTTTTCCGAATACGATCTTTCCGGCGCGCTGAACAAGCAGGGAATCGAGTACTGGGGTTGTCCGATGAACGGAGCCTTCCGCTTCGAACCCCTGCCCCTTTTCGCGGACCGACTTGGCAACATCCGTTCCTGGTGGAACCGCTGCCAGCGGACCGGAGCCGCCGGATTCCTCGTCAGCTCCTGGGAGGCGTACCGCCTCGCGATCGAGATGACAACGGTGGTCGACGCTGCCGCCGCCTGCCTCTGGACCGATCCGGTCATTGACAACCACACGGACATGCTCGCCAAGGGGTTCGAGCGGGTGTTTGGGAAAAGCGGGGCCCGCGAGGCCGCCCGCGCCGCCCTGCGGTGCGATGAAAGGGCTTTCGCCGGCTATGCGCGCTGGGAGATCAATGATCGCTGGGATGGATGCGCCCAGCCGGAATCCGCGGCACCCTTTGCGGCCGAGTCGCGATTCTTCGGACGCCTCTGCAAGCAGCGCCTGCCGGAGCCCTTCGCCGCCAGCGTCGCGTTCCGACACTACCTCGCCGAACGCGACGTGTTTGTCCGGAGTGCGGTCCGCGGAGTCTACTCGATTCGTCGTGTACTGCGGCGTGGATTGCTCGCGCCCGCGGCAGCGACGCGAATCGCGGAATTGCAGGCGGAGGCGTCCGCGTTTTACGACGCAATCGCCCGGGGCCGTGATGCCGCCCTGCGCATGTGGCGACGGTCACGTAATCCCGGGCAACGAGGCCAGAACGAAACCATGCTCGACCGCGATGAGCAGCGCCTGCGCGACTGGTTGCGGTGGTTGAGCCAGTGCCATCGCAATCCGGATCTTGCCTGGGAAGGCACGCCGGTTTGCGGCCGCTGGCAACTGAGCTTCACCGTGCACAATCATGCGCCCGCGCTGCAAAAAATCATCGTGGAGCAATACCAGGATGACAGAACGTGGCACGAGTTGGCCGCCCGCTTCACCATTGAGTTCCGCGCCGCCGCGGCCCGCCCGCGCGCGCGCATCAGGCGAGGATTCAGCGTCCCGGTGGACAACCCCGCCCAGCCCGTCCGCATCGCCGTTCGCGGCCTTGGGCGCGTGTCGATCAGCCACGTCGCCGTGACGAATGGGGTCGATATCCTGCGCCTAGCTGGCCGGCCCCTGTCGCGCAAATCGATTCTAGGCAAGACAGCGCCCAAATCCGGCCTACCGACACTCGATTGGACACACAACGCCGGCGAACTGGCCCTCCGCTTTCGCGCCGGTTAGCGCCTCGCGCCAAGGCACGAAAAAGGCGGCCGGGGAAACCGGCCGCCTTGGTGTGAATCGATCTAGATCGGACTTGGCTTAGAAGTCGACTGACGCGCTGAAGCGAGCGTAGCGCGGAGTCTGGTAGCCACGGGCGGTGCCGAAGGTCTCGAGCGTCGAGCCGTCGTCGTCGTCGTGCACTTCGTCGATCTCGGTAATCTTGCGCGAGTTGAGGACGTTGAACACGTCGATACCGAAGCTCAGCTTACCGTCGCCCCACTTCGGGGTGTACTTGACCGAGAGGTCCAGCTTGTAGGACCAGGAGGTGCGGCCGAACGAGCCACGCGGGGCGGGCACGCCGTTGGCGAAGAACGCCTCGGAGCCGTACTCGGCGGCAAAGGCATCCGTCGGGTGGATGCCGAATGCATTGACCGGCTTGCCCGACTGGAGGAGGAAGTTGCCACCGAACTGGATTTCATCGGTCAGCTTGTAGGCGCCGAAGGTCTTGAAGACGTGACGGCGGTCGTTCGGGAGGAAGCCGGCGCTGTAGTCCGTGAGGCCGGGCTGGTCGAAGAGGGTCGTGAGACCCGCATCGTCCTGACCGTTGTCGGAACGGACATAGCCCTCGTTGTTGCCGTAGCTCTGGGACCACGTGTACGAGAAGTTGGCCATCCACTTCTGGTTCCAGACACGCTCAGCGGAGAGCTCGATCGCATAGTAGGTACGGGTCGACTTAGGGTAGCCGAGGTCGGCGGCGCTCAGGTCGATCTTCTCGAGGGTGACACCCGTCTGGTCGTGAGAATCGACGATGCCGTCACCGTCATGATCCTCGTCCATATTGACGTAGATCGTCATGTCCTTGCCGGGATTCGTCAGGACGTAGTAGTCGAAGCCACCAGCCTCGAAGTTGTTGTAGCCCTTGGCAGCGGCATACTTGAGCAGCGCCGCATCAATCGCGACGTCCTCGAGCGTGCTCTTGAGATCGCGGTAGGTGCCCTTGACGCCGATCTTCCAGTCGCGACCAACCTGGGTCTGGTAACCGACGATGAACTCGTCCTGGTACATCGGATCGAGGTTCTGGTTCACGATCATGCGCGGATCCTTGATATCGCCGTTCGAGAACGTGTTGCGGCCACCGATCTGCGCGCCCTTGATGGGCGAATTGTCGGCGTTGGTGCCATTCAGCACGAAGTAGTCCTCGTAGAAGAGCTCGGCACCCGCGAGGCGGATGTTCGTGTTGGACGCGATCGGCAGGTAGTAACGGCCGTAGTTCGCGAACAGCTTGGAGCGACCGTCACCGCGCACGTCATAGGCGGCGGCGATACGGGGCGCGAGCTGGTCGTCGATCTTGTTGAAGGTGTCGCCGTTGGCATTCTTGTTATCGAAGCCTTCGTTACGGAGACCCGCGGTGAAGATCAGGCGATCATCGAAGAGCTTGATCGTGTCCTCGATGTAGTAGGCGTCCGTGACCGTCTCGAACGAGCCGCCGTTGGAGTAGAAGCGCTCGCGCACGTACTGGGTCGTGCCCGCCGGCGTGACGCCGCCATTCGGCAGCGAGGCGCCGCCCGTGGTAGCGTAGTAGCGCCAATAGATGCCGTCACCCGAGTACTTCAGGAAGTCGACCGAGGTGGTCGTCTCGCGATCGAAGCCGAAACGCAGGGTGTTGCCCCACAGACGGACGGTGCCGTCGAGACGCATGGCCTCGCGCTCGTCGTCAGAGGTGCCGGGCTGCAGCGACGTCGCCTGGCCGACCAGAACGCCGTTCGGATTGGTACGACCGTCAAGGATGTAGCGGAAGGCATCGCCTGCGCCGGCATCGGTGAAGCTGGCCTCACCCTTGCCGTAGAGAGCGGAAACCGTGAGCACATCGTCGAGGAACGTGCCGGAGTAGCGGAAGATGTCGTTCTTGCCGCCGCGGTTCAGGTAGGACGCGCCAGCACGGGGCCCGATGACACCGGTGGTGGAGTTGTACGGGCGGATGAACTGCTCAGTCGAACGCTTGTCGGAGAAGCCCGTGTACTCGAAGAGGTGGTCGTCGGTGATCTGGTAATCGATCTTAACACCCCAGAACGGATCGCTGCTGGTGCGGTCATAGAAGTTCGTGTCGCCGACCGCAAACTGCTGGGTCGTGTCACGGCCGTTGAACAGCGCGTAGAAGAACAGTCTGTCCTTCAGGATGGGCCCGCTGAGGTAAACGTTCGTGTTCACCGTCTGCTCATAGTCCTCCATGTTGTTGAGGGCCGTGGTGCCGTCAGAAAGCACCACCGAGGGGGCGCGAGCGCGGAGCGAGCCGGGCTCGTAATAGACACTGACACCCGACTTCCAGGTGTTGCCACCGCGCTTGGTCACGGCGGTGGTCACGCCACCGGTCGAACGACCGTACTCGGCGCTGTAGCCACCACTGTTGATCTGGACCTCGCTCAGGAACTCGAACGGCGCGAAACCGAAGGACGTTCCGTTGCGGAAATTCGTCATGTTGAAGCCGTTCACGTAGTAGGCGTTCTCCGCAACGGAGGAACCGCTGACCGACGCCAAGTTACCGAAGGCACTGTCGCCCTGAACCGTGCCGGGCGAGAGCAACATCACGTCCGTGATATTGCGCGCGACGGGCAGGATATCGATCGTCTCTTCACGGAAGACCGTGACAGAAGCGGTCTGGGAGACGTCGATCGGGGAGATCGAAGCGCCGCTGACCTCGAAGCGGGCCATTTCCAGGACATCCTGGCTGGCACCGGCCACGAAACGAACCGGGGTACCGGTACCGACGCTGACGACGACGCCTTGGCGGCTGTCAACATCGGCGCCACCGCGACGCAGCGTCACCGTGTAGGTGCCGGTCGGGAGGGAGGACAGCTGATAGGCGCCACGCGCATCAAGGGCAGCGCTGCGGCTGAGGCCAGTGTCGGCACTCTCGGCGTGAACCGTGAGGCCGGCGAGGTCCATGCCCTGCACCTGACCATAGACATAGCCTTGGGTGTTGCTCTGCGCGTGGACCGCGACTGCGGAGGCCACGGCGAGGCCAGTAAGGGTGGCGACCTTGGTCAGGCCGGCTCCCGCGACGAACGATGACAAGCCCGCACGTGAGATGAGGGCGATAACCCCCATCTTGGGGTTGAGACGATTGCTCATAGTTGGTTTGTTGTGTTGGTAGTGAGAGATAGAGCCGAGGCTCTAATGTTATCTCTTGGACATATGAAAGCATTTACCTGACCACTTCGCAATATTTGAGTTACGTCGCTGTTAAGACGCGACGAATGGCACATTAACCGCGACGAAACACCGATAGATTCGTAAAAATCCATGCAGGAAGCCCTCAAAACCCTCGCTCAACTCGAGCTCGCTCCTGATTACCCGTATGGGTTGGCCACGGTCGTCGCCACCGAGGGCTCGTCCTACCGGCGACCCGGCGCCCGGATGCTTCTGGCTCCAAACAAAACCCGAACCGGGGCCATCAGCGGCGGGTGCCTCGAGGAGGACATGATCGCCCACCTCGAAGGCGTAATGGCAACCGGCAGCGCCAAAACCCTGATCTACGACACCACCCAGGAAAACGATCTCGTGTGGGGGGTTGGACTGGGCTGCAACGGGAAAGTAACGCTACTCCTTGAATCGTTGCGTTTTAAGCCCGATTTTCTCACTTTCGCCCGTCATGCCGCCGATGAGCTCCGGGTCGGATGCGTCCTCGCAACCATCTATGCCTGCGACGATCCACGCCTCCTCGGCACGCGACTGGCCATCGCCGCCAGCGGCCCAAGCTGGACGGCCGATCTGCCTGCAGATTGGCAGAACGCCGTGGAGTCCTCGGCCCGGGCGGCGTTGGCCGAAGGCAGATCCCGCTCGCTCACCTTTGCCCAACTCGCCGATCGCCCATCCGTTTTCTTCGAATACATCGCACCCACGCCTCAGTTGGTGATTCTGGGAGCGGGCGACGACGCCCAGCCACTCGCCCGGTTCGCGCACGCTTTGGGTTGGCGCGTCACCATCGCTGACCCCCGCCCCGCCTTCGCGACACGCACGCGCTTCCCCACCGCCCACGCCGTTCTGGCTCTCCAACCGGAAGCGATCACCCGCGCCGTCCCGCTGGATCCCCATACGTTCGCGGTCGTCATGACCCACCACTACGTCCATGACCTGCCCTTTCTGCGGGAATTGATCCATCAACCCCTCGCCTACCTCGGGTTGCTCGGCCCCAAAAAGCGGGCCGACCGACTGCTCGATGAGATCCGGCAACAAAGCCAACCCCTCCGGCCCGAGGCGCTCGCCCGACTGCATGCCCCAGTCGGGCTCGACCTCGGCGGCGATGCCCCCGAGGCCGTCGCACTCTCCATGCTCGCCGAAATGCAGGCCGTACTCCATGCCCGCGATGGCGCCCCTCTACGGCTTCGCAATCGTCCGATCCACGAATAACTCCCACCCCGGCTCATGCCCACCCCACCTCTTCGTGTCGGAATCGTGATCCTTGCCGCCGGCGCCTCGCGTCGGATGGGCCGCCCCAAGCAGCTACTCCAGATCGGCTCGCAATCCTTGCTGGAACACGCGGTCGACGCCGCCCTCGGCTCGTCCGCCTGGCCCGTCGTCGTGGTGCTCGGCGCCAACGCGACCGAAATCCGTCCGGTCCTCGCCCGCCGACCTGTCCTCGTGGCCGAAAATCCTGCCTGGGCCGAAGGCATGGCATCCTCCCTTCGCGCCGGCCTCACGGTCATGAATGCCTTTTCTGCCCGGATTGATGCCGTGCTCTTTGCGCTCTGCGATCAGCCGGCCTTCGCCGCCACCATGGTCGACCGCTTCATCGCGACCCAGCGTTCATCCCAGCGCTCCGTGGTCGCCGCCCGCTACGGCGGACACCTCGGAGCCCCGGCCCTCTTCACCCGGACCCATTTTGCCGCCCTCCAGGCACTGGTCGGCGATGAGGGCGCGCGGAAACTGATCGCAACCCTGCCAACCGACAACGTTGCCGCGATCGATCTGCCTGAACTCGCGCAGGATCTCGACACGCCGGAGGATTACGCCAGCTACCGACAGCCGACTCCCTAAAACGCTCCGCCTGCGCGAACTCAGAGGCGCGACTTAAGCGTCCGCGCCTTCTCCAAGGCCGCATCGGCCGAAGGCCCGGTCACGGTAAAGTGCCCCATCTTGCGGCCGACCTTGGGTTCGCTTTTCCCGTAAAGGTGCAGCTTGGCCGCCGGATCGGCCAGAAGCGCCGACCAGTTGGGCTCGATTTGACGGCCCGCCGCCGGCCGCCAGGCATCACCGAGGATGTTGACCATGACCGCCGCCGGCGCCGTCAGTCCCGTCCCACCGAGGGGCAGACCCGTGATCGCGCGAACGTGCTGCTCGAACTGGGTCGTCACACACGCATCCAGCGTCCAGTGACCGGAATTGTGCGGACGCGGGGCGAGCTCGTTCACCAGCAACTCGTTCCGATCAGTCAGAAACAGCTCAATCGCCAGCAGCCCCACCAGCCCGATCTTCTCGGCTATCGCCCGACCGAGCTGCTCCGCCTCCACGCGCACCGGCTCGGACACGCGCGCGGGAACGATCGAGAAATCCAGGATGTGCTTCGTGTGGATGTTCTCTGCGATGGGAAAGGTCTGCACCGCGCCGGTTTCGGTGCGCGCGACAATGACCGAAAGCTCGCACTTGAAATCAATGTAACGCTCGACGACGGCGCGCTGCCTAGAAAACGCCGCGACCGCAGATGCCAGCGTCGCCTCGTCGGT
Source organism: uncultured Opitutus sp. (assembly GCA_964460715.1). Lineage (GTDB taxonomy): Bacteria > Verrucomicrobiota > Verrucomicrobiia > Opitutales > Opitutaceae > CAMAXB01. The sequence goes on along the minus strand of CAYWRG010000018.1, from coordinate 28,929 downwards.
CACCTTCATCTGACCTTTGCCGTCGTAGCCAAAGTCGGCTGTCTTCACCACGCAGGGCAGCCCGACGCGGCGGATCGCCGCCGCAAGATCCTCGCCCACCTGCACCTCGGCGAAAGGAACGTGCGGAAACCCGTTCTTCCGCAGCCAGGTCTTCTCCCGCAGGCGGTTCTGGCAGGTCTCCAGCACATTCCAATGCGGCTTGAGCGCCGTCAGTTTTTCAATCTTCCACAGCGGCTCGACCGGAACGTTCTCAAACTCATAGGTCACCGCCGCACACCCCCGGGCAAACTCCGCCAGGCGCTCGGGATCGGTGTAGGGCGCATTGAACTCCTTCGCCGAAACCTCGCCCGCCGGGGAATCGTAGGCGGGTTCGTAGATATGCACCCGGTAGCCGAGCCGCTCAGCGGCATGGGCAAGCATCCGGCCAAGCTGGCCGCCACCAAGTACACCAAGGGTTTGTCCGGGTTGGATCATCTTACAGGAGGAAATGACGAGAACAGAGGGCGGGCTTCACCGCGTCAAACTCTCCGTTTCCTCGGTTTTCTCCTGCAAAAAGATCATGGCAGCTTCGCGGCCATGACCGTCGCCGTCTGCTTCTCCCGAAACGCATCAAGCGACCGCTTGATCCGCCGGTTGCCGCCGGCCAGCACCGCCGCCGCAAAGAGCGCAGCGTTGATCGCCCCCGCTTTGCCGATCGCAAACGTGGCCACCGGAATTCCACCCGGCATCTGCACAATCGAGTGCAGCGAATCCACCCCGCGCAAAGCGTGCGACTCCACCGGCACACCAAGGACCGGCAATGCCGTGAGCGCAGCGGTCATGCCCGGCAAATGCGCCGCCCCACCCGCGCCCGCGATGATGATGCGAAGGCCGCGGGCCTCGGCGGACTGCGCATAATCGTACATGCGCTTCGGCGTGCGGTGCGCGCTCACCACGCCCTTTTCGTAAGGAACGCCCAGCGCCTCCAGCGTCTGAGCCGCATGCTGCATCGTGTCCCAATCGGACGTGCTTCCCATGATGATTCCAACCAGTGGCTTCGCCATGGCGGCAGTGTTCACCACTCAACCGCGCTCTGTCAGGCCTAAATCCTCCGACCGGCCGGCTTCACGCCGAGGCGGGCTTTCCTCCCAGCAGCCGCGCCGGAAGGAAAAAGAGCGCCCGCACGAGGGCAAACACCCCGCCGACTGCCAGTCCCAGCAAGCGGAAGGGCAACGCCACCAACCACACGATCGGCGCCAGCAGCAAGGCCAGCAGCGCCAGCGGCCAGCAGATGGCCAGCAACAGGCACCACACAAAGAAGCCGAGGATGACGGTCATAACGCGATTGGCGATTGGACAGGGGAAGTTAACCGGTTGATTCAGAGCCTCAGATCAGCGGCGTGCCCTTGGGCACGCGCACCACGGTCGTGCCGGCAATCTTGTCATGCCACGCCTGCTTGTCGGCGTCGAATGCCCCCCAGATGAAGCCGAGGCCCGCGATCACGAAGGAAAGGCAGCCACCGAGGGCACGCACGACCGCAATCGTCCAGTCGAGCTTGCGATCATCCAGACGCACGACCTTCAGTCCGCAGATCACGCCGCCGATCGTAGTGCCCTTGAGCGCCCAGAACGCGATGCAGTAGACCGCGTAAACCGCCATAAAGTAGTCACTCTGGAAATTCATAATCCCAAAGCCAATGCCCACCAGGACCGCATCCAGAGTCGAGGCCGCAATGCGGATCCAGAACCCGGCCCGCGGCAGCGTCGACATCTGCGTCACCTGCCGGAGAGGTGGTGGAGCAACGAAGGGCGGCTCGACCGTGAAGCCTGGGGATGAGGCGCCGGCCTCCTGCGAAGGCATAGGAGTGAAGCCTGCGGCGGGCGAGGCCGCGGCCATACCTGCAGGGGCGACCGCGACGGCGGCCGCCGCCTTTTCGCGCTTCATGCCGAGAATCAGGGTGTAGACAACCATGCCCAGACCAAGCGCGCCCGAAACCTTCCACATCACGATCCCCAGGTAGGGAATCACATAGAAGAGCATCAGCAGGAGCCCACCGATCAAGGCGGCCAGCACCGGCATCTGGATGCCCAGCGGCTTGGTGAAACGGCGGCCCATCCAGGTGATGAAGGCGGCCTTGCCGAACAGGGTGCCGAAGATACCGGCAAAGAACAGCACCACCGGACCGACGCCGGTGACCGCCAGCAGCACCGTCAGAATTGGGATCGCCAGGATGGTCAGAAATGCCGCGAGAATCGTGTAGCCCGGACGCTGCTCAAGCGTCTCGGCGCATTTTTCCACACCCTTGCCGAAGGCCAGCGCCAGCAGCACGTAGAAAGCGAAGAACGAAAAGGCGATGCCCCAGGCCCAGCCGAGATGTTCGCCAAAGCCGAGCGGCCGACCCAGCAGCAGGCAGTGCTTAAGCCACGCGCGCAGGCCGTCCATCCGCGGCATGTGCCCCTTCATGAAGCCGACCTCCTGAATGCCCCGGCCGACGATCGAACCCGGGGCGCGCTCCACGCCGCCACCGATCGACACGACCTCACCGTCAACCCGGGCGCGCGGCCCGAGCTGGACGCCACCCATCACGGCGACCACGTCGCCGCGAACGTGACCGTTCACGGTGACATTGCCCATTACCGCCACGACTTCGCGCGCCTCGCCGTTCAGCGTGGAATCGCCCATGATTGCGACGACCTCGTCGTCCACAATGCCGTCCACGATCGTGTTGCCGATGATCGCCACCACCTCGCGGGCGGTCTCGCCCCCGCTGAGGATCGCGTCGGAGCCCATGACAAAAATGCCGGACTCTGAATTCGCGCGGCGTTCAATCGTTTCCGCCTCCGGATCAGGATCAGCGGGGTCCGACGGATCCGCCGGCGAAGGCGGTTCGGCCGGTGGCGTGGCGTCAAGCGAACGCAGTCCCTCCGAAGCGGGTTGAGCCGGCGCGGCTTCAGGCGCGGTCGGAGCACTGGGCGCCTCCGGCGCGGTCTGCGCCCGGGTCAGGGTGAGGCCGAGCGCGAGGAGCGCGCCGGCAAGGCAGGTGGACCAACGGAAGGATTTCATAAAATCAGGAAGGCGAAGCAAAGGTTAGCGATTCTGCCAGAGGACGCGGTAGGCCGCGGCTCCCAGGCCGATCAAGGTGGCGTAAAGGCTGGCGAAAACCGCGAGCCCCACGTATATCCAGGTACTGGATACCGAAGGCAGCAGGCGGGCGCCGACATCCGCGAGCGCGGAGCCGGTCGCGCGGATCTGCGCAAACCAGCCCAGCGTGGCCTCGACCGGCTGTCCGGCCGTCGCGCCAAAGCCAGGCAGGAAGGTGGCGGCGGCGCCGACCACCACGGCCGCGAGCGCGGCGGACAGGACAAAGAAGAGCAGGCGCACGGGCGTGGGCCAGTAGGCGTAGCTCTGGTGCCACCAAGGGCGGGCCTGACGCTCGGCGATGGCCGCGAGCACGCGCTGCTCGAGCGAGGAGGGCGCACGCCGCGAGGGCAGTCCGCGCAAAGCCTGATGGAGCCGCTGTTCGATTTCTTCGGGTGTGGGTCGGTCCATGGCGATCAGGGATGAAAGGTTTCGTGGGTGGCCCCGCTGCGCATCAGCACCTGGGCGAGCGCCGCGCGTCCACGGAGGATGTCGGTCTTGACCTTGGCGAGCGATACGCCGAGCCGCTTGGCGATCTCGTCGTAGGGCTGGTCTTCAAAGTGGTAAAGGACCAGCGGGACACGCTGGTGTTCAGGGAGATTCTCCAGGGCACGCTCCAACCAAGCCCGGCGCTCGGACTTGTCGACTCCCGCGAGGAAATCGCTGTCCGGCGCGGCAAACTCCACCGGCTCCGCCTCACCGCCCTCGTCGTCCTGGTGCACGATCTCCGAGAAGAAGCGCCAGCGCTTGCGGTAGCGCTGCAGGTGATTGAGCGAGAGGTTGGTCGTGACGGTCTTGAGCCAGCCACCGGCGGTCGGGCTGGTGCTCAGATCATCGAATCGCTCATACGCCTTCAGGAAGACTTCCTGGGAAATATCCTCCGCCTGCGCCTCGTTGCCAAGGAGCCGAACTGCGGTGGTATAGACCATGTCCTGATAGTTTCGCATGAACGTCGTAAAATCTGCCGGGGTCATCGTCCCCGTAGGATGGGTTTGCACTGGAGGATCATCGTTCATGCGCAGAACACCCGGCTCCGTGCGGAAGTTGCAGCAAACTCCATGGCAAACCGCCTGCGGGAGAGCGAGCGCATAAGCCCGCCCAGGCCAGAGGGATGGAAATCCGTGGCTTACAAAGAAAAAGCAAGCCGATGGCGACCTTGTACTTAGGCCGCCACCCGCAGGTCACCCAGCGCAGCGCGGGTCCGCTCAATGTCGGCCTGTGCCTCATCGCGGCAGATCGCGATCGTCACATCGTCGAGGCCAAGCACGCCCGAAACGTCCGTTCGATGCGCCCACGCCTTGTCCTCGCCCGGCAATCCCGTCCCAAGATCCACCGCGAGGCCGCATGCCAGATTGAGCAGACACGACAACGGGGCGTGCGCGCCCGTGGCCGCCATCGGATCCACGTGGTTCTCCACCATCGCCACCAAGGGCTCCGGGAATCGCCAGTGACCCAGCAGCAGCGCGGAAACCTCGGGGGCCGAGCAACCGTAATTCTGCCGCTCCCAGTCGATCAGGCAGGTGGAGTCGTGCGGGTAACGGCTCGCCGAGGGCAGCCGATCAAGCACGGCTCGGCCGACGTTGCGCAAAAGTCCGGCCGTGTAACTGGAGCGTGGATCCCCCCCACTCCGCTTGGCCAAGGCCGCAGCGAGTGCGGCCACCGCCACGGAATTTTCCCAGACCATGCTGGCGGAAAACCCATACGAAACCAAATCGCTTTGATACGCCTGATGGGACGCCGCGAGTCCGACAATCCGGTGAATCTCCCCCACCCCGACGCGAGCCACGGCCTCCTCGAGGGAGTCGCAACGATTGCGCGTGCCGAACATGACGCCGTTGGCCAGACGCATGATCTTGAACGTGAGCGAGGGATCCATCCGCACCAGCAGGATGATATCATCGAGGCTCGCGTCCGGATCGCGCAGCCGCTCTCCCAGCCGCCCGAGGACGCGCATGGAGGGCGATAGCTTGCTGCCAAGAGAGATGAGGACGTCGCGAGCCGGAGCCATGGGAGCCGGAGATTTCCGGCAATCCCCTTTATCGGCACGGGCGGCCAGATCCTTGAGCCGATCCAGTCCTAAAAATCGAGGGCCTTCAGCTCCCCGATCGTGACGTTAAAGCGGCTGGCATAGGGCGCAACCCGCTGGAATTGGCCCCATTCCGTCTCCAGTCGTCCTCCCACGCGAAAAAGCCAGGCGACCTTGGCTGAGCCTGTGGCGATGAACTGCGCCGGTTGTGCCGCAAACTGGGGATCGATCACGCCAAACTTGGCATCGGCCTCCACATTCTCCACCCGCGCCACTCCGGCGACACGAAAGGCCTCGGTGGTGCGGATCGCAACCCGGTCCAGCTCGCCCCGCTCCTTTTGAACCTGCGCGAGCACGTAGAATTTCTCCGCGGGCAAGCGCCGGCTGGCGCCCGGCTTGATCGGAACCGAATAGACCCAATGCGTGCGCGTTTCCTCGGCCAGCGTCGCCGCAGCGAGGTCCATAATCGCGCCCAGCGGCCGACCACGCCGGCGCATTTCCCGGTTACGGGTCCGCAACCAGGATTTTTCCTCCGCCACGGTGGGCGGGCGACCGTTGCGCAGCAGCAGCTTCCATTGCTGATCGTCCAGCAGCGAGGGGTCGTACCTTTCAACATCCGTTCGCTCCAACTTTCCTTCCTTGTCGAAATACCGTGAGGTGCGGGTCGAGGCCCAGTGTCCCTCATCGGCCAGCAACTTGGTCAACGCATCCGCCAGCACCGGCGGAGCCCCCACCAGATCATTCGCCGCGCGCAGGCCCACGACGGTCGGGACTAGCGCCAGAAAGAGGATGAAAGCGAAACGAGCAACCATCGCCCGGAACCTGTGCGGGACGATCGTTTTCGCAAGTCACTGCCCGCGACCGCTCCGTTTGATCGGTGATCGAAATTCCCGGTATCGGCCTCAGCGCAGGCCGGCGACATCGACTAGCGCAGCAGCGCAACCGCCCGGTCAAAGGCCTGCCCGGCCGCCTCGGCCGCGTGCGAAAGCTGCTCCTCAGTCAGGCCGGCCGCCGCGAGCTTTTCCGGTGTCAACAGCCAGTGATCCGTCTCGCCCTCGAACGCGTGCCCCGCCGCACCCGTCAGGGTGCCGGCCAAGTTGAGCAGCAACGCAAGTGGCTGGGAGGCGTCCGCTTGGTGGGTAAGATAATGCGCCCTCAGCGCCGCGCCCATGGGTTTGGGGAAATGCCACTCGTCCAGGACGAGGCCAGCGACCTCCGCATGACCAATCCCGAGGAAACTGCCCTCCCAAATGCGATAGTTGCCCCAACGCTTGGGCTCAAAGGTCTCCCGGGGCGGGATCCGACCGCGCGCCGCGCGGGCGAGGCCCATAAATCCGATCGGCCGCAACAGGCCCGCAGTGTAGGCCATGCGCGTATCGCCGCCCGCCTGACGCGCGAGTTCCTCGCACGCGAAGGCCGTGTAGAGCATGTTGTCGCGCAGTTGCAGCGCAGTGATGCCGTAGTGTTCCAGCGCGCGATCGGCAAAGCGGCCCGTCGTGGCCGTACCGACCAGACGAAGAATCTCCCCAAAGCCGACCCGATTCACCGCCTCCTCGACCGACGACACGCGACCGCCAAACAACGGACTGTTGCTGATGCGGACAATGCGGGCCGCCAGCGCGAGGTCGCGGCGCAGCAGGGAAGCGATCGCATCAAGCTCCGCGTTCACGTCCTGCAGCATCTCGCCCAGCGTCGAGAGGACCTCCAGGTCCGCTGGAAGCGACCGGGCGGTCTCAAGGAGTTTTTCGCGGGACAACGGCGTGGGGGGGGGGGGGGGGGGGCCCGGGGGCGGGGCGGGGGGCCGGGGCCGGGGGGGCCCGGGGGGCCGCCCGGGCGCCCCCCCGCGCCCCCCCCCCCCACGATTCCGGGACCTCTGAAGCGCCTTTCGGCGCGCGGGTTACATCCGGCAGATCAGGAGCTGGCGCTCGTAGATCAGTTCCTTCGGCAGATGGTCGTGCAGATCGAGGAAGAGTTCCTCCTGACCAAGCACTTCGGCTCGCCACGCCTCACGGTCAAAGGCCTGCAGCTCGTCAAAGCGCTCCTTCGGGAAGTTCATGCCTTCCCAATCAAGGTCCTCGTAGCGGGGCTGCCAGCCGATCGGCGTCTCGCGACCCAGCGCGCGACCGCGGGCGCGGTCCGTGATCCACTTGAGGACGCGCATGTTTTCGCTGAAGCCGGGCCACATGAACTTGCCGTCCTTGTCCTTGCGGAACCAGTTGACGTGGAAGATGCGCGGCGTCTCGGTGAGATTGCGCTGCATCTTGATCCAGTGACGGAAGTAGTCGCCCATGTTGTAGCCGCAGAACGGCAGCATGGCGAACGGGTCGCGTCGGACCTTGCCGATCGTGCCCGCCGCAGCCGCGGTCATCTCGGAGCCCATCGTGGCGCCGGTGTAGACACCCGCGCTCCAGTTGAAGGCCTGGTAAACCAGCGGCATGGTGGTCGCGCGGCGACCGCCGAAGATGAAGGCGCTGATCGGAACACCCTCGGGATTCTCCCACTCGGGGTCGATGGTCGGGCACTGGGAGGCCGGAGCCGTGAAGCGCGCGTTCGGATGGGCCGCCTTGGCGCCCGTTTCCTTCCCGATCGCCGGGGTCCACTTCTTGCCCTGCCAGTCGATGCACTCAGCCGGCGGCTCGTCCGTCATGCCCTCCCACCAGACGCCACCCTCGGGGGTCAGCGCCACGTTGGTGAAGATCGTGTTCTTCGAGAGCGAGGCCATCGCGTTCGGGTTCGTCTTGTTCGACGTGCCGGGGGCGACGCCGAAGAAGCCGGCCTCGGGATTGATCGCACGGAGGCGACCGTTGGCGTCAGGCTTGATCCACGCGATGTCGTCGCCGACCGTCCACACCTTCCAGCCCTGCTTCTTGAAGTGCTCGGGCGGGATCAGCATGGCGAAGTTCGTCTTGCCGCAGGCGCTCGGGAACGCCGCTGCGACGTAGGTCTTCTCGCCCTTCGGGTTCTCGACGCCGAGAATCAGCATGTGCTCCGCCATCCAACCTTCGTCGCGGGCCATGTTGGACGCGATGCGAAGCGCAAAGCACTTCTTGCCGAGCAGCGCATTGCCACCGTAGCCGGAACCGTAGCTCCAGATCTCACGGGTCTCCGGGAAGTGCACGATGTACTTGTCGGGATTGCAGGGCCAAGGCACATCCTTCTGGCCGGGCTTGAGCGGGTGTCCGACCGAGTGGATGCACGGGACGACGCGCTTCTCCGCCTTGTCGATCTCCTTGTAGACCGGCAGGCCGACGCGGGCCATGATCCGCATGTTGACCACCACATAGGGCGAATCGGTCAGCTCGACGCCAATCTGCGACATCTGCGAACCCACTGGCCCCATGCTGTAGGGCAACACATACATGGTGCGGCCTTCCATGCAGCCGGCAAAGACCTCCTTCAGCTTACGGCGCATCTGGAACGGATCGACCCAGTTGTTGGTCGGTCCCGCCGTGTCCTTGGACAGGGAGCAAATGAACGTGCGATCCTCGACGCGGGCGACGTCCCCGGCGTCGGACTTGGCGTAGTAGCAGCCGGGCCAGAGCTTCTCGTTCAGCTTGATGAACGTGCCGCTGGCCACCAGCTGGGCGCTCAATTCATCGGCCTCTTCCTGGGATCCGTCCACCCAGTGGATTGCGGCCGGTTTGCACAACTCGGCCATTTTTTCGACCCACCGGAGCAGGTGCTGATTTTCGCTAAGGGGTACGGACGGATTTCTCGTCTTCATACAGCACGCTAACTTTCAGACCCCCGGGGAGTAAACCGCAAAGCCTGCCGCGGTTGATCGTATAAACCACAGACATAGCCGTAGAATCTGGCCGAATAGCCAGCGGCGCAGAACCGGTTCCGCCAACCCCTTGAATCAAGGACTACTTCGGCGCCGGCTCGATGTGCACCATGACATCCGTAATTCGCAGGGGCGAACGCAGGAGCGCGTGCTTCACCGCCCCGGCGATGGCGTGACCGGCACTGACGGTCAGCTCGGGGTCAACCTCCACATGGATATCCACCAGATGGCTGAGTCCGCTTTTCCGGACCCGGCATTTGTCGAGGCCCCGCACGCCCGCCACCGCCGCAGCCACGGCGCGAACCTCGGTCTCGAACGCCAGGGGAACGGCCAGATCCATCACATCACCCAACGCACGGTTAAACACGTTCAGGCCGTTCAGCGCAATGACCACGCACGCCAGCAGCGCCGCCCAGTCATCCGCCGCCTCATAACCTTCCCCTCCCAGCACGGCGATCGCGATGCCGACAAAGGCCGCCGCGGACGTCACCGCGTCCGCATAGTGGTGCCAAGCCTCGGCGCCCAGCGCGGTGCTGCCATCCTTCTCCCCCGCCGCAAGCAGACGGCGGGAAAAGCGGTACTTCACCAGCACCACAAACGCCACCAACGGTAGCGTGCCCCAATGCGGTCCTTGATGCGGGGTGATGATCTCGCGCACCGCGTGCACCGCAATCCAGCCCGCCGCCGCAAAGATGCAAAGCGCCACCGCCATCGCCGCCAGCGGCTCCGCCTTGCCATGCCCATAGGGATGATTCTCGTCCGGCGGTCGCGACGCGACCCGGAAACCCATCCAGACCAGCAGCGATGAAAAGATGTCGAGTAGTGACTCCACCGCATCCGCAATCAGCGCATAGGTGTGGCCCCACACGCCGCCCGCCAGCTTGATCGCGGCCAGCAAGAGATTCAGGGCGACACCACGCAGCACCAGCCCCGCAGCCTGGCCGGCGCGGCGGGAAACCTCAGCATGATGCTCGGGCGTTTCTTCGCTCATTTCACCGCGATTGCGGCGCACTCTGACCTCGGTGGCAATCTCCGGTCCCTATGAACAGCAAACCGCATCCCTGGCGGGATGCGGCTTGTTGACTGATGTAGCTGGGCTCGCTGAGCCCGGTCAGGGAAAGATCGGTCGGCGCATACAGACCGGGCTCAGCGAGCCCGGCTACATCCGCCATAGCAATCAGGGCGTGAGCTTGACCGGCGTCTTGAGCTCTTCCGCCGTCCACAGATCGCGGCGCTGACGGGTCGCCCCGCGGACCGCCCGGACTTCGGCATCCGTCACCGGCGCGGCGTCGTTGCCATAGCTCTGGCGAATATAGGTCAGCACGCTCGCGATGTCGCCGTCCGAAAGTCCGACCACCGGAGGCATGATGCTGTCATAGGATTGGCCCGCCACGGTGATCGGCCCCGTCAGCCCGTGCAGGACGATGCGAATCGCGGCCGACGGATCGCCGGTGATCCACTCCGAACCCGCGAGCGGCGGGAACGCGCCTTCGACGCCCTTCGCATCCAGGCCGTGGCAAGCCACGCAGGTGTTGCCGTATATCTGGGCACCGCGCTGATGAATGACCGGATCAGGCGCAAACTTGGCCGCCACCGGGCCGGTCGCGGGGACTGCAAGGCCGCCCGCCACGTACGCAGCGAACGCATTGGACTGCCCGCGTGCGCTCGCCAGCACCGCCGCGCGGCGATCCGGCGCCGTGCCCGCGTACCACGCCACCACCGGGAGAACTTGGCCGGCGAGGGATTGGTCCGCCTGCTTGAAGGGGAGATTGGCCGCGAGCGCCGCATCAATCACGCCGGCCGCATGGGCCCGCGCCGCGAGCTGCCAGGCATCGGCCAGCACCGTGTCTTTAACGAGCGCCGTTTCCTGTGCGACGCCGGTGGCAAAAATTCGCAGGCCAAGCTCAGGCGATGCCTCGAGCCGCGACACGGCGCCGAGCAATTCAATGAGTTCGCGCGGATTCGCCGCGGTCAACGGTCCTGTGCCCGCCATGACTTGTTGGCGGAGGAACGCCGGGTTGTCCCGCGCCGCAAGTTCACGTCCGGCCCGGCGCAGGCCGGCGTCGTCCGAGCGCCACGCCACGGTCAGGAGTTCGGCGTCCACGGTTCCCAGCCCCGCGAGGGCCTGGAGGGCATGCACCGCGCCCACGCCACCCGCCTGGACCGTCCGCCGCAGGTCGGCCGCCGCGCTCCGGTGACCGCCTTCGACCAACAGCCGCTGCGCATGAAGGCGCCAGAGTTGATTCGTATGCGAGAGCCCCGCGACCAGGGTTTCCGGGCGCGCCGGATCGAGCGCGGGGATCGCGTCATTTGCACTGCCCTTGGGATAAACTCGCCAGATGCGGCCATGCTCGGTGTCGCGCAGCGCCGTCTGGTAGGCGTTGCCGCGCCCGTTCTGCGCATCAACGCCGGACGACGCGGCGGTTGGCGTCGGGTTGTGCTGGATGATCAGATTGTACCAGTCGGCAATCCAGAGCGCGCCATCAGGACCGACGTCGGCCGTGACCGGCGAACTCCACGCATCGGCACTGTTGAAGATGTTGTTGGGCCGCTGCCGCGCCGTGTAGATCGTGCCCGCCGGCGCCACATCAAAGGAGCCAACGAGCTTGCCCGTCGGCTCGGTGACGAAGGCGACCTTGTTCTGGTAATCGGCCGGGAAGCGGCGGGCCGTGTAGAACGCATGCCCGGCACCCGCGGTGTACTTGCCGTGGACGTCGACCTGACGGATGTCCATCGAGCTGGGATAATAGAACGGATTGTCGTCCGCCCGCGGCGTGCGCGGCTGGTTGATGCCGAACGCGCGGTAACGCTCCTGGGGCAGCGTGTAGACCCACGAGGGATTGCCGTTCGCCGTCGATCCGAGGATCGCAAAGTCCTCCATGAAGCCGAGGCCCCAGGTGTTGTTGGTCGTCGGCTGCAGGTACTCCATCTTCTTGCCGTCGGGCGTGAACCGGAAGAGGCCCTGCGCAAACTCGAGCTTCGCGCCGCCGACCTCGCCCGCGAATCCGGAGTAGCCGATCGTCGCGTAGATCCAGTTGTCGTAGCCGTAGCGGAGATTGGAGACGCTCGCGTGCGTGTCGTGCATCTTGAAGCCCTCGACCAGCACCTGCCGCACGTCCGCCTTGTCGTCACCGTCCGTGTCCTTGAGGAAAAGCAGCTGTGTACCGTTGGTCGTGAGCACGCCGCCGTTGACGAAGACCAGCGAAGTCGGGATCGAAAGCCCTTCCGCAAACACCGTGAACTTGTCCGCCCGGCCGTCACCATTCGTATCCTCGGTAATCTTGATCCGGTCATGGCCCACATTGCCGGCCTGGAGATTGTTCGGGTAGTCGATCGTCTCGATCACGTAGGCGCGGCCGCGGTGATCCCAGCCGATGTAGATCGGGTTCACGATCTCGGGCTCGGCCGCAAAGAGGGAAACCTCAAACCCGAGCGGCACCTGGATCATCTTCGCGCTTTCCACCGGCGAGAGCGGCATCTGCGCCTTGGTGATCGGCTGCTTGCGGAGGTAGCCGGGCATGATCACGTCCTGCTCCTTGAGCACGGGCAACTGCAGCCGCGTCAGTCGACCAGAGGCCTCAGGACCTGCCGCCCACGTGATGCCCTTGATCAGGAGCTGATGAAACGCCGGCAGATCCCAGACGCGCTCGTCATGACCCGACGCGGTATAAAATACACGGCCCGAACCCTGCGTGCGCACCCAAGTCCACGGCTCCTCGCCTGCCGGGTGCTTGCGCACCTGCAGGACCGTGCGATCACCGCCCTGGCGATCGTGCAGATACGTCTCGTCCCAGGCCTCGAGCGGGGCCAGTCCCTGCATCGTCGGGTGATCCGGCAGCACCGTGGCCGGCGTGAAGACCTCACCGCCGTGACGCTGGAAGCGTGCGCCAACCAGCGCGATGAACGCATCGGAATTGCCAAAGCATGCCGACGCCGAGTGCACCGGAATGAACCCGCGACCACTCTCAATGTAGCTGATCAGCGCCCGCTCCTGCGCCGGCTCGATCCGCGGCCAGTTCGCGTAGAGCAGCACAGCGTCGAATTGCGCGAGGAACGCCGGCGTCAGCGCTTCCTCCAGGCTCTCGCTATACGTCAGGTTGATGCCCGATGTGCCCGTGGCTTTCTTGAGCATGCGGTAACGCGTGATCGGATCGTGCGCCGCGTGACTCGCGGTCGGCGAACCGAGGAAGAGCACCTCAAGCCGACGCGCGTCAGCCTTCGGATGAACAACCGGCTCCGCCGCAAATGCGGCGCCGTCGATGAGAGAGAACGCAAGAAGCACGAACCGGATGAGGCGCATGGTCAGAAGGGGGTAAACGGGTAACGAACCAGCCTGACTCTAGCAGAACCCCCGTTGACACGATAGGAATGAGGCGCTCATTTCCGTGTATGCATTCGCCATCGGAGCGGCTGCGTCTACAGGAGGCGTGGGCGCAAAAACTGCCACCCGGCCAGTTCCGGCTCCTCTTCGAACACGTGGGCAGCATCCTGTTCTTCGCCAAGGACCTCGACGGCCGGATCATGTACGCCAACACCGCGTTCGCCCGACGGTGCGGCTTTACCTCGGAGGCAGAGGTCGTGGGTTTATGCGACGATGACATCTTTCCCCACGCGCTCGCCGAGCACTACCGCGAGGGCGACCGCCGGGTGATTGCCTCCGGTCAGCCGATCCTCGGGATCATCGAACTCTTTCCCAACTCCGCCGGCCGACCGGAGTGGTGCGAGACCAACAAGCTCCCGCTGCGCGATCGCCACGGCCGGGTTTGCGGGATCTGCGGCACGGTCAAAAGCTATGAAGGCACCCGCGCCGCCATCCAGCCGTACCTCGACCTGGCACCCGCCGCCGATTACCTGAAGGAACACTTCAGTGAGAAACTCGACGTCGAGCACCTCGCCAAGCTCTCGCGGCTCTCCGTCCGGCAGTTCGAGCGCAAGTTTCGCCAGACCTTCCAGATGAACCCGCGGACCTACCTGATCCGCATGCGCGTCGCGATCGCCGCCGAGCGGCTGCGCACGACCGACCGCCGCCCGACCGAGATCGCCATGGAGGTCGGCTTCTACGACCACAGCGATTTCTCGCGACAGTTCCGCCGCGCCATGGGCATGCCGCCCACCACCTACCGGCGGCAATACGTCATAACCGGCTGATCGCCGCGCCCACGCGCCGCGTTTGTCGTAATCATACACGACGAATGCACGGCTGCATCCTAGACCGGATTCCTCCCGCCGTGGCATACTCAACGGCCTCACCCCTCGCTGCGCCCGTCCGACGCACGGCCCAGCCCCACCCCATCGCCGCCTCCTTCTCCATGATCATCGGTGCCACCACCTGGCTCTGGGTTTCCCCGCTCACGACCGCCGCAGCCGAGGACCTCATTCCGCGCGTCGCCAAGCTCGGCTTCGGTGCGATCGAACTGCCGCTCGAGGATCCCGCGTTGATTGACGCCAAGCGCATCCGGCGCCTGCTCGCGGATCACAACCTCAAGGCCTCGGTCTGCGGCGCCTTCGGCCCCGGCCGTGACCTGACTCATGCCGACGCCACCGTCCGTCGTTCCACCCTCGACTACATCGAACGTTGCCTCGATTTCGCCGCGGAGATCGACGCCCCCGCGCTCTGCGGTCCGCTGTACTCCGAGGTCGGCAAGCGCCGCTACCTGCCCGAGGCCCAGCGCCGCGCCGAATGGTCACTCGCCGTCGAGGGCGTGCACGCCGCCTGCGTCGCCGCGGCCAAACGCGGCAAGCGCATCGCGATCGAGCCGATCAACCGCTTCGAGACCGATCTCGTGAACTCCGTCGCCGACGGCGTCCGCTTCGCCCGCGATGTAGCGCATCCCGCCGCCGGCGTGATGATCGACAGCTTTCACATGACCCTCGAGGAGGACAACTTGGAGTCGGCCATCCGCTCCGCGGGTGATCTTCTCGTCCATGTCCAAGTCTCCGAGAACCAGCGGAGCGTACCCGGCACCGGCCTGACCGACTGGGCCGCCTTTGCCCGCGGCCTCGCGGCCGTGAAGTACCAGGGCATGGTGGTCATCGAAAGCTTCACCCCGGAAAACCGCGATCTCGCCGCCGCGGTCTGCATCTGGAAGCGCCGCGTGCCCGATCAGGACACCTTTGCCCGCGAGGGCCTCGCCTTTCTTCAACGCACCTTCAACCCCTCCGCCTCCACCCCATGAAAGACCGCAAGATCAACGTCGCCATCATCGGCCTCGGCTTCGGCGCCGAGTTCATTCCCATCTACCAGGCCCATCCGCAGGCCCACCTCGCCGCGGTCTGCCAGCGCTCGAAGGACAAGCTCGACGCCGTGGCTGACCATTTTGGGATCAAGGGCCGCTACCAGAGTTACGACGAACTCCTGGAGGATCCGTCGATCGACGCCGTTCACATCAACACGCCGATCCCTGACCACGCCGCGCAGTCGATCAAGGCCCTGCGCAAGGGCAAGCACGTCGCCTGCACCGTGCCGATGGCCACAAGCGTCGCCGACTGCGAACAGATCGTGAAGCTCACGCGCGAGACCGGCCTCAAGTACATGATGATGGAAACGGTCGTGTACGCCCGCGAGTTCCTCTTCGTCCGCCACCTCTACCGCAAGGGTGAGCTCGGCAAGATCCAGTTTCTCCAGGCGAGTCACCAGCAGGACATGGACGGCTGGCCCGGCTACTGGCCCGGCCTGCCGCCGATGCACTACGCCACGCACTGCGTCGGCCCTTGCCTCGGCCTCACGCGCAACCTCGCCGAGACGGTCTCCTGCTTCGGCTCCGGCCGGATCCGCGAGGAAATGATCCCGAAGTACAACTCGCCCTTCGCGGTCGAGTCCACCCACATCAAGTTCAAGGACAGCGATCTCACGGCCCGCATTTATCGCAGCCTGTTCGATGTCGCCCGCCAGTACCGCGAGAGCTTCGACGTCTACGGCAGCCTCAAGACCTTCGAGTGGCCGCTCGTCGAGGGCGAGCATCCGGTCATCCACACCGCGAAGAAGCCAGAGCCCGAGATCCCCCAGAAGGTCACGGTGCCGGACTTCGCGCATCTCCTGCCGGAGCCCATCCGCCGGTTCACGACCAAGGGCGTCTACGACACCGAGGGCAACGAGCACCTCTCCTTCACCCAGGGCGGCGGCCACGGTGGCTCGCATCCCCACCTCGCCCACGAGTTCATCTCCGCGCTGATCGAGAACCGCGACCCGTTCCCGAACGCGATGGAGTCGGCCAACTGGACCTGCACCGGCATCCTCGCCCACGAGTCCGCCCTGCGCGGCGGTGAGGTCATGAAGCTGCCGGCGTTTACGCTGCCCAGCTGAGGCACTGAGGATTCTGCCCGCGAATCACCGCGAATAAAACCGAATTGAATCACCACGGAACACACCGAACACACGGAACAGGGTGAAGAAATCCGAACTCAGAGCTTCCGTGTGTTCGGTGTGTTCCGTGGTCGTTCTTCTGAATTCGTGCCGATTCGCATGATTCGCGGGTGGTCATCCGTGGATTTTCATCGGAGCAGGACAACCGCCCGGCCATTGACCGCCTCCGGCCCGTTTGCCATGGTTGTTAGATCCGAACATGGCCGCCCGCACCGCTACCGCCGCCGATCCCGTCAAACAGTTCTCCGTCTTCGCGGAGAATCGCGTTGGTCGCCTGTTCGACCTGACCGCACTGTTCAAGGAGAACAACGTGCACGTCATGGCGCTCACCGTTCTCGACACGACGGACAGCGCGATCGTGCGGGTCGTCGTCGACGACCCGGACAAGGCACGCGAGCTCATGATCAACAATGATTTCCCCTACACCGAGTGCGACGTGCTCGCGGTGGAGATCAATGATGAGGGCGATCTCAAGCAGGTGCTCGCCGCCCTGCTCGAAGCCGAGATCAACATCCACTACATCTACAGCTTCATCAAACGCCCCGAGGGTCGCTCCGCGCTGGCCATCAACGCCGAGGACACCGACGTGGCCGCGCAGACGCTCAATCACCACGGATTCCGGGTGCTGACCCAGCGCGACATCTCGCGCTGAGACGATCTCAGTATCGACCGCACACCACCCGGATTCGATCCGGTATTACCACGAAATACACGGAACACACGAAAGGGTCTGAGCCCAGATATCCGGATCGGTTTTCGTGTGTTCCGTGTATTTCGTGGTGAAAAATCTGTCGGTCTTCTCTGGACTCAGGGCAAGGTCGCTTCGATCGCGGTGAACGCGCTGCCACGCAGCGTCAGGGCCGGGATGCTCACGGTGAGTTGCGCGCCCGGCGCCTTCAGCCAGTCGGCCGTCGCTTCGAACTGCGCCGTGCTGCCCACCGTCTCACCGGTCGCGGGATTCGCCACCGGCGCCAGCGTCAGCGGACGGCCGTTCACGGTCAGGGCGATGCCCGAGAGGTCGGTGCGGATGAAATTTTCCGCATGACCGTCGAGCACGTACGCGGTGAGTTTCCCTTCCTCGCGGTCGACCACGAACTCCAGATTGTACGCGTGCTCCCCCACCTCCACCAGCTTGCCGCCATGCGGGGCTGTGTGCGCGTGGCCGCCACCGGACGAACCGCCGCCCTGACCGCAGCCAGCGGCCAGGAGGGCGATGACGGAAGCAAGGATAACGGTGCGAAGCGAACGAAGGGAAGCGAGGGAGGTCATGACGCAGGAATGAGATTTTCAGCCACCGGGGTCTTGTACGCCTTGAGCGCGGGCACCACGCCGCCGAGCGCACCGAGGACGGCCATGCCGAGCGGCGCAGCCCACAGCACCGGATGCATGGAACCAAGCTCCAGCACGACGCCGGTCTGGGCGCGGATCACACCGGCCACGAGCAGGAACAGGCCGGCGTACACCGCGTAGCCCACGATCGCACCGAGACCACCGATCGCCGCCGCTTCGGCCACGATCGCGCCGAACACCGTGCGGCGACGCGCACCCAGCGCGCGAAGAATCGCAATGTCACGCCGCCGGGCGTGCATGGAAGCGTAAATGCTGGCGAGCACCGAACCGGCCGCGACAACCGCGACAAGGTAGGCGACGAGCGCGAGGACTTTGTCCATCCAGCCAATCTTGTTGAACAAGTCCGCCACCACCGCGCCGATCGGATAGGCCAGCGTCAATCGGTTGCCCTGCTTGTTGTACATCACATCCAGCATGATGCCGGCCGTCGGCGCCCGGAACTGGAGCAGCACGGCGCTCACATCAGCTGCCATCTTGGGATCGTGGCCGCCCATCGTCTGCACGCCCTGCAGCGGAATCCAGATCACGCGATCCGCCGGCGTGTTGGTCGGATTGAGCACGCCGGTGACCGTATAGACCTCCTCGTGCTGCGCGTTGGGATCGAAATTGATGCCGTGATAGGGGCTGAACGTATCGCCCACCTTCAGGCCCAGGCGCTCGCTCGCGAGGCTGCCGATAACCGCCTCACGCTGGGCCGGATCGAACTGCTTGCCGCCGGGCGCGACCGCGTAGCTCTTTCCCTTGCTGTACTCGACGCTGAAGAGCTGCGGCACCGTGCCGACGATGCGCCAGCCTTGGTAATTGTCGCCCACCGCGATCGGGATCGCCGTCTTCACCGCCGGATGACGACGGATCGCCTCGTAGTCCGCCGGCGCCAGGTTGCCCGGCGAGGCCTCGAGGTGGAAAATCGAGTTCAGCACCAGCTGGAGCTTCGAACCGCGTGCACCGAGCACGGCATCAAAGCCCGTGGTCGAGTCGGCGAAAGCGCGCTGGGACTGGTCCTTCACCATCCACACCGTCATCAACAATCCGCACGCCAAGGCGATGCTCGTGGCGGTGACCAAGGTGGACAGCGCGTGCTGGCGCAGACTGCGGTAAACGATCAAGGGTAGCGTCACGGCAAAGGTCCTCAGGGTTGGTTGGCGGCGACCGACTTCGGCGCGGCCCGGTTGAGTTCGGCAAAATCGCTCTTCAGTTCGAACTGCGCGAGCACCTCCTCGTCATGGCTCACCAGGAGGAGGGCCGCCCCGTTTTCGCGGCACACATCGCGGATCAGCGCGAGGGCCTCGCGCCCGTGTTTGCGGTCGAGATTGCCGGTGGGTTCGTCCGCGAGCACCAGCGCAGGGTGGTTCGCCAGCGCACGCGCGACGGCCACGCGCTGCTGCTGACCGGTGGAGAGCTGCCGCGGATAGTGGTCGAGTCGGTGACCCAACCCGACACGCTCCAGGAGGCTCTTCGCCTTGGCGCGGTCCGCTCCACGCGGGCCAAACGACATGCCCAGCACGACGTTTTCGAGCACCGTGTAGCCCTGCAGCAGATTGAACGTCTGGAAAATGTACCCGATCTTGTCCGCCCGCACCCGGTCGCGCGCCGGCTCGGCCAGACCCGATAGGCTCGTGCCCGCGAGATCGATCGTGCCCTGATCGGCGGCGAGGATGCCCGCGATCAGATGCAGAAACGTGGTTTTGCCCGATCCGCTTTCCCCTCGCAGCGCCTGCTGTTCGCCGGCCGCGAGCGTGAACTGCGGCACATCGACAATCAGCACGGAGCTGCCTTCTGGGGACGTGAACGATTTCTTCAGGCCCGTGATCGTAAGCATGCGGCCCCACCCTTGCAAAAGCCGCGCCTTCCGCAAGCCCCGGCGGCTGGAATTTCCCGGAAGAATTGGAATCAACGTCCCCTCACGGTGCAGACGCGCTCCGCTAATGGTCGCACCGAGCGCTTGGCGTACACGATTTAGGATCCAGAGGATTGCCACGAGAAACACAAAAATTGTCTGGCTCGCCGTCGATACCACGTCCGAGCGCCCTATAGGGGGCCGTGAGATGGACGAAACCAACCTCTAGGCTACTTCGTGTTTTTCGTGACCATACTCCGATTCAAATCGCCCTCGCTGGAGCGGACCCGGATGCCGACGCACGTCCACACCTACCCAAGCAGCCCGCTAAGCGGCTTGGCCTTGCTCAGGGCGAAGGCGTCGCGCACCGCCACAAACGCCGCGATCAATTCCCGCGGTGAGCCCGCTCGCGGAAAACGCATCTCCACCGTCGCACCGTCACAGATCACCTCGGCCTCGACGCCTGCCACCGATAGCGTGCAGTGCCGGCAATCTGACGGATACGCCACGCGCAGGCCGGCGTCCTCGTCCAATCCTTCCACGGCATCAATCACCGCCTCAACCTGGACCCCTTTCACGAGCGCAAACACGATGCCCGTAAAGCCACCGGCGAACAGCCCGTCAAACGCGGGCACTTCGACGAGCGCCGCCGACCGCAGGCTGTGGAGGGTGCGCGTGATGGTGTAGGTCGCGGGATCGGACTCCTCCAGCGCGTAGGCAATCTCGAGCGTAAAATCGCGCGCCGCGAGCACCGCCAGCGGGGTCGTGACATCGAGACTCAGGTCCTTGCGCTTGTAATCCAGCGCGGCCTTGGCCCGTTGGAAAAAATCCTCCGCCTCCGCGGCCAGTTCCGGCGCGGCCAGCTTGGCGAGAAATCCGCTCGTGGCCGTGTTGACGGCGTCCGGCACGGTGTGCCGGCTCTTATCGAAGCCGCGCAGCGTCTTGAACGCGCCGCCACCGCGGCCGATCAAGCTGATGTGAGAGAGGTATGCCTGCGGATTGCCCGCCGCCTTCGCCATGATGGCCGCCGATTGAGGCACCCGCTGTCACCAACGCCACGCCAAAAGCAAAGAGCCGATGTCACGTCTTGCGTGACATCGGCTCGGGTGACGATTTTGGCAGAGGGCCGATCAGACCACAGCGGCGACCTCCGGGCGGTTGGACAGCTTGCGGAACAGGGCGATGATCCCGACGATCGCAAGGACCGGCACCCAGATCGGCGAAAGGACGCCCACGACGGCGAGGGCCGCCACGACCAAGCCCAGCACCGTGGCAACAACCGCGGTGGCCGCGATCGCCAGACCGCCCGCGAGGAGACCGCCAACGCCGAGAATGAGGCCGATTGCGAGGAACAGCGGGATCGCCAGAATCGGCAGGAGCTTGATCAGGAGGATCGCCGCGAGGACAACGAGCAGGACCTTGAGGGAGGTCTTAAGGAAGGTGTTCATGGTTCAAGAACCCGGATCACCCGAAAAAGTTGCAGCAACCGATCCGGAACCGATCGCGGTCTGTGCGCGACAAAACGTTGCCTCGATCACCCTCCCCCTCCGTCCTCTCGGGTAAGAAACGCCGTGTCGCCGCCCGCTCCCATCATTCCCGTGGTCTGCGCCCTGATCGAACGGGAGGGCCGCGTCCTGATCGCGCGACGCCCGGCCCACAAGCACCTCGGCCACAAGTGGGAATTTCCCGGCGGCAAGGTCGAGCCGGGGGAAACCGCCGCAGCCGCCATCCTCCGCGAGATCCAGGAGGAACTCGGCTGCACCATCGCCATCGTGCGACCGCTCCCGCCGTTCGTGTACGACTACGGCACGGTGGTCATCGAGATGATTCCCTTTGTTGTGCGCCTGACCCCCGCCAGCGCCGAACCCACCGCAACCGAGCACTCGGCACTCGCCTGGGCCACCGTGGACGAACTCCCCCGCTACGATCTGGCGCCGGCCGATCTGCCGGTGATCGCGAGTTACCGGGCGGAGTAGGCCCAAATCGTTCTCGTTCCTCATTCTTCGTTCTCGTTCTCAGCCCCTCCGCCCCAGAGCTTGGCCCTGCCGGATGCAGTCGATCCGATCTCAATCCAGGAGAACGAGAAAGATAACGAGAACGAAGAACGATCAGGTCGGTACGCTCGCCACGCTTGCGTTACCGGAATCCGCCGGTAACGTCTTCCTTCCTGTTCTTTGATTGGTTCCCACCAATCGGTCCTTCCGACCTCCGGTCTCTGGCTTCCGGCCTCTGACCTCTCCCATTTTGGGGGTGTTCTGGATTCGACCCTCGGTTGGCGTGTACCGTTGCCCGTCGAGAGTGAAGGCCTCTCGCAAATCATCCTTCAAAACAAACAAACGGCACCTACGAAGAAATGCCCCTCGCTGCCTAATAATGCAGTGACGTCCGCCCAGCGACACCTGCTAGCTGATGTGGACGACGATAGCAGGCATAGTGCGCGGAGCGATCCGCGGTTTGCGCACCGTACTTCGACCCGGGGATTGGCTGGCGATTAAGCGCGTGTTGTCGCGTAACGCCGGCGAGACCAAACCAACACTATACGGGTAGACGCGGTACGCAAAAGCCGGGGGGACGCGGGTTCAAATCCCGCCACCTCCACCACTTACACATTTTATCCGTCTCGGGCAGAATGTGCGGTGCGCAAGCACGCAAGACCTCCGGCGCCTTCGGGTACCGGAGGTTTTTGCGTTTCTCGACTGTCACACGCTTTCCGCCAACTCCGGGACTAAATGAGCACCATTCCTGCTCTCATCCATCCCGGTTTTAGCCTGCGACCGAAACGCCTCTGCCAAAAGGCCACACCCGGGCACCTTCTTCCTTCTCCAATTTCACCATGTGGATCGTCCTCTTTGCGCTGCGGTATAAGTACACGATCGGCGTCCTCGCCATCCTGATCCTACTCTTCGGCGTGCTCTCGGGTCGCCGCATGTCGACCGACATCCTGCCGCGCGTCGATGCGCCGGAAATCACCCTCGTCTGGAACTACGGCGGCCTCAATGCCGCCGAAATGAGCGCCAAGATCACCTCGTTCTCCGAAACGGCGGTGATGAACAACGTCGACGATCTGCTCGAGGTCCGCTCCGAGACCTCCAATGGCGTCGCCTTGGTCAAACTCCGCTTCCAGCCCTACGCGGACATGAACACCGCGCTCGCGCAGACCGCCGCCATTTCCCAGACAATCCTGCGCCGCATGCCCACCGGCACGAGCCCGCCGATCATCGTGCGCACCAGCCCGTCCAGCGTGCCGATCGTCCAGCTCGTGATCTCGTCCGACACGATGACGAACGGTCAGCTCTTCGACTACGCCCGTCTCACCCTCCGCGCCCAGCTCCAGAGCGTCCCTGGCATGCGCATCACGCTGCCCTACGGCGGCGCCGCCCGCCAAGTCATGATCGACCTCGATCCGCAGGCCCTCAGCGCCTTCGGCCTCTCCGCCGCCGACGTCAGCGGCGCGGTCAGCCGGCAGAACCTCACGCTTCCGGCGGGCAATCTGCGCGAGGGCGATCGCGAGATGGCGGTCGAACTCAACGCCAGCCCCGAGACGATCCAAGCCTTCCTTGAACTCCCGATCCGGGTCGTCGACGGACGCATGATCCTCCTGCGCGATCTAGCCAATGTCCGCGACGGCGAGGCGGTCATGACCAACATCGCGCGCCTCAACGGCCAGAACGCCGTGATGGTCGCCATCCTCAAACTGGGCAACGCCTCCACCGTCGACATCATCGACGGCATCATGGCCCGCATGCCGGAGATCCGCGAGTCCGCGCCTCCCGGCCTGACGGTTGAGCCTATCTTCGACCAGTCGGTCTTCGTCCGCGCCGCCGTCAAGGGCGTCGAGCATGAGATCCTCCTCGTCGGCGGCCTCGTCGCCGCGGTGGTGCTGCTCTTCCTCGGCTCCCCGCGTTCGACCTTCATCGTTCTCACGTCCATTCCCCTCGCGCTGCTCTGCTCGGTCATCGGACTCAGCCTCACTGGCGCGACGTTCAACCTCATGACGCTGGGCGGCCTCGCCCTCGCGATCGGCATCCTCGTCGACAACGCGCTGGTCGAAATCGAGAACATCAAGCGCCAGATCGGCCTCGGCAAGGACGTGCGCACCGCCATCGTCGATGGCGCCAAGGAGGTCGCCTTCCCGGAGTTCGTTTCCACCCTCGCGATCTGCATCGTCTTCCTGCCGATCTTCCTCCTCACCGGCACGGCGGCCGACGTGTTCCGTCCGCTTGCGCTCGCGGTCGTGTTCGCGATGGGCGCCAGCTACCTGCTCGCGCGCACCCTCGTCCCCACGCTCGCGTCGATCATTCTCCCCGCCGAACTGCGCGCCGAGCGCAGCCGCGAAGGCCAGCCGCCGCGCGGGCTCGGTCGCATCCACCATGCGATCGAGGGCATGATGGACACGCTCTCCACCCGGCAGGGCAATGTCCTCAAGCGCCTGCTCCGCCGCAAATCCCTCGTCCTCGTCCCGGTCGGCCTGGCTGTTGGCCTGGGGGCCTTCGCCGCCCTGCAGTCCGGTCGCGAATTCTTCCCCAAGACGGACGCCGGCCTGATCCGCCTGTTCGTGCGCAGCCAGAGCGGCCTGCGCCTCGACGACACTGCGACGGTCCTCGCCGACATCCAGCGCGAGATCCGCACCATCATTCCAGCCGAGGAGCTTCAGTTCGTGGTGGAAAACATCGGCGCCCCGTCCGCGGTCAATCAGGCGTGGGTCGAAACCACCGCCATCAGCTCGGCCGACGGCGAAATCCTCGTCCAGCTCGCACCTGAGCACGGTCCGTCCGAGGTCTACGTGGAGCGGATCCGCGCCATGCTCGTCGAGAAGTTTCCGCGCATCCAGAGCTTCTTCCGTCCCGCGGACGCGACCAGCCAGACGCTTGCCTCCGGCGCGCCCACGACCTTCGAGGTGCGCTTCATCGGTCGCAACACGCCCGCCAATCTCGCGCTCGCCCGCGAACTCCAGCAGCGCCTCGCCGAAGTGCCCGGCGCCACCGACATCACGCTACGGGAGGTGCTCGACCAGCCGCGTTATTCGATCCGCATCGATCGCATCCGCGCCGCCGCGCTCGGCATCAACCAGCAGGACGCCGCGACCGCCCTGCTCGCCGCGCTCGGCAGCGGCGGCACGGTCGCACCGAATTTCTGGGGAGATGCCATCACCGGCTCGTCCTACGACGTCCAGATCATCGCCCCTCCCGCGAATCTGACCTCGACCGAGCAGCTGCTCAATCTGCCGATCCGCCCCTCCACTGGAAACGGCTCGCCTGTCCCGCTGCGCACGTTCGCCTCGCTCGTCGAGACACGCGGCCCCGCCAGCCTGTCCCGCACCACGCTGCTGCCGACGCTGACTGTCGTCGCCAACGCGGCCGGGCGCGACCTCGGTGGCGTCGCCGGCGACCTCGAGAAAATCCTCGCCGACCTGCGGACCAAGCTCGCCCCGGGCAACCGCATCGAACTCGCGGGCCAGGCCGCGCTCATGCGCTCCGCCTATTCAGAGCTGATCGGCGGCCTCGGCCTCGCGGCCGTGCTCGTGTTCCTCGTCATGGTGGTGAACTTCCAGTCGTGGGCCCTCCCCTTCGTCGCCATCAGCGGCCTCCCGGTTGCCGTGTCCGGCGCGCTCTGCTCACTCTGGCTCACCGGCACCCCGCTCAGCGTCCCCGCACTGATGGGCATCATCATGGTGGTCGGCGTCTCGACCGCCAACAGCGTGCTCGTGAGCAGCTTTGCCCGCGACCGCTTCAATGACGGGCTCAGCGCCTTTGACGCGGCGATCGAGGCCGCGACCACGCGCCTGCGCCCCGTCATCATGACCGCGCTCGCGATGATCCTCGGCGTCATCCCCATGGCGCTGGGTCACGCGGAAGGCGGCGAACAGAACGCGCCGCTCGGTCGCGCCGTCATCGGCGGCCTCGTCTTCGGCACCTGCGCCTCGCTCTTCCTCGTGCCCGTCGCCTTCGCCGCCGTGCGCGGCCGCGTGCGCAAGACCGCCATGCAGTCCGCGGTTTCCGGCGATCTCGCCCCAGCGCCGGCTCGCACGCTCTAAGTCCCTTCTCCCCCTTCTTTTCATGAAGTCCTCGCTCCTCCTTCGCGGCGCCCTGCTCGGCGCCCTGCTCGCCAGCCCAACGTTCCTCCCGGCTCAACCCGCCAGCTCCGGTGGTCCCGCCCCGGCACGTCCCGTCGTGCGCACCGTGACGCCGACCGCGGCAAGCGCCAACCAATCCGTGGATTTGCCCGGACGCACCGAAGCGTATGAGTCCGTCCTCATTTTTACCCGCGCGACAGGCATGGTGAAGGAACGCCGCTTCGACATCGGCGATCAGGTCAAGGCCGGCGACATCCTCGCCGTGATCGACGCCCCGGAGATCGACCGCTCGGTCGAAGCCGCGCGCGCCACGGTCGAGCAGGCCACGGCCCGCGCGCTCAGCGCCCGCCGGCTTTCCGACCGCTCCGCCGGCCTGCTGTCCTCGCGCGCCATTTCGCAGGAAGACTACGACCAGCGTCTCGCCACCACGGCGGAACTCGAGGCCGCCGTGCGCGTCGCCGAAGCCAGTCTGGCCCGGTTGGAAGAGCAGCAGAAGTTCGCGACCGTGCGCGCCCCATTCGACGCCGTCGTCGCCGGACGCAATTTTGATCGTGGTGATCGCGTGCGCGGCGACTCCGCCACCGCCGAGGGCTGGCTCTACCGTCTGGTCCGCCTCGACACCCTGCGCGTGACCCTCAACGCCGGCCCCGATCTCGCCCTCCGCCTGAAGCCCGAGCAATCCGCCTCCGTCCGTTTCGCCGAGTTCCCCGGCCAGACTTTCCCGGCCAAGATCGCCCGTACGAGCCGGATCTTCGATCCGGCCTCCGGCACCATGCGCGTCGAGTTGGTCATCGATAACAAGGATCTCCTCGTCCCCGCCGGCCTCACGGGCACGGTCGTCTTCTCGATCCCGCCCGCCGCCGGAACCTTTCTGGTCCCGACCAACACGCTGCTTGTCCGCAACGGTCAGGCCTCACTCGCGGTCGTGCGCGACGGCAAGATCGCCTTTGTCGAGGTCAAGTCGGGCCGAAATCTCGGCCCCAACGTCGAAGTCACCTCCAGCGGACTGACGCCCGACCTCCAGATCGTGGTCAACCCGAACGCCCTGCTTCGCGCCGGCGACGCCGTCGAACTCGCCCCGCGCACTGCGGCAAAGTAGCACCCGCCCGGCTTCGCCGGACGGGAAGCCCGAAGCCCGAAATCCGAATGACGAAATCAGGCCAGCTCGCCTGATTCGTCATTCGAGCTTCGTCCTTCGGATTTCCGCGCAAGTGCGCGGTCAGTGCTTCCACACGTCGCGGGAATCCGCGACCAGCTGCTGCAGCATCGGGAAGCGCACCTCGCCGTAATTGAAGGCGAACCGCAGCTTGCCGTCCTTGAGCACCCACGTCGTGGGCACCCACGAGACCGGCAGATCCATGAAGGACCCGATTCGCTCGGCCCGCGCGCGCTTCTGGTCCGGGTGACGCAGCGCCGTGAAATTGGAAAGCCCACTCAGCCCGTAGCCCTCGAGCAGTGCGGCGTCATCCTCGGCGCTGCCCCAGACGGAGATGAAGATCACCCTCACGTCCGGATTCGCCGCGGCGAACTCCCGCCAGCCGCCATCCGCATGCTCCGCCTTGCAGTTTGAGCACCAGGAGGCCCAGAAGTGGACCACGGTCACCTGCGGCCCTTGAGCGATCGCAGCCACCTGCTGTTCGATCGGATTCCACGCCGCGGGCTCGGCACGCAACAGCGCCCCTGCGAACAAGAAGAGCATGAATATACGGTTCATTGATATAGATAGTACACAAAAGAGAGAATCCTGCAGCAAATTTCCTTGGGTTTTGCCCTTGCCCATGACGGTCAAGTAGTTGCACTCACGCATCCTTTTCATGACCGCCACCCCGGATCTGCCCAATCCCGACCACGTGCTGCGCATCGCGCAGGAGCTTTCCCTCAAGGTTCACCAGGTCGCCGCGACCGCACAGCTCATCAAGGAGGGCGCCACGGTGCCCTTCATCGCCCGTTACCGTAAGGAGGTGACCGGTGAGCTGGATGAGGTCGCCGTCATGGCCATCCGCGACCGCATGGAGCAGATGACGCAGCTTGATGAGCGCCGCCTCGCCATCGTCGCCTCGCTCAAGGAACGCGGCCTCCTCACGCCGGAACTCGAGGGCGCGCTCAACGCCGCCACGACGATGACCAAGCTAGAGGACATCTACCTCCCCTATCGGCCCAAGAAGCGCACCCGCGCCACCATCGCCAAGGAACTCGGCCTCGAGCCGCTGGCCGAACTGCTGTGGGCCCAGGACCCCACCACGGACCCCATTGCCGACGCCCAGCCCTACATTGGCCGTGAGGTTGAATTCGAAAATAAAAAATCGAAAATCGAAAATACGGAGCAGGTCCTCGCCGGTGCCCGCGACATCCTTGCCGAGCGCATCGCGGACGACGCCAACGCCCGCGAAAAACTCCGCGGCCTCTACCGCACCAACGCGGTGATCTCCTCGAAGGTCCTCACCGGCAAGGAAGCCGAGGGCGCCAAATTCAAGGACTACTTCGACTGGGCTGAGCCGCTGGCCAAGGCCCCGTCGCACCGTGTGCTGGCCATGCGCCGCGGTGAAAAGGAGCTGTTCCTCATGATGCGGATCACGCTGCCCGACGAGGCTGCCGCCCCGGCCGAACTCGAACCGCTCTTCGTGAAGGGCAAGACCGCCGCCGGCGAGCAGGTCCGCCTCGCAACCCAGGACGCCTGCAAGCGCCTGCTCTGCCCGGCGATGGAGACCGAGATGCGCCTCGACTCCAAGAAGCGCGCCGACGAGGCCGGCATCAAGGTCTTCGCCGACAATCTCCGCGAACTCCTCCTCGCCGCTCCGCTCGGCCAGAAGGCCGTGATGGCGATCGACCCGGGCTTCCGCACCGGCTGCAAGGTCGTGCTGCTCGATCGTCAGGGCAAGCTCCTGCACAACGATGTCATCTATCCCGACCGCCACGCGGTCGAGGCTTCCGAAAAGATCAAGGGCTTCGTCGAGTTCTTCAAGGTCGAGGCCATCGCCATCGG
The DNA here is from genome assembly GCA_964460715.1 of uncultured Opitutus sp. Classification (GTDB taxonomy): domain Bacteria; phylum Verrucomicrobiota; class Verrucomicrobiia; order Opitutales; family Opitutaceae; genus CAMAXB01. The sequence continues at coordinate 395 of CAYWRG010000018.1, read as the reverse complement.
CAACGGCACGGCAGGGCGTGAGACCGAGGCCTTCGTCCGCGGACTGGGCCTGCCGGGCTCGATTCCGGTCGTCATGGTCAACGAGTCTGGGGCCTCGATCTACTCCGCCAGCGAGGTCGCCCGCGAGGAGTTCCCCGATCACGACCTCACCGTGCGCGGCGCCGTGTCCATCGGCCGCCGTCTCATGGACCCGCTCGCCGAGCTGGTGAAGCTCGACCCGAAGAGCATCGGCGTCGGCCAGTACCAGCACGACGTCGACCAGACCGCGCTGAAACGCTCGCTCGACGACACGGTCGTCAGCTCCGTCAACGGCGTCGGCGTCGAGCTCAACACCGCCTCGAAGCAGCTCCTCAGCTACGTCTCCGGCCTCAACGCCGCCCCCGCCGCCGCCATCG
>CAYWRG010000017.1:58151-71127 GCA_964460715.1 uncultured Opitutus sp. | reverse complement strand
GGGGTCGCTGACCTCGGTCCGGTGCAGCGCGCAGGGAAAACGCCGCAGGCACCGGGGTCAGCGACCCCGGCTACAACCCAACCTTCGACCGCTTGAGCGGTCCTTCTGCCATGCCCTTTAAAGCACTCGAACTCTCCGCGCCGGTTTTGCGCGGCATCCAGGCGGCCGGCTATGCCGAGCCGACCCCCATCCAGCTGCGCGCGATTCCCGTGGTGCTGTCCGGCCGTGACCTCGTGGGCTCGGCCCAGACCGGCACCGGCAAAACCGCCGCGTTTGCCCTTCCCATTCTTTCCAAGCTCGGTGCGCACAATCCGAAGCCCCGCGTGCTCGTCCTTGAGCCCACGCGCGAACTCGCCGCCCAGGTTGAGACCGCGTTCCGTGACTTCGCGCGCTTCACCGACAACCGCGCGGTCGCCCTCTTCGGCGGCGTCGGCTACGGCGTCCAGCGTCAGGAGCTCAAGCGCGGCGTCGATATCGTCGTCGCCACGCCCGGCCGCCTGCTCGATTTCATCAAGAGCGGTGAACTCTCGCTCCGCGACATCCAGATCCTCGTCCTCGACGAGGTCGATCGCATGCTCGACATGGGCTTCCTGCCCGTGGTGAAGGACATCATCGCGCGCTGCCCGCGCGAGCGTCAGACCCTGTTTTTCTCCGCGACGGTTCCGCCGGAGATCGCGGCCGTGGCTTCCTTCGCGCTCCGTGATCCGGTGCGGGTTGAGGTCGGCGTGAACCGCTCCGTCAACCAGTCCGTCAACCACGCGCTCTATCCCGTCGCTTGGGCGCAGAAGTTCGACCTGCTTGTCGCGCTGCTGGAGAAGGTCGATTTCGACAGCGTGCTCGTCTTTTCCCGCACCAAGCACGGCGCCGACAAGATCGCGCACAAACTCAAGGGCGCGAAGCACTCGGTTGCGGTCCTCCACGCCAACCGCTCGCAGAACCAGCGCATCGAGGCGCTGGCCGGTTTCAAGAGCGGCAAGTACGAGATCATGGTCGCGACCGACATCGCCGCCCGCGGCATCGACGTCGCCGGTGTGTCGCACGTGATCAACTACGATGTGCCCGAGAATCCCGAGGACTACGTGCACCGCATCGGCCGCACCGGCCGCGCGCAGGCCGTGGGTGACGCCTTCACGCTCGTGACGCCGGAGAATGCGGACGACATCCGCGCGATCCAGCGCTTCATCGGCCAGAAGATTCCCGAGCTCCGGCTTGAGGGCTTCAACTACGCGCCCTTCGTGGCCCGGCCCCAGCCGGCCGGTGGCCAGCCGCAGCGCGGCGGTCGCGGTCAGCCCGGTCGCCACGGTGGTGGTGGCGGCGGCCGTCATGGTGGCGGCGGCCGACAGGGTGGCGGCGGCGGTGGTGGTGGGGATGGACGCGGGCGCTTCGGCGGCCGGCGTTGAGTGCGTTTGCACTCGGCGCGTTCCCACGCCTCGTCCTAACGTCGACCGCATGGTGTCCGTCTCTGCGGTCGAAGCCCATCTCACCGCGCTGCGTGCGTGCGAGCGCTGCCCGCGCATGCACCGTCCGGCCGTCGCGGGACGGGCGGTGACGAGTCGGGTGATCCTCGTGGGGCAGGCGCCGGGCGACAAGGAACCCCGGCTCGGGCGGCCCTTCGCCTGGACTGCGGGCAAGACCTTGTTCGCCTGGTTTCAGGCCGCGCTGGGTTGGAGCGAGGACGAGGTGCGCGACCGCATTTATTTTGCCGCGGTCTGCCGCTGCTTTCCCGGCAAGAATCCGAAAGGCGGCGATCGCGTGCCGGCACCGGACGAGATCGAACGGTGTGCGGATTGGCTGGAGCGCGAGTTTGCCCTGCTCCAGCCGGCGCTGGTCCTCCCGGTGGGTAAGCTGGCGATCGGGCGATTTCTGCCCGTGGCTGCGCTCAATGAGGTGATCGGCCGTTCCCGGCGAGTGACTTACGCCGGGCGTGAGGTGGACTGCATCCCGCTGCCGCATCCCTCGGGCGCCTCCACCTGGCATCGGATGGAGCCCGGTAAAACGCTGCTCAACCAGGCGCTGGCACTGATCGCCGCGCATCCGGCGATGAAGAAGTTTTGACCGGACGCCCCAACCCCGTTCGTTTCACTCCATGACAGCCCCCGGTTTTTCCATGACCCCCCTGATCCGCCTCCTCGGTTTGTGCGCGCTCCTGTTTTCCCCGCTGGCGCTGCAGGCGCAGCGGGAGAAGCTCCCGCCGGAGGATCTGGCGATCGTCGTGCAGCGCTGGCCGGAAGCGAAGCGCACCTCGACCGGACTCCGGACGCAGGTCCTGACCCCTGGCACGGGCGAGCGCCCGAAGCCGGGCCAGCTCGTCACCGTGAACTACAAGGGCTCGCTCCTCGACGGCACCGTGTTCGAACAGAATCTGGATCCGACCAAGGCCTTCACTTTCCGCCTCGGCCGCAATGTGGTGATCGACGGCTGGGAGGAGGGCATCCAGCTCATGCAGGTGGGTGAAACCCGCCTGTTCATCATTCCCTTCGAGCTCGGCTACGGCACCCGCGGCCAGCCGCCCAAGATCCCACGGCGCGCAACCCTGATTTTCGAGGTGACGCTGGTCGCTACGCCGCCCGACCCGGTTCCGGGAGCGGCGAAGTGATGGTCTGGCGGGCATTCCACAGAATATCCGCCGTGTAGCAGGCGAGTCCGGTCCAGATGCAGGCGAACGCCCAGGCGCGCGCCGACGTGAAGGGTTCGTGGTAGGCGAGCCAGCCGATGAAGAACTGGAGCGTCGGGGCCACGTACTGCAGCAGCCCGAGCGTGGTGAAACGCAGCCGACGCGCGCCGTAGGCGAAGAGCAGGAGGGGAATCGCCGTGACCACGCCGGCGCTCAGCACCAGCAAGGTGCGTCCGAAGTCGACGTTCCCCAAAGCGCCGGTGCCGAGCTGGTGGCGCCAGAGCAGCAACGCCGCGGCGAAGGGCGCGAGCAGCGCCGTCTCGACCGCTAGGCCGTTCAGCGCCCCGAGCGGGGACTGCTTGCGCAGCAGGCCGTAGGCGCCGAAGGAGCCGGCGAGGGAAAGCGCGATCCACGGCACGCCGCCCACCTGCACGACGAGGACGATCACGCCGATCGCGGCGCAGACAATCGCGGCGATCTGGACCGGGCGGAGGACTTCGCGGAAGACCATGCGTCCAAGGGCGACATTGATCAGCGGCACGAGGAAGTAACCGAGGCTGCACTCGATCACGTGGCCGGCGTTGATCGCCCAGACATAGACGAGCCAGTTGATCGTGAGCAGGCCGCTGCCCAGCAGATTGAGGGCGAAGCCGCGCGGCGTGGAAAGGGCCTTCAGGATTTCGCCGAGTCCGCGTCGCCACGCGACGATCGCTGCGAGAAAGACCAGCGACCAGACCAGCCGGTGGGCGATCAGCTCATGCGCATCGATGCCCTGGAGCTGTTTCCAGTAAAGCGGGACCAGGCCCCAGCAGGCATAGCCGGCGAGGGCGGCGAAGGCGCCGCGGGAGGCATCGGGATGGGACGAGGCGGAGGACAAGGCGCGGATCGTTTGCCGCGCGGTCCGGCTCCGTCAACGAGCGACCCGCTGTGCCGGTCAGGCGTGCACGGGGCTGCGTGCGGCAAGGATCAGCCTTGCACCACCCATCCGCGCAATAAGAGCCGAACCGTGTAGTTCGGGGTCTATCCCTGATTGAATTTGCGCTGATTCGCGTGGGACCTCTGCGGTCTTCCGCCTCAGCGTCGTTCGACGCCGCGGATGTACTCGAACTTGTCGCGGAACTCCGAGAGCGCCATCCGCCGCGCCTGGATGCCGTCGGTTGCGGTACCGGCGAGGAGCAGCTCGCCCACGCGTTTGGTCACCCAGCGTTCCTTGAACGCTTCCTCCAGCGCGGCCGCGCTGGTCGCGGACTCCGGCAGTTTGCCGGAGCTGGTGCAGCCGGAAAGACCCACCCCCAGGAGAAGAACCATGAGCAGAAGTTGACGGGACGGCATCATCGCGAGGATTACACTTAGTTTACGTGCAGACTGGAAAGGTTCCAGTGAATCTTTTTGGTTTCGCGAATCCGGAAAATCGTTATCTCACCTCTCGATGAGCGAAGAGCCCCAGACTCCTCCGTTGCGCCTGAAGCCACGGGTTCCAGCTGCCGGGGCTCCTTCAGCCGAGCCGGCGCCGGCGTCGGAGGCGGCCAACCCGGCCGCAACGGCCCCCGCCGGAGAAGGCGTGGCCCGTCTTCGCATCAAGCCCCGCCTTAGTGCCGAGCCAGCAGCCCAGCCGGCATCTGCGGCTCCGATTGAGAAGGAAACGCCCGCAGCTGCGTCGGCTGAGCCCGTCATCGGGCCTCCGGCCGAGGAAGAGGCCCCGCGGATCAGGTTAAAGCCGCGGGCCGCCGCAGAATCGCCCGCCGCCGCGCCGCCGCCCGTCGTCACGCGTCCCGCCCCGCCAGCGCCACCCGTGGCGGCTGAACCGGTCCCACCTGCGCCACCGCCTCCGGTTATTCCACCTCCGCCGGTGGTGATGGCTCCTCCGCCTGTCGAGGAAGCTCCGGCGGCTGATGGCGCCAAATTCAAGCTCAAGCCCAAGCCTGCGGCCGCAGCCGCCCCGGCCCCGGCCGATGCTCCGCCTCCGCTTCCGCTTCCGTCCCTCACCCCGCCGCCCGTCGTGCTTTCGGCGGCGGCACCCGCCCCTGCGTCGAGCGGCGAGCCGGAGGCTGCCCCCGCCTCTGCGGCTGATCCTTCGCTGTCACCGCCTCCGCCCCCATCATCCCAACCCCCGCCGCCTCCCGGCAAAGGCAAGCGTTCGCCCAAGGCGCCACGCGCGCCCATGGCGAAGCGCACCCAGGTGTTGGCCCTCGGTCTTGGCGTGGTGCTCCTTGGGGCCGCGGGCTTTTTTGGCTACACGCTCCTTCTCGATCCCGTTCCACCGCCTCCGGTTTTGAACCGGCCCGTGGCGCAACCGAAGGCGACTCCGCCGCCGGCCCAGACCGCCGCGGCTGATGCCGCCTCGGACGCGGGCAAGATGATCGAGAAGGCACAGCAGGCGCTGGCCGTCCGGGCCGGTAATGCGCCGGAAATGGAAGCAGCGGCCGCTGCGGCCACGCCGGGAGGCACGACTCCGGGTGCAACCGCCACGCCGGCCCCATCGACGGAGGCTGCTCCCGCGGCTGCGTCCACGCCCGTCGAAGTCGCACCGCCGCCACCCGAACCCGAGGTGGAGCCGACTCCTGCCTTCAAGCGCTTTGTGCTCGAGATGCGCGTCAACGGCGTGTTCCAGGGCGACCCGCCGCGCGCGTTGATCAACGGCCGAACCGTGCGTCCGGGCGAGTTCCTCGACAACGGACTCGGCATCGTCTTCCACGGCATCGACCCGGAGAAGAAGCTCATCCTCATGCGTGACGCCAACGGCGCGCGCATGACGCGCAAGTACTGAGCCAGGATCAGGCGGTGTCGCTGGCAGCCCGCGAATCAGCGCGAAGATAAATCCTGATTCGGAACCACGGAGCACACGGAAATGGATCCGGTATCCGGATCGATCCCTTCGGTGTATTCCGTGTGTTCCGTAGTTAACCCGGATTGCATTCGTGCCGATTCGCGGGTAGCGCTGCGCCCACCGCCGGTGTGCCTCCCGTCAGCCGCCGAGCGCGTCGCGGATGCCGCGGAGCAGCACCGGGTCCGTGGCGATGCCGAGCACGCCGTTCACCACGAACTGCACGCCAACGCAGAGCAGGAGAAACCCCATGATGCGGGTGAGCGCGGACATGCCGTTCACGCCGATCACTTGGACGATGCGACCCGAGAGCCGCAGCGCGAGGTAGGTCACGGCGGCGACAAACAGGATGCCGAGAATGATCGCGCCGTAGTCGAGCGGCCCTTTGGCGAGCGAGCTGAAGCCGAGCGTCACGGCGATCGAACCCGGGCCGCTCAGCGTGGGCATGGCGAGTGGGGTGAACGAGATGTCGCGCTTGGCGCGGGCCGCCGCCGTCTCGTGGTCGTCCTCGCCGGCGCGCCGGTCAGGCGGCGACAGCATCGATGTGCCGATGCCCGCCACGAGCAGCCCGCCGGCGATGCGCATGCCCGGCAGCGACAGGCCGAAGAAATTCATGATGAACGTCCCGCCGATCAGGAAGGCGACGAGGATGGCCACCATGTAGATGCAGCCCTTGAGCGCCTGCTCGCGCCGGCGTTCCTCGCTGTCGCCCTCGGTGATCGCCAGGAACGCGGGCGTCGCGGCGAGCGGATTGATCAGGGGCAGCAGCGCGATGACCGTGCCGAGAATCAGCTCCCAGAAATGCATCGCGCCACTCATGTTTTGGGAGAGAGCGGTTGGCTGGGTTTACCAGGTCTCGACCGGGCCCTTGGGGACCGGGATCGCGTCGCGGGCGAACACCGGATCATCTGGATCGCGCAAGAAGGAGGCGACCATCGGGTCCGGTTGGAACTTGGGCAACAGGTCGCCTTGGTCGTCGCAGAACTGACGGCGCCAGGCGATGTAGCCGGCGAGCGCGGCCTCGAAGTCGGCGCGCGAGTTCATGGTTACGATCGCGGTCTTGAACGGGCGCGACGGGCCGAAGCGCTTCGCGTACCACGGGGCCACTTTGCGGAAATGCTTGGCGCCGTCGGCCTCGCCGTAGAACTCGCAGTAGCGCTCGAAGTGACGGCGCATCACCTGCACGCGCTCCAGGAACGTCGGCTCGGGCAGGAGTTCGCCCGTCTTGATCAGGTGGGCGGTGCGGCGGAAAATCCACGGATCGTAGAACGCGCCGCGCCCGATGCTCACGCCGGCGCAGCCGGTCTCGTTGAACATGTGCTGTGCGGCGTCGGGCGTGGTGACGTCACCGTTGCCGATCACCGGGATCGTGCGCACGGCCTGCACGACCGAGCGGATGCCGGCGAGATTGACCGTGCCGCTAAAGCCTTGGGCGCGGGTGCGGCCGTGGACGAAGATGGCCTTCACGCCGACGTCCTCGAGCACGCGCGCAAGGTCGGGTGCGGTGAGGTTGTCGTCGTCCCAGCCGAGGCGCATCTTGGCGGTCACGGGGATCTTCACCGCGTCGACCATGCCGCGGACGAGGGCGGCGGTCTTGTCGAGCTCGGTCATCATGGCCGAGCCGCCGCCGATCTTGACGACCTTCTTCACCGGGCAGCCCATGTTGATGTCGACCGAGTGGGCGCCGAGCGACTCGCAGATGAGGGCGGCGTCGCGCATCTCCTCCGGCACGGCGCCGAAGAGCTGGATCGCGAGCGGCTTGTCGTCGGGCGCGGTGGCGACGAGCTGGAGCGCGCGCGGGTTGCGCTCGATGAGCGAGCGGGCGTTGACGAGATCTGTGGTGGCCCAGCCCAGCCCGCCGAGCTCGCGCACGGTCAGCCGCATCGGCAGGTTGGTGTAACCGGCCAGAGGCGAAAGAAAGAGCGGCGACGCCAGCTCAATGGATCCGATGCGCATGGAATGACGACAGGGTTACGCGCTCTGGCACAAAGCCGCAAGCGATGGCTTGAGGGGTGGTTGCAAAATAGCGTGGCAACCCTCGGTCGAGATTGCAGTCAATCGATCCAATCCTGAAGTCGCGCAGAGGCGCAGAGCCGCAGAGAAGACCATCAAAGAATAGATCGGGCTTTTCTAACTCTGAGGCTCTGCGCCTCTGCGCGACTTCCTTGGCTCGTGACCGCTGTTACCGCAGGAGCTCCCTCAGAGCGCGGCCTTCATGCGGCGGAGGGCCTCGGCGAGGGTGGCGCGGGGGCAGCCGAAGTTGATGCGGACATGATGGCCGGGCTTGGAGCCGAAGAAGGCGCCGTCGCTCAGGCCGACGCCGTGCGCCTCAAAGTGGGCGATCGGGTCGGCGAGCTTGAGCGCCGAGACATTGAGCCAAGCCAGGTAGGTCGCTTCGATCGGGGCCTCGACCTTCACGCCCGGCATTTCGCGGGCGATGAAATCGAGGAGGAAGTCGCGGTTGCCACGCAGGTAGGCGATCAGCCCTTGCCGCCAGGGCTCGCTGTCGCGATAGGCCGCCTCGCAGGCGGTGAAGCCCAGCGTGGTGACTTCGGCCACGATGCCGGCGCAGGCCTTGGTGAAACGCAGGCGCAGCGCCGGATCGGAGATGATGGCAAACGACGTGCCCAGGCCGGGCACGTTGTACGTCTTGCTCGGGGCCATGAGCGTGACGGTGCGCGCGGCGATCTCCGGGGACAGACTCGCGGCGGGAATGTGCGTGAGCTCCGGGTTGAGCACCAGGTCGCAGTGGATCTCATCGGAGCAGAGCACAAGATTGTGCCGCGCGCAAAACTCGCCCATGCGCTGCAGTTCCTCGCGCCGCCAGACGCGGGCGATCGGGTTGTGCGGATTGCACAGGATGAACAGGCGGGAGCGCGGCGTGACGGCGCGCTCAAGCGCGTCCCAATCGATTTCCCACGCGCCGCCGGTGCCGCGCGAATCCGAGCCGGGCGTGAGCACGAAGGGAACCTGCACGGATACGCGCCGGCTGTTCTTGGGTGCGCTCATGAAGGGAGGATAGACCGGGGTCAGCGTGAGGGCTTCATCGCCCGTCTCGGCAAATGCTTGCGCGGTGACGTTCAGACCGCACACGAGTCCGGGCAGCCAGACGATCCAGGATGGATCGATCGTCCAACCGTAACGCGAGGCGAGGGCATTGACGACGGCGTCGACGGTCGACTTAACCGGCCGGGCGTAACCGAAGATGCCGTGCTCCACGCGCGCGTGCAGCGCGGAGAGGATGGCGGGCGACGACCGAAAATCCATGTCGGCGACCCACATCGGCAGGATGTCCTTGCCGGCATACTTCTGCCACTTCTGAGAGTCGGTCCCGAGGCGGACGGGAACGGTATCGAAATCAAACGACGTCATGGAGCTGGTTGTACGGAGGAAGGCGCGAAAAGACAGGCTTTGTTGAAGCGTGAGGCGGGGCCGGATCCGCCGCGACGGTTTTTCCCAAGTGAGACGTCACACCCGCGGACATTTTTTCCCACTCAGCTGCCGGGTGGAATATGTAGATCATTGTTAAATAATGGGTTAATTATCCAAAAAGCGCCGGCATTGCGTATGCAGAAGGGGGTTCATCTGTCTGATTCAACCTATCCAAACACCTATTATCATGAGACTCGTACGCTACACCTATCCGACCGCCCGCAGCTTCAGCCCCGCCTATGGCGCGCTTGCCCGCAGCCCGTGGACCGGGCTGGAGAGTGAACTTGATCGCCTGTTCGATTCCGCGCTCGGCGGCCTGACCGCTCCGACCGCCGGTCGCTTCCCGGTCGATCTCTACGAGGACAAGGACAACACCTATGTCCGCGCCGAGCTTCCGGGCGTGAGCCGCGAAGACATCGGAGTCGAGCTCGTCGACGGCCAGCTCAACCTGACCGCCACGCGCAAGACGCCGGCGACGGGCGACCAGCCGGCCCAGACCTACACGCTCAACCGCTCGGTGACCGTGCCGGACACCGTGGTGCAGGCCGACAAGATCACGGCCGCCTACGAGAACGGCATCCTGACCGTCACGCTGCCCAAGCGCGAGGAGAGCAAGCCGCGCAAGGTCTCCGTGGCCGTCAAGTAAACCCACGACCTCATCACCCTCTTAACTCAATCCAAGGAAAGGAACCCTCCCATGAGCCTTCTCAACGCCCTCACGTCCCCGTTTCAACGCAGCGCGGCGCGCGCGGAATCGTCCGCCGGCGCCAGCCTCGAGTCCGAGCCGACCATTCGGCCACGCTTTGAGGTCAAGGAAACCGCCGATGCCTTCGGCCTGGTCGTCCACCTCCCGGGTGTCGCCCGCGAGGACCTCGAGATCACCGTGGAAGACGAGGTGATCCGCATCATCGGCCGTCGGGCGTGGAAACGTCCGGAAAGCTGGACGTCACTCTATCGCGAGAGCACCGATGCTCCGTATGAACTGACGCTCAGCCACGACCATGCGATCAACCTCGATCAGGTTCACGCCGAACTCAAGGATGGCGTCCTGCGTGCCTCGCTGCCGAAGACCGAGGCGATCAAGCCGCGCAAGATTGCCGTGAGCTGATCTGCGGCTTCGGTCAGAGCGCCGCGATCGATCCGATCCCTCGCCGGATCCCGCGCCTGCGGGATCCGGCTTTTTGCGTTGGATCGGGCCGCGAGTCGCTCAGCATGCCCCTCCATGGAGACGAATGCCGCTGTGCTGATGGCGCTCGCGATCTTCGGCGCGATCACTGCGCTGATCATCTGGGCCGGAGGCCGGGCGACGGCGAAGAGCCGACGCAACGGCGAGGCGTTGGCCGCGCGCCTCGGGCTGACCCTCGAGCCGGGCACGCCCAAGTTGGGCTGGTTTTATCCGTCGCCCCGGGGTCATGGCGTGATTCGTGGCAAGCGGGTGGAGTTCTTCAGCTACGCGACCGGCTCGGGAAAATCGCGCGTGCAGTGGGCGTCGGTCACGGTCACGCCGCCCGATGCGGGCGGGCTGACCTTCGGCATCGACCGGCAGGGGATGCTGACGAAGCTCGGCGAACTTTTTGGGATGAAGGAAATCGAGGTCGGTGATCCGGTGTTCGATGCGAAGTGGTTTCTGCAGACAAATCAGCCGGAATTTTTTCGCGCGGCGTTTCTGCCGGAGCTGCGGACCAAATTGACGGCGCTGGCTGACCAGGGCCTGCTCCGCGGGGCGATCACGCTCAAGGATGGGGTGGTGGAGTACAAGGAGCGCGGAACCTTTCACAACGAGGCCCAGTGCGCGCGCATTGCCGGCGTGGTTGATCTCGCTTGCGATCTGGCGGATGTGGCTGAGGTGTGGGCGAACCGATCGAGATAAAGCCATGGACGCCGAGCCTGCACCTTCCTCCCTGTCGCCAGTTCTGCCTGCCCGCGCGATCGGCCCGGTGCTGTTCTTCGACGGCGAATGCGGCCTCTGCAACCGGCTGGTGCGGGGTCTGATCCGGTTGGATGGAGCGGCGCGCCTGCATTACGCCCCGCTGCAGGGTCCCTCGGCGCAGGCGTATCTGCGGTCGCATGGGCTGCCGACCGAGGATTTCGACAGCCTGATCTTCGTGCCCGACTGGGCGCAGCGGGATCGGGCCGACTACCGGTTGCGGACCGATGGCGTGGTCGGAGCGCTGCGCGCGGTCGGCGGCATCGCCGGCGTGCTGGCGTGGATCGCGATTCTTCCGCGGGGCTGGCGTGATGCGGCGTACAAGGGGATCGCGCGGATCCGCTACCGGGTTTTTGGCCCGTGGAAACCGCGTCCGCTCGCGCGGCCGGAGTGGGCCGCACGGTTTTTGCCGTAGCGTGGGTGGAGCCGGCCTTGCTGAGGCCGGTCCGGAAATGATGGGTCCGGAAATCAGGCCGGGGTCAGCGACCCCGGCTGCGCGGAACCCACCGATCTTACGCCTTCTTCTCGGGAATCATCAGCGACGCGCCGATCGAGACCGCGAGGGTCAGCGCGATGACGCCGAGGGAGACGCCGATCGACACGTGGTAGATCGAGGAGATCAGCATCTTGATGCCGATGAAGGCCAGGATGAACGACAGGCCGAGGCCGAGGTAGCGGAAGAGGCCCATCACGCCGCTGAGCGCGAAGTAGAGGGAGCGCAGGCCGAGGATCGCAAAGATGTTCGACGTGAAAACGATGAACGGGTCGCTGGTGATCGCGAGCACCGCCGGGATCGAGTCCAGCGCGAAGGCGACGTCCGTGGTCTCGATGACGAGCAGCACGATGAAGAGCGGCGTGGCCATCTTCTGGCCGTTATGGATCGAGAAGAAGCGGCCCTCAACATAGGTGGGGGTGACCGGGAAGAATTTCCGGAACAGGCGGACGGCGAAGTTCTTCTCCGGATCGAGTTCCTCTTTCTTCGGCAGGGCCATCTTGATGCCGGTGACGACGAGGAAGGCGCCGAAGACGTAGATCAGCCAGTGGAAGCGCTCGAGCAGGCTGATGCCGGCGAAGATGAAGATCAGGCGCATCAGGGCCGCGCCGACGATGCCCCAGAAGAGCACGCGATGCTGGTGGCGGGGTGGCACCTTGAAGTAGGTGAACACCACGATGAACACAAAGACGTTGTCCACACTCAGGCAGATCTCGATCAGGTACCCGGTGAAGAACTCAAGGGCGGACTTCGGCCCCAGCCACTTCCAGACGATGCCGTTGAAAATCATCGCGAGGGTGAACCAGACGCCGCACCAGCCCAGCGCCTCCTTCATTTTGATATCGTGCGACTTCCGGTGAAAAACACCGAGGTCGAGCGCGAGCATCGCGACGATAAAAAGAAAAAAGGCACCCCAGGCCCAGAGTGGCAGAGCGTTCATGGATGAAAGTCGGCGGGATTCTGGGTGGACCCGACCGGTCGGGGCAAGCCCGCCGTTCGCACGGATTGACACCGCGCGACCGGGCGACGCAGAAAAGGGCATGATCGCGCTACGAATTTTCCGACGCTGTGTAATGGCCGCCGCGGTGGTGACCGGAGCCGCCGCCCTGGAGGCCGCACCGGGTGCCGCCGAGGCCTCGGCGAACACCACGGCAGCAGCGGCCGCGGTGGCCACCGGCCAGGCGGACGCCTATGTGCCCGACTTCCTTGAACACCTGGTTGATGCGCTGCTGGCGCTCTTCGATGTCCGGGGCAGCGGCAATACCTGGCAGCACTACGGCATCGCGGTGCTGATCTTTGTCCTTTCGTTCCTGCTGAGGAAGATTGGTGCGACCTTCGTCTTCTCCTTTTTCAAGAAACTGGCATCGCGCACCAAGACCACGCTCGACGACAAGCTGTTCCCGGCGCTGGAGGATCCGGTCAAGGCCCTCATTGCCCTCCTCGGCGCGTATGCGGCGGTCAAGGTGCTCAAGCTGTCTCCACAGACGGACGTGGTCCTCGGCTATTCCGCGACGGTGGCGTTTTCGTGTGCGGTGTTCTGGCTGTTTTTGCGCGCCTTCAACACGATCCTCGACCACGTCCACGACCTGACGCGGGAGCGGCAACTGGGGGTCGCGGCCTTCATGCCGTGGATCAAGAAGACGCTTGTCGTCATGTTCGTCGTGTTTGGCGCGCTGATGATCGCCC
>CAYWRG010000017.1:0-58141 GCA_964460715.1 uncultured Opitutus sp. | reverse complement strand
CTGGTCTTGGCATCGGCGGCTTGGCCTTCGCGCTCGCGGCCCAGGACACCATTGCCAATCTCTTCGGCTCGGTCGTGGTCGCGATCGACCAGCCATTCAAGATCGGTGAGACGGTCCAGATCGGGTCCCATCTTGGTCTGGTGGAGGACATTGGGCTTCGTTCCACCAAACTTCGGACCGTGGCCAAATCCCTGATCACGATTCCCAACAAGACCGTAGCCGCGGAAGCGATTACGAATCTTTCCCGCTTCACCCAGCGGCGGGTGGAGCAGGTGATCGGTCTGACCTACGACACCCCGGCCGGGCAGATGGATGCCGTGGTCGCTGAATTCAAGGAGATCATCTTGGCTCAGCCGGAAGTCGATCCGACCTCCGTCATGGTCTACTTTCGCGACTACAGCGCCTCGTCTCTCGACATCTGGGTGGTCTATCTGACGAAGGATCCCGATTTCCAAGCCCACATGCGGCTGCGGCAGCGCATCAATCTGGCAATGATGCGGGCGGTGCAGGCGCGCGGACTCTCGTTCGCCTTCCCTTCGCAGACGCTCTACCTCGACGGCGACGTCGCCAAGCGGCTTGCAGGATACGGGAATCCGCCCAAGCCGGTTACTTGACCGGGCAGGGCGGCGTCATAGTGTTAAATCAAGTCGCATGGCCCTGGTTCGATCCCTCCTTATCGCCTCTCTGGCGGCTGTTTCGGCCGCAGGGAAAGTGCGGGCTCAGGACCTGGCAGCCACGTCACCTTTCCTGCCGGGCGCCGGTGCGGTGGCGGGCGTCGTGACGGAGAATGCGCCGTTGGAACTCCGCGGCATCGTCGGGTCGGGCGAAAACCGCCTGTTCGCCATCTACGATCCGTCGAGCAAGCAAACCCGTTGGGTGCGCCTGAACGAGGCGGGCAATCCGTTCACGGTGAAGATGCACGATGAGGCGTCCGACACCGTCTTGCTGGACTACGCAGGCCGTTCCCTGAGCCTGCGGTTGCCTGAGTCCAAGATCACTCCGCTGGCGCTGGCGCCCGCGCCCGCCGCTTCGCCCACGACCAGCAACCGCTCGCGCCGGCCGGACAACGCGGACAACGCCGCCGCCCCGGCCCAGCCGCGCGAACTTTCTCCAGAAGAGGCCAAGCGCCTCGAAAACGTCGCCGCCGAAGTCGCCCGCCGTCGCGCCCTGCGCAATGCAACGCAGAACGGCGCGCCGTCTGCCCCTCCTTCCGGGAATCGTTGATCGTCCGTCCGGCGTCCTCGCCGGTCCGCGAAAAAACGTGCGCCACCGGAAGCGGGGCTTAGGGTCGGTGTTTCGATGTCGACCGATTCCACGTCCTCCGTCCCTCTCGCCGAGCCCGGCAACTGGCGGCTCGTGGTGCGGCTGACCGGACTCGCCTGGCGCTATCGCCGGCGGTGTCTGCAGGTTCTCGGACTGCAACTCGTCCTGCTGACGCTCGGCCTGAGCGGTTTGAGCCTGACGGGTATCGGCATCGACTACATCCGGCACGAACTGAGCCTGCGTGGGATCGGTGAGGCGGTCGCCCGGCCCGATGGCATCTTCGGCCTGCACCTGCCGGACGCGTGGTCCGCCACGGTCGTGATTGCCGTCATCGCCGGGTGCATTCTCGTCTTCGCGCTCGTTCGTGCCTTCCTGAACTACGCTTACACCATCTCGGTCAACCGGCTCGTGCAGCAGAACCTGGTGATCGATCTGCGGGCCGAGATCTACGACAAGCTGCAGCGGCTCAGCTTCCGCTTTTTCGACGCCAACACGACCGGATCGATCATCACGCGGGTCACCGGTGACGTGCAGGCGGTGCGCATGTTTGTCGACCAGGTCCTGATCCAAAGCGTGATCATGGTGGTCTCGCTCACGGTCTACCTCGTCTATATGCTGAGCCTGAGTCCGGGCCTGACCGTGGCCTGCCTCGCCACCACGCCGGTGCTGGCGCTGATGACGGCGTGGTTCTCGCGGATCATCCAGCCGCGCTACCGGCGAAACCGCGAACTGGTCGACCAGCTCGTCCAGCATTTTGCCGAGAGCATCCAGGGGATCCAGGTGATCAAGGGTTTTGGCCGCGAGGCCGAGGACCGGGCGGCCTTTGAGGCGCGCAATCGCGAGGTCTTCGAGCAGCAGCGCGGCATCTTCTGGCGGGTCAGCCTGTTTTCCCCGGCGGTGGGCTTTCTCACCCGCGTCAACATGATGGTCCTGCTCGGCTACGGCGGCTGGCAGGTCGTCCAAGGCGATCTCCCGCTCGGCGCCGGCCTGGTGGTCTTTGCCGGCCTGCTCGAGCAGTTCTCCGGTCAGATCAACCAGATCGCGAATATCACGAGCAGCATCCAGCAATCGCTGGTGGGTGCGCGCCGCGTGTTCGAGATCCTCGATGCCAAGGTGGAGGTCACCACGGCGCCGGAAGCCGTGCGGCGTCCCCGGCTCGACGGGGCGGTGCGGTTCGAAAACGTCAGCTTCCACTACCGCGCTGCCAGCGTCGACGCGCCGGTGCTGCGGGACATCGACCTCGACGTGAAGCCCGGCCAGTGTGTCGCCATCCTCGGCGCCACCGGCGCGGGCAAGAGCGTGCTGATGG
Source organism: uncultured Opitutus sp. (assembly GCA_964460715.1). Taxonomy (GTDB): domain Bacteria; phylum Verrucomicrobiota; class Verrucomicrobiia; order Opitutales; family Opitutaceae; genus CAMAXB01. The sequence continues at coordinate 55,569 of CAYWRG010000017.1, read as the reverse complement.
GGCTGATCCCGCGCTTCCAGGACCCGACGGCCGGCCGGATCCTCATCGACGGCCTCGATGCGCGCACCCTGCACCTCGACGACCTGCGCCGGAACATCGGCATCGTGTTCCAGGAAAGCTTCCTGTTTTCGAACACGATCGCGGCCAACATTGCGTTCGGCCACCCGGCCGCGACGCGCGAGCAGATCGTCAGGGCCGCGAAAATCGCCGCGGCGCACGAGTTCATCGAGCGCCTGCCGCAGGGCTACGACACCGTGCTGGGTGAAAGTGGCAGCAGCCTGTCCGGCGGCCAGCGCCAGCGCCTCGCGATTGCGCGCGCCGTGCTGCTGGAGCCGGCGATCCTCCTGCTCGACGACCCGACGGCGGCGATCGACAGCGAGACCGAGCGGGAAATCTTTGAGGCCCTGGACCGTGCGATCGCCGGCCGCACCACCTTCATCGTGGCTCATCGTCTGAGCACCCTGCGGCGGGCGGACTTCATCATTGTCATGGAGGCCGGCCGCATCGTGCAGCGCGGCACCCATGAGGAACTGATCAAGGTCCCCGGACCCTACCTGCATGTTGCCAACCTGCAGCTGGTCGACAGCCGTGAGCTGGCCGAACTCAAGCTGCGCGAGGAGGGCGTGTCATGAAGACGCCGCCCGCAACCTCCGTTCTGGTCCAGCGTCAGCACGACGAGGATGACGACGAGCCGCAGTTCAAGCCGCTCGAGTGGGGCCTGATCCGCCGCCTCTTCGGCTACGCGCGCCCGGTCCGGACCAAGCTCAACGTGCTGATTGCGCTCACGCTGATCCGCTCGATCCAGCTCCCCGCGCTGGCGTGGATGATCGGCCTGATCATTTCCGGCCCGATCGCGCGCCACGACCTCGGGGCGCTGCCGTGGTACATCGCCGGCTTCGGTGTGCTTGCGCTGCTCACGGACGGACTCTTCCACTTCCGCCAGCGCTACGCGCAGGAAATCGGCGAGGTCGTGGTCAGTTCGCTGCGCAACGACATCTTCGTCCACGTGCAGCGCATGCCGATGGCGTTCTTCCACCGGATCAAGCTCGGCCGCATCCTCGGCCGCGTGACCTCCGACGTGGAGTCGCTGCGCACGGGCATCCAGGATGTGTTCTTCGTCAGCACGGTGCAGCTCGGCCAGATGGCCTTCTCCGCCGCCGTGATGCTGTGGTGCGATCCGGTGATGTTCCTCGTCGTCGCGTTGATGGCGCCGGTGCTCTGGTCGCTCAACCGGCACTTCCGCGGACGCCTCAGCCGTGACTCGCGCGCCGCGCAGGAGAGCTTCAGCCGGGTGACCGCAACGCTGGCCGAGTCGGTCAACGGCATGCGCGTCACGCAGGGCTTCGTCCGGCAGGAGACCAATGCCGGACTCTTCCGCAGCCTCCTCAACGACCACTCGCGCTACAACATCGCGCTGGCCCGCACCTCGGCGATCCTGATGCCGCTGCTCGAGCTCAACAGCCAGTTCTTCATCGCGTTCCTGCTCATGCTCGGCGGCTGGCGGACCTTCAACGGCTTCATGGAGATCGGCGAACTGATCCAATTCTTCTTCCTCGCCAACATGTTTTTCGCGCCGATCCAGATCATCGGCAACCAGTACAACCAGGCCCTGATCGCGATGGCCGGAACGGAGCGCGTGTTCCGTCTGCTCGACGCCAAGCCTGACTGGGAGGACGATCCGCAGGCACGTGATCTGCCGGACCCGCGACCCGCGGGCGGGGCGGAGGCGCGGGGTGTGCAGGTGGAATTTGATCGTGTGACGTTTGGCTATGATCCCGCGCAGCCGGTGCTGCATGACGTGAGTTTCGTGGCGAAGCCCGGCGCGACCGTGGCGCTGGTCGGCCACACCGGCAGCGGCAAGAGCTCAATCATCAACCTTGTGACGAAGTTCTACCTGCCGGTTGCAGGCCGTGTCCTCGTCGACGGCCACGACCTCGCGCACATCACGGGCGGATCGTTGCACCGGCAGATGGGCATCGTGCCGCAGCAGAACTATCTGTTTGGCGGCACGGTGATGGACAACATCCGGCAGAGCCGGCCCTCGGCGACGGACGACGAGGTGCGTGCCGTCACGGAGCAGCTCGGCTGTCGCGACCTGATCGAGGCGCTGCCTCATGGATTCCAGACGGAGGTGGGGGAGCGCGGGGCGGGCCTTTCCGCGGGCCAGCGCCAGCTCGTGTGTTTTGCGCGCGCGCTGCTCGCGGATCCGCGGCTGCTCATCCTCGACGAGGCGACGAGCGCGATCGACGCGATCACGGAGGCGCGACTGCAGCAGGCGCTCACGCGGCTCCTCGCGGGCCGCACCAGTTTCGTCGTCGCGCACCGCCTGAGCACGATCCGTCATGCGGATCTGGTGCTCGTGCTGGACCGCGGCCGCGTCGTTGAGCGCGGCACGCACGCCGATCTCTTGTCATTGCGTGGGCACTACGCGGCGCTGCATCGACAGTTTGTCCAGGTGGATGACCGGACCTGAAAAAGGGAGCGTGTCGCGGGTGCAAGCGCGAAATTTCTCCTCTGAAAACCGCGATTTTCCCTCTGAAAATCGTGTTGCGTTCGATCTGACCGCCTCTAAACCCAAGTTCTGTTATGGCAAAACGCAAACCCAACGCAGCATTCATGAAGCCGGTTACGCCTGATGACGCCCTCGCGGCCGTCGTTGGTGCGAAGCCTCTCCCCCGCACGGAGCTTACCAAAAAGCTCTGGGACTATATCAAGAAGAACGGTCTTCAGAACAAGAAGGTGAAGACCCAGATCGACGCCGACGACAAGTTGAAGGTTGTCTTCAACGGCAAGAAGTCCGTCAGCATGTTCGAGATGACCAAGCTGGTCTCCGGTCACCTCAAGAAGTAAGCAGTACCTCACCCCTGCACTTTCGAGCCGCCACAGCAATGTGGCGGCTTTTTTGCGTCCGCATTCCGTGCTTCGGCGTTGCCCTCTCACCAGGGGAGGGATTGGCTTTCCGGCAACGACTTCCTGATGCCTCTCGACTCCTCCAAGGTATGGCCGTCCGTCGGTTGGCTGCTGGTGCTTGCCACCGGTGCAGGAGCGGGATTGGCGGGCCAGCGCGCGGCGCAGGCGGAGGCGGTCGAGGCGCTGTTGACCGACCTCCGGCGCGCGACCGTCATCTTCAGTCCGGCCGAGCTGGATGCCCTGCAGGCGACCGGCGAGGATGTGACGAATCCGGCCTACCGGGCCGTCAAGGACCGGCTGATCCGTCTGCAGGCGGTCGAGCCGGACGCGCGGCGATTTCAGCTCGTCCGTCACCTCGCGGGATCGACGGGGACGAAGCTCCTGGCGGATTCCGCTCCGGCAGATGCGGCGGGCTCAACCCTGCCGGGTTCCCTCGTTTCGGTGGGAGATGACCTCCCGGGCTGGCAGGCTGTGCTGGCGACGGGCGAGCCGGCGTTCGAGCGCGGAAATCTCGCCGGGTCTAGGGACTTCGTTTCCGCCTATGCACTGGTTCGCGACCGCGGCCAGGGCGGCGATCGCGACCTGCTGTGGGTCGATGTACCGCGGGCGACGTGGAGTGCCGGTCCGCGCAGCGACGGTTGGCTTTGGGCGGGCGGGTGTTGGCTGGTGCTCGGTCTTCCGCTCGGCCTTTTCCAGGTGCTTCGCCGCCGCAGCCAGGCGACCGCGCGTCTGCGCCTGCTTGCGCAGGCGGTGGATCGCAGCCACACCCCGGTGTTGCTGGTCAACGCGGCGGAGGAGATCGAGCACGTCAACGAGGGTGTCTGCCGCCAGTTTGGCTACACTCGCGAGGAGCTGATCGGCCGCGACTGGCATGTGCTCGGTGCCCGGACCGGCGAGGAAGACCGGGTTGCGGTCCGGGCGGCGCTGGAGACCGGCAAGCCGTGGCAGGGCGCTTGGCTGGGCCGGCGCAAGGACGGTTCGACCTGGCCGGTGAAGGGCGTGGCCTCGCCGGTGCTCGATGGCGCGGGCGTGCTGCAGACCTTTGTGATGGTGTTGGAGGATCTGACAACGGTGCGCCGCCACGAGGATGAGCTGGCCGCGGCGCGCGAGCGGGCGGAGACGGCCGATCGGGCCAAGGGCCATTTTCTCGCGACGCTCAGTCACGAGGTGCGCACGCCGCTCAACGGCGTGGTCGGTTTTGCCAGCCTCCTGCTCGACACCCCGCTGACGCCGGAACAGCGCGAGTATGCGCAGACCATCCGCAGCAGCAGCGAGGCGCTGATCGACCTGACCTCCCAGGTGCTCGATTTCTCCCGCATCGAACTGGGCAAGTTCGAGCCGGTGCTGCAGCCGTGCAGCGTGCGGGACCTGGTTGAGGACGCGTTGGAGATCTTTGGCGGCCGGGCCGCGGAAAAGGGCATCGAGCTCCTGCATCGCATTGATGCCGACGTGCCGCGCCAGATCCAGACGGACGGCAGCCGTCTCCGGCAGATCCTCGTTAACCTCGTGAGCAACGCCGTGAAATTCACCGCGTCGGGCGAAATCGAGATCGTGGTCACCCGTCCGGCGGCTGGCGACAAGCTCGAGTTTGCCGTTCGCGACACCGGCCCGGGCATCTCGGCGTCCGATCAGGAAAGGCTTTTCCAGCCCTTTACCCAGGCCGAGGCCGCCATCGGGCACGGCGGCACCGGCCTCGGGCTCGCCATCAGTCGGAGCCTGGTCGAGGCTTTGGGCGGGGTGATCACGGTCGAGAGCAGGCTCGGTCATGGCGCGTGCTTCCGGTTCACCATCGTGGCGCCAGTCGTCGACTCGCCGGCCCCGGCTGACTCCGGCGGGTTGCGGGGCGTGCGTATCGCGGTCTGCGCGCGGCATGCGGGGCTGCGGAGCGAACTGGTCCGACTGGCCGAAAGCTGGGGGGCGGTCGCTTGCCCGGGTTCAACCCTGCCGCTGCCGGACTGTGATCTGGCGATCGTCGACTGTGATCCGGAAACGATGGAGCGCGTGAACGCCCTTCCGGCGGGCGATGCCACCTGGTCGCATGGTCGCGTGATCGGGCTGGTGCCCTTCAATCTCCCGGCCGAAGCCCGGCAGGTGATGCGTTCACGCTTTGCCACGCTCCTCAACAAGCCGCTTCGCCACGAGCCGTTGCGTGATGTGGTCGCCGGGCTGCTCCTGCCGGGCGGCATGACCGACACGCACACGCCGTTTGCCGCGCTGCACCTGCAGGTGCTGGTGGTGGAGGACAACCGCGTCAGCCAGCTGCTGTTCCAGCGCATGCTCGACAGCCTCGGCTGCACGTGGAGCACGGTGCCGAATGGCCGGCGGGCGCTGGAGGAACTTTCGGTTAACGACTATGATCTGGTCCTGATGGACCTACACATGCCGGAACTCGACGGCGTGGCGGCGACGCGGATGATCCGAGCGGGTGAGGCGGGGCCGGTGGCGCGCGAAGTCTGGATCGCCGCGGTCACCGCCGATGCGCGGCGTGAACAACGCGAGCGTGCGTTTGCGGCGGGCGTGAACGACTACGTCGAAAAACCCTTCACGCTCGGCGACCTTGAAGGTGCATTGCGCCGTTACCGCGCGGAGCGGCGGTCGGTCCCGCGGTGAGCATGATGTAGCCGGCCTCGCTGAGGCCGGTCCGCAGGCGGTCACGTTGACCTCTGACGGCACGCTCTACCTCAAGGCACCGGGCTCAGCGAGCCCGGCTACATCGCTCGCTCAGCGCTCTATCGCCGCCGTCAGCTGCTGGCAGGCGAGCTTGAGGATCTGCAGGCGGGCGAAGCGCTTGTTGTTGGCGGGAATCAGATGCCAGGGCGCGAACGCATTGTCGGTGAGCGCGAGCATGTCGCCGACCGCGACCTCGTAGGCCGGCCACTTGCGGCGGTTGCGCCAGTCCTCGTCATTGATCTTGTGCAGCTTGTAACGCGTGGCCTCGCGGGCGCGGAAGCGGCGGAGCTGCTCGTCGCGGCTGATCTGCATCCAGAATTTCACGACGATGATGCCGTGCTCGGTCAGCTGCTCCTCAAAGTCATTGATCTCACGGTAGGCGCGGCGCCATTCGTCGGGTCGGGCGAAACCCTCGAGTCGCTCGACGAGCACGCGGCCATACCAGGAGCGATCGTAGATGGTGACGAGGCCTGCGCGCGGGATGTGACGCCAGAAGCGCCAGAGATAATGATGCGCCTTCTCCTCGTCGGTCGGTTTGGAGACGGGGATCACGCGGTAGTCGCGCGCATCGATCGCGCTGGTCAGGCGGCGGATGGCGCCGCCCTGGCCCGCGGAATCCCAGCCTTGTAAGACAAAAACGACCGAACGATTCTCGGCCGAGGCTTTGCGCACAAGCCGGTTCAGGCGGCCGAGCCATTTCTCGCGCTTCTCCTCGTACTCCGGCTCGGTCAGATGCTGATCAAGCGGGAGGGCGAGCAGACGCCGTCGGCCAGAGGGGCGGAGGGGCGTGGTCGTTGACTCGTTCTTCGTCGCGGACAGGCGACGCGTGAATGCGCGGTCGTGCTCGCGGAAGCGCTGGATGAGAAGTTCGGCAAGCGTGAGATTGCGGGCCCGGTCGTCTGCGGCGTCGATGATGGTCCACGTCGCGCCGGGCCGATGGGTGGCCTTGATGATCCGGCCGGCGGTGCGGGCGAGGCGATCGTAGATGCGATTGGCGTGCCAGTCGTCTTCGGTCACACGCCAGGCGGTGTCCTCGTCGGCCTCGAGTTCGCGCAGGCGCTCGCGCTGGCCGTCCTTCGAGAGATGCAGCCAAACCTTGATGATGAGCGTGCCATTGTCGGACAGGAGCTTTTCGAAATGCCGGATGCGTCGGAGCTCGTGTTCGAGATCGACGCCTGCCTTGGGTCCGCGGGCTTCCTCGCGCAGGGTCTCCGTGTACCACGAGCCGGCGTAGATTCCGATGCGGCCCACGCTCGGCAGGCTGCGCCAGAAACGCCACATGAGCGGACGCTCACGCTCCTCGTCCGTGGGCTGGTGAAAGGAAAACGTTTCGACGCCGCGCGGATCGAGCCAGCCGCCCAAGGTGTTGATCGTTTCGCCGCGGCCGGCGCCCTCGACGCCGGCGATGATGAGGATGATCTTGAATGGCGCAGCCTTGAGTTTCACCTGCAGCTGCACGAGTTGCTCACGCACCTTCGGGAGCTGGGCCTCATAGGCCTTTTTGGATAAGCGCTTGTTCCCGCCGGACGCCTTGGGCATGCGGTGTCAGGATTGTGGGTCTGCACGGATTCTGTCGAGCCGAGTCTGCGTTTGCGTCAGAGATGTTACGCGGACCGTATGGCTAGCGGATCTGAATGAGCGTGGCGGGAGCGGGCTGAGTCCCTGTGCGAGGCTCGAGCGTATTGAGCCAGAATCCTGCGGATTGCCGGTAGGCGGAGAAACCATCGGAGCCGAGGCGGGCGGTGATCGACTCTGTCGCCTCGCGCGCGAGTGCGCTGGACTGGGTGCGGCGCTCGTCGGGCGTGAGTGACTGATTCGTCTGTACCGCGGCCCAGCGCCGCTGGATGTCACGTTGCACGGCCGTGATTTCTTGCGCGGTAGCGCGGGGGAGCTGCAGTCGTTCAACCAGCGCGACGACTTGTCGGTAGGACGAATCTCGGCTGCGCTCAAACTCGGCTCCGCGCTCGGCCCCCAGGATTTCCTTGGCCTGCGCGATGAGCGCCTGCTCGGCCGCACGACGTTGCGTGGCGTTGGCCGACGGGCTCGAAGGCGAGGTCATCGTGCCATACTGGTTGTTGTAGGCCTCCTGCAGTCGGTAGAGGGAACGAAACTCCTGCTCGTTCACCTCTACCCACATCAACTGACTGCGGAGCTGATTCGCCGATGAGGATCGGCGGAGCTGGTACTCCTCGTATTCTTCGGGTGTGAGCAGGGCCTGCAAATCAGCGCGTTCCTCTTCCGCGAGGAGCGCGAGCTTGGCGCGGTCTTCGGCCAGCATGAGGCCGCCGGCCTCCGATTGGATAATCATTCGCAGTTCGGAATAGTCGCTCGAGATTTCCTGGATGCGGCTGATCTTTTCCAAGGGTAGTGGTCCATAGCTTCGCTGCTGAGCTGCGAGCTGTTCCGGAGGCACCATAGGATTTGTCGCATCCTCACCGAGGGCGGCGCGATAGGCCTGCCGTTGCTCCCGCATGAGATCCCGCATCGCTTTGCCGCCACCAAGCTCCTGCATGGAGCGCGAGCTCCAGTAGGGGAAGGGGTTTTGGGTGAGAATTTCCCGTCTCCGCTGTGCGAAATGATCGCTGAGCCGTGCCCCAGTGATGGCGGCGACCATCTTGGGTGGCAGCCCAGCCGTGCGCAGACGCTGAGGGAGCGCGCTGATATCTGCGGTCTCCAAGGAATCCCAGCTGGGAATGGATGGCGCATGCGAGCTGGTATCGGCCGCCTTGGTTGCGGCTGCCGAGGAGGACGAAGGCTTGGCGGAAGCGGCCCGCGATGAGATCGTCCGATAAAGCATCGCATTGCCCACGAGGGAGGTTGCGACGAGACCGATGAGGAGAGCGGCTTTCATGGCGTGCACGGATCAGCGGTTGGGATTGGGGCGCACGGGAGCCTGCAGCGTCTGGAGCCACTGCCCACCGTATTCCCGGTAGCCGGCAAGGGCAGCGTCGCCGAGCACCTTCTGCAGGCGATCGGTGGCTTCCCGATTGAGCGCCGCGAGTTGTTGGGCGGTCTGTGTCGGATCGCTTCGGTTGTCTCCACGCAGGCTCGCGGCGCGTTGCTGGATCTCGCGCTGGATCGCGACGACCTCGGTTGCGCTCTGCAGAGGCAGGCCATAGCGCGAAGCGATCCGCGCAAGCGTCTGCAGGCCGGGATCAGTCGCCACCTTGTAATCAGCAAGACGATCTGCCGGGAGAATGCCCTCAAGCTGACTGGCGAGCGCCTGTTGTTGGCGAGCGAATGCCGCTCCAGCCTGCGGCCCGATCGGCGCCGTGGAACTGCCCTCCTGATCGAGCATCGCGCGCACGATGGCTCGAAACTCCGTTTCGGTGGGATTGAAAGCGGCGAGCTGAAATCGGAGCATGGTTGCAACCTGACCCGAGCGGAGCTGGTACTCGAAGTACTCTTCGGGGGTCAGCAGCGCCCTGATGTCGGCCTGCTCCTCCTTGGCGAGCAGGGCGAGTTTTTCCTCATCCGCGGGCAGGCGCGCTCCGGTCAGAGCCGAAATCGACGTGAACATCGACTGCTGTAAGTCGGCATAGTCGGATCGAATCGCTTGAAGCTGTTCGAGCTTTTCAGCCGAGAGCGGTCCCATCATTCGCTGACTCACGAGATTACTTTCGGAGGCTGTGTCGATCGCGTTGGCCCCGAGCAGTTCCTTAAGCAACGCGCGGCTTTCCTGATCGAGTGCGCGTCGAGCGGCGCGGATTTCGGCGGAAACGGGGGCTGACATGCTGAGGGGCCGATCGCGGCCCTGCCAGAAGGGGACGTCTTCCACCGGGCCTTGGAGGGCGCGGCGGCGTTCAGCGTAGAGATTGCTGACCATCATCGAAACGAGCGAACGGATGACGGACGGCGGGTAGCCCGCGGCGCGCAGGCGTGCGATGAGCCCGGGCAATTCCTCGCGGGTGGGCGAGATCCAGATTTCTTCCAGGGTACGCTCGTGATCTTCCGTAGCGGCGGATGGAGACCCGGGCTTTGACGGATCGGCAGACGTCGTTCGTGGGTCGAGCGATTTTCCATCTTGCGCGGGGTGAGTGGACGGCGACCGCGAGGCGATCACGGTAAGCATACCGACATTGGCCAGCGCCGAGAGCGCGAGGACGACGACGAGGGATTTCATGGCAGACGCGAGGAGGGGCTACGCTGCAGGGGAGAATTTGAATCTGTAGTTTATTTGCATCGGGTAAAGGCCGGTTTTGGCTTTTCGCTTGGATGCCAGCGCCGGGGTGCGCAGCCTCCGCCGTTCGCGCATGCCCTCCTCCCAAGCCCAACGCACGCAGGCCCTGTTGATGCTGTTGGTCGCGAACTTGTTCTGGGGTCTGAGCTTTCCCGTGATCAAGGCGGTGGTGCTGGTGCACGAACAGGTGGTGCCGGGCAGCGGGAACTGGTTCATCACGGCGATGACGGTTGCGCCGCGCTTCGTGCTGGCGCTGGCGATCCTCGCGGTCCTGCAAGGGCGCGGTCTGGGCGACTTCTCCCGGAACGAAATCAAACAGGGCGTGGCGCTCGGGCTGTTCGCCGCAGTCGGAATGATTTTCCAGAACGACGGGCTGCAGTTCACCGCGGCGTCGACGTCGGCGTTCCTCACTCAATTCTATGCGATCATGATCCCGGTCTACGTCGCGCTGCGCGGACGCCGCAACCCCGGGTCACGGGTGTGGATCGCGTGCGCGCTTGTGCTCGCGGGGGTGGCGATCCTGGGGCGGTTTGACTGGAGCACGCTGCGCTTCGGCCGCGGCGAGTGGGAAACGTTGCTCAGCTCGGTGTTCTTCATGGGGCAGATTCTCTGGCTGGAGCGCTCGGAGTTTGCCGGCAACCGGCCCGACAAGATCACCGTGGTCATGTTTGCGACGGAGGCCGCGGTGTTCACGGCCTTGGCGTTGGCGACCGCGCCGTCGCTCGCGGCGATCGTGGTTCCGTTCACCTCGCCGGCGTGGGTGCTCTTCACGCTCACGCTCACGTTCTTCTGCACGATCGGCGCCTTCACGATCATGAATACCTTCCAGCCGCGCATCACCGCGACCGAGGCCGGCCTGATCTACTGCATCGAGCCGGTGTTCGGATCGCTGCTGGCGCTTTTCCTGCCCGGACTGTTCTCGATCTGGGCCGGGATCGAGTACGGCAACGAGACCGCGACCTGGACCCTGCTCGTCGGCGGCAGCCTCATCACCGCGGCGAACCTGCTGATCCAGTTCAAGCCCGCCGCCAAGACGACAGCGTGATCAAAAGCTCCCCGTGCGCAAAAACGCGCGGGCGGCGTCGAGCGTGGCGCGACGGTAGATAAGCCAGGTGTGGGAGATGGGCAGGACGAGGTGCGCGCTCATCCCTTCGAGGCGCGTGCTCGCGACGCTCACCTTGCCGTCGTTGGCGTCGGGACCGATCCAGTGGGAGAAGAGCGGGTTGATCGTGCGGTCGCCCGCGATGATGCCGAGCGCAGCCGGTTGGGTCCACGGACCCAAGCGCTGCGGAAAAGCCTCGGCGCCGGTGCCGAGTTGTACGCCATTGACGCCGGTGAAGACCCGGAATGCCCACCAGTCGCCGATGCGGTCGACGAGGCGCGTGCCGTGATTTGGCGGAGCGATCATAACGACTCGGCCCAGATTCGTGGGGGCGTGGCTCCGCAGGTAACCGCGCAGCGCAATCCCACCCATTGAGTGGGTCACGAAATGCAACATGGGCGCACGCTCCGCCTGATGCGTCGTGAGCAGTGCGGGAATCCATTCACTGGCAATCTGCTCGAGCGGCAGCGAGCGCGACGGGTAGGAAACATTGATCACGCGATAGCCGTCACGCTCGAGCGCATGCTCGATGCGCTGCATCGCCCAAGCCCCGAGACCGAGCCCGTGGAGGAGCACGACCGTCTCGGGTTCCTGGGCGCGGAGGGGCTGGGGGGCAAAGCTCAAGGCGAGGAGGACAAGGAAGAGAGCGTTTAGCTGAAGCGATAGCCTTCGTATCTGAATGGACAGAAACTTAACCACGGATGCACACGGATACAAATGACCCGGAGAGAACCCTGAATTCATGATTGGTGAATCCCATCAGGGGATTGGAATCCGTGTTTATCCGTGTGCATCCGTGGTTAAAACCCGGAGTTCGCTTTCATGCCGCTGCGGTCTTCCTCTGCCGCCCGTCGCGAATCGCGTGGAGGGCGCGCCAGGTGACCGCGGAAAGCACGAGCACGCCGCCCACGATGGCGAGCGGGGTGGGACGTTCGCCGAGGGCGAGCAGGACCCAGATGGGATTGAGGATGGGCTCGATCACCGGGATCAACACGGCCTCGAGCGCGGACACGTGGCGGATGGCGCGGGCGTAGAGCCAGTAGGAGAAGCCGAGTTGGACGATGCCCAGTGTGAGCAGCGCGGCCCAGCCGGCCGGTGCGAGCGCCGGCGCGTCGATGATCCACGGCAGGCCGATGAGGAACGCAAGCAGGTTGCCGAGGATCACGGACTCGACCGGCGAACCATCCTTTTGACGCCGGAGCGCGATGGTCATGCACGCGAAACAGAGGCCGCTGAGGATCGCGACGGAGTTGCCGATGACATTGGCGAGTTCGAGGCCGTCGGCGAAAAAGAGCCCCATGCCGGCGAGCACGATCGCGATGGTGAACCAGTCAAAGCGTGTGGTGCGCTCGCCGAGCAGCCACGCGCCGAGCAGCGCGACCCAGACGGGTGCGGTGTACTGGAGGAGAATCGCATTGGCCGCGGTGGTCAGCTTGGTCGCGATGCAGAAGGTCACCGTGCACAACGCATAGGCGATGGCGCCGATCCACTGGATGCGGGAGCCGGTCAGCCGTAGGCCGCGGTTCAGGATGAGCAGCAAGATGCCGGCGATGAGCCCGCGCATACCCGCGACGGCGAGCGGGGACCACGGGATGGCCTTGATCAGCAGCCCGCCGATGCTCCAGCACAGCGAAGCCACCACGAGCAACCCGACAGCGCGGGAGTGAGCAGAAGCAGCAGGTGCGGTCATACGGGCACCCGCACTGCTCGCAGAGCCGCGGCGGGCGGGCGAATGAATAATGAACCGTCGTTTTTCGCCGAATCGGCCTGGTCGGTCGGCAGGTGCCTACTTGTTCAGCGAAGCCGCGACGGCTCGGAAGTTCGCCAGCCCGGCCTCGATATTGTCGATGATCTCCTCGGCGAGAACGGCGGGCTCGGGGAGATTGTCCAGATCCGTGAGGCTGTCGTCCTTAAGCCAGAAAAGGTCGAGGCTGGTCTTGTCGCGCGCGGCGAGTTCGGCGTGGGTGAACTTCCGCCAGCGGCCCTCGGGGTTCTTCTCCGCGTGCCACGTCTCCTTCCGCTTGTGGCGGTTCTCGGCATTATAGCAGGCGATGAAGTCAGCGAGATCCTCGAAGCGCAGGGGCTTCCGCTTCAGCGTGTGGTGGATGTTGGTCCGGTAGTCATAATACCAGACTTCCCTGGTGGCCGTCTCCTTGCTCGCGGGACGATTGTCGAAGAAGAGCACATTGGCCTTCACGCCGTTGGCGTAGAAGATGCCGGTCGGGAGACGCAGGATAGTGTGCAGTTCCGTCGTCTCCATGAGCTTCTTGCGTACCGTCTCGCCGGCCCCGCCTTCGAAGAGGACGTTGTCGGGCAACACGACCGCGGCGCGACCGGTGGTCTTGAGGAGCGAACGGATGTGCTGGAGGAAGTTGAGCTGTTTGTTGGAGGTCGTGGCCCAGAAGTCCTGCCGGTTGTAGACGAGGTCCTCCTTCTCCTGTTCACCCTCCTCGTTGGTGAAGGTCATCGAGCTCTTCTTGCCGAAGGGCGGGTTGGCGAGGACGTAGTCGAAGGTGTTCGACGGCGCGGCGATGAGGGCGTCGGTTGAGGCGATGGCACTGTTGCCCTCGATTTCACCGATGCCGTGCAGGAAGAGGTTCATCAGGCACAGGCGACGGGTGCCGGCGACGATCTCGTTGCCGTGGAAGGTCTCGTTTTTGAGGAACCGCTTCTGCGCCGGCGTGAGCGTGCGCTGGTTCACGAGGAAATCGTAGGCCGCGAGGAAAAAGCCGCCGGTGCCGCAGGCGGGATCGGCGATGGTTTTACTCGGTTCGGGCGCGACACAGGCGACCATGGCCTTGATGAGCGCGCGGGGCGTGAAATACTGACCGGCGCCGGACTTGGTGTCCTCGGCGTTCTTTTCGAGGATGCCCTCGTAGATGTCGCCCTTGGTGTCGGCATCGAGGGTGGTCCAGGTGACGTCGTCGACCATCTCGATCAGCCGGGCGAGCTTGGCTGGGTCGGTGATCTTGTTCTGCGCCTTGGTGAAAATCTGCCCTAGCATGCCCTTCTGCTGGCCGAGTTCGCGGAGCGCCTCGACGTAGTGGACCTCCAACTCCGCGCCTTTGAGCGGACGCATCACGGGCCAGGCGAAGCGCGCCGGTACGCCGACTTTCCGGTTGTGAGGCGGCTTGGCGTACTCGTCCGCCATCTTGAGGAAGATGAGGTAGGTGAGCTGCTCCAGGTAGTCGCCGTAGCCCACGCCATCGTCCCGGAGCGTGTGGCAGAAGGACCAGACCTTGGAGATGATGCTGTCGGTGGTCATGCGGCGGTCGCTTCGGATGAGGTGGCGGAAGTTGGGGAGAAGTCCCGTCGCTCAATGCGAACAGGGGCGCGAAGAAGCAAGCGAAGTCGGAAATTTCACCAACAACAAGGCCGAGCTTTCTCCGCGGCTGGCTGCCGTCTGTCCCTAGATCCACTCTTCGCCTAAGAGCAATTTCGTGCGTTTGGCCTTCAGCCACGCCTCCGTGTACTGCTCGCCCAGTGCCGTGAACCGATGCCCGACCTCGCGGCCCATGCTCTCCAGCGAGACCATGCGGTCGAGGAGGTTGAGTCCGTTGAGCGTTTTGAGGGTGGCTTTGTCCGGCCCACACAGCCACCACGCCTTCCGTCCCAGCGACAGGGCATGAGCGAGCAGATCACGCTCACCGTCGTCGAGATCCAGCCGGCGACCGACCTTCAGCAGCAGGACTGCTCGTTGCGTCTCACTCACCGCGTGGAATCGGATCTCGGCCTTGAGCTCTGCCTCCGCGCGCGTCACCAGCTGCCGACCCTTGGCATCAATTCGGGTAACTTCGTCGAGGCAGGTCTGAACCGATTCCAGTTGATACGCTTTCCGTAGCGCATTCCAGCAACCCAGCTGATGCGCGGCCTTGATTGCCACCGTATCCACGAGAACCAAGGAGCCGCGGGGTGGCATGGGGTGGCCTCACAAATCGAACGGGACGTTTAACTTGTAGGCAGCGAAGAGCGCCTTGAGATCCTCCATCGAGCAATCCAGCAGCGACATCACTTTGCGCACACTGACCTCGCCGCGATCGAGCACCTTGTGCAAACGGGCGACGAAGTCCGCGCTGTACAGATTGGGCCGGCTTTCGGCGGTCCCCTCGGCGATGCAGGCGAGGGCCTTGGCATCCATCGTGTCCTTTGCGATCAAGCCCAGGTTAACGGTCCGCCAGTAGAGGGCGGCGGGTGACACGCGGAGTTCAGCCGCATGCTGGCGGAGCCAGGCATCGAGCGGTTGCGTGGCGACGCGCTGATTCCAGCGTGCCTTGATTACGTCGGTCGGCATCAGCAGGCCCGCCGTGAAGGAATCGGCGAGGCGCTCGACCGGCGTGCGCATGCCAGGGAGGTCCATGCGTTCCGGCGGCATTTTTTCCCACGTCAGCAGGTGGAACAGCTCATGCCCGAGGTCAAAATTCTGCCGGCTGAGCGGTTCGTTGCGGTTGATGAAGATATAGTCGCCGTCGGCCATCCGGCAGGCCACGCCCGAGATCGCCGCAGGTGCATCAACGTAGAGGATCGTTGCGCCCAGCTGGCGCTCAATGGCGGCCCGCAGATTCATCGCCGGCACCTCGCCCAGATTCCAAGCCCGGGCGGTCTTCTCGCCCAGAAACGAAGCGAAATCCAAGGGGGACTGTTTCGACAGGACGCTGATCTGCGGCTGAATGGGACTCGCGGTTTCGCCGAGCAGCTCGCGGAACCGGCGCTGAGTGGCGATCAAGCGGGTGATCTGATCCTCGAAGGCTGGCACGACCTCGGCGGCGCCGGCGGATGCCCGGTACGAGAAATCATGCTTTTCGATCACCACGTAGGGATCCGTGAAAAAATCCAGCGGCTGTTTGAGCACGGCCGCGAGCGTCACGAGCTCGTCGGCCGTCACGGCTCGCTTGCCGCCCTCAATCGCCGAGACGGTTTGGCGATCCTTGAAGCCAAGTCGCTCGGCAAGTTGGGACTGCGATAGGTCTGCAAGCGCGCGTGCGTGGGACACGCGCTCGCCAATCATGCGGGCAAATTCAAGGGCGTCGGACATGGGTGCGGGAGGAGCTAAAGGGACCCGGATTGCTGGGGTAGGCAACCGAGGCAGAGTAGAATCTTGCGAAATGGTATTTCGCAAGATCAATGTGATTCCCTCCATCGTCACGGGCCGCCCACACTTTAATTTCGATCACAAGATGTTTTCCAATAACAACTAGAGGATAATCTAATTCGGCAAGTCCGCAGAGAGTGCACCGATCCGCCACCCCTGCAACTCCGCCCCGGTGATCCATTTTTGCAAATCTGCATCATCATTGAGGCCGGAGAATCGCAAATGGAGCTGGGCGAGATCGAAAGGCCGACCTAGCCGTAGCGCGTCCCAATGCGTGCGCCACAAGGCATCGGGCAACACAGCGCGAACTGCCTGCCAGCCTGGGTGAAGCAGCAGGTTGTCGCCGAACTGGGCGTAATTTGCGAAATCTGCCGGGCCTGTGCCTAGAGCGCCCTTCCCCAGCGGAATCTCGCCGCGAAAGTCGGTCAAGGCAGCGGGATGCACCTGCATAAAAATCGCCGCAACCCGCAGCAATTCATTCGCCAGAGGGTGGCTGCGCAGGTCCAACCGTCTTAGCAGGCTGTCGATAAAGCCGACTCCGCCCGCGATACGTCCGTCGGTCGGTGCGGCGAGGTGCTGGAGATTTGCCCAACTGGGCGCGGTGGTTCCCTTTCGCCATCGGCTGAGGGTGCGGCTGCTGACCTTCAAGTCTGAAGCCAAGTTCTCATCGTTAGTCCGCTTTCGCCGATCAGCCAGCAGCCGGTAGAGTTCCTCGAATGAGGTGCACGGCAGGAACAGGGTCTCAATGCTCCCGGCCAACTGGCGTTCGCAACTCGCAAGGTAGCAGAGCCGAAGCAGGAGGTCGCGCACGAGGGCTCGGCTGAGCACCGCCTGGCTGGCCGGTCGATCGCCGCCGATCTCGACCCACCGGGCGGCGTGCTCCGCTGAAAAAGCCCAGAGGCGGAAGTACTCGTCAACATACTTGGCGGCAAAGCCGTTGATCCCTGAAACGCGAGGGAAGAGTTCCTCGATGATCCGAACGACCACCCGCTTCCACTCCTGATAGCGGGCTTCGGTCACATCTGGACTGCCCGCCTCCAGGCGACTCCACGTGCGATGGCGTTTGGGCAGGCCTAGGCGGTTGGCAAAATCTGGCGCAAAACTCACGACGGCTCTCAGCAGCGCGGAAACCCAGCCGCCCGGGAAGGGCGGCTGGGCCGAACCGAGCGGCACCGAGCGATGGCGCTCGCGGGTCATGCTCAGCGCTTTCCATTCGTGGGCCCTGCGGGTGGTTTACCCGGGGTGTTCCGCACAGCGGCCGATTGGGCGCGCGCGGGGAAGCTGCCGGAACGAACGTTGCTCTGCGAACGAGCGGCCGCGCTTTGGATGCTTGCGGCCGCTTGTGGAGTCATGGGTGTCTTCATGGGATGTCGATGGTTGCATCGCGAGCGGGATTGCCCGCGCACGGCAAATCTACCGCATTCGCGGGAACCCAACCATGACAGCAATGCGCCAGATGGGCTTACGCGAGCACCGCCCACTCGAGCTCCCACCGTTCTGTGTGACCACCACTCTGCTCACAAACCTTCGTCATCGTCACCCGGCGCGGCTGGTACAAGTGTAGCGTTGGCCTCTCTCTGGATGCCCTTGCCGGTCGCCTTTTCAACCAAGTCGAGCAACGCGGAGGCGCGTGCCGTGATGAAGCCGTTAAAGTCATCCGCGCGCAGTCTCACGGCATCGATGCAATGACTGGCAAGAATCTCGTCCATCGCCGCATCGTCGATCTGCACCTGTTTGTGCTCCTGTAGGTTCTTGAGGTAAACCGACGGTGCCTTCCCGCCGATCATGCGGTTCGCCTTGTAGGAGATCGGCGTCTTGTTGACGACCGAGTTGAAGACGCGGCGGTCGATTTTTTGTCCGACACACCAATCCTGTGGGAAAATATGATGCACATCTAGGTTCACATCGTCGGTGTCGAGCTCCTGGATCCCCGCTTTCCAGAAGAAGTCCTGAGCGCCTTCGCGCAGCACGAGGATATTCAGTCCTTTGTAGGCGGCACTATTGCGGCTCCGTAATGTGCCAAGCCGCCCCGGCTGGAAGTTGGCTTCATACACGGTGCGTGGCACAGCGTCGTCCCTTTCAAACCAAGCGAGCAAGTCCTCCAGATCGTTGGCTATCCGTGTCTCTACAGCACCGCCGTAAAGCTCGCCAAAGACTCCGCACCAAAACCAGCGACTCAGCTTGTCGTAGATTTTCGGCTCCAGCCACCGTTCCTTCAGCAGGCAAAGCACCGCGGCCAAGGGCACCAGCTGCGTCCTGTAGGGAAGGTCGCGCGCGTCAAAGAAACATTCCTTGCGGAGAAATCTACCCGCCAATTTGAAACCGGCTTCGACCTGATCAGCTTTCGCCCCATATTCTGCCAGTGGCAACGCGAGCATCGCGACGCGCTTGGCGCTCACCGCTGCGGCCTGCTTCCCTGTCTTTCCCTGTGCATGATCGGCACGCCGCTTTTCCAGCGTGTGCAGCAGCGTGATGGTTTGGATGAAATCGGTGTTCTCAACGGGCGCCAGTAGCGGGTCCTTTGTCAACCGCTCTGCCCGCCCTACCTTCTTGCGCAGCGTGCTTCCAAACCAGTCATCGCGAAGATTAAATCCATCGGCTGCAAAAGAAGCCGTGATCAATTCAAAAACGGTCAGTGAGACGCCGCCGGTATTGACCTTTTCAAACACAAGGCAAACGGCCTCCTTCGACGTTGTTTTACCCAGAGCGATAACCGGCAGGAGATACGTCCGGAAAGCGTTCAACACTCCTTTCCTGAACTTCATGTAGGTCTGAAATTTCTCCGGCGCAAATTCCTGAAGACTTTCCTCCCACGAGTCGGAATTGAGAATTTGTCGGCACGGAAACATCAGTTGCCGGCACTCGAGCTCCCGTGTGGAAAGGTCGAGGTTCACCTTCCGGCCGAAGTCCGATTTGATTTTGCGATCCGCTTCTACGGAGAAGAAAGCCTCGTCGATCCGGCCTTCCTGGAGGGCGAGTTCGATGTCGATGTAATAGTAGCGTTCGATGGGCCGTTTCTTCTCGTCGAAGGTTTTTACCGGCTGATCCAGCGCGAGCACTTGTGTGAGCGAGGTCAGACGCTGCTGGCCGTCGAGGATCAGTTGGTTCGGCTCCGGTACTCCGCTCGGAAACGGCACATTTTCGACGGGACGAACCTGAAACCTGACGTCGCCTCCGGTATCGAGCAGCATCACGGCGCCAACGGGAAACGACCGGGCGATGCTCACTAGGAGAGAGCGTACGTGGTCGTCGTCCCAGACCCAGCCACGCTGGAAGTCAGGGAGCTGCATTTTACCATCGGTAACCTGCTTGAGAATTTCTGGCAGGGCCTTCTTGGTGCTGTCGAATGTGCTCATGAGACCGATTTGGAAGGAGCGCGTCGTATTCGCCGGGTGGACTCAGCGACGCGAAGCTCAGGCTTTTCAGGGCGTTCTGGGTTCGGGTACGCGTATTCTGGCCAATAGAACGGACGCAGGTTCGTCGGCAGGATCCTGGGTAACTAGTTGGCCGGTGAAAGCCTTTTTCAGGATCGCCTGCCGCAGGGCCTCGCTCTGCCGCAACGCCCCGTCGATCTCCCGCTCGTTCCGCTCGATCACCTCGAACTGCTCGTCCAGCAAGCGCACGATCTCCTGTTGCTCGGGGAGGGAGCAGATCGGCACTGGCATCGCCTTCACGTCGCCGCCTGAAACGCCCGACTGTCCCGCCGTGGTGCGAATCTTCGTTTCCAGCCACGCACGAGAGAGACCGCAGTTTAGAGCAATCTCAAGGTAGCGAGAATCGAGCATCGGCAGGTCCGGGCGGGTGCGGATAAGCTTGTCCGGATAGAGGCGAGGCTCGCTGCCTTTGAACTGGGCGCACACCCCAACGAATCGCCTGGCACCGTTGTAGCGCGTGAAAACAAGGTCGCCGTTAGCCAGCGTGTAATCGGCGGCGGTCTCGTCGTCGCAATCGATGAAGCGGTAGTCCTCGTAGTCGAAAACCATCGGGCGCACGGCACTGATGCGGGCGATCTTGTGGCCGGTCTCGCCGGATGGCTTCTGCGAGATGCCGTTGCGAACCACAGAGCAAAGATCGCCGTAGGCCAGCACGAGCCAGCCCGTGGGTAGCGTGAAGTCGCCCACCAATTCGTCGGCTGGAAACGGAGCAAGTGATGTAGTCCTAGATGGTGTCGATTCAGCCCGGACTTGCCGGGCAGATTGGATGCGGGCGAGGAGTTTGGCGGGGGATTCGAGTTTGGCGGGGTTTTGGGTGCGCCACTTCGCGGTGAGGTGGCCCTCGAAGGCTTGTTTGAGGAGCGACTGGCGATAGACGCCGAGTTGCCGCCGCGCCACCCGCAGACTCTCCTCCCCGGCCTCCAACTCGCTGAACAACTCCTCGATCTTCGCCACGATCCGCTTCTGCTCCGCCAGCGGCGGCAGGGGGATGGGAATCTGGTTAATCTTCTTCTGATTCAGCGAAGACTGATTCACCGCGTGCTGTGCAATCTGGATGAAATATCCGCGAGCACGAAGGTAGATGAGGAACTGCTCGATGAACTCGGGAACCGCTGCCGCCGAAACGCGCATCAGCAGAAGATTCATTCCGTGCAGTAGCTCTTGGCTGCCTTTAAAGAGCGCACATTTTCCGAGGTGCGAATCGCTATTGATATGGCTGAAGAGAATGTCGCCGGACCGGAGAAAGAAGCGCTCGCGCAATTCAGGAGAAGCATCCCTGACGTAACGGACTTTCCCGAAATTAATCTTGGCTTCAGAGATCGTTTCTATGCGTGAGACCGGAATTCCAGGAGGGTCTTTGTGTTGCTCCGTTGTTGTTCCGTTCGCGAGTTTGGTCAGTAGTTCCTCGAAAGGGACTTTGACCCACCCTGTGGGAAGCGATTCGTCACTCACGCCGTCAGCTCCTTGTTTAGCTCTTCAATCAGCGTGTCGAGACGCTCGCCGAAGAGTTCGTGCATGCGGCCGAGGCCGCCGCGGGCGTCGAAGGGGGCGTAGTCGAGGTCGGCCTTTTCCATGCGGAGCGAATCGATGACGTGGTCGCGGATCAGCTCCAGCCAGGCGGCTTGCTGCGCCGTGAAGGGCTGGCCGGCGTTGGCGCGGAGGATCCAGTCGCGGTAGTGGCGGCGCACGGTATCGGCAAAGGGTGTCAGCTTATTGTCGAGGCCGCAGGCGCGGCGGAGGAGGGCCACGAGGGCGGTCAATTCCGTGAGCGGCCGGGCGTTGGCGGGCAGGGCGTCGAGGCGGGCGTAGGCATCCCACACGCGGAGGGGCGCGAGGCGCGGGGCATGTTGCTTGAGCGCGGCGAGCACGTCCTCGATTTGCTTGAGGGTGACCTCCTGCCGGCGCTGGGGCTGGCTGTAGTAGATCGTGAGGGCGTCGAGTTGGTCGCGATGCTCGCGGCAGAAGGTCTCGAAGTCCCCAACGAAGGCGGTCGCACGGGTCTGCGCGTCGGCGTCCCACTCGGCCCGGCGGAGCTTGTCCTGGGTGTCGTGATCGATCGCCTGCAGGTTGGCCGTGCAGGCTTCGACGATCTGCGTGACGACCGCCCCGGTCAGCGGAGTGCGGGCGGCGGTCACCAGTTGCGCCTGCGCCTTGGCGCGGGCGTCGTCACCCGGATTGGCGTCCGGCGGCATCCCAGTGATCGCGTGCGCCCGCTGTTCGATCGCATCCCCATCGAGCGCGTGGAAGAGGTCTTTGACGACCTGCCCAAGCGTGACACCGCCCATCTTTTCCGTGAGGGCATGCTTTTGCAGCGGCGTGAGCATGCGCTCGATCCGGGCGAGGCGACCGGCGAGCGATGAGACGGTGTCGGCGTCGGTCGCGCCCATCACGACCTCCATGGCGAGGTCCTTGAAGGAGACCGTCGGCCGGGTGATGGGCGGACGGCTGGCGGTCTTGAGCGACTTGGTCACGCCGATGGCGTCGACGATGACGTAGTGCGTCTTGGCGGACTTCGCGGCTGAGGACACCTTGCGCAGGGCGTCGTGTTCGAGCGTGCGGGTGCCGCGGCCCTTCATCTGCTCAAAGTACCCCTTGGATTTCACATCGCGCATGAAGAGCAGGCACTCGAGCGGCTTCACGTCGGTGCCGGTGGCGATCATGTCCACCGTGACGGCGATGCGCGGGTGATACTCGTTGCGGAACTGCGACAGGACGGACTTGGGGTCCTCCTCGTTCTTGTAGGTGACCTTCTTGCAGAAGGCATTCCCTTCGCCGAACTCCTCGCGGACGATCTGGATGATGTCGTCAGCGTGCGAATCTGTCTTGGCAAAGATGAGGGTCTTGGGGACCTCGTAGCCGCCATCGGCGGCGGTGCGGTCAGGAAATATCTCCGGCAGCTTGTCGCGGAACGTACGGATCACGGTGCGGATTTGGGACGGGTTGACGATGTCGCGGTCTAGCTTCTGCGCGGAGTAGGCCTCGTCCTCGTCCTTCTGCTGCCAGCGCTTGGCGCGCGTGAGCTTTTCGCGGTGCTCGACGAGTCCCTTCAGCACCGTGCCGCCCTGTTGGGAGACCTCAGTCTCGATGACGTAGATCTCGCCCTGGACATTCACGCCATCGGCGACGGCATCCTCGTGAGTGTATTCGGAGACGACGTTCTGGTTGAAGAAGGCGTAGGTGCGGGCGTCGGGCGTGGCGGTGAGACCGACAAGGAAGGCATCGAAGTACTCCAGCACCTGGCGCCAGAGATTGTAGATTGAGCGGTGGCACTCATCGATGATGATGAGATCAAAGAACTCGGGCGGGACCTTTTCGTTGTAGGTCACCGGCAGCGGCTCGCGCGGGCGGTCGGAGCGCTCGGCGGGATTCTCGTCCTCGGCGGAAGCGTCGAGCTCCCGGCCCTGCAGGATCGAGTACATCCGCTGGATGGTGGAGATGCAGACCTCGGCGTCGGCCGGGACATGGGCGGAGGTGAGACGGGCGACGGTGTAGAGTTCGGTAAACTTGCGGTTGTCGTCGGTCGGGGTGAAGGCGAGGAACTCCTGTTCGGCCTGCTCGCCGAGGTTGCGGGTATCGACGAGAAAGAGGACGCGGCGGACCCGGGCGTGCTTGAGCAGGCGGTAAATCGAGGTGATGGCGGTGAACGTCTTGCCGGCGCCGGTGGCCATCTGGATCAGCGCGCGCGGGTGGGCGGCCTTGAGGGAGACATCGAGGTTTGTGATGGCCTCGATCTGGCACTCGCGCAGGCCGGTGGGATCGAGGGCGGGCAGATCCCGGAGCCGGTCGCGGAGGGATCGATGGGCGGCGAGCGCGCTGCGGAGGGTCTCGGGGCGTTCGAAGGAGAAGACGTTGCGCGAGCGCGGCTTGGGGTCGCGCTGGTCGGTGAAGCGGGTGATCACCCCCGTGGCTTCGTAGAGGAACGGCAGCGGCTCGCCGGTGGACTGGATCCACTTGAGTTTGGCGGCGGCGTAGTCGGCGGTCTGGTCCTCGACCGAGGTGATGGTGTGGCCGAGGGTTTCCTTCTTGGCCTCGATCACTCCGACGGGCTGACGATCAACGAACAGGACGTAGTCGGCCGGGCCGGTGTCGGTCGAGTATTCGCGGATGGCCTGCCCCTTCCCCTCGTGAAAGTTGATCGCATCCTTGGATTGGATCACCCACCCCGAGGCGCGGAGCTGGGCGTCAATGGCATCCCGGGCGACCTGCTCGGGGTTCTGATTCGGGGTCGTAGAGCGGTCGCCAGCCATGCGGGTGGCTGAGCACAACGGACCGCCCTAGCAACCGCAAGGCTACAGCAGTAAGTCGGTCAATTCGTGCGCGCGGCGGAGCCGCTGATCGCATCGATCACGATCGTCGGCGTCAAAAGTTCGGGCAACACTTCGGCGTTGGGCCGGTCGGGTCGGTAGACGAGATTGAACGGGATCGCGCTGCGGTTCCATTTGGCCAGTTCGGCGGTGATGCGGGCGTCCTTGTTCGTCCAGTCGGCCTTGAGGGCGACGACGTTCTGGTCGGCAAACGTCTTCAGGACATCGGCGGACGAGAACACGACCTTCTTGTTGGTCTGGCAGGTCGCGCACCAGCGGGCGGTGAAATCGACGTAAACCGTCCGGCCCTGGGCGCGGAGTTCGGCCACGCGTTCGGGGCTCCACGTTTCCCACACCAGGTCGGTCGGGGCGGCCGCGCGGGGCCAGCCGAGCCAGCCGCCGACGGTGAGGAGCGCGACGCCGCCGATCAGACCGAAGCGCATCTTGCCGGCCGACGCGCCCGGCGCGTGGTAGCGGCCGTAGAGCCACGCGGCCATCGCGATGACGGTCAGGCCGAGCAGGGTCATGAGGAGGCCGCTTTCGGTCGTCTGGCCCGCGAGCACCCACACCAGATAGCCGACCGTGGCGTAGAGCGGGAAGGCCATCGCCTGCTTGAACGTCTCCATCCAGGCGCCGGGCCGGGGCAGGACCTTCACCGCCTGAGGGAAAATCGAGAGCAGCAGGTACGGCACGCTCAGACCGACGGCGATCGCGGTGAACACGACGAACGATTCCGCCGTCGGCAAAGCGAGCGCGGCGCCGAGGGCGGGCGCGAGGAACGGGGCGCTGCAGGGGGTGGCCACGACGGTGGCGAGGACGCCGGTGAAGAACGAGCCGCTGTAGCCGTCCTTCATCTGGAGGTTGGCGCCGACGCCGGTCGCGCCGAGGCCGAACTCGAAGACGCCGCTCATGCTCAGGGCGAAGACGAGCATCACGGCGGCGAGGCCGAAGACGAAGGCCGGGGACTGCAGCTGGAAACCCCAGCCGAGCTGATCGCCGCCCGCACGCAACACGGCGAGCGCGCCGGCGAGCGCCCAGAACGACACGAGCACGCCCACGGTAAACGCGATGCCGTGCAGGGTGATGAGGCGGCGGTTGTTGCCCGACTGGTTGACGAAGCCGAGGATCTTGATGCCCAGTACCGGGAAGACGCAGGGCATCAGGTTGAGAATCAGGCCGCCGACAAAGGCCAGCGCGAGCGTGCCGAGGAAGCTGGTGTTCGCGGCGGGGGCCACGTTCGGGGTCGCTGCGCCCGCTGCGGTCGCCGGCACCGGCGCGGCCGCACCGAGGACGATTGGCACGTCAATCGCCATGCCGGGCAGCGCAACGCCGGAGAGCCAACTGCCCGATGACGTCAGCACGCCGCTCAAGCGCGCGATGGTCTGGTCGGCCGATTCGGAGACCGGCAGGTCGATCAGGATCTCGTTCGCTGCGCCCTTGCGCACGGTCTGGGGCTGATCGTATTGGATGAACGCGTCGGAGGCGAAGAACCACAGGCCGGTCGGCTCCGCGATCGGCGCGTCGGCGCCGGCCTGGAGGCGGAGGGTCACCTTGGCTCCGTTGCGCGTGGCGCTCACGTCCCAGCCGGGGACGGACTTCGGCAGGGAACGCAGGCTGGCGGCGGCCTCGGCGCCCTGGCCGGAGGCGGGAGCGGGTGCGTCCGCGCTGACGGGAAGCGTGAGTGAAACCTTGGCGTCGCCGGGGATGCAGACATCGGCGCACATCAACCAGTCGACCGCGGCGGCGAGGGTGATCGTCTCGCCCGGCTTCGCGTCGGCGGGAGCGTTGAGGGTGACGGGGAGGTAGGTGACGCCCTCGTAGCCATTGCCGGTGATGTTGCCCTTGCTGTCGTGGATGATGCGGGGCGCGGGCCACTGGATCTCACCCGCGGTCCAGCCCGGCGGGAGCTGCCAGGCGATGGAGGTCGGGTAGCCGGTGCCGGCGTTGACCCAGTAGGTGTGCCAGTGGTCGGCGTGCTCGAGTCGGACCGCGACCGTGATCGGCTGGCCCGGCTGGACCGAGGCCTGGGTGGCAACGAGCGAGGCGGTGACATGTTGCGCCGCCAGCCCGGACGCTAAGGCGACCAGGGCGAGGAGAACGAAGGAGAAGCGGCGGAACAGCATGGGAGTACCTTAGCGGTCAGGGTAGGAGGCGCAACCCGCCGTCTTCTTCCCTCGCGACCTTTGCTTGCCGGCTGAGGGTTGATGTAGCCGGGCTCGTTGAGCCCGGGGATCGAAATCTTGCGCCGACCGGAGCCGACCGGGGGGCAGCGACCCCGGCTACATTCGACCTCAGTATCTCAGCGTAACATTCTCCCCATCAAGGGAAAACGTTGCCAAGCCGGGTTCGAAGCGGGTCAACCGGACGAAGACCGGTGACCCCTGCCACATGACGCTGATGATATCGCCGGCCTTGCGTGGGGCCGAGTTGACCACGAGCTGGCTGGTGGTGCCGACGCGGACGAGGCCGGTGATGCGGAAGGTGGCGGCGATCAATTGCAGCTTCGTGAAGGTGGGTGCCGGCGCGGCGGCCCGCGGGGGGGCGATGCCCGGGACTAGGGGCGCGGCCAGGGCTTGGGCGGTTGAACCGACGATGAAGGGATTGTCCTCGACCGAGATGGCGGGCGGCGGGGTATCGCGATGCTGGAAGAGGGCATCGATCCGGCTGCGCACCTCCGCATAGCGCCGTTGAAGCGCGGTTTCCTGGGCGCCTGAAGCGGCCCGAGCCACGGAAGCGGCGGCCAGGGTGAGCAGGAGAACGAGGGCGAAGCGCGGCGTCATCGTTTACCGAGGAGATCGAGGTTGAGGTCCAGCGCGACGGTGTCGGGCTGACCCGAGTCCGCCAGGGCCGGCCGGCGCCGGAAGCTGAAGTTCGTGACGCGCACCAGACGGGGGCCGACTTCGAGCTGTCGCAGGTATTCGGCGACCTGCTCGTAGGAGCCGCTGAGACGCAGCGAGAACGAGACGTGTTTGTAGGGAGAGCGGGAGTCGGGCAGGCTGGCGACGATCGGCTTGAGGTCGGAGAGCCGGGCCTGGGTGCGTTTCTCCAAGCTGTAGAAGTAGCCGTAGTTCACGTCGACGGCGAGTTCGTCCACGATGTTGGTCTCGATGCGGCGGGTCACCTCGCGCACGTAGGCCAGTTCCGCGCGCAGGACCGGGGAGGCAGCGAGCGCACCGAGGGCGAATTCACCCTCGTCCGTTCGCTGGCGCAGCTCAGCCTCCAGCGGGGGGATGCGCTGTCCGATCAGCCACGCACCCGCAAAGCCGAGCAGGCCGACCACGATGAACGCCACGCACCACGGGTAGCGCCGGAGCCAGAATAGTTCGGGTGATTTGAGCCGGGCCATGGGTCAGCGCTTTCGAAAAACGAGTTCGAAGTTCAGGAGGTCGGCGCCCTCGCGGCGGTCCAGGCTGGAAATGAGGATCTCGCTGAACTGCGGCCCGATCACCTCGTCGGCGCGCAGCTGCACCACGTACTGTCCCAGCAGGCGGCTGGCGCGTTCCGAATCCTCCTGCAGGGTGCCGCGCAGCACGACGCCGCCGGCTTCGCCGGTCTCGATCGCATCGATGGTCATCGTGTCCGGCCGCGTGCGTGCGATGCGGGCGGTGAACGGATGCACGAGCAGTTCCGGCTTCATGAGAGCGAAGGCTTGGTCAACCTTGACGGCCTCGGCGCTGTAGGCGCGGCGCAACTGGTCGACCTCGCGGACAACCTCCTGGTTCTCGGCGATGCGCTGGTCCCAGTCGGCGATGCCCTGCTCCATGCTCGTGTAATGATAACCCTGCCAGCTCACGAGCAACAGGCCAACGGCGGCAAAGACGCCGCTCGCGGTGTGCAGCAGGAAGCGTTTGCCGACAAGCGAGTCCTCCGGCAGCTCGGTCTCGAGCCGGCAGTCGACGCGCCAGGGGGCGAGAATGCGGGCACTGTCAGGCGGCGGGCGCATGGTCGGAAGCCTGCGGGTTCAGATCGGCCACAAGGCCCAGGGTGCCCAGCCACGCGGCGCTGGGGGGCGGCGTGGCGAGTTCGAGCCCGGTGCGATGAGCCCAGGCGACAATATCGGGTTCGATCGAGGGCACATCAACGGCGCTGGCCAGGCTCTTCGCCACCCAGCCGCGGCTGGCTGGCAGGTGGCAGCAGTGCATCGCACCGATGATCTGGCCGGTCTGGTGCTCGAAGTAGTCGAACGAAAGCCGCAGGTGGCGGGCAAAGAGGCGCATCAGGCGTCGCTCGTGGCGCTGGAGTTCCTCGTCGTGCTGATCCAGTCGGCGGCGCGCGGTGGCAAGATCGGCGCACCCAAACTCCTTCATCGCGGCCTCCTCGATTGTGCGGAGACCGCAGGGCAGGATCGGCTGGGTGTGGAGGCCGTTGCGGGCGAGGATGTAGATGCGCGTCTCATCGGCCTCGATCTCGCACACCGCCAGCGCTTGCTCGGTGCCGTTCAGGGCATGGATGCTGCTCGCGCTGCCGAGCGCCGGGAGGGTGCCGACCTCGAGCCGCCGCGGGCGGATGTTGAGGGCGATGAGCGATTGCTGAAAGGTCCGCACGTCCGCCTTGGCGACGCCCACAATGAGTCCGGGGCGCGGCGTGCCTTCGGCGCCGAAAGCACGGCCCGATTCCGCCTCGAGGGCGGCCAGCTGCCAGTCGCGCTGGGCGTCGACGCGGGCGAGGGTGCTGACGATGCCGGCAAGATAACCGGGCTCCTCCAGCCGGCGTGGGATCAGGGTGTCGCGAACCAGCACGCGGCCCTTGGGATGAAATCCGCAGTAGCCGGTGATCCAGCGTGTTTCCTCGCGGAATTCGCGCCGGATCCAGCTCGCCAGCCCAAGCTCATCGTCGAGGGCGAGCTCCGTCATGGCATCCACGGTCAGCGGCCGGTCATCGGGCCGGCCCAGGCGGGCGACGTGCACGAAGTTCGGGGTGACGTTGACGAGAAGGGCGTTCGACGGTTTTCGCGCGAGCATGCGGCGGGGTGCGGATAGCGTCAGAATTTGCGAAACGGGGTAAGTATGGCACCGGCGAATCTGCGGTGCAAGAGCCCCTGGTGTCGCTTAGTGGGTTCCGGACGTGTCCTGACGCTCGGTCACGCCATAAGGACTGGCCATGCCGCCGAAATAGGCGATGCGCAGGCTCGTGTCGTAGTGAATCTTGGCCGCGTTGCGCACATTGACGCGCTTGGCGACGACCGATCCGTAGTAGTCGGCGGTGCCGTAGAGATCCACCGTGACTTCCGGCATGTAGATGACCCCGTAGAACGGATAGCTTGTCGGGTGGTTGATGTAGCCGCTGTTCCAGGCGCTGTTCGTGCCGTAGATCGCCAGCTTGGAAGGGATGCGCGTCTCGTTGCGGAAACCGCCGGTGCCAGCCTCGTACAGGTAGCCGCCGACGAAGAGCTCGAGCGAACCGGTCGACGTGATGGTCAACTGGCCGGAGCTCCACAGGTAGAAGTCGCCGGAGACGACCAGTCTGACCGGACCGTTGACCGTGATGGTCCCCGAGTTCTGGAGGATTTCCGAGGCGTAGTACAACGCGGGCTCGGTGGCACCGGCCGTGCCCAGCGTCTGGGTGCCGGCGGAGATGGTGGTGCCGGCGCCAGTCGGGATGTTCAGGCCGTAGAAGGGCTGGTTGACCGCGCCGTTGAGGCGGCTGGAGTCGATCTTGACCGTGGCGGCGGTCGCGGGCCCCTTGAGCTCGGCGGAGGTCGTCGCACTCGTCAGGGCCGGATTCGCGCTATCGATCGCGACGTAACCTTTGATCTTGGCGCCGGACATGGTGACGCGGTCGTTGCCGGCCACCACGGCGCCGTATTCGAACGCGCTGGGCGTGGTCGAGACCGTGGAGTAGTAGCTGTCGACCGTGGCGCTGGTGCCGGAGTAAAAGCGGACTTGCGCCGTGGCCTTGTCGCTCTGGCTCGCGCCGGCGAGAGCGTTCACGAAGGTGGGTAGGGGCTCGACCGTCGTCTCGTAGCTGCGCTGGATCTGCGTGCCGTCGGCCAGCGTGGTCGTGCCGGTCACGGCAACGGTCCGGGCGCCGGGCTCGGACCAGGAACCCGTGTCGCGGGCAATGGTGACCTCGACCTGGGCGGTGATGCCATTCTCGTAGGAAAAGCCGCTCGTGGTCCGGGTGTAGGTGTCGCCCGCGACCGTCCAGGACGTAAAGTCGCTCTTGTTCAGCGCCCAAAGGGCCTGCTCCATGCCGATCTCGGCGAGGAGGCCGCTGCGTTCGAACTGCAGTGAGCGCGTGCTCATCTGCAGCGAGCGGTAGCACATCGCGATGTAGCTCGTGACCGCCATCGCCAGCACCGCGGTGAAGCAGAGGGCGGCGAGGAGGGCCGAGCCACGGGCGTTGTTGCGGAGTCGCGTCATGTCACTGGATGAGCGCCTGGCTGGCGATCAGCAGGTTGGGTGACGCGGCCGTGCGGGTCGCGAGGGTGCCGTCGGAGGAGGCGCGCAGCGCGCCCGTGAGGGTGAGCTGGACCTGGCGGGTGTTGAAGGTGGTGGACGTCGCGTTGCCGTTGCCGTCGCGGGCCGTGAAGACGGCGAGCGTGACATTTGAAACGAGGGACTCGGACGTTGTCGCGGCGGTGGTCGTCACCGTCTCGGTGCGGGTCAGGGTGCCGGGGGCTGCGGCGCTGCCGCTCCACGTGTAGGTCACAGTGCCGGTGGGCACGTTCATGACGAGGCTCGCGGCGGAGGAGGTTGAGGCAACCGAGACGATCTTGCTTGCTGTGCTGATGTCGCGGCTGAACAGCGTGACCGCACGCTGGCTGCGGCGGTCGAAGTTCTCGGTCGTGTTGAGACGCGTCAGGTTCTGGGCGAGAAAAAGGTAGGCGCTGAGCATGCCGGCCATGACAATGGCGGACAGGCTGGTCCCGATGAGGAGTTCAACCAGGGTGAAGGCGCGCCGCGAGCGGCTATGGACCTCAGTACGAAGCATGGAGTCCGTTCTTGCCGAGGTAGGTTTCGCCCGTGCGGGTGTAGACCCGTCCCGTGACCTTGCTGGTCCATTGGACGGAAAGGACGACGCGTCGTAGATCCGTCTGCACGTTGGAGACGGTTTTCTTCACGCCGAACGTCGGGGCCACCGTCTTGTAAGGGTGGGTGGCGGGTTTCGCGGAAAGCAGGGTGTACGAGGCATCCGTCGTCAGCGCGAGGATGTCGGCGTTGGCCGTGGACGTGCCGGTGTCATCCCAGTCGAGCAGACGGAGCTGGCCGATCTCGTGCTGAATGATCTGCGCGGCGAGCGTCTGGCTGCGCGACGTCTCGATCATCGCGGCTCCAATCGTCAGCGCCTGAATCAGACCGACGACCCCAATCAACACCACCGTGGCCGCAATGCACACTTCGACGACGGTCATCGCGCGAGGGGAGGTGTAGGGGGAATGTTTCATGGTTCCACTAGGGAATACACCCTAAATGCGACGTTTAATCGGCGTGGTCAAGGGACCGGAAATGCGGTGCCGGGAGATGTGTAAAAAAAATCACGTAAGTAACTAATAAGCAGTGTCTGGTGGAATCTAGCGGAGGTGGTTTTTTGGCGTATTTATACCCACCGATTAGGGTCTTTACCCCAGAAGTTAGCTAGGTTCGAAAGGACCTAATTATATTCTCTGTGAATATCTGCATTTTCTCGTTAACTAACAACATGTTACACGATAGTAAGTGGGATGCGCTGAAATCTGCCTCGAAAATCCTTAGGTAGGGACGGTCGATGGCTGATGTGGGCGGTTTTCAGGCGGCGACTACGCATACCCAGTATTCCGGCTCATAGTGATTTCCGTAATTTCGACGAATTTTGTAATCGCATGCCCTCGAACTGAATTTGCGACCAAAGGGGCCGATGTTCGGCGGTTGCGGGCGAAAGCAGATCGGCGATCTCCGTGGGTAAATCCGTGCAGTTGGTCCGGCCTTTCGCTGCAATGCCGGCTGTTGCCATGATCGTTGATTTTTCCGCTCTCTCGCCCCGCGATGCTTACGGTTGGATGACCAGCACGATCCTCCCGCGTCCGATCGCGTGGGTCTCGACGATTTCCGCCGATGGCCGGCCCAATCTGGCGCCATTCAGTTTTTTCCAGGGCGTCACGGCGAATCCGCCGACGCTGATGTTCGTGCCGGTCAACACGCGCGACGGCGCGAAGAAGGACACGGTGCGCAACCTCGAGCAGGTGCCGGAGTTTGTGGTCAACCTCGTGCCCGCGGCCTTGGCCGAGGCGATGAACGCCACGGCGGCGCTGCTGCCTTACGGCGAGAGCGAATTCGAGCGCTTCGGCATCGCGAGTGCTCCGTCGCAGCGCGTGAAGCCGCCCCGGGTGGCGGCGGCGCCGGTCGCCTTCGAATGCACGGTCCACCAGATCGTCCTGATCGGCGAGGGACCGCTGGCGGCCAATGTCGTGTTTGGACGGATACAACTCGCGCACGTGCGTGACGAGGTCCTGTCCGCGAGCGGCGAGCCCGACCCGGTGAAGCTCGACCTGATTGGCCGCCTCGGCGGCGAGAGCTACACTCGCACGACCGGCATCTTCGACCTGAAGCGTCCCGATCGGCGCTGACGCGGGGGCAACGGGCTCGATGTAGCTGGGGTCGTTGACCCCGGTCCGGAGCCCGTCGATCAGCAGTTCAACCCCGGGGGCAGCGACGCCTGGCTACATCCAATCAATCCGTACGCCGGCGCCGACTTGCGGCTTCCCAAGCCAGGAGCGCTGGGCCAGCGTGGGGAGCGATGGCGACACGTTCCGGAGCCCGTCGGTCCACCCTCAACACGCTTAAGCCCGAATCCCTGCGGGGTGCGCCGGGCTTTTTCAGGGTCGGGCAGGACGGCGCCGGTCGCTGGTGGCTGGTGCAGCCCGACGGCACGCCGGTGATCGGCTGCGGCGTGGATGATGTCCGTCTGCTGCCCGGCGGTCCGGACGAGGCCGGGACGGTCGGGCAGTTGCGCGACTGGTCCTTCAACGTGCTCGGTCCGGGGTCGGCGCCGGCGCTGCGCGAGTACGGACTGCCGTTTGTCGAGGCGCTCGAGCTGCGCCGGGCCGGCGATTTTCTTTTCCGCCTCGGTGGGGCGCGTCTGCCTGATGTGTTTGATCCGCGCTGGGCTGACGCGTGCGAGGAACGCCTGGCGGGCGTGACGTCGCGCCGCGACCGCGTTGGCTTCGTCACCGATTCCGACCTCGGCTGGGCGCAGGCGGGCGGGGCGGAGGCGCGCCCGACCTTGCTGCAGATCTGCCTGAGCCTGGATCCACGTTACAGTGCCTACCATGCGGCGTGGGAGTTTGCGCTCGCGCCGTACGGCGGGGATTTCGCGCAGCTTGCGCGGGCCTGGGATCTTGAGGGGCCGAACAAGGAGGCGTTGCGGCAGTGGACGATTGAGGACCGGCTGATCGACGCCCCGGCCTATCGCGAGGCGCATGCGCGTTTCAGTGCCGAGTTCGCGCAACGCTATCTGCGCATCGTCGGCGAAGGTGTGCGGCGCCACGCGCCGGGGGTGCTGGTGTTCGGCCCGCCGCTGCCCGCGGGCCTGGGAGCACTGGCGGAAGCCTGGGTGGATGTGCGGGTGGTGACGGAGTTGACCCCGCTGAGCGGGGGTCCGGTCTGGTTCACGCCCTTTTCCTGGGTGCCGGCGGTGCCCGAGCGCGAGGCGAAGGGAAGGCTCAGCGGTTTGGAGCGCATGCATCGGGCAGGACGTGCGGCGCTCGAGGCCCTGCTCCGCCACCCGGCGACGGTCGGTTATTTCTGGCCTGAGTACGCGGCGGGAGATCGCGCCGCCGAGGCCCCCTTCGGCCGAGGGCTGCTCTATGGGGACGGCCTGCCGGCGATCGAGCACGTGCAGCCCCTGGCCGCCATCAATCGGGCCGCCCGCGCGCTCCACGCCCGGGCCTAATCGGGACTTGCGCGGATCCGGCGTCCCCGGCGTCATGACGGAACCGCGCCCATGAATTCCGCCGACCTCTCCTCCTACCTTAAGGCCCGCATTCGCACGGTGCGCGACTGGCCCAAAGTCGGCGTGAATTTCCGCGACGTCACCACGCTCTTCCACGATCCCGAGGCCTTTCGCGTGATGGTGGAGTCGTTCTCGCTTGATTGCACCCGCCACAAGATCGACGTGGTCGCGGCGATCGACGCCCGGGGCTTCATCATCGGCGGCGCGCTGGCCTACCAGCTGCATAAGCCCTTCGTGCTCGTGCGCAAGAAGGGCAAGCTGCCGTATCGGACGATCACCGAGGACTACGCGCTCGAGTACGGCTCAGCCTCGATCGAGATCCACGCCGATGCCTGCCGCGCCGGGGACCGTGTGCTGCTGGTCGACGACCTGATTGCCACGGGCGGGACGCTGTTCGCCGCCGCGCGGCTGTTCAAGGCGCTGCATGCCGAGGTCGCGGCCGTCGCGGCGGTCATCGACCTCCCCGAGCTCGGAGGCTCCCAGAAGCTCCGCGCGGCCGGGTTCACCGTGCACACGCTCTGCGATTTTTCCGAAAACGAATAACCCCGGCCGACAAACCAGAATGACGAGGCCCGAATGACGAATGAATTTCCGATCCGGCCGGTCCGTGTTCGGCGATTCGTCATTCGGATTTCGTGATTCGGATTTTTTCCTCCATGCCCCTCACGATCTGGACCAATACGCTTTTCAACGAGGCGGCGCAGCGCCTCCTCACCACCGGGATCAAGGACCGGGGTCACCGGTTGGTGGTCTCGCCGCAGACGTCCGCCTCGGTGCTTGTCGCCGGCAAGCCCGACCCGAGTCTGGAAGGAGCCGACATCGCCCTCGGCCAACCCGACGTGAAGGAGTGCCTGCGGCTCACGTCGCTGCGGTGGGTCGAGGTCGTGACGGCCGGCTACACGCGCTACGACACGCCGGAGTTCAAGGAAGCCTTTCGTGCGCGCGGCTCCCGCTTCAGCAACATGTCGGGCGTCTTCGCCGATCCCTGCGCCCAGCACGTCCTCGCGATGATGCTCGCGCTCGGCCGTCAGCTGCTGCCGTCGTTTCGCGACCAGCTGACCGACCATCGCTGGGAGTACATGCAGCGCCGCTATGATTCCCGCCTCCTGACCGGCGAGACGGTGCTGCTGCTGGGCTATGGTGCGATCGGCCGCCGCCTGGCCGAGCTGCTCGCGCCGTTTGGGATGAAGATCTACGCCGTGCGTCGCCAGACGCGGAGCGAGCCGGGCGTGCACATCATCCCGGAGGAAAAGCTCTCGGCCGTCCTGCCGACGGCGGATCACGTCGTGAACATCCTGCCGGACAACGAGGCGACGCGAAACTACGTCAACGCGCGCCGCCTCGCCTTGTTCAAGCCCGGCGCCCGTTTCTACAACGTGGGCCGCGGCACGACGGTGGATGCGCGTGCGCTGCAGGAGTCGCTCGCGTCCGGTCGCCTCAATTCCGCGTACCTCGACGTCTTTGAGACCGAGCCGCTCCCGCCGGACAATGCACTCTGGTCGCTCCCGAACTGCTTCATCACGCCCCACACCGCCGGCGGCCGCGCCGACCAGGACGAGGCGATCGTGAAGCACTTCCTCGCCAACCTCGCCGCATTCGAGGCGGGCGGGGAGGGGATGGAAGACCGGGTCGTTTGAGGAAAGCCCGAATGACGAAATCCGAATGACGAATGAATTCCCGATCCGGTCGATCCGGGTTCGGTGATTCGTCATTCGGGCTTCGTCATTCGGATTTCCGGCCCATCGGGCCGGCTACAGTTCCTGCTCGAACTTCCGCCGCGCGCGCATGCCGGTGTTGACCTTTTTCCAGTGGGCCTGGGTGGCCGCGGCGGCGGCCTTGTCGTGCTTGCGGGTTTCGGCGGCCTGCTCGGCCTTGAGCTTGTGGTAGCTGGCCCAGCGGTCGTCGGCGAGTTCGCCGCTCTCGAGCGCGGCGCGTACGGCGCATCCGGGTTCGTTGGTGTGGCCGCAGTTGCCAAATTTGCAGCGCAGGGCGAGTGCGGTGATGTCCGGAAAGGCTTCGTCGACGCCCATCTCGGCGTCCCATAGCTGGAGTTCGCGCATGCCGGGCGTATCGATCACCATCGCGCCTGCGGGCGTCGTGACCAGCTCGCGGCGCGTCGTCGTGTGGCGGCCTTTGCTGTCCTTCTCGCGCACCTCGCCAGTCGGCAGCGCATCGTCGCGGGCGAGGGCGTTGATGAGGGTGGATTTGCCGACGCCGGAGGAACCGATGAGTGCGAGCGTCTGGCCTTTTTTCGCGTAGGCGGAGAGGGCCTTCAGGCCGCGGCGGGTTTCCGTGCTGGTGACGATCACCGGCACGCCGGGCACGAGCGCCTCGATCTCCGCTTGCACGGCGGCCGGATCCGGATGGAGGTCGGCCTTGTTGAGCACGATCACCGGTGCGGCGCCGCTCTCGCGGGCGGCGACGAGAAAGCGCTGGATCCGGGCCGGGTTGTGATTGAGGTCGAGTCCGCTGACGAGAAAGACGGTGTCGATGTTGGCGGCGACGATCTGCTCGATGTCCTGCTCGCCCGCCGCGCGCCGCGAGAACTGCGTGCGGCGTGGGAGCACAGCGTGGATGTCGGCCCGCGTCTGGTCGGAGCGCAGTTTCACCGCGACCCAGTCACCCACAGCCGGGAACAGCGCGGTGGTGGCCGTGCGATGAAAGAAGCGCCCCACGCACTCGCCCAGGACCTCGCCTGACGCGGTTTGCACGGCGTAGAACTTGCGGCGCAGCTCGCACACCACCCGGGCAGGCTCCAGCCCGGCTTCCGCGTGGGGCGCGAAGGCCGACTGCCAGTGCTCATTCCAGCCAAGGGCGTCGAGGGACAAGGGAAAGGAAAGTTGGAGGTTGGACGTTGAAAGGACGGCGACCGCGTTGGGCCGGTCATCCGCAGCGGGGACCCTGTTGCCAACGGCACATTTCCCCTAAACCGCCAACTTCCAACTTCCAACTTCCAACTTCCGCCGCGGGCGGCGCGTCTTCGCAAGTATGCGTATCCAGGTGGGGGCCGATTTTCGCTAGAATGGTGGCGTTTAGCCCAGCCCCATCTGCCCATGAATGTGCACTTCCCGCTTCGTTCCCTCCGCCTGCTGGCCCTGCTGGCCGGGCTCGCTTCCTCCGCTTTAGCCGCCACGCAGCAGCTCTGGACCGCCAAGCTCCCAGGCGACGCCAAGTGGCACGACCTGACCGAACTCGGCACACTGCTCGTCGGCACCGATGGCGCCGTGTTGTCGTTCGATCCCGACACCGGCCAGCAGCTCTGGCGGCGTGACGACCTCAAGAAGACCAATGCCAACAATGCGCGGCAGATCCCGGGCACGCCCTTCCTGCTCGCGAACAATTTCGCCGGCATCGCCAACAGCAAGGTCACGCTGCAGGCGATCGACTACCTCAGCGGCGAGACGGTCTGGACCGCGCCGGAGATCCAGGGCCAGTATCTTTCGACTCTCCCCGTGGTTGAAAAGGGTCTGGTGATCTTCGTCTACAACGGCTTTGTGGAGAAGGATGGCAACGGCGTCTACTTCCGCGCCCACGACCTGCTGACGGGCGAGCAGAAATGGCTGGTCAAGTTTGGCAAGGCCAACGCGATCCCGGTGCACATGGCCGACAACTCCGGCAAGTTCATGCCGACGATGGACCTGTCGGGCTACCACGATCCCGTGGTCGACGGCGACGAGCTCTACCTTGGCTACCTCGGCGTGCACTGCCTCGACCTCGCGACCGGCGCGATCAAGTGGGCGGTCGAGTTCCCTCCGGGCGACAAGGGCCTCAAGCGCACCTACGCTCCGCTGCGCATCGACGGCGACCGCATCTACGGGGCGGGCGGCGGCAGCGTGTTCGCGATCAACCGTCGCACGGGTGCCACGATCTGGAAGAGCGACCGCATCTCCAGCTATGCAGGCCTGTTGAAGGCGCGTGACAATGCGATCGTCTCCCAGCTGGAAATCGCCGGGGACAAGATCTTCGCCCGCTACGGCGGCAATTT
The DNA here is from genome assembly GCA_964460715.1 of uncultured Opitutus sp. Taxonomy (GTDB): domain Bacteria; phylum Verrucomicrobiota; class Verrucomicrobiia; order Opitutales; family Opitutaceae; genus CAMAXB01. Next base: position 17,965 of record CAYWRG010000017.1, on the reverse strand, counting down.
CTCCAGCGGACAGGCCGTCATGCTCAAGGAACCCATGGGCGTGGTCGTGCTCAATGCGGCGACCGGCGACGCCGTCTACAAGGCCAACGACGTGAAGGAAGGCCTGACCAACCTGATGATCCTGCCCGAGATCAACACGATGATGTACGCCGACGCGTACCACCTGTACGGCCTCGACATCTCGGCGGCGCAGCCCGTTGAGACGTTCAAGGTGCCGATCGAATTCAAGCGCAAGATGGGCGGCGGCGAGGTGGCCCAGCTCGGCCTCGGCGTGCTCGGTGGCGTCAGCGGCATCGTCAAGGCCGCCAAGGCCCAGAGCAAGGGACGCCTGGATGTGCCGGTCGCGATCATGCGCCGCAACAACCACATCATTGTGCAGGGCAAGCAGCACCTGATGGGCTTTGATCCCAAGGCCCGCGACATCGCGTGGTCGACCTACTACGCCGCACCCGGCGACACCTTTGGCATGACCGCGCTCTTCGCCGTGACCGCGATGGCCGCGCTGCAGGGCAACGCAATGGCCGCTCCGCACACCTATGGCAGCAGCGGTTACCGCAGCGGCGAGAGCCTCATCCACAACTCGCTCGACCGCTACAACAAGGTCGCGGGCAAGCGTCGCGCCGCAACCCAGGGCGCGGATAACCGGACCTTCGTCCTGACGCGGGTCGAGGAGGGCAAGGAAAAGGGCATCGGTCTCGTCGGCATTCGTCTCGACGACGGCGAGGGCGACAAACAGCTCATCCTCGGCTCGAAGGAGCCGGTCTACTCGGTCGATGAATCGATCGGTCGCCTGTTTTATTTCAAGGGCAAGGACGAGATCATCGCCTACGGGCTGTGACCCGCCTGCCCTTGCGAGGGGAACCAACAGAACAACGACGCCGCGTCCCGAGAGGGGCGCGGCGTTCGTCTTTTCTCCCGCTCAGAGCTCGATGCTGCGCTTCTCCGGATCGGCCTGCTGACGGAAAAACAGCGCTGTCGCACCCACCGATCCCGGGCATACGCAGCGGCCCTCGTCCGTGATGCGCTCAATCATCTCCGCCCGCTCGTGGCGGTCCGCGCCGAGGAAGCGCAGCTTGATCAGTTCCTGCGCGTTGAGGTGATGCTGCAGCTCGCGGAAGAATTCGGGCGTGAGCCCGGCTTTTCCGACCTTGAGGGCGGGTTCCATGGTCTGGCCGAGGCCTCGCAGGAAGGTCTTCTGGGCGCCGGTGAGCGGAAATTCGTACATTGCAGCCGGAGACAATCAGCGCGACGTGCGCGCGTCAGGCGGAAAACGCGTCGAGCGGGAGTTCCCGCCACTGGCCTGCTTCAAGCCCCTGCAGATCGAGCCCGCCAAAGCGTTCGCGATGGAGGGCCAGCACGGTCGCGCCGGTCGCGGCGAACATCCGGCGCACCTGGTGGTAGCGACCCTCGGTCAGGGTCAGCTCGGCCACCCGCGGGCCACGGATCTGCAGGACTGCGGGCGCACAGGGCGCCTTTTCACCTTCGAGGAGCAGGGTGCCGCTGGCAAAAAGCGCGATGAGATCGGGCGAGAGGTCGCGGTCGACCGTGGCGACGTAGACCTTGGCCACCTTGTGCTTGGGCGAGGTCAGGCGGTGGACGAGGAGCGACTGGTCAGTCAGCAGGATCAGGCCGCTGGTCTCCTTGTCGAGGCGGCCGACGCTGGTGACGACGGGATTGCGCTGCCGCCAGCGCGGCGGGAGCAGATCGTACACGCTCGGACCCTCGCGGGCGTCGTGGGAACAGACCAGACCGAGCGGCTTGTGGAGCAGCAAGAGCAGGCCGTCCGGGTGATCGAGCGGCTCGCCGTCGACGAGGACGTCGGCGGGGTGGGCCTTCTGGCCGGGATCATCCGCCACGACGCCGCGCACGGTCACATGGCCGTTCTCCACCCAGCCGCGTGCCTCGCGGCGGGAGCAGTAACCGAGATTGGCCAGGAGCTGGTCGAGTCGTCGCACGGCCTGATCGCCATGGAAGAACCGCCGGAAGGCAAAATCTTTGTGCGCTTGGGTGGCTGCCCGCTCAGCTTCAGACGAAGCGACGTCGGTCAGGTGGCAAGAACCGGAATTTAACCACGGATGGACACGGATCCCAAGCCAGGGAGTTGCTTGCGCTCAAAAGAATGCCCCGGCTCGCTGTCTGCGGATTGTATCCGTGTTTATCTGTGTCCATCCGTGGTTAATGACTTCACGGCTCGATCCTGACTGTGGTTGAAGAAATGATGCTGCGCGGACTTTTCCTGCTCTTGGCGCTCCTGCTCGTGGCCCTGGCCTCGCTCACCGCCGTGCGCGTGCCGGTCGTGGTCAACTGGCGCTTTGCGCTCCTCGCGGGTGAGTTTGGCCACTGGCTGTGGCTCCTGCCCGCGGCGATCGGTGTCGCGGCGTGGGCGATGCGAGACGGCCATCCGGGATCGACCTTGGCCATACTTGGGCTTTGCGCCCTCGCGATCGGGCTCTTGCTCAAACCGACGTTTCAGGCGGCGGCGATCGCCCGGGAGCTGCCGGCGCGGATGCGCGCCCAGTTTGGCGGCGAACCGCCGGTGCGTGCGCCTTTCTCGCTCGCGGGCGTGTTCGAGCGAGCCCCGGTCGAGGTGGCGCCGCAGACGCATTCGGTCCGCGCCGATTTGCCGCTGGATTTTTATCGTCCGGCCAGCGTGCCGCCGGGTGGGGTTCCCTGCGTGGTGGTGATTCACGGTGGCGGGTGGGACAGCGGCGACCGCGCACAGCTTCCCGGCTTTAACCACTGGCTCGTGTCCAAGGGCTATGCCGTCGCGGCGATTTCCTACCGGCTGGCGCCGGCGCATCCGTGGCCGGCGCAGCGTGACGACACCCTGGCGGCGATCGCGTACCTCAAGGCCAATGCGGCGTCGCTGGGGCTGGATCCGACCCGGATCGTGTTGCTGGGGCGTTCCGCGGGCGGTCAGATCGCCGCGGCGGTGGGCTACACGGCGGATGATCCCGCGATTCGTGGCGTGGTTGCGCTGTACGCGCCGTTCGACATGCGCTTTGTCTGGTCGATCTCTCGTGACGACGATGCGCTCAACTCGCTCAAGCTCATGCGCCAGTACCTCGGCGGACCGCCAGAGGGCCGCGAGACGATTTATGATACGGCGAGTGCCCAGCTCCATGTCCGTCGGGGGCGGACGCCGCCGACCCTGCTGGTGCACGGTGTGATTGATACCCTGGTCTGGCACCGCCACAGCGAACGACTGACGGCGAGGCTGGCGGAGGAAGGCGTCCCGCACCTGTTTCTCAGCCTGCCGTGGGCGGTGCATGCGGTGGAGTTCAACCTGGCGGGCCCCTCGGGCCAGCTGACGGCGTATGCGCTGGAGGGGTTTCTGGCACGGGTGACGGCCCGATAAATCATTCTCGTTCCTCATTCTCTTTATCTTTCTCCGGTTTGAAAGGTCTGGGGGGGCCGGTGCCCGAGGTGGGGGACGTACGAACCGGAGGAGAACGAGAACGAGAACGATAATGAGAACGAGGAACGATTTCCGGAGGGGCCGGACCCCGGCGAATTGTCTCGGCAACGGGGGCCGGTTTTGGGATGCGTTAGTCTTTATCCCGAACCCACGAAATTATGTCCCATTGGGAGTATAAGGTAATCACGAGCGGCAAGGGCGGATTCGCCACGCCGGCGCTGATGGAAAAGTTTCTCAACGATCTCGGTAAGGAAGAGTGGGAGATCATCTCCTTCCACACTCCGCCCGACAATGCGCTCGCGTTTCACGGGCTTGCCCGGCGCGGCACGCAGCGCGAATGGACGCTCGACGACGCGACCGCGGCCGCCAAGGCCGAGGCCGACAAGGTCCGCGCCGAGTTCGCCGCCAAATTCGCCGGAGCGACCTTCGCCAAATCCGAAGCAGAGGAGCCCGGCACGATCGCGGTCGATCCTGCGTCGCCCGACGGTCTGCGCCGTCTGCGCGACACCGAGAACGACCACGACCCCGAGGCGCTCGCCGAGGAGGCGGCCGAGGCCGACAAGAAGCCGGGCGATTGGGACGAGTGGCCGGAGGAGGAGGATCTCCCGACCTTCTTCGAGGCAGTGAAGCCCCACATGCGCCGCAATCAGCGCGGCCCGGGCCAGGCCGTTGCCATCGATTATCTTTCGAAGCGCTGGGATCAGCGCGAGGACGACATTGTGGGCGCGCTCGTCGAGTGCGGCCTGACGGTGCCCGAGACGGACGAGTCGCCCATCGACTACTTCGAGTTCGATGGCGATCTCTACTGGCTCAACCGCAATCAGCGCGGCCAGCTCTTCCTCAACGTGCGCGAGAAGCCGCGGCCCGTCTTCCGCATCGCGCAGGCGAAGAAACTCGCCGCCGATGATCCGGCGGCCGTCGAGCTTGCGGCCGAAGCCGCCGCCGCCGCGGCCAAGAAGCCGGAGAACGAGAACCGTCGTGGTGATCGGGACCGTGACCGGGATCGTGAACGCAATCGCGACCGTCAGCCCCAGCAGGGCGGCGAGTCCAAGGCTTCCGCCTCGACCGAGGCCGCACCCGTTGTGCCCGGCGAGCCGCTGCCCGCCGGCGAAGCGCTGCTCGACCGGATTCGTCCGCAGATGCGCCGGAACCGGCGTGGCCCCGGATTTTCCGGCTCGACGGTGTATCTCGCCAAGGCGCTCAAGCAACCCGAGGCCGACCTCGTGGCGGCGCTGGCGGCACTGGGCCTGGTCGCAGCTGAGCAGCCTAACGCCAAGCCCGTGCCGGTCGAAATCGGTGGCAACGTGTATTGGCTGAACAAGGACGGCCGCGGCGGCATCTGGATCAATGGTCACGAGAAGCGCCACGGCGCCGGCCCCGAGGGTTCCGCCGGTGACGGCGGCGACGCCAGCAGCGCCCCGGCTCCGTCGGGTGAAGCGGTCCCGGCTCCCGTCGCGGACGCCCCCGCTCCCGTGTCTCCGCCCGTGGACACGCCGGCCGAGCCGGAACCGACGGCGGTTTCTGCGTCCGCCGAAGCGCCCGCGCCGGTCGCGGCGGCCTCGTCCGCTGAAGCGCCCTCCGGTCCGTTGGCTGCAGTCCGCGCGCTCCTCGTGCCGGCCAAGCGCGGCAGCGGCTTTTCGCGCGAGTTGGGTGAGCTGGCCGGTGCCCTCAATCAGTCGGCGGATGCGCTGCAAGCGACGCTGGTCGCGGCGGGTTTTGCGATTCCGGCTGATGCCGACGACAAGCCGGTGTACGTTGACCTCGGCGAGGAAGGGCTGTGGATCAGCCGCAACGCCAAGGACGGCACGCTCTGGCTCAACGCCAAGCCCAAGCCGGCGCCCCGCAAGGGTCGTGGCATCAGTGGCGGCACCCGCAAGAAATCCGCGGGCTGAGTTTCGCGTCCTATCCCGATCTGAACGAAGGCACCCGGATTCCGGGTGCCTTTTTGTTGGCGATTCCCCGCCGCTCTTTCAACCGCGCCGGTCGTTTCACTGAAATCGTAACGCACTGAGCCGGCAGCTAGCACGAAAATCGCTGTTCGGGACGGGCGAATCCCTTCATCCTCCCTTCCGCGCCATGAATCTCCTTTCTATCCAGTCCCATGTTGCGTACGGCCATGTTGGCAATGCGTCCGCGGTGTTTCCGATGCAGCGCCTGGGTGTTGAGGTCTGGCCGATCCACACGGTGCAGTTTTCCAACCACACCGGCTATGGCGCGTGGAAGGGCCGGGTGTTTGACGGACCGACGATCAACGAACTGGTCGACGGCATCGCCGACCGCGGTGTGCTGCCCAAGTGCGACGGCGTGCTGTCGGGCTATCAGGGCTCGGCCGAGATTGGCGGGGCGATCCTCGCCACGGTGGCCCGCGTGAAGGCGGCGAATCCGGCGGCGCTTTACTGCTGTGACCCGGTGATCGGGGACGTGGGTCGCGGGATTTTTGTGCGCCCCGGCATTCCGGAATTCATGAAGGCCGAGGTGGTGACGAAGGCCGACATCGTGACGCCGAATCACTTCGAGCTCGATTACCTCTCCGGAACTGACGCGCGCACGCTACCGGCCATGAAAGCGGCGATCGGCGTGGTGCAGGCGATGGGCCCGCGCGTGGTGTTGGTCACGTCGGCGCACACCGACGACACCCCGGCCGATTCGATTGATCTGATCGCGGGCGAAGGCGGCCGATTCTGGCGCGTGCGGACGCCCAAGCTCGGGGTGAGCGTGAATGGGGCCGGTGACTGCATCGCGGCGTTATTCTTCGTCCATTACCTGCGCAGCCGCTCGGCCGGGGAGGCGCTGGCCAAGGCGACGGCCTCGACCTACGGCCTGCTCAAGCGCACCGCAGACGCGGGCTCGCGCGAGATCCTGCTGGTCGAGGCGCAGGACGAATTCGTGACGCCGACCACGACCTTCGCGGTGGAAGCGGTCTAAATGTTAACCACGAATGGGCACGAATTCACACGAATCCGAGCCATTCGGCATCAGAATAATTTAACCACGGATGAACACAGATGCACACGGATTGGATTCAGAATCCGATGATTTGAATCCGTGTCTATCCGTGTTCATCCGTGGTTAATGGATCGAAGGTTCGATGGATCGAATCCATTCGTGCGAATTTGTTTCCATTTGTGGTTAACCCTCAGTGCCTTGCTGGCCGCGTGGCCTGAAACGCAACGAGGCGGTCCCGGGTGGGACCGCCTCGTGTCAGATGAGACCGGATGGTCTCAGTGACGCTCAGAGCATGTCGACGACCGCGGAGCGCTCCTCGACCAGTTCCTTGTTGGTCGCGGCGATCTTGGACTTGGCGAAGTCGTCCATCGTGTAGGACGTGATGACCTCGTAGCTGCCGGGGGTCGTTGTGCGGACGGGCATGCCAGCCCAGACGTTGGCGTCGAAGCCGTAGGCGCCGTTGCTCTTGACCGCGATCGAGTGGATCGCGCCCGGCGTGACGAGGCTGCGAACGTGGTCAACCAGGGCGTTGGCGGCGGAGGCGGCCGACGACGCGCCGCGGGCCGCGATGATGGCGGCGCCGCGCTTGCCGACGGTTTCGCAGAACGGGCCCTGCAGCCAGGCGTCGTCATTGATGACCGCGGCGGCGGGCTTGCCGTTGATCGTCGCGTGGGCGAACGCCGGGAACATGGTCGGGCTGTGGTTGCCGTAGATGAAGATGTCCTTCACCGCGGTGAGATCGACGCCGGCCTTGATCGCGAGCTGGCTTTGCGCGCGGTTCTGGTCGAGACGGACCATGGCGGTGAAGCGATCGGCCGGGAGGCGCTTGGCCTGGCTGGCGGCGCTCATGCAGTTCGTGTTGGCCGGGTTGCCCACGACCGCGACGCGCGCATCCGCGGCGGCGACGGCGTCGATGATCTGGCCCTGGCCGATGAAGATCTTGCCGTTGTCCTTGAGGAGATCGGCGCGCTCCATGCCGGGACCGCGGGGCTTGGCGCCGATGAGGAGGCACCAGTTGGCGTCCTTGAAGCCGACGGCCGGATCGGACGTCTGTACGATGCCCTTGAGCAGCGGGAAGGCGCAGTCATCGAGCTCCATCGAGACGCCCTCGAGTGCCTTGAGGGCCTTCTCCATCGGGGCCTCGATGAGCTGGAGGATCACCGGCTGGTCGGGGCCGAACATGGCGCCCGAGGCGATACGGAAGAGAAGGGCGTAGCCGATCTGGCCGGCAGCACCCGTAACAGCGACGCGGATGGGGGTCTTCATAGTAGAGAGTGGGGAAACGTTGGCCGTTGAAGCGGAGCGAGTCGACGGCGGAAAGGCGGTGGACGGAAAGACGAAGCGAGTCGCGGTGGCGTGCGCACAAACGCTAATGGCGGCGTGCGGGTCAGGCGGGCTGGGCGGCGAAGCGGGGCGCGAGCGTGGCGTGGGTGTCGCGCACGAGCTTCTCCGTGGTCGCCCAGTCGATGCAGCCGTCGGTGATGCTCACGCCATAGGTGAGCTTGTCGAGAGGCTGGGGGAAGGGCTGGTTGCCGGCGCCGAGGTTGCTCTCCACCATCGCGCCCATGATCGATGTGTTGCCGGCGGTGATCTGGGCAAGCAGCGCGTGCACGACTTCGGGCTGACGCTCGGGCTGCTTGGAGGAGTTGTCGTGCGAGGCGTCGACGAGGATGGCCTTGGGCAGACCGGCCTTGGTCAGGATCGCCTCTGTCTTGGCGATGTGATCGGCCGCGTAGTTGGGACCGGCGCTGCCGCCGCGGAGGACGACGTGGCAATTGGGATTGCCGCGGGTGACGACGGCCGAGGCCGCGCCCGCCAGATTGATGCCGAGGAAAGTCTGGGGCTGCGAGGCGGCCTTGATCGCGTTGATCGCGGTCTGGATGGAGCCGTCGGTGCCGTTCTTGAAGCCGAGTGGCATCGAAAGGCCGGACGCCATCTGGCGGTGGGTTTGCGACTCCGTCGTGCGATCGCGCCCCAGCAAACAAGGTCGGCCACGTACTGCGGCGTGATCGGGTCGAGGAACTCCGTCGCGGTGGGCAGGCCGAGATCGAGCACATCCTGCAGGAACGCGCGGCCCAGGCGGAGGCCGGTGGCGATGTCGTGCGTGCCGTCGAGATGCGGATCCATCACGAGGCCTTTCCAGCCGACGGTGGTGCGCGGCTTCTCGAAATAGACGCGCATGACGATCATCACGCGGTCGGCCACCTCGCGGGCGAGCGTGGCGAGGCGCTGGGCGTACTCGCGCCCGGCCTTGGTGTCATGGATCGAGCACGGCCCGATGATGAGCAGGAAGCGGCGGTCGTCGGTGAAGATCAGCCGGTGGATGTCCTCCCGTGCGCGGGCGATGAACGCGGCCTGCGCCTCGGTCTTCGGCAGCTCCGCCAGCAGCGCGGCCGGGGAGGGCAGGGCACGAGTTTCGACGACATTCAGATCGGACGTCCGTTGCATGAACTGTCCAAGGTGGGGTAAATCAGCCCGGCCCGGCAAGCCTGCGCACGGTGGGGAGCCGGATGATGTAGCCGGGGGCGTTGACCCCGGACCGGCTTCAACGAGGCCGGCTACAATCATGCGTGGGCGACATCCATGAGCCACGGCTCTGGGTCGGTGCGCTCCTCGCTTGCCTTGCCGATCCCGGAAAATAAGTTGCCCGGTCGCCTACCCCTAAGCGACCGGGCATTTGCTTTCTTAGTTACCCCAAATCTCCCGCTAAGCGGGAGGAGTGAGAAATTTGTATGGTCCAAGAGATACTCCTTCGTCAGCCTCCGTCAACATAAATTTGAGAGATTTCTCTCACATTTAGCATAAAACACTTAAATAAAGAGTCTTAAGAAATTGAATTCGTCTGAAAATAGCGTGGGCCACGCGGTGACGACCCCGGCGGCCTGCCTTAAGGTGACCGGGGAAGACGCCCTGATGTTCCTTCAGGGCCAGTTCACGCAGGAGCTGCGGGCTGATCGCGCGGGGTCGGCCGCGTATGGCCTGCTCCTCAGTCAGAAGGGGAAAGTCATGGCTGACGCCTTCATCCTGCGGGTGAGCGAGCGGGAGTTCTGGCTGGTGAGCTACCGGGTGCCGGCGGCGGTGATCCGGGAGCGGCTCGAGGCCTATGTGATCGCGGATGACGTGGTGATTGCCGACGAGACCGAGGGGTGGGGCTTGTTGTCGCTGATCGGTGATAGCGCGCGTGGCTGGTTGCAGGCGGAGGTCGGCGTCCTGCCCGCGGCGGGTGCGCTGCTGCGGCGGGCGGATGGCGGAGTGATTTTTCGGGGGCGGCGTGATTCGGCGGAAAGTTGGGAATGGCTTGCTCCGCGCGCGGCGTGGCCGGCGACGCCGCCGTTGCCAGTGCTCTCGGCGGGCGATCTGGAGTGGGCGCGCCTGTCGGCTGGGGTGCCGGTAATTCCGGATGACCTGGGTCCGGCTGATCTGCCCAACGAGGGCGGACTCGAGGACAGCGCGATCTCTTATACCAAGGGTTGTTATCTCGGGCAGGAAGTCATGGCGCGGCTTAAGGCCATGGGCCAGGTGAGGCGTCGGTTGAAACGCGTGCAGGGCACGGGGGCGGTTCCGTCCACGCGTCCGGCCGACGTGTACCAAGGCGGCAAGCGCGTGGGCGATGTGCGCACGTGGATCGACGACGGCGCGGGCGGCTGGCTCGGACTGTCCATGCTCTCGCTGCTGTCGCTCGATGCGTCGGCGCCGCTTTCCTTGTCGCCCGCTGACCCCGGCACCATCACGGTCGTCGGCGATCCATGACCGAACGCGAGCAACTCATTACCCTCTGCGGCAAGCTGGGCGCGAATCCCCTGCAGGCCGCGGCGATGGCGGACCAGTTGATCAAGCGCTGCGACCAGCTGGTTGCGGAGCGCGGACTCGCGCGCACCGCGGCGATGGAGTACCTGCTCACCCTGGTGGTGAAGGGCCACGCCGGCGAGACGCCGGCGGGTTTCTCCGGCGGTCCGCCGCCGGCCGCTCCGCTGCAGGTGCAGCTCACGTCGGCGTTTCAAGCGGCGTTCGGTCGCGCGCCGATGATCATCACCGCCGCGCCCGGACGCATCGAGGTCATCGGCAATCACACCGACTACAACGGCGGTCCCGTGCTCGGCGCGGCGATTGATCGCCGGGTGTGGGTGGCCTTGGCCCCGCGCACCGACGGCGTTCGCCAGTTTCTCCGCGCGCCGGCGGGCGGCTTGGTGACGCTCGCGGCCGGCGAGCCGGTGCGGCAGACCGGTGATGCGGCGTGGACGAATTATCCCTTGGGCGTGCTCGCGGCGCTCCCGGCCTTTGGCTGTCAGGTGCCGGGCGGTTTTGATTATGCGGTGATGTCGGACCTGCCCCCGGGTGCCGGTCTGAGCAGCAGCGCGGCGATCGAGCTGTCGTCGGCGTTGGCGTTTCTCGCGCTGACCGGGCAGAGCGTCGAGCGCGAGACCTTGGTAAAGATCGGCCGTCACGCGGAGAATCACTTTGTGGGCGTGCCTTGTGGCATCCTCGACCAGGGTGTGTCGGGTTTTGGGCGCAAGGATCACCTCGTCTCGATCGACTGCCGCGTGCCATCGTTTGCCGTCGAGCCGCTGCCGGCCGACGCCCGCTTCTGGGTGCTCAACACGCATACCAAGCATGCCTTGGTCGATGGCCTGTATGCCGAGCGGCATCGCGAGTGCCAGGCGGCGGCCGCGGCCCTCGGCGTGGCCCTGCTCGTCGACGCGACGCCGGCTCTGGTGGCATCCGCCGCCAACCGGCTCGATCCCGTGCTGAACCGACGCGCGCGTCACGTGGTTGAGGAGATCGCGCGGGTGGGCGCAGCTGTCACGGCACTGCGCGCGGGCGACCTGGCGCAGCTCGGCCGTCTGCTGACCGCATCGCACCGGAGTTCGCAGCACCTGTTCGAGAACAGCACGCCCGAGCTGGATTTTCTGGTCGATGCCTTGGAACAGGCTCCGCACGTCCACGGGGCGCGGCTCACGGGCGGCGGATTCGGCGGCGCGGTCATGGCGCTGGCCGGCGCCGGCTTTGGCCTTGAGCAGGCGAACGCGATCGCCGCGGCCTATGCGCAGCGCTTCGGCGCGGCGCCGGATATCCTGCTCCTCCGCACCGACGACGGCGCGTCGCGGATCGTGTGACGTGTAGCCAGGGTCGTTGACCCGGGTGGCTTGGGTCGGACGCGTTGGCCTCAACGCGTGAGGCCAGGCTGCTCCGAACCAGCGTATTGGGACAACACGCTCCCTCTCGGACCGGGCTCAGCGAGCCCGGCTACATCGGTCAGAACATCACCGCTACGCCATCGAAATACGCGGCCACCCAGCGGTGGGCCCAGAGGAAGTAGATCGCGCCAGCGACGGCCAGCATCGGGCCGAACGGCACGTGCACGCCGAAACCGAGATCGGCCGGTTCGCCCTCGGGGGTTTCGGTGCGCGGCGTGACCGGTGAGCGCCGGCCGGAAACTTTCTGCCAGAGCAGCGCGAGGATGAACCACACCGTGCCTACAATCGCGCCGCCGAAAATGGAGAAGACCGCGCCCTGCCAGCCGCAAAACGCGCCGATCGCGCCGACGAACTTTACGTCGCCGAAGCCCATGGCCTCCTTTTTGAGTGCAGCCTCGGCGATCAGTGCGATCCAAAGCACGAGGCCGGATCCGATGAGCAGGCCCTGAATCGAAGCCAGTCCGCCCCGGAAACTATCCAGCAGGAAAATATCGCCGGAGAACCCGTGGAGCGACGGGACCAGAAAGGAAATCGCCACCCCGGCCAGCCCGCCTCCGATCGTGAAGGCGTCGGGGATGATCATGTGATCGAGGTCGATGAAGGTCGCGCAGACGAGTACGCTGAGGAACGCCATCCCGACCACGGCCTTCGCCGGAGCAAAGTGAAGCCAGGACGCGAGGAAGAGCGCAGCCGTCAGGAGTTCGACGAAGGCGTAACGAAACGAGTAGGGTCGTCCGCAGCAGCGCGCCTTGCCGCGCAGGATGAACCAGCTCAGCACCGGCAGATTGTCATGCCACGCGATCGGCTGGCCGCAGCCGCAGTGCGAGCCGGGCCGGACGATCGATTGACCGGCGGGCACGCGGTAGATCACCACATTGAGAAAGCTTCCGACAATCGCACCGAACAACGCTGCGGCCGCCGGAAAGAACCACGGAAACGCAGCAGCAAAATCGGCGTAGGCGGACGGCATGGAGGAGTTGCCTGATTCCGGCCGCGCACCCGGCCAAAGTCAAACGCGTGAGCTGCCGCCGGTTCGACCACAAGCCGGGGCATTCACCCAACCGTCACGCAACCGCCGCCAGTTTGTCATGCGGCGCCGCTAGCGTCCGTCGTTTCCCGCTTAACGATGAACCAATTCTACGCTTCGCGCCGCCGTGCCCGTGCCCCCCGGGCGCTCACGCTCCTTCTTCTCTCGGCTGTCACCGCGGCCGCCCAGACCGCGGCGCCCGCCGTTGCTCCCATCGCGACCGGTGCATCGGGCGACGATGTCGTTTCGCTCCAGAGCTTCGTGGTCACGGGATCGAACATCCAGCGCCTCGACATGGAGAAGGTCGCGCCGATCACCGTGATCGACCAGACCGCGATGGACACGCGCAATGCGGTTCTTCCCGTCGATCTGCTCACGTCGCTGACTTCGGTGGTCAATCTGCCGGAGAACGAAACGCGGCTCGGTTCGTCCGGGGCCCGCGGCGACAACGCCAACATCAACATGCGCAACCTCGGCTCGACGGCGACGCTCATCCTCGTCAACGGCCGGCGCATGGCGGTGAATCCGATGACGGCCGGCCTGTCGCAGGCGGTGAACGTCAATCAGCTGCCGACGCAGGGCATCGAGCGCATCGAGGTCCTCCGCGACGGTGCGTCCGCCATCTATGGCTCCGACGCCGTGGCCGGCGTGATCAATTACGTGCTCAAGCGCGAGTTCAACGGCGCCGAGGCGACCGTGAAGATCGGCCTGCCCGAGCACGGCGGCGGTGAGAGCATCAGTGGTGCGTTCACGTTCGGCACCTCGTTTGCCGAGGGACGCGGCCGGCTCTTCGGCACGATCGAGGCCCTTTATCGCGACGCGATCTTTCTGACGGAGCGTGACTTCAGCGACAGCTCCAATGTCTCCGATCGCGCGCCGCCACCGTTCAATGTCGCCGGCAGCGCGTTCGACGCCCGCTCGGCGCGCGGTTACTACCCGACCTACCGCATCGGGACGGGCACGGCGTCCAATTACCTCCGGTTGGTCAACGGCGTGCCGACGCTCACCAGCACGGCACCGACCCGGGCCTCCAACCCGGAATTCTACCTCGATCTCAACCAGTTCGGCATGGCCTCGCCCCGCGTGCGCCGTGGCAACACCTACCTCTCGGGTGAATTCGACCTGAACGAGCGCATCACCGCGTTTGCCGATTTCGGTTACTACGCCTCCGAGTCCACGATGCGCCGGCAACCGCTCGCGCTCAACGCGCCGACCTCGGACCAGCTCAAGGTCCTGCCCGTCGACAGCCCCTACAACCCCTACGGCTCCGCCTTCTATCATCCGACGGGGGCCGCCCGCGCCGATGGTGCGCCGCGCCTCGTGGGCACGCCGACCACGGTCAGTCTCGTCTCCCTTACGTTGCCTGATCTGGCCGCCGAGACGATCAACACGCAGGCGGACGTGATCCGCCTCTCCGCCGGTCTGAAAGGCGATCTCGGCAACACGTGGACGTGGGAAACCTCGCTTTTCTACAATGAGGTCAACGGCGAGGACGGCGCGTACCCGGACGTCCGCGAGAGCCTGCTCCAGAATGCCTTCAATCGGACGGACGCCTCGGCCTACAATCCGTGGGGCTACACCTTCAAGGTTGAGGGCAACGCCGTCGTGGTTGACAAGCCTTACACGAATCCGACTGCCGTGGTCGACTCGTTCTCCGAAAATTACGCCCGCACTGCGACCGCGACGATCGCGAGCGCCGACCTCCGCACGACCGGCCGGCTGCTGTCGTGGTGGGGCGGCGATATCATGGCGGCCATTGGCACCGAGTATCGCGAGGAGGATCTTGAGGATCTGCGGCCTCCGTTCAGCGGGGAAAATCCCGCGAGTTCCGGACTCGACCCGACGAACAACGACTTCCTCCTTCACCCGCCGCGGCCCGACGTGATCGGCGACCGCCAGGTGACCAGCCTCTATGCCGAGATCGTGGTGCCGCTCGTTTCGTCCGAGCGCCCCCTGCCGTTGATCAACACCCTCGAGGTGACCGGTTCCGCGCGCTATGAGGACTACAGCGACTTCGGCGATACGACCAAACCCAAGGTCGGCGTCAACTGGCGTCCGGTCTCCTGGCTGATGCTCCGCGGCTCCTACAACGAGGGTTTCATGGCGCCCAGTCTTGCCGCGCTCTTCACCAGCCCGCGCTGGACGATTTCCGCCGGCGCAGGCGATGTGGACACCTACCGCCAGCCCGTGACCAATGAGGGCCCGTACGTCCAGCGGACCTATTTCGGCGGCAACCCGAACCTCAAGGCGCAGGAGTCCGAGGGCGAAACCTTTGGCGTGGTGATCGACGTGCCCGGTCTCAAGGGCCTCAGCCTCACCGGCGACGTCTGGCGCATCTCGCGGACGAACCTGCTCGGTCAGCGCAGCACCACGCAGATCCGTGCGAGCGACAACGCCCTCATCCGGGCCTACACCGCGCAGCAGCTCGCGTCCGGCGTGCCGATTGGTTCGATTGATATCGGCAGCGGCACCGCGGCCTACAAGGGCGATCCCGACGTGGTGCGCTTCGCACTCACGCCGGAGGACGCGACGGTCTTCGCGAACCACAACGCGGCGAATCCGGGCAACCTGCAGGCCGCGGCCGGCAAGGTCTTCTCGGTCAACCAGCCATTCGTGAACCTCTCGAGCAGCGAAACCGAGGGCATCGACTTTGGCTTCCGCTACGTCTTCCCGCGTACGCCGGCCGGCAACTTCATCGTCTCCTCCGACTGGTCCTACCTGTCCAAGTCCGAGTCCACGCTGTCCCCGCCAAACGTCGCGCCGGTCACGACCAACAATCTCTACTCCGGTGGCGCCGCGCGCTTCCGCAACACCTCGAGCCTGGCCTGGCGCAATGGCGCGTGGAACGGCTCGCTCGGCATGTACTTCGTGGGTGAGACGCACGACAGCGCGACGATCACCGCCGCGCAGTACGAATCGCTGGGCCAGCCCGACTACATCGCGCCCTTCAACACCGGCGGCAACGTGATCTATCGCTACGTGATCGATTCGACGCTGACCTTTAACCTCTCGCTTGGCTACGGCTTCGGTCCGCAGGCCTCGCCCTGGCTGCGCAACAGCCGCGTGCGCCTCGGTATCACCAACCTGCTCGATGACGAGCCGCCGCTGGCTTCGGGCGGTTTCGGCTATGATCCGGGCGTCAGCCAGACGCTCCTGGCCGGGCGCACGTGGACGCTCGATTTCACGCGATCCTTCTAATAGTCCTTCCGTCATGCGTACCCCGCTTCTCTGCCTCGGGCTCGGTCTGACGCTGCTCGCGTCCGGCCGGGCGGCCACGGCCCCGGCCACTCCGAATCCGGCCCTCGCTGCTGATCGCGCCTGGCTCGCGGCGCAGCCCGCTGCGCCCGCGCCCGAACTGACCAAGCACGGCCTCGTGGCGAAGGAGCTGAAGCGATTCCGTCCGCGCGGCGCGAATCAGGGCGTTGCGGTGGATGCGCAGCATTTCTACGGCATCGGCAACTACGTGGTCGGCAAGTACGACAAGCACACAGGCGAGCGGGTGGGCGAGTGGGTGGGGCTGCGTGGAGGCCAGACGATCCACCTCAACGGTGGGCTCGTGCAGGACGGCCTGCTGGTTCTCGCACACTCGAACTTCCCGCAGGTCCCGATGGCGAGCTCGCTCGAGTACTTTGATCCGGTGACGGTGCAGCCGGTGAAGTCGGTCAGCCTCGGCCTGCGGCATGGCTCGCTGACCTGGGCGGAGAAGAAGGACGGGTTCTGGTGGGCGTGCTTCGCGCACTACAACGATCAGGGCACGCCGGCCGGCACGGACAATCGCTCCACGCTCTTCGGCAAGTTTGATGAAAACTGGCAGCTGCTCGAGTCGTGGATGTTTCCGCCGCAGGTGATCGCCAGCTGGGGTCGGAGCAGTTCGTCCGGCGGCAGCTGGGGTCCGGACGGCCTGCTCTACATCACGGGTCACGATGAGGCGGAGCTGTACGTGCTGCGCCTGCCGAAGATGGGCGTGGCGCTGGAGTACGTGACCATGATCGACGTGCCCTTCGAGGGCCAGTCGTGGGCGTGGGATCGCAGCGTGCAGCCGCAGGAGCGCGTGATCTACGGCATCGTCCGGCGCACGGGCGAGGTGGTGGC
Source organism: uncultured Opitutus sp. (assembly GCA_964460715.1). GTDB lineage: Bacteria > Verrucomicrobiota > Verrucomicrobiia > Opitutales > Opitutaceae > CAMAXB01. The sequence continues at coordinate 1,287 of CAYWRG010000017.1, read as the reverse complement.
GGCGCAGATTCCGGAGATTCCGGCCACGCTGCTGAAACACTAAGGCGGGCGAAGAGGTGAAATGCGTTGCCTTCGACGCGTTGGCTTGTGCGTCAGCGGAGACAATTCGATCCAGCGTCTTGGGGAGGCAAGTCGCTCCCCCTCACAGACCGGGCTCAGCGAGCCCGGCTACAACGGGCCAGCCGTTCGGCTCAGCTCATTGCCGAGCGCGCGGCGGAATTCATCACGTCCACCGGGACGGCGCGGTCGGTCCACAACTCCAGCGCGCGGGCGCCTTGGTGGACGAGCATCGACAGGCCGTTCGCCGCGGGCAGGCCGAGGGCGCGCGCCTGCACGAGCAACGGCGTGGCTGGCGGATTGTAGATCATGTCGTAGACGCCGGCCGGGCGCGGCAACACGGCGAGGTCGATTGGCGTGGGGTCGGTTGGCTTGAGTCCGGCGCTGGTGGCGTTGACGACGAGGCATCCCGACGGGAGGTCGGACGGCGGATGCGCCGGATCGAAGCCGCGAACCGGAATCGTGCCCGCGACAGGCGTAAGTGCGGCGAGCAGCGTGTCGAGATTCGCGCGGGTGCGGTTGGCGATCCACAGCGAGGCGCAGCCGCGCTGGAGGCATTCCACGGCCGCACCGCGGGCGGCGCCGCCGGCGCCGAGGAGGATGACGTGCGTGCCCTCGAGTCCGCGCCCGAGTTCGGCGCGCAGGGCATTCGCGAGGCCGTAGCCGTCGGTGTTGAAGCCCTTCCAGCCGTTGGCGGTGCGGCGCAGGGTGTTAACCGCGCCGACCGGCCGCGCGGCGGGATCCATTTCCGTGATGCGATCAAAGGCGATGACCTTGTGGGGTACGGTCAGATTGAGACCGTGAAAGCCGCAGGCGTGCAGCTGTTCGAGGGCGCCGGGCAGTTCCTCGGGCGGAACATCGAAGCGAAAGTAGCGCCAGGAAGCGAAGCGGGCATCTCCGGTCGCCATGGCCGCGAGCGCGGCGTTGTGCATCGCCGGGCTGATCGAGTGCTTGATCGGGTGGCCGAGCACGGCGAGCGCGGTTCCGGGGAACGACCACGATGCGAGATCGGCGAGCGTGAGCACGGCCGCGAGATTTTCGATTTTCGAATTCAGATTTTTGATTCAGGCAGGGCGACGCAGTCGGAGCAAAATCGAAATTGGACCGGGTTGCGGAAATGGCCGCGGAGGGCACGGAGCGTAGCCCCTGAGGGTGCGGAATTCAGCTTCGGAGGATGGCCACAAAGAACAGGTATGCGGTCAATCAAGGGGAAAGTTGGATTGATTTGAT
>CAYWRG010000016.1:66005-75166 GCA_964460715.1 uncultured Opitutus sp. | reverse complement strand
CTGCTCAAATCAAATCAATCCAACTTTCCCCTTGATTGACCGCATACCTGTTTTTTGTGGCCATTACTCCGGTGCTGATCTGCTCGGGCGGGCTTGAGGAATGGGCGCGATCTGGCCGTGCGGACGGTGCGCCTCAGGCTTTCCCGTGGGCGGTCCGCAAGGCGGTGGCGACGTTGGGCGGGACGAAGTGGGACACGTCCCCGCCGTACTTGGCCACCTGCTTGACCAGCGAGGAGCTACAGTAGCTGTAGGCCTCATTGGGCATGACGAAAATCGTTTCGACCACGGGCTGGAGGTGGCGGTTCATCAACGCCATGTTGAACTCGAATTCGAAGTCGGACAGCGCGCGCAGGCCGCGGATGATGGCATTGGCCTTCAGGCCGAGGGCAAAGTCGACCAGCAGGCCGCCGAAGATGACGACCTCAACGTTCGGATGACGGGTGACGTTGGCGCGGATCAGGTCGAGTCGCTGTTGCGGGTTGAAGAGTGGTCCCTTGCCGGGATTCTCCGCCACGGCGACTGTGACGCGGTCGAAGAGCCGGGTGGCGCGGTCCAGGACGTCGAGGTGTCCGTAGGTGATCGGGTCGAAAGTCCCGGGATAGATGCAGTGGCGCATGGCGGCTCGGTGACGCGCAACGACGCGTCGATGGAGTAACGCATGACGTGCGTCCGGGCGCAAGCGTGCGTTGGCCATCTCCAACCTTGCCTTCGCGCGCAGCGGGCGGTGTTGTCGGGAAATCCGGCGATGAATCTGCCCAACCTCATCACGCTCTCCCGCATCCCGACGATGTTCCTCGTCGCCTGGCTGATGTACCAGTCTTGGCTGGGCGCGGCTACGCTGGCGTTCTGGATCTTCATCGCCGCCGCGATCGGCGACTGGCTGGACGGCCACTTGGCGCGCAAGATGAACCTGGTCTCCACCTTCGGGAAGCTGATGGATGCGCTGACCGACAAGATCATGGTGCTGGGCCTGATGATCGTCTTCGTGGACCAGGGCACCATCCCGGTTGTCTGGGTGCTGCTCACGATGTGTCGCGAGTTCCTGGTGACGGGCATGCGCATGGTCGCGGCGTCAAAGGGCGTGATTGTCGCTGCGGACAAGGGCGGCAAGACCAAGACCCTGACGCAGCTGATCGCGATCGGGTTCCTCCTGTTTGTGCCGATGCTGACGACCGACATGGCCTATTTCTTCAATTTCGACCTCAGCCCCTACAGTGAGATCATTCACAAGACCGGGCTGGGCATCTTCATCCTCGGGACCGCGTTTGCCGTCAGCTCGGGCACGGCCTACATCTGGCGTTACAAGGACGTGGTGTTCGAGGACGCCGACAAATGAGACTCCGGCAGCCGATCTGGCCGCGTTTCCTGCCGACGACGATGGTGGTGTCCATCGCCACCCTGGGCCCCGTCGGGCGCATGCGCAAGGCACCCGGCACGTGGGGTTCGCTGGCGGGCTTGCTATATTTCACCCTGTTTTTCTACGGATTCGGACCGATCGGAAATCTGTTCTTCAGCGCGATCGGGGCGTACTTTGCCGTGGCCATGTGCGGCGAGGCGGAGTTTCGCCTTGGCCAGCGTGATCCTGGGTCGATCGTCCTCGATGAATTCGTGGCCATGCCGCTGTGTTTTCTCGGGTGGACCTCCTTGCTTTCGATCGCGCCGCCCTGGGCGATCTTTCTCTCGGGATTCGGGCTCTTTCGCCTCTTCGATATCCTGAAGCCCTTCGGCATCTCCCGTCTCCAGCATCTGCCGGATGGTTGGGGCGTGGTCGCGGATGATGTGGCCGCGGCACTGGCGGCCTGCGCGACCATTCACCTCGGGGCGTGGCTTTGGCTGATGCGTTAGGTTCTGTTCCCAACAAGAGGGCAACTCAGCCGCGAACCGCGGAGGTTGCGCAGAGACGCAGAGGCGCAGAGTTTCAAAATACGATACCCTCTTCAGGTGATTTTCTCTGCGGCTTCGCGTCTCTGCGCGACTTCTGGACTGATGGAGCCAATCCTTCGCTAACAACACCCAACCCTCGCTCAGGGCAAGGGGCGCAGATTCTCGAGCGGGATGCGCACGAGCAGGCCCTGCTGCAGCACGTCGACGGCGAGCACGATGCCCTGCGGATCAGCGGGATTGTCGACGACCCCCTCAAGGCCCTGGAGCGGGCCGCCGATGACTCGCACGCGGGTGCCGCGGTGGATCAACGGGTGGAGGCTGAGTTCGAGTCCCGAGGCTACGATCACGCGGACATCTTCGAGCTGACGCAGGAAGCCCGCCTCGTTGTCGATCGGGATGAGGCGGGCCAGCAGATCCTGCTGGAAGACGCGGGCCCGGCGCTCGGTCGGGATGCGCACGAAGACATAGCCGGCGAACAGTGGCTTGGTGAAGCGCTTGGTCTGGCGGCCGTACTTGCGCACGCTGGTGATCAGCGGGAGGTAGTGCTCCATGCGCTCGGCGCGGAGCAGGTCGGCGAATTTTTTTTCACAGCGGGGCCGGGTGTGCCCGACATGCCACTGTTCGCCGTCCGCCCGGGCAAACGGGGGGAGCGGATCGGTCATGGCGTTCAACGCTTGAGCAGGAAGCGGACGGCCGCGAAGTAACCCTCGAGCCCGAGCCCGGTGATGACCGCCAGGCAGGCCGGTGCGGTCAGCGACTGGTGGCGAAACTCCTCGCGCTTGTAGATGTTCGAGATGTGAACCTCGACCGTGGGCAGGTGCGCGCCCAGCAGGGCGTCGCGCAGGGCCACGCTCGTATGCGTGAAGGCGCCGCCATTGATGACCACGCCGTCGAACTTGCGGTCCGCGAGGCTGGCAATGCGGTCGATCAGCGCGCCCTCGTGATTGGACTGGAAAAACTCCAGTTCGACCCCGGTGGAGAACTCCTGGCGCAACGAGGCCTCGAGGTCGGCGAGCGTGGCGCGGCCGTAAATCTCCGGTTCGCGCTTGCCGAGGCGGTCGAGATTGGGGCCGTTGAGGATCGCGATTTTTTTCATGACAGGTCGGACGCGTAAAGGGTTGAGGCGGGTAGGGGACTACAGCGGGTTCTCCGTGGCGATGAATTTCCACGGCAGTCCGAAACGGGCCGACAGCTCGGCCGCCAGGGCTTTGACGCCGTGGACCTCGGTGGCGTAGTGGCCGCAGAGGTACAGGTTGAGCCGGTGTTCCTGGGCGTAGGTGAACCATTCCTCGCGCAGCTCGCCCGTGACGAGCGTGTCGACGCCCTCGCGCACCAGCGCGGGCACGGCGCTGTTGCCGCTGCCGCTGCAGAAGGCGACCGCCTTGGGCGCGCTGGTGCCGTACTCCAGCGCGATGACCCGGGGATAAAGCGACTCCAGTCTGGAGCGCAGTGCGGAGCGGCGCCCGGCCCGGCGGGCGATCCATCCGACCGGCAGCCCTTCGTTCATGAGGAACGGAATTTCGGGATTCAGGCCCAGTTGGCGGGCGAGCAGGGCGTTGTTGCCCAACTCGGCGTGGCCGTCGAGGGGCAGGTGGCTGGAGTACACGGCACAATTTCCGCGGACGAGGGTCGTGATGCGCTCGTGAGCCGGGCCGGTCAGGGGGCGGTGGGCGTCCCAGAACATCCCGTGATGCACGATCAGGAAGTCCACGCCCGCAGCCACGGCCTTGCGAAAGGGCGCCACCCCGGCGTCGACCGCCGCGCCGATCCTGGTCACGCGACCGTCATTGGCGAACTGGAGACCGTTCCACGCGCCCGGCGCGTCCTTCCAGGCGTCGCGTCGCGTGCGCTGGTCGCAGTAGGTCACGATTTCGGAAAGCGTGGTCATCCCCTAGCGGTTGGCAGAAAGGCGGCTGGCTTTCGAGGTGGATTTTTCGGCGGCGCTCGCTAGCGAGGAGGCATGTCCGGTTCCTCGTCCTCTTCCGTTGGCGTCTCCTCGCCGGTCGATCTGATCGCCGATGCGGCCAGTCGCTTTGAAGCCCGCCCTTCGTGGGACGACTACTTCATGGCGACCGCCGTCCTGATCTCGACCCGCTCGCCGTGCGAACGCCTGCACGTCGGCTGCGTGATCGTGAGCGGCGGCGAGCGGAAGAATCGGATCATCGCCGCAGGTTACAACGGCTTTCTGCCCGGCACGCCACATGTCTCGCGCGTGCGCGAGGGGCATGAGCAGGCGACGGTTCATGCGGAACAGAATGCGATCGCTGACGCCGCGCGGCGCGGCATCCCTGTCGAGGGCGGCATCGCCTATGTGACTCATTTTCCCTGCATCAATTGCGCCAAGATCCTTGCATCGTCCGGCATCGCGGAGGTCCGCTACCGCGAGGACTATCACAACGACGCCCTCGTGGTCCCGCTGCTCGCGGACGCCGGGGTCAAGGTGACCCAGCTTTAGGATGAAGCCGCGTCGCGCCCCCCGTTCGGAGTACCTGGCGGGTTCGCTCCTGCTCGCGCACCCGTCGCTGCGCGACGGGAATTTTCGCCGGACGGTGGTTCTGTTGTCGTCCCATGATGAGGACGGTGCGGTCGGCGTCGTGTTGAATCGTCCGCTCGGTCGACGCTTGGGCGATGTGAGTCCCGTGTTTGCGCTTGGTCCACTCGCGTCCGTTCCGGTTTATTCGGGCGGCCCGGTCCAGCCGGAGCAACTCCTGCTCTGCGCGTGGCGCATCCTGCCGGATGAAGGCGGCTTCCGTCTTCACTTTGGTCTCGATCTCGCCAAGGCCGAGGAGCTGGCGGGAGCCGACGACCTGCATTTTCGGGCGTTCCTTGGTTATTCGGGCTGGAGCGCGGGGCAGCTCGAAAACGAAATGGAGCACAACACCTGGGTCGTTACGGGCATCCCCGGCGATCTGGGCTCCTACAGCCCCGGGGAAGGGCTCTGGCGCGAACTGCTGGCGGGGATTGATCATGAGTGGAAACTGCTCGCCGACGAGCCGGAGGATCCCAGCGCCAATTGAGCTCGGGATCACACCCACAATTCGTTTGACAGCACCCCTCCAGAACGGTGTTTTGACCCTTTTTATGAAAATCGTGTCCTCCATCAAATCCGCCAAGAAGCGCCATCCGGCGTGCCAGGTGGTTCGTCGCCGCGGTAAGATCTACGTGATCAACAAGGTCGAGCCCCGCTACAAAGCCCGTCAGGGTTGATACTTACAAAGGAGCACCACGCCATGAAAGCCGAAGGCCATCCCGTTTTGAACAACGTTTGCTTCCTGGACGTCGCGTCGGGCAAGCGTTTCCTCACCAAGTCCACGATGAAGTCCCCCCGCAAGGAGACCATTGATGGCGTCGAGTACATGATCGTCGTGCGCGACGTGACGATGGATTCGCATCCCGCCTACACCGGCGAGAAGCGCATCGTCGACACCGCTGGCCGCGTCGAGAAGTTCACGACGAAGTTCAAGCGCTCCACCGCGAAGAAGTAACCGGTTTTCTCCGGTCCCTTTCGGCCCTCCACTCGGAGGGCCTTTTTTTTGCCCGCGAGGGCCGTTTGGCCTGAAATGCCTTCCCTCCCGGCTCGGCTCCGGTTTCCGTCTCTTCTCCATCCAGCATGTCTGCTCCACTCATTTGTTTCGACTGCGACAGCACCCTGAGCTCGATCGAGGGCATTGATGAACTCGGCCGCGTGCGCGGCCCGGAGGTTTTCTCGCGGGTCGAGGCGATGACCAACGATGCCATGAACGGCAAGCTGCCGGTCGAGGCCGTGTTCGGCCGTCGTCTGGAGATCATCCAGCCCAGCCGGGCGGATGTGGCGACGGTCGGCCGGCGCTACATCGACACGATCGAACCCACGGCCCGCGCGACCATCGCTTCCCTGCAGGCGCGCGGTTGGCAGGTCGTGATCCTCAGCGGCGGCTTCCGTCCGGCGATCCAGCCCCTCGCCGAGCATCTGGGCATTGCCCGGGTCGAGGCGGTCGATCTTCACTTCAAGCCCGACGGGACCTATGCCGGCTACGACGCCGACTACCCGACCACCCGCTCGGGCGGAAAACCCGAGGTGATCGCGCGCTTGCGCCGCGAGTTTGCCCCGTCGCGCATCGTGATGGTGGGCGACGGCGTGAGCGATCTGGAGACGGCCCCGGGCGTGGACCTCTTTGTAGGGTTTGGTGGATACGTCGCGCGTGACAAGGTCCGCGCGAATGCGGCCCGCTTCATCACCCGTCTTGATCAGCTCCTGACGATTCTCGGCTGAAACCGGCCTGAATCGCTTGCGCAGGTGCGGGGAGGGCGTTTGCGTGGTTGCATGAAGAACCGCACCCTTGCACGCCTGTCCTTCTTGTTGGTGGCTTTCCTGGTCTCGTCCGGATGGGTTCAGGCCGCCGCAGCGCCGGAGGGAACCCCGTTCCCGCGGCCGCTGGCGGACTATGCGGATGCCGGGGTGGGGCTGATCGAGACGCTGAAGGCCCGTGTGGCGGCCGAGCCGTTCAATCTGGTGGCCCTCGCCATTTTCCTGCTGGCCATCATCCACACGTTTCTCACCGCCAAGTTTCGGCACTGGGCCCACGAGGTTGAGGAGGCGCACCAGCGCGGGCTAAAGGAGCGGCGCTGGACGGATAACAATGAGGATCGTCGTCTCGACGAGGTCAGCTTCAAGGGCCAGATCCTGCACTTCTTCGGCGAGGTCGAGGCGGTCTTCGGTCTCTGGGTCATCGCGCTGGTCGCGGCGATCACCGCCATGCACGGGTGGGGAACGGTGATCGACTACATTGGCCATCGCGTGAACTTCACTGAGCCGATGTTCGTTGTTGTGATCATGGCAATCGCTTCGACCCGGCCCGTGCTGCGGGTCGCCGAGCAGGGCCTTGCGGCCGTCGCCAGTCTCGGTCGCGGCTCGCCCGGGGCTTGGTGGCTCACGATTCTGATCGTCGCGCCCGTGCTGGGTTCGTTCATCACTGAGCCGGCGGCGATGACCATCGCGGCCCTGTTGCTCGCCCAGCGTTTCTATGTGCTGAAGCCCTCGCCTCGGCTGGCCTATGCGACGATCGGTCTGCTCTTCGTCAACATCTCCGTCGGCGGCACGCTCACGCATTTTGCCGCCCCGCCGGTGCTGATGGTGGCGGCTCCTTGGGGCTGGGACACTCCCTACATGCTTACCCATTTCGGATGGAAGGCGATCATCGGGATCACCATCTCGACCCTGCTTTACTACGTGGTCTTCCGTAAAGAACTCGCAGCGCTGGGAGTCGCGGCGGAGGAGAATATTTCCTCCAGCGAGGCAGCGAAGTCCGAAAATGACTGGCCGATCCCGGTCTGGGTCACCGTGGTCCAGCTCATGTTCATGGCTTGGACGGTGTTTGTGGCGCATTACCCAGCGCTCTTCATCGGCGGCTTCCTCTTCTTCCTCGCCTTCTCCCAGGCCACGGCGCACCACCAGAGCAAGGTCGAGTTGAAGTCCCCGCTGCTGGTCGGCTTTTTCCTCGCCGGCCTCGTGATTCACGGTGGCTTGCAGGGCTGGTGGATCGAGCCGGTGCTGAAGAGCCTCGGCGAAGTCCCGCTCTTTCTCAGTGCGACGGTGCTGACCGCTTTCAATGATAACGCAGCAATCACCTATCTCGCAACCCTGGTGCCGGGGTTCACCGAAGAACTGAAGTACGCGGTCGTGGCTGGTGCCGTCACCGGCGGTGGTCTGACCGTCATCGCCAACGCCCCGAACCCGGCGGGTCAGTCAATCCTGCAGCGCTTTTTCCCCGAAGGCGTCTCTCCGCTGGGTCTGCTCACCGGTGCACTCGTCCCGACGCTCATCCTTGGCGCGTCCTTCATGCTGCTGGGGTAGGTTCCGCTTGTCTGCTGGCGCGCGCTTGATTTTTGTTCGAGCGTGGTCACTTCGTTTTTCCTCCTGTTCGCTGCGGCCCCGGCAGCGGACATTCCTCCCTGGTTGATCCTGCCCTTCGGGCTGTTGCTGCTGCTCATTGCGACCATGCCGCTCTCGCCGATGCGCGTGAAGCATGTGTGGGAGCACTATTATCCGCATATTGCGATCGGGCTCGGCGCGCTGGTGGTGGCTTATTACGTGACCGTCCTGCCCGGTGGCGCCACGATCGCCCTGCACACGGCGCATGAGTACGTGTCATTCATTTGCCTGATTGGCGCGCTCTTCGTCGCGGCCGGCGGCATCCACCTCAAGGTCAAAGGCGAGGCGACGCCGATGGGCAACGTGGTCTTCCTTGCGATTGCCGGCGTGCTGGCGAACTTCGTCGGCACCACCGGCGCGTCGATGGTGCTGATCCGCCCGTTCATCCGGATGAACAAGATCCGCATCAGCGCCTACCACATCGTCTTCTTCATCTTCATTGTCTCCAACATCGGTGGTGCGCTGACGCCGATCGGTGATCCGCCGCTTTTCCTCGGTTATCTGCGCGGCGTTCCGTTCTTCTGGCTGGTTGAGCACGTCCTCCCGCAGTGGCTGGCGATTTTCGGCGCGGTCCTCGCGGCCTTCTACCTGATTGACCGGCGCTACTACGGTCGGGTGCCGGCCAAGGTGCGCGGGATCATCGAGCAGCCTGACACCTGGCGCTTTGACGGTGGCGTGAACGTCCTTCTGCTGATGGTGATCATCGGTGCGGTCTTCCTGCCGGGGGCCTACCTGATCCGCGAGATGGTCATGGTTGCCGCCGCGACGGCGTCGTACTGGCTGACGCCCAAGCCGATCCATGCCCAGAACGAGTTCGGCTTTGGTCCGATCAAGGAGGTGGCGTTCCTCTTCATCGGCATCTTCGCCACGATGATGCCTGCGCTGGGCTACCTCGAGTTGCACGGCCGCGAGTTCGGGCTGGACCAGCCGCTGCAGTATTACTTCGCGACCGGCAGCCTGTCCGCCGTGCTCGACAATGCTCCGACCTACCTGAATTTCCTCAAGCTCGCCGAGGTGACCGCGGCCGCCGCGGATCCGGTAGCCTTCGCTGCGGCAGCGGGAGACGAGCGGGCCATGGTGCAGACCCTGCTGGCGGTGCGGCCCGGCCTGGTCGTCGCCGTCAGCCTGGGAGCCGTATTTTTCGGGGCGATGACCTACATCGGCAACGGGCCGAATTTCATGGTCAAGTCGATCGCCGAGAGCGCGGGCGTGAAGGTGCCGACGTTCTTCGGCTACATCTTCAAGTACAGCCTGCCCATTCTCCTGCCTATCCTGGCCGCCGCGGGCTGGCTTTTCTCGAGGCCGTAAGAACAAAACGGCCCCGCCGGTAATGGCGGGGCCGCGGATAAGGGAACGCGGACAGATC
>CAYWRG010000016.1:0-65995 GCA_964460715.1 uncultured Opitutus sp. | reverse complement strand
GCCCGGTTCGGCGACCTGATCGCCGCCGCGCGGGAACAGGGCGAGACGTTCGACGATCCGCCGGCGGACGGCATGGAGCTTTGGTGGAGGGTGCATTGATTCAGCGTGGTGGTGGCTGTGCCCTGGTTGCCGCAAAGGGCAAACACGGCGGCTCCACTGTTGCTGACTTGGTTCGCACTGCTGGTGCAGGACTCGAGCGTGACCTCAGACCGCCCGCCATTCGCCCAATGATGAACGGCCCCGCCGGTATTGGCGGGGCCGCGGATTTGGGAACGCGGACAGATCGGGTCTTACGGGAACAGACCGCGGCTCTGCTTGGCGTCGGCCACGCGCTGGATGCCCAGCGTGAGGGCGGCAAGGCGGCGGCTGAAGGCGAATTTCTTCTTCTGGGCGTCGACCGACTCCTTGGCCTTGTCGAGGATCGCGAACATCTTCGTCATGACCTCGTCGCGCGACCAGTAGTAGTTTTGCAGATTCTGCAGCCACTCGAAGTACGAGACGATCACGCCGCCCGAATTGCAGAGCACGTCCGGGATGAGCTCGATGTCGCCACGTTCCTCGATGACCTTGTCGGCCTGGTTGGTGGTCGGGCCGTTGGCGCCCTCGGCGAGAACGCGGCATTGGAGCTTGGCCGCGATGGCCGGGGTGATCACGCGCTCCAGTGCGGCGGGCACGAGGACCGTGCACTTGAGGGTGAGGATCTCCTCGTTGGTGATCTCCTCGCCACCGTCGAAGTCCTTGAGCGTGTGACCGCTGCGGATGCAGGCCAGGGCCTTGGCAAGGTTGATGCCCTTCGGGTTGTAGATGCCGGTGGTGTAATCGGAGATGGCGATCACCTTGGCGCCGTAGTTGTCGAGGGCGAGGGCGGCCTCGCTGCCGACATTGCCGAAGCCCTGAATCACGGCCGTCGATTTCTTGACCGGGATCTTCATGTCCTCGAGGTAGCGCTTCGCGAGGTAGGCGACGCCGGCGCCGGTGGCCTCGCGGCGGCCTTGGGAGCCGCCGAGCGAGATCGGCTTGCCGGTGATGACGGCGCCTTCGACGTGGCCCATGTGGCTGGAGTACGTGTCCATCATCCAGCCCATCATCTTCTCATTCGTGCCCATATCGGGGGCGGGAATGTCGACGTGGGGGCCGATGAAGGGGATCATCTCCTGCATGTAACGGCGGGCGAGACGCTCGAGTTCGACCGCGGAGAGCTTGGTGGGATCGACGATGACGCCGCCCTTGGCGCCGCCGTAGGGCAGGCCGACGAGCGAGCACTTCCAGCTCATCCACATGGCCAGCGCGGCGACCTCGCCGATCGTGACGTGCGGGGCAAAACGGATGCCGCCCTTGGCCGGGCCGGTGGAAAGATTGTGTTGGACGCGATAGCCTTCGAACACCGTCACACTGCCGTCGTCACGACGGATCGGCAGGGTCACGGCGAAGCAGCGACGCGGGTACTTGGTGCGGTCCCGAATGGTTTCGGGGAGGTTGATGGCGTCGGCGGCCTTGTCGAACTGACGGCAGGCCATTTTGAAGACGTCGGAATCGTAGAGGGATGAGACTATTACCTTGGACATGAAAGCTAAGGGTTGATTCAGGGGAGTTGCGGAGAGGCTGCCTGTTTACCCGGGCCAAAGCAAACGGCTTTGGGATCGTGTCGGGCGGGTTATACGGAGCCTTATTCGAAGAAGCACATTTGGTTACGTTTGCGGAAATCGCCGGGGCGGGAACAAGGACGGTTGAAATCACTCTTTTCTTGGTAAGATACTGGTCACGCGGATGTACTCGTTTTTGTATAAAATTTGCTCATGGCTTCTGCAGAAGGTCTCCGCAGGGGTCCTGATTGTGGTGATCGGCGTCGCCGCCGTGGCCTTGGGCCTCTATCTGCGCGAAACGGTCGATTTCGATCGGAGCAAGGCGGTCTTGGTCCAGTCGTTAACCGATGAGCGAGATCAACTTGAGGCAGTGCGACAGGAGATCGAGGCGCGGATTGCCGTGTTGCAAGCGGATATCGCCAGCCAGGAGGAGCGGGTGCAGCGGGCGGCCAAGGTGATCGCGACGTTGCGCGAGTTGGAGAGCTGGTGGGACCGCCTTATCGGCAATCCTGAGCAGCAAAGGGCCAATGCCGAGCAGATCAAAAGGATGGAGGACCTGCGCACCACGGCGAGTTCCCAGCTCGTCGAACTGCGCCGAACCCTCGTCCAGACCACCTGGGAGCGCGAAGGGCTCGAAATCGCCCTGAACCGGGCCCAGCAGCGCCTTCAGGCGGAACTCCAGACCGAATCGCGCGTCGTCCATTACGCGCGCCGCGCCTGGGACGAGGCCAAGGTCTATGTCATCACCGCGCTGGCCATTTTCCTGTTTGGTCCGACCCTGATGAAGCTGGTGCTGTTTTACGGACTGGCTCCGCTTCTGGCCAAGTCGCGCCCCATCCGCTTGGCCGAGTCGATCGTGGCTCAGCCTGCGGTCGGCGAGAGCCGGGTCTCCGTGGACACGGCCCTCTGGCCGGGTGAGCGCCTGTACATGAAGGAGAAGTTCCTCCAGGCCAGCGATGAGGGACTTGAGAAGAAGACCCGCTTCCTGCTCGATTGGCGCATTCCCATCACGAGCATCGCCTGCGGGCTTTCGGAACTTGTGGCCATGCGCAACGTCCTGGCCGAGGGGGAGCGGCGCGTGACGTTCTCCAACGCGGATGATCCTCACATGGAGCTCTCGATCATCTCCGTGCCTGAGGGCGGCTCCTTGATCTTGCGCCCCAGTTTTCTGGCCGGCGTGATCACGCACGCCGACAGGCCGCTCCGCATCCGCCCACGCTGGCAGCTCTTTCGCTGGCAGGCGTGGATCAGCCTGCAGTTTCGCTACTTCGAATTTCACGGACCATGCCGCCTGCTGGTGGTCGGCAGCCGCGGCGTCCGGGCGGAGCACCTCGTCGAACGCGAGGGCCGTCCGTCCCCGGCCCGCCGCACCAACCAGCGCGCGACGATTGGCTTTACGCCCACGCTTGATTACCGACCGGTCCGGGCGGAGACGTTTTGGGGCTATTACCGCGGCATGAACCCGCTGTTCGACGACCTGTTTGCCGGGCACGGCGTATTTCTGGTGCAGGAAACCTCGACCGCCGGAGCCGGCGGTTCGCCCGGGAATTTCTGGGCCTCGGTCTGGGGTGGCGTGCTCAAGGTCATGGGGATCTGACTGACCGTTCCGGACTTTCGCATCCGTGGATTGCGCAATCGTTCGGACCTGATGACTGTGGAGGAATCATGGAGCCGCTCTTCAAGTTGCACGCTGACTATCAGCCTACCGGCGACCAGCCGCGGGCGATCGCCGAGCTGACGGCGTCGCTCAAGGCCGGAAACAAGCACCAGACGCTCCTGGGGGTGACGGGTTCGGGCAAGACGTTCACGATGGCCAACCTGATCGCGAACCTGAACCGGCCGGCGCTGATCATCTCGCACAACAAGACGCTCGCGGCTCAGCTCTACTCCGAGTTCAAGAACTTTTTCCCCGAGAACGCGGTCGAGTACTTCGTCAGCTACTACGACTATTACCAGCCGGAAGCCTACATTGCCTCCAGCGACACGTTCATCGAAAAGGATTCCTCGATCAACGAGGAGATTGAGCGTCTGCGCATCGCCGCGACGAGTTCACTCGTCTCGCGCCGCGACGTCGTGGTCGTGGCGTCGGTCTCGTGCATCTACGGCCTCGGTTCACCCGAGGATTTCACCAACCTGCGCATCGAGCTGCGCAAGGGCCAGCCCTACGGCCGGGGCAAACTCCTCGAGCGCCTCGTCGACAATCTCTACGAGCGAAACGACTACGACCTCAAGCGCGGCCGCTTCCGCGTGCGCGGCGACGTGATCGACATCATGCCCGCCTACACCGAACAGGCGCTGCGGGTCGAACTGTGGGGCGATGACGTGGAGTCGCTGAGCGAGTTTGATCCGTTGACCGGCGCCGTGACGCGACCGTTGGACCGTTTCGATCTCTATCCGGCGAACCAGTACGTGACCACCAAGGGCAAGCTCGAGATCGCGATCGCGCGGATCAAGGCCGAGCTCGATGCTCGGGTTGCCCTCTTTGAGTCCCAAGGCCGCTACCTCGAGGCCCAGCGTATCCGGATGCGGACCAACTACGATTTGGAGATGCTGCAGGAGATGGGATTCTGCAACGGCATCGAAAACTACTCGCTCCATCTTTCGGGCCGGAATCCCGGCGAGCGTCCGACTTGCCTGATTGATTTCTTCCCCAAGGATTTTCTCCTCTTCGTCGACGAGAGCCATGCCACCATCCCGCAGGTCGGCGCGATGTACAACGGCGACCGCGCGCGCAAATCCACGCTGGTGGACTTCGGCTTCCGCCTACCCTCGGCCTTGGACAATCGACCGCAGAGTTTCGACGAGTTCACCGCGATCACCGGGCAATCCATCTATGTGTCGGCGACCCCGGCGAAATACGAGCTGGAGCGCTCGACGGTGATCGCCGAGCAACTCATCCGCCCGACGGGGCTGCTCGATCCGGAGATCGTGCTGCGACCGACCAAGGGCCAGGTCGAGGATCTCATTGGCGAGATCAAGCGTGCGGTGGGGCAGGGCGAGCGCGTGCTCGTCACCACCCTGACCAAGCGGCTGTCTGAGGATCTGACCGCCTTTCTCCGCGATGCGAAGGTGCGCGTTGAGTACCTGCACTCCGATATCGATGCCATCGAGCGCGTCGAGATCCTGCGCAACTTGCGACTGGGCAATTTCGATGTCCTCGTCGGCATCAATCTCCTGCGCGAGGGCCTCGATCTTCCGGAGGTTGCGCTGGTGGCGATTCTCGACGCGGACAAGGAGGGCTTCCTCCGGAGCGAGACCAGCCTGGTTCAGACCTCCGGTCGCGCCGCACGCCACGAAAACGGGCGGGTCATTTTCTACGCCGACCAGGAAACGGACTCGATCCGTCGTACGCTCGAGATCGTGCGTTACCGGCGCGAAAAGCAGATCGCCTACAATCTCGAGCACGGCATCACCCCGCGCAGCGTGAAGCGCTCGGCCCAGGCCAGCCTGCACGTCTATGATGGCACCGGGGAAAAGGAGGAATTGGTGGCAGCTGAAAGCGGCGTCGACGATGTGGCTGCCGTGATCGCCGAATTGGAGAACGACATGACGGCGGCCGCGGGTCGGCTTGA
The DNA here is from genome assembly GCA_964460715.1 of uncultured Opitutus sp. Lineage (GTDB taxonomy): Bacteria > Verrucomicrobiota > Verrucomicrobiia > Opitutales > Opitutaceae > CAMAXB01. The sequence continues at coordinate 60,840 of CAYWRG010000016.1, read as the reverse complement.
GTTTGAGCGCGCCGCGCTCCTGCGCGACCAGATCAACGCGCTCAAGAGCGGCGACTACCGCAAACAGGCGCGTCCGGCGGACAAAGCCCGTGGAAAATCATCGCGCGTGGCGGCACCGGCAAAGACGCGTCGCTAGCAGTTTGTGCAGGGCTCGTTTGCCGGGGTATGCTGCCGAATCGTTCTCGTTCTTCGTTCTCTTGCTCGTTCTCGAATCGAGAATGAAGAATGATCAAGGGAACGAGAACGGATTCAGGACCCCGCCCGCGATCACATCGGATTGCCACGGACGGTCCGTTGGCGTTGGCTGCCTGGCATGGTGCGCGGACTTCTCCTCTTCCTTGGCCTGACCGCGGTGACGCTGCGGGCGCAGTGGAGGATTCCGGAGGCTGAGGTCGTGGCGCCGCCCTCGGCTGCGCGTCTGGCGGAGGTCGGTTCGGTGGTCGCGACCTCCGGCTGGGCCGCCGTGCAGACGGCCGCCCGCGATGCCGGGCTGCTCGCCTACAGCCGCGACCGCACGGATGCCGCGGAGGCCTGGTTGCTCGTGGCGGACTGGGCCCGGTTTTTGGGCGAGAATCAGCGCACGGTGGTGAATCGCTGGATCGGTGCGGTCAACGAGGCGAAGCTTGGACACCCGAACATGGCGACCGAGTATCATCCGCCGGACGCACCGATGAGTGCGCTGGTGCGGGCGGAGTTCGGTCAGTGGGTGCTCGCCAATCGGGATTTTTCCCGGAGCTTTTCCGATCTGATTGAGGCGGTGGATTACACCCCGGAGGTGATCCGTATTTTGGATGCACTGCATGCGGCGGATCCTCGTCGGTTCGCGCGACACGCCCAGCTCGCGCTGGCAATCGCCGTGGTGCACGACGTGCCGCCGCCGCCCACGTGGCCGCATGCGCAGGTTGCGGCCGCGGCCCTCCCGCGCCGCCTGATGGCGCCGCGTGATGCGTTCGCCTACTGGAGCACGGCGGATGACCGCGGGCTGACGTTGCAGCGTCTGACGCGGCTGACGGCGGGTGAGCTGAAATTTGTCATCGATGCCGCTGCGCCGCAGGGGGAGCTCGATTGGGCGCGGCAGTCGGTCAAGGGACCGATCACCCGGTTGCCCGGAATGTATGACGCGGTTCGATACCGCATGGATCGGCTGGACGCCAACGTGATGCAGTGGCCCGGGCGGAGCTACACCCTGCCTGCCATTCTGGAGGAGGGCGGCATCTGTGTGGATCAGGCCTACTTTGCCGCGCATGCCGGCAAGGCGCTGGGGGTGCCGACGCTCATGTTTCGCGGGGCGGGGCTGGATGGACGCCATGCGTGGTTTGGCTATCTCGATGAGAACCAGCGCTGGAAACTCGATGTCGGTCGTTATGCGGATCAACGCTACGTGTCGGGCCTGGCCTTTGATCCCCAGACGTGGGGTAACGTGAGCGATCATGAACTGGCGTTTTTGGCCGAGGGATTCCGCCGCCTTCCGGCCTACCGGCAGTCGCAGGTCCATGCCTCCGTCGCGGCTGAATTGTTGCGTGCAGGCCAGGGTGAAGCCGCGCTGCGCGCGGCGCGCAAGGCGGTCAATTACGAGCGGCGCAATCTGCGCGCCTGGTCAGTCCTGGGCCTCGCACTCAACCAGACAGGGGCCGACGCGCGCACCCGCGAGGCAACCCTGCGCGAGGGGGTGCTTGCGTTTCAACGCTACCCGGACCTCTACGCAGAGTTCATGCAGCAGGTGATCGCGCTGTTGCGGGAGCGGGGCGAGACGAGTGCTGCGACCAACGAGGAGCGCCTGCTTGCGCAGAAATTCCAGGCCCAGCGGGTCGACCTGAGCGTCAAGCAGGCGGCGGAGATCGTCGGCCGGGCCATGCGCACGCAGCCGCTGACCGAGCAGGTCCAGGCCTATCATCGCGCACTGGAGCAATATGGGCCGGCCGCGCGGGTGGAGTTTTTCGATAAGATCGTCCGGCCCTTCGTCGAGCACCTCGTCGGCACCGGGCAAAAGGACGAGGCCAGGCGCGCGGTCGAGCGGGCGCGTACGGTCCTTGAGGTCACGGCCGGGCGTCAGCTCGATCGCGAGCTGACGGAACTCGCCGCGACGGTGCGCTGAGCGCGCGGCCGCTCAACCGTGACGACCCTTGAAGGTCAGCTCGGCCACGCCTGACTTGTCGAGCGCACCGAGGCCGAGGGCGGTCATGCGCTCGAACTGGAGACGCGTGGCGGCGGCGAGCGGGAGATTCAGGCCGGCGGCGGCGCCGAGATTCCATGCGATGGTGGAATCCTTGGCCGCATGAGCACCGGAAAAATAGCAATCGTGGGCCCGGTTCTGCATGTCCTCGCCATCGGTCTTGAGCACCTGCGAGGCCGCGCCCGTCTGGCTGAACACCTCGCGCAGCATGTCGAGGTCGAGGCCCAGGGCGGAGCCGAGGCCGAGTCCTTCGGCGAGGCCGGCCGTGTTGATGTTCATAACCATGTTGACCAGCGCCTTTACCTGCGCGGCTTGGCCGGCATGACCAATGTAGCGGGGTGCCGTGGCCAGATCCGCCAGCACGGGCTGCAGCCGGTCGAAGGTTGCACGCTCGCCGCCGCACATGAGGTAGAGCGTGCCGTTGCGGGCCTGCGGGATCGACGAAGCCATGCAGGCTTCGAGGGAGTGGGCCCCGCGGGCCTTGGTGCGCTTTTCGACCTCGACGTGGGTCGCCGGCGTGATGGTCGCGCAGTTCACGAACACACGGCCGGTCGCACCGGTGAGCAGGGAGTCACCGGATTCGGCGAAGACCGCCAACTGGGCTGCGTCATCCGTGACGACGGTGATGATGACCTGGGCTGAGGCCGTGATCTCGGCCAGCGTGGCGACGGCCTTGGTGCCCAATTCCGCGGCGAGGGCGGTTGCGGATGGTGCGTGGACGTCGTACACGGCGGCAATGCTGTGGCCGCGATCCTTGAGGCGACGGGCCATATTGGCCCCCATGCGGCCGACTCCGACAAAGGCGATGGATTCAGGCATGATGAAAGGGAGGGAAAGTTAACGGGCGAAGAACGGATTGTGTTTCTTCTCCTGGGCCAGCGTGGTCATCGGTCCGTGGCCCGGAGCAATCACCGTGTCGCGGGGCAGGGTGAAGATCTTGTCGACGTTGTTGCGGTACTGCGTGACGAAGTCCGTTGGGCTGCCGCCCATCGAGCTGGCGAAGAGGGAGTCGCCGACCACGGCGAGCGGCCAGCTCAGGCCCTTGACGAAAAAGGTCGTCTGGCCCGGAGAGTGACCCCAGGTGGATAGCGTCTTGATCGAGAGCTCGCCGAGGTGAAAATGGGCGTTCTCCTTGAACGTCTTGGCGCCGGGGTGATCGCTGGGCTCGCGTTCGCTGGCCCAGACGGTGGCCTTGGTTTCCTTGGCCAGACGGGCGAGATCGGCGATGTGGTCGTCGTGCGTGTGGGTGAGAAAGATGTCCATCAACCGCAGACCCTCGGCGCGGATCAGGTCGAGCATCGGCTCGCATGACGATCCGGTGTCGAACGCCGCCGCCACGCGATCCCGAGCGTCCCAGATGAGGTAGCTGTTGACCGTCATGTCCTCGAACGGCGTGTTGAACGCGGCGAAACCACGGGGGAACGGGCGGAATTCGGGGTACCAGCGCTTGTGGGCGAGCGCCTCGAGGGCGTCGGGATTGAGACGGATGTGGCGGGCGACGCGACGGATCACGGCGTCGATGGGCTGGCCGCCCTTGATGGCAAGCAGGTCCTCCAGCGAGACCTCGGCCCGCAGGGCCAGATCTTCATCCGTGATCTTCAGCCCACGCTGGGCCTTGTTGATCACATCGTTGAAATTGTCCTCAAGGGGAATGCGCGCCATACCCCAGCTAAGGTCCGCGACCGGGACTGGCGCAAGCCGAATGGCTGCCCTTGCTTGGCGCACGGACCCCGAACCCAGAGTAACCGATTGGGTTACTCGATGGCCGCAGGGTTAGGACGGGGTGGCGCTCAGACGAAGCTGAGCGGGCGGTAGTCTCCCTCGAGGACGCCCGTGGTGGGGCAGGAGAACCAGCGATCGAGCACGGTCGAGTAAACCTGTCGGAAATCCGTGCTGTAGGTGAGGTCCTGCGAGCGATCGAGTTTGAGCGAAGGGGCCGTGCCATGCAGGCCGCCCTTGAGCTTTGAGCCCATGACGAAGAGCGGGGCGGCGGTGCCGTGATCGGTGCCACGACTTTCGTTCTCGGCCGGGCGCCGGCCGAACTCGGAAAACGTCATGGTCATGACTTGCTGGTCGAGGCGGTGCGCCTCGAGGTCCTTCTGAAAAGCAACCAGGCCCTCGGACAGGGTGGTGAGCAGGTTCCGGTGCGTATTGCCCTGATTGCTGTGTGTGTCAAAGCCGCCGAGACTGACGAAGTAGACGCGGGTCGGGAGGCCGGCCGCGATGAGGGCGGCGACGCTGCGCAGGGATTGTCCAAAGGGCGAGCCGGGGTAGGTTGCGCCCGGTTGGTAGCCTCCGAGCACGTTCTGCACCCGGCGCTCGGTCACCAGCGCGTTCATCATCGTCTGCTGGAGGAAGCCCTGGTTGTCGTGGTCATGGTGGTCGCCCCGGGGCTTCGCGAGTTGCTCCAGCAGCGACAACGGATCCCGCCGGTCGCGACGTCCGCGGGCATTGGGGTTGAGACCGAAGGTGGAGTGGGAGGCGGTCGAGAGAAAGGACTGCGGTGTCTCGGGGGTGACGTGGACCGCGAGCGGATCCGGCCCGGACGGGGCGCCGGCGCAGGCGTTGTCGAGGAAGCGCCCGATCCAGCCGGACGACAGGTACTCGTTACTGTCGCTGCCGGTCTCCCAGATCTCGGTTGAGCGGAAGTGACTGCGATTCGGATTCGGGTAGCCGACGTTCTGGATGACGCTGAGTTTGCCGTCATTGAACAGCCCGTGCATCCCGGAGCAGGCGGGATGGAGGCCGAGCGTGCCGTTGAGCCGGAGCACGTCGGACTTGGGCACGCCGAGCGTGGGGCGCAGGCGATAGTAATCCGCGTCCTCGAAGGGGATGACCGTATTCAGTCCGTCGTTACCGCCGGCCAGCTGAACCAGGACGAGAATGGAGCGGTCCTTCTCGGGCGCCGGAGCGGCGGCGAGCGTTGATTCCACAAGGAAAGACGGGGCGAACTGACTGAAGGCGAGGAGGCCGATACCGCGACCGGAGAGCTGGAGGAACTCGCGCCGCGTGGTGGGAAGGAACTGGGATGAGTTGTTCATGACGCGGACTCAGCAAAGTTGATACTCAGGGGACTGGAGGATGGCGGCGATGGCGGCGCGCACCCGGTCGGGGGAACGGGCATTGCCATCGGCCGTGGCGAAGTCGCGGATCGCCTCTAGGTAGGCGGCATCGACGCTGACCGGGAGGAACTGTGCGGCCACGCGGGTGGCAAACTCGGCCGGGGCGAGCGAGGAAAAGTCGGCCAGCATGGCGTCGCTGACGACGAAGCGGGTCCGGCCGTTGGCTCGGGCGGCATTGAGCGCCCGGACATCGTCCGCGTTGAGGAGCGCTTCATTGAGCGGAGAAAAGAATCCTTGCACCACTTGGCGTCGGGCGGCGAAGGTGGAGGAATTGATCCAGGATCGTCCGCCGACCCAGCCGCGCACGTTGGGTGGCTGATAAAGCATCTGGCCCATCTGGCGCATGGGCCCGAGCACCTGGCGGGGCAGGGGAGCGATCTGCAGATCGAGGTCCTGGATCAGGCCGAGGTAAAACTGGAGCGGGCTCTTGATCAGGGTCCCGCGAAATTCGGAAGCGAAGAACAGACGGCTGCCGAAGAATTGCAACGCGAGCCGCCGCAGATCGAAGTTTGATCGCCGCCACGCGTCGCCGAGCGCCGTGAGGTAGTCGGCCGGCAGCGCCGTGTCGGTCAGGTAAAACCGGACCAGTTCACGCGGGAGGAACGTGGCCGCGGCCGGCTGCTCGTAGACGAGATCGATGACGTCGTCGCCGTCGAAGCGGCCGGAGCGCCCGAAGATTGTCTTGGATCCCTTGTCGGCCTGCTGGGGCGCCACGCGCACCTCGCCCAGGCGCTGGCGGTAGCCGGTGAAGGCGCGGGCGGCCTCCTTGATGTCCGCCTCGCTGTAGTTGCCCTCGCCGAGCGTGAAGAGTTCGAAAAGCTCGCGGGCAAAATTCTCGTTGGGCGCGTCGCGGCGGCTGTCCTGCAGATCGAGGTAGACGATCATCGCCGGCGAACGGGAGATCGCCTTGGTCAGGGCGGGGGCGCGGCCCAGTCCGTGGCGAATGAGAATATCCTGATGCGCGTAAATGAGGCCCGTCTGCCTCACCTTCTCCTGGCTGACGACGTAGATATCGCTGAGGAAGGCAGTCCACTTGGCGGTCGCTTCGCGGCCGGCGGTGGAGGCGTGGTCAAGCCAAGCCAGGCTGAGGTCTTGCAGCGTCGAGGCCGCCCGCTCGCGCAGATCCTTCTGGAGCCGCTGCCGCTCGGGTCCCGCGGCGGAACGGGTCTGCTCCGTGAGGGCCGGCAGTTCGGATTCCAGCTGGGTGATCGACGCCGGTTTGGGCAGGGTCGAGGGCGTCTCGGGGAAAAGCCGTGCGAGCGTGGCCTCCAGGCCGTCCTGTTGCGCGCGCGCGACGTCGGCGGGCCGTGCAGTCCAGCCCGCCCGGCGCAGCAGGTGACGGGCGGCGGCGGCGTCCCAGGCGGCGGGCGGCAGGGGTTGCCACGCTTCAGGCAGGGGGGGAAGGGTGGGCATGTTCGGGGTGTTCGACGCGCCAATCGGGAATTGGTTTCGTGCGCGGTGAGGGTTTTTCGACCGGTCTGCCTGAGGAGGTGAGCCGTGGTGACCCTAGACACCCAAGGGGGTGCGATAAACGCGCGGCACCCGCTTCGTGACGGAGCAGAGCGTTTCCCACGGAATCGTATCGGCCCAGTTGCTGAATTCGCCGATCGAAATCACGGCTTCACCCTGACGGCCAACCAAGACCACCGGGTCGCCGCAGGACACGTTGGGCACATCGGTGACGTCGACGATGGTCTGGTCCATCGTGACGCGTCCGAGCACGGGACAGCGCTGGCCGTGGATCAGCACCTGCGCCCGGTTGCTGGCGGCGCGGGGCAGTCCGTCGCCGTAACCCGCAGTGAGGACGGCAAGGGTGGACGGTCGCGACAGCGTGTGGGTGCGCCCGTAGCTGATCGACGTTCCCGCGGGCAGCGATTTCACCAGGCCGACGCGGGTATGAAAACTGAAGACCGGCTCGGTGCGGGCTTCCGCGAGCAGGGAACGGTTGCTGGGGCGAATGCCGAATTGGAGCAAACCGACTCGCACGGCGTTGAAGGGGCCTGCGGTTTCGATCGTTTCGAGCCCGGCGCTGTTGTCGGCGTGGACGAAGAGCGAGTTGGTCTCCAGCCCGGGACACCGCGCAAGCGCGGCGAGAAAACGGCGGCGCTGCTCGGTCGTGAAGGCCGCGTCCTCGTCGGGGCTGGAAAAATGGGTGAACACCCCGGCGAGTTTGACGTGCGCGGCGGCAAGGATCCGTTCGTAGAGGGTTGCGATCTCTTCGTGCCAGACGCCGAGCCGGCCCATGCCGGTGTCGATTTTGAGATGAACCTCGAGTTGACGGCCGGCAGCGCGGCCGGCGGCGTCGATGCGCTCGACCTCTTCGCCCGATGACACGGTGATCGCGACATCGAGTTCGGCGGCGAGTTGGGTTTCCTCGGGCAGCAGCGGACTCAGGATCAGAATCGGCCAGCCGGGGCCGAGTTCTCTCAGTGCGGCGGCCTCGGTCAGATTGGCCACCGCAAACAGGTCGGCGCCCGAATGCATCAGCCGCGCGGCGGCGTGGTGGAGGCCGTGGCCGTAGGCGTCGGCCTTGACCACGGAAACATAGCGAATGTGCGGTGGGAGCGCCGCGCGGATTTGCCGCAGGTTGCGCTCAAGGGCTGCGAGATTGATTTCGGCCCAGCACCGCAGGGGCCGCTGCGTGGGAACGCTCATCGCGGCGCGGGCGATTGGTGGACTTGTGGGGTCCAGGTCGCGTAACTGGGTTCCTCGTGCAGGAACGCGTCGGGCTCTTCGGTCAGGCGGAAAAGGTCGGCAGAACCGAGCGTCGGAATCAGTTCGGCGAGGTCATAGGGCACCGTGGCAACCTCGCGCGCCGGCAGGGCGGACCACGCGCGGAAGCCGGCGGGCGTGACCAGCGTGCCCGTGAGTTCGGCGGTGGGAACGCGGTGGAGCGCGGACGGCGCACCTTGCGCGTCGATCTTCAGGCAATGCCAAGTGTCGCGTCGCGCATCGGCAATCACGCTCACCTCCGACCGCCCCAGACTGCGTGCCACAAGCTCAAGACTGCGATAGGCGTAGACCGGCCGGGCGGCGAGGGCGGTCCAGGCGCGGATCGCCATGGCGCAGGTCCGGATGCCGAGAATGGAGCCCGGACCCTCACAGAAGACGAAAGCGCCGGCAGACCCGACATCGAAGCCCAGTTGCGTAACGGCCCGGAACAGACTGGTGCCGGCGTCACCCTCGACCCGCGCCCAGCGTGCGGGGGCATCGGGCGCCAGAATCCCGACCTGGATGGTCGAGGAGGCGGCGTCGATCCAGAACACCGGGGCGTGCCGGGAAAGGAGGTCTCCGAGGGAGGGCATGGCGTGGGCAGACCAAAGGCCGGGGGAGGGTCCGGAGCAAGCATGCAGAATCGGGCATTGACCGTGCTCGCGCGCCTCCCGTAGCGTGCCAGATTCCGTCAATAAAGCCCGGTCCTATTTTCCTATCGTGAACATCGACATCCAGAACATTTCCGACACGCGCAAGAGCCTCGTCGTCACGCTCGAATCGGGCGAAGTCGACGCCGAACACAAGGCGGTCGTCGCCGAATTTTCCCGCATGGCCCGCCTCCCCGGGTTTCGTCCGGGCAAGGCACCGGCTGACATCGTGATCAAGCGCTTCGCGAAGGAGATCGCGGAGGAGTTCAAGCAGAAGGTCGTGACCAAGGCTTACCGTGGCGGTCTCGAGCAGTCGAAGCTCGACGTCATCACCGTTGCCAATCTCGAAGAGGGCACGATCCAGGCCGGCCAGGCGGCCAAGCTGACCTTCACGGTTGATGTCCGTCCCGAGTTCACGCTCCCGGACTACGCCGGCCTCGCGACCGAGATCCAGCCGACCGAGTCGACCGATGCCGAAATCGACCAGGTGGTCGAGGGCATGCGGGCCGAGCGCGCCGACTTCAAGGTCGCCGAGCGTCCTGCCCAGAAGGGCGACTACGTGAAGCTGGCCTACGAGGGCACCGTTGACGGCAAGGCGATCCTCGAGATCGCGCCGGACAAGCAGATTTACGGTAAGGTCCCGCAGACGTGGGAAGAGGTTGAGGGCGAGAACGAGGGTCTGATCCCCGGCCTCGGCAAGCAGATCTCCGGCCTCAAGGCGGGCGACAAGAAGGACATCAGCGTTACGTTCCCGGCCGAGTTCTCCGCGGTTCCGGCCCTCGCGGGCAAGACGGCGTCCTACGCCGTCGAGGTGCAGGAGATCCGCGAGCGCGTGCTGCCGCCGATGGACGAGGCGTTCTTCAAGGCCAATCAGGTCGACAATCTCGACGCGTTGCGCGAGGCCATCCGTGGCCGCCTGAAGATGCAGAAGGAATTCCAGAATCGCTCGGCCCAGCGCCGCCAGGTCACTGAGGCGCTGCTCGCCAAGGTCGACTTCTCGGTTCCGGAGTCCCTCGTCGAGACCGAGACGCAGAGCGTCCTCCGTCAGTTCATTGAGGAAAACATGCGCCGCGGTGTGGCCGCCGATCAGTTCGAGAAGGACAAGAAGGAGCTCTACGAGGGCGCCAAGAAGGCCGCCGCCGGCCGCGTGAAGTCCCAGCTCATCCTCGCCAAGATCGCCGAGCAGGAAAAGCTGCAGGTGTCCGAGCAGGATATCGACGCCTTCATCTATCGCGAGGCGATGCGCACGAACCAGACGCCGGAGAAGCTGGTCAAGGTCCTGACCAAGGATCGCGAGCAGCTCCGCTCGGTGCAGCAGTCGATCATTTTCGACAAGGCCCTTGATTTGCTGGTCTCCAAGGCTACCGTGACGACAGCCTCAGCCAAGGCCTAACGGGCCAAGGCGGGGTTTAACCACCTAATCCCTTGAGCAGCTACTACATCCCGTACGTCATCGAGAACACCGGCCGCGGCGAGCGGTCGATGGACATCTATTCGCGCCTGTTGAAGGACCGCATCATCTTCATCGGCACCCCGATCGATGATGGTGTGGCCAACAGCGTCATTGCCCAGCTGCTGTTCCTGCAGATGGAGGATCCCAAGAAGGACATCCATCTCTACATCAACTCCCCGGGAGGCATCGTCACGGGCGGGATGGCGATCTACGACACCATCAACTTCCTGCAGTGCGATACGGTTACTTACTGCATTGGAATGGCGGCATCGATGGCCACCACGCTGCTGGCGGCCGGTACCAAGGGTAAGCGATTTGCGCTTCCGAATAGCCGGGTCATGATTCACCAGCCCTCGGGCGGTGCGGGTGGCCAGGCTTCGGATATCGCCATCGCCGCCAAGGAGATCCTGCGTTGGCGCCGGACCTTGAACGAGGTTCTCGCCCGTCATACGGGCAAGACCGCCGATCAGGTCGCGGCCGATTCGGATCGCGATTACTACCTCAGCGCGCAAGAGGCCAAGGATTACGGGATCGTCGATCACGTGGTGGCCTCGACGCGCGAAGCGCAGACGCTGGCGGTCGGCTCCGCGGCCTGAACTGTCCGGTCTGGGCGTAGTTTTCCCCCCTCGACAGCTGCTTAACCGCCGCACACCGTAGGTTATGGCCAAATCGTCGCGCATGACCCTTTGCTCCTTCTGCGGCAAGTCGCAGGCGGAAGTTAAGAAGATCATTGCCGGTCCGGGCGTGTACATCTGCGACTCGTGCGTGAACGTCTGCAAGACGATCATCGACCGCGAGGCCAAGCAGGCGCCCGCTGAAGTCCGGCCGCCGATCCGCCTGATCAAGCCGTCCGAAATCAAGCGCACGCTCGATGATTTCGTGATCGGTCAGGACCACGCCAAGAAGGTGCTCTCGGTCGCGGTCTATAATCACTACAAGCGGCTGATGTTTGATTCCGGGCAAAATGCCAAGGATCCGGCCACGCTTTCGCCCGAGTTCAACGAGGTCGAGGTCGAGAAGAGCAATGTGCTCCTGGTCGGACCGACCGGTTCCGGCAAGACGCTGCTCGCGCGCACGCTGGCGCGGATTCTGGACGTGCCGTTTGCCATCTCCGACGCGACCACGCTGACCGAGGCGGGTTACGTCGGCGAGGACGTGGAAAACGTCGTGCTGCGCCTCCTGCAGGCGGCCAACTACGACGTGAAGAAGGCCGAGTGCGGCATCATCTACATCGACGAAATCGACAAGATCGGACGCAAGACGGAGAATGTCTCCATCACGCGTGACGTATCGGGCGAGGGTGTGCAGCAGGCGCTGCTCAAGATTCTGGAAGGCACGGTGTGCAACGTTCCCCCGCAGGGTGGTCGCAAGCATCCGAACCAGGAATACGTCCAGATCAACACGCAGAACATCCTCTTCATCTGCGGCGGGGCCTTCGTGGGTCTCGACAACCTCATCCAGCGCCGCGTCGGTCAGCGCAGCATGGGTTTCACCGGCCGTAAGGAAAGCGCGGATACGCCGATGACGCCCGAGCAGATGATGAAGTCGGTCGCGCCCGAGGATCTCATCCGTTTTGGCATGATCCCGGAGTTCATTGGGCGCCTGCCGGTTGTCTCCGTGCTCGACCAGCTTTCGATCGCGGATCTGGAAAAGATCCTCCTCCGCACGAAGAACGCGACGGTCAAGCAGTACGCCAAGCTCTTTGCGATGGATGGCGTGCGCCTCAAGTTCACCTCCGACGCGATCCGTGCGATCGCGCAAAAGGCGATCGTCCTCAAGACCGGCGCCCGTGCGATCCGCTCGATCATGGAGAACATCATGCTCGAGGTGATGTACGAGTTGCCGCAGCGCGACGACGTCGTCGAGGTCGTGATCGATGCGGCGGCTGTCGCTGGCAAGCGTCGACCGACCCTGCGTCGTGCGACCAAGAACGAGACGAAGGACGCCGCTTAAGGCGGCATCCCGTTATTGGTTATTTGTTCTTGGTTAATGGGACTGTGCCCGGCTGCGGGGAATCGGACCCGATAACAAGTAACCGATAACCAAGAACCGCGCGCGGAGCGCGCTCACCAGTGGCCGTACTCGCCCTTTTCCAGGTCGAGGGCGAACTCCACGAGCAGTTTCACGCAGGCCTCCACGTCCTCGAGATCGACGATTTCGCTGGGCGTGTGCATGTAGCGCAGGGGAACGCTGATGAGGCCGGTGGCAACGCCGCCGCGGCCCATCTGGATGGCGCGGGCATCGGTGCCGGTTGGACGCGCGTCAGCCTCGAACTGGACGGGCAGCTTGATCCGCTTGGCCGCCTTCACGAGACGATCAAAGATCCTGGGATTGATGTTCGGACCGCGGCAGATGATCGGACCGCCGCCGAGGCGGGTCTCGCCGTACTTGCGCTGGTCGCAATCGGGGTGATCGGTGGCGTGGCCGACGTCGACCGCCACTGCGAGATGGGGCGCGACGGCATACGTGGACGTGGTGGCGCCGCGAACCCCGATCTCCTCCTGGCTGGTCGCGACGGAGACGACGCGGGCGGCCAGCTTGCGCTTGGAGGCGGCGAGGCGAACAAGGGTCTCGCCGACAATGTAGGCGCCGACCTTGTTGTCGAAGGCGCGTGCGGTGCCCACGGAGCCATGAATCAGTTCAAACTCGTGATCGTAGGTGGCGGTGTCGCCGATCGCGACGCGCTCCAGCGCCTCCTTCTTTGAACGGGCGCCGATATCGATCCACATCTCATGGATCTCGGGGACCTTCTTGCGGTCGCCTTCATCCATGAGGTGAATGGCGCGCTTGCCGGTGACGCCCTTGACGGGGCCGTTGGCGGTTTGAATGACGACGCGGCGGCCGGGGATCATCACGCGGTCGTGACCGCCGATGGTGTCGAAATAGAGGAATCCGTCTTTGTTGACGAAGGTGATGATCAGACCGAGTTCGTCCATGTGACCCGCCAGCATCAGGATTGGATCACCCTTTGGATTGAGGGTGGCGATGCGGTTGCCCATGGCGTCCTTTGCGTAGGTGTCCGCGGACGGCTTCACATGGTGGTCGAAGACCTTCTGAGCCTCGAACTCCGCACCGGACGGCGAGCGGGCGCGGAGCAGGTCAGTCAGGAAAGACGGGGGCTGGTATTTTGACATGGCTTCAGCTTGGTGGAAGAGCTTCGGGGCGCAAAAGGAAACTCGCCGCCGCAACCGGGCGCACGATGCCTAGCACTTGATCTGGTCCGCGATCTCCTCGAGCGGGTAGGTGAGGATCTCGGCCAGCGTGGGATGATACCACGGGGCTCGCAACAGATCGAACACCGTCGCCTTCATGGCCAGCGGGCCGCTGAAGCAGTGAATGAGCTCGCCGGCATCATGGCCAACGATCTCCGCTCCGAGAATTCGTCCGCGCTTGGGCTCGGCGATGACCTTCACGTAACCGTAATTGGCCTCCATCAGGATGGATTTGCCATGATCGTTGAACGGGTAGCTTGCGACCAGGTGAGGGATTGAGGCGTCCTTCAACTCGGCCTCCAGGCGACCGATCGTGGCCAGCGGCGGATCGGTGAAGACCACGTTGAGGAGCAGCGCGGGGGCGAGGGGCTTGAGACCCTTCACGCCAAAGGCATGACGTGCGGCCAGTTCACCCTGGGCGACGGCGAGGTGGACGATGTCGTGGGGGCCGCAGACATCACCGCCGGCGTAGATGTGCTTCTGGCTGGTCTGCTGCCACCGATTGACGGCGATCCGTCCTGCGGCGTTCACTCGCACGCCCGCTTGCTCGAGTCCGAGGCTGCTCGTGGCCGGTTCGCGCCCCAGCGCGTTGAAGAGATGGCGGGCACGGCGCGTCAGGATTTTGCCACCGCTCACGAATTTGACCGTAACCTCACGGGCGCTCCCGCTGATTTGCTCGATGCGGGTATCCGTGTGCAGGTCGATGCCATCGTCGCGAAACGCCTGCTGGACGACGCTGCTCGCGTCGGGCGAGTGATCGCGGAGGATGTTGGGGCTGCGCTGAATCAGCGTCACTCGGGATCCGATCCGGCGCAGAAACTGCGCGAGTTCGCAGGCAACGATGCCGCCGCCGAGAACAATTACGCTCTCGGGCACGAAATCGAGATCGAGGACCTCGTCGCTGGTCCAAAACGGGGTCGTGGCGAGCCCGGGCAGACGGGGCACGCTGACGCGTGAGCCCGTGCCGATGAGAAAGTGGCGTCCACGCAGCCGGCGGCCGTCGGCGAGTTCGAGGGTGTGAGGATCGACGAAGCGGGCGTGGCTGCGAAAGACATCGTAGCGCCCGGAGAGCATCACCTTTTCGCGGTACTGGGCGAATTCGGCGATGACCTTCACTTTCCGCCGGTGCAGCGCCTTCATGTCGACCCGGGCGGACGGAATCTTGAGCCCGAACGCGCGGCCCTTTTGTGCGAGATGGAGCAGGTCGGTGCTGTAAAGCAGCGTCTTGGACGGCATGCAGCCGCGGAGGATGCAGAGGCCGCCGAGTTCCTTGGCGCCGTCCACAATCGCAACGCGCTTCTTGAGCCCGATCGCGGTGCGTGCCGCATTGAAGCCGGCCGAGCCGCCTCCAATGCAGATGAGATCGTAGGGTTGGCGGGACATGGTGCGGATCAACGACCCCGGCCGAAGATCATGGTGTGAATCGTCTTCAGGACGATTGAGGCATCGAGGAAGAACGAGAAATGGCGGATGTAATAGAGGTCGTACTCAAGCTTGTGCTGCGTGTCCTCGAGATTTGCGCCGTAGGGGTAATTGACTTGAGCCCAGCCGGTGATGCCCGGCCGTACAAGGTGGCGGAAATGGTAGCAGGGGATCTGCTGCTCATAGTCCTCGACGAGTCGGTCCCACTCCGCGCGCGGGCCGATCAGGCTCATTTCGCCCACCAGTACGTTCCACAGTTGGGGGAATTCATCGATCCGTGATGAGCGGAGGAAACGTCCGACGGTTGTTATGCGCGGATCGGCGGGTTGGGTGTAGCGTTCGTCTCCGGCCGATGTCGTGCTTGCCGTGCGCATCGTGCGCAGCTTGATCACCTGGAAAAGCGTGCGGTTCTTGCCTACGCGATTCTGCCGGAAAAATATGGGGCCGCCGTCCTCGAGTCGAATGGCCATCGCAGCCATGGCGATGATGGGGGCACTGAGGATCAGACCGAGGCTGGCGAGTCCGATGTCTGCCACGCGCTTGATGCGATCGAAAACGGGCTCACGGGCGATCTGAAAGCCTTCCTGAAAGAGCCAGGTCTGATTGAGACGGTAGAGCGGGATTTTTCTCCAATAGACCTGGTTGAAGAGCTCAAGCGTGTAGGTCGGGACACCTTGGAAGTAGAGCTGCACCAACGACTGGGCGAGGCCGGCGTTGAGGGAGCGTCCTGATTCCTTGAGCACGATGGCCTCGACGGAAAGTGCGCCTGAACTGATCGATGCGATGACTTCCTCGCAGGGACGCATCGTCTGGGATTGAGGGAAATGGAAAGGGGCGGAGGACGTGTCGTCGATGATCGAGTAGACGACGGTGTGGGGCAGGGCGTGGCGTCCGCACTCCGTGCGGAAATGCTCGGCGCTTGCCCGATCACCCAGGAACACGATGATGCGGTCGCGCTCGGATTCCGTGCGGCGCTGGTAGATGAAGCGCCGGTAACCGAGCGAGATTGTCAGCAGTGACAGCATGCCGATCGCGATCACGGCGCGGCTGCCCTGCAGACGGTAGCCATCCGGAAAGAACGCGAACGTGATCAACAGCGTTGTGAGCAGCGCGCTGCCCAGCGCAATCGAGTGCAGGCTGGTGTAGTCCACACTGATCATGTCCGTCCGCGCCTTGTAGCCGTCGATGAGATAGAGCGCGGAGACGACCAGGACCCAGGGGACGATCAAGGGCCAGGTGATGAGCGTGCCGTAGGGAATGACCCCTCGAATCCACGCGAGCACATTGAACAGCGCGACCAGTGTGAAGGTGTCGAGCAGCAGGAGCGAGAGCGTGAATTTACGTCCTGACATCTGAGGGCGAAAGGATCGCGTCCGCCGGGGAGGCCAGCAAGCCCGGTGTTGGTGATTCGAGCAGCCTGCGCCACGCGAGGATTGCTTGCTCCAGTGTGGCGTAGCGACGGGCCAATGACGAAGCCCGTTGTCCGGCGGCTTGGACTTCCGCCGGTGCCTGGGCGAGCCGGAGAATGCAGGCGGCAATCCCGTCACTCGCTCCCGGGGCAAAGGTGTAGCCGACCTGCTCGTGCCGGATGATTCGGGCAAGTTCGCAATCCGGATTGCCGACGAAGATCACCGGCCGGCCGGCGGCGAGCACACCGGCGAACTTGCTGGGGAAGACAACGTCTTCGGCGCCGGGTTTCAGGGTGACCCAATGGAGATCACCCATCGCTAGGCTCTCGGCCAGACGTGCGCGCGGTTCCGCCGGGAAAAAGCGGGCCTTTGCGCCTCGCGCCGTGAGGCTTGATTCCAGCTCAGCCCTGCGGGCCCCGCCGCCGGTGAACGTGAAAACGATTCCGGCGTGGTCCTTGAGGCGCTCGGCGACGGGAGGGATGCTTTCCAGATGATGGACGCGCCCGAGGTTACCGGAGTAGGCCACCACAAATTTCCCTTCCAGTCCGCGTTCTTGGCGGATCGTGCGTCCATCCTGTTCATGAACGCCCGCGGGCGGCCAGTTGGGAACAATCGAGATGCGCGAGGGCGGGACTCCTCCGCGCTCTACCTGGCGCGCCATGTCGGACCCGAGCGTGACGCAACCCGCCGCTTGCTGCCATGCCCAGCTGCGCGCGGGCCGAGCGAGACCGAGCAGTGCACGGACGGCGGCGTTCGGGGCCAACTGCTGGGCGACTTCGGGATAAATGTCCTGGATCCAATGGATGGTCCGCACGTTTCGGAGCGATCCGACGAGGGTGGCAATCACGCCGATCAGCGGAGGATCCGTGAGCGGAACCAGTGTGTCACCGGGGGCTGCAATCCGCCCGAGGCGCCAGCCGCAGGCACACCAGAAGACGAAGAAGGACCAAGCCCGGGAAACGATGGAATGGCTGGACCGTGTTTCCGGGCCGACGCGCCGGATCGTCACTCCCTGGTGCCGCTCCTCACGTGCGGCTCCCGCTGGCCGGCTGGTGATGACCCAGACGTCATGCCCTGCCGCGGTGAGTCCCTGCGCGAGGTCACCCAGCAGCTGAGCCGTGGCCGGCTCATCCGGATGATAGAATCGGTTGATGAAGAGGATTCTGGCCACGAAGCGTGGGCGGTTTGGCTAGGACTTGCGTCCGCCGAACTGGGTGTAAAAGGCAGTCAACGACTCGGCGGAGCGCTTCCACGAGTGGTGCTCGTTGATCCAGGTGCGCGCCGCCTGGCCACGCGCTTCGAGGCCCGCGAGAGCTTCGGTGAGTGCACTCTTCAGTGTCGGCGCAAATTGATCCCACGCCACGCGCCAGCCCGCGCCGGCGGTTTCGAAGCCGACCCACGGGCTGGTGTCGGTGACGAGGGCGGGCACGCCAGCGGCGAGGGCCTGCCCGGTCGAGCGTGCCAGACTCTCCGCGAACGCCGGCATGAGAAAGAGGTTGGCCGCCGCGTAGGGAGGCGGATGACCTTCGCTTGCCTCAATGGCGATTCGCCCCTGACCCAAAACGCGGCTGACGTAGTCGCGAAGCTCCGCCCGGTTGTACTGGTCGTTGGTGCCCGCGATCAGGAGCAGCCAATCGGGCGGCGAGACCTCAAGCCAGAGGTCAATGAGCTCCAGAATGCGTTTCCGACTGTGGAGCGCACCGTGGAAGAGGGCCGTCGGTCGCCCTGCGCAGGCAGGACAGAGTTTGTGCCAGTGCTCGCGAGCACCGAGCAGGCTGACTGGCGTGGGAATGGTGATGCCGTCCGGTGCTACCAAGATGGGCTGCTTGAATCCGAGCGCCTTGATGTCTTCAGCCTCGGCGGCGGAGAGCGCATGCCAGCCGCTGACCCGGGCCAGCGCACCCGGGTGCACAAACAGGCCGGCCATGAGGCGGCGTGACCGGCTGCGTCGCCAGCCAGCGAACGTGCCCCGCGGTGAAACGATCAAGGGCACGCGATCTCGTCGGCACTTCGCGGCTGCATCGTAAAGCGTCCGCAGGCCGATCCCATAGTGATGCACCACGTCGCAGCTGGCGGCGGATGTCGCAAGATAGCGGGCGAGGTCCGGGGCCCGGCAAAAGGATTCGGGCCGGTGTCGCTTGAATTGCCGGAGCTGGACGCCGTGTTCGGATTCCTCCGATGCGGCGTGGCCCGTGTGCAGCAGCGTCAGCGCATGGCCCGCTTCGGTCAGGGCGATGGCCAGCGGCTTGGCGGTGCGACCCGGCCAGCCGTGCCGTCCTTCCAGACTGGGAGTGATGGCAAGGATTTTCATGCGTGATCCGGGTCGTGGTCCGCTACGCGGGCAAGCTCGGCGGCAGCCGCGAGCAACGCGATCGCACTGACCACGACGGCGGGGCAGGCGGTGGGGAAGTCCACGCAAGCCAGCAGACTCAGTGCACCCACTCCGAGCAGGATCTCGCGCGAGGGCGAACGCCACCAGCCGCGCCGCCCGGCCCAACGCAGGACGCCGGCGAGGGCGGTCAGGCCGAGACCGGTCCCGATCAAGCCGACTTCGGCGGGAAACTGAAGCCAGTCGCTGTGGGCATCGAGCGCGTATTGTTCATATTGATACGTTTGGCGATAGGGTCGAGGGACAGCCACGCGAGGGTGGACGTACTGAAAACTCCCCCAGCCCCAGCCAAACCAGGGGCGCTGGCCGATCAGCCGCAGGGTGTCGCCATAGAGGATCAGCCGGCCCTCGCCGATGCCTCCGCTGCTCAGTTTGCTCAGCGCCCCGGATGTCTCACGGTACTCGTTGCGAATGGTGTCACGTGCCAGAAAGCCGACCACGGCTAGGCCGAGCACGGCGGCAAGTCCGAGTCCCGCGGCCCACCGGCCGCGATCCTTGCCGGCGCTGGCGAGCAGGCACAGGGCCAGCCCACCGGACAAGGCGAGCGCCGCGAGGGTGGAGGAGCGGCCTGAACTGAGTGGAATGGCGAGCAGCACGAGCGCAGTGCAGAGCACCCAGAAGGGAGCGGGCGAGAGGAAGAACGCCTCCAAGCGGCGGCGATTGTGATAGAGGGCAATGCCGGCGGCGGCGCCCACCCCCAGCAGGGCGATTGCGCCCCAGTGGTTGTGATAAATGAAGGTGGCGAAGAAGCTCGGGTTCGGGCTCGGCGTGATGCCGAGGATCGCCTTGGCGTTGATCAATTTGAAAAACGTGCCGACGACGGCGAGGATGGCCGTGTTGAGAGCGACGCCCGCAATCAGTCCGCGCAACCAGCGGCGCGAGGGCCGCGTGAGCATCAGGTTGAGGCCGACGAGCACCAGGCCGAGGTTGAGTCCGTAGTCCGGCGCGGTCACCGCCGGATAAGGGTTGGACGGCCACGCCTCGGCGTGTGGCGTGGGCACCAGGGAGCGTTCGCCCCACGCGTTGACGAAGCGCATGCTTGCGTTGAAGAAACCGGCGACGACCAGCCCGCTTAGTAAAAGCAGGGGCACGGCGATCCAGAGAAACTTACGGCGAAGTTCCGGCCCTGCCTGCCGCCAGGCGAAAGCGGTCAGGAACGGAGCGGGCAGGACCAGCCATTGTGCGACCGTGACCGCGAAGGACTCCATCCCGCCATAGCGCCAGGTCAGAAAGGCGATGAGCAGGCCGGCATGGAGAACGGCCAGATGACCGGCCCGTCGACTGCGTGCGTGGATATCCTTGGGTTCCATTTTCAAGGCACGCCGGCGACGGTCAGGCCGGCCTGGGCCACGCGTTCAAAAAACTCCTTCAGAATCGGCTCGTGGTTCAAGGACTCGAGCGGTTCGTTGCTCGAAATGCGCAGGACCCACTGCGAGGCACTGCTGCTCACCGGCCGCTTGAGCAGGTAGCGGCCAAGATTCCAGGGATAGAGATTGGGAAGGTTCTCCACGACGTAGCCGCCGTAGACATGCCAGAACCAGACATGCTGGGGATAGTTGTCCTTAACGAACTGGAATCGCTGCGGCTCGGGCAGGGGATAGCCAGCGATGGCTGGCGGAATCTCCCGAGGCGACCAGCCGGCGCCAGGCAGGCAAAGGTCGGGCGTGTGCACGCCGACCGAACCGAGAGTCGCCTGGCGCGCGGGCCAATAGGCCATGTAGAGGGTCAGCTGGGTTTTCCCCCGGCGGTAGGTTTCCTGGTGCAGGTACTGCGTGTTCAGCGCCTCGGCAAAGCGGGCGATGCTGTCGTTGGAGGTCCGCTGCCAGCCAGGGCTTTCGAACTGCATGATTGTCGCGAGCTCCGGAGGGGGGCGGGTGTCAATCTCGGCGGGTTGCAGGCGGACCAGGACGAAGCTGATGAAAAGCGCCGCGACGGCGGAAAGTCCGACCGGCAGCCATGACTTGGCGCCATCGCCGGGAACCGGCTCAACGGATGGTCCGTCCGGCCCCGCCGGCGCGAATGCCGTGCAAAGACCGAACAGGGCCAGCACGGTCAGGCCGAGCACGGCGTAGGCGGATCCGTCGTGCCAGAATCCGTCGATCACGGTGCCGTTGGCGGCGAGCAGGCAGAGGCCGACGGCGCGACCGAAATTGGCGATCACAGCGATCGCACCCGCCGCCACCACGAGCGCAATGCGCGGCCACACGCTGCGCAGGAGCAGGCCGCCCATGAAGACGCCGGCGAACAGGCAGGCGATCAGACTGCGGATGCCGCTGCAGGCTTCCTCGACGCCGACATACTGATCGGCGAGGATGAGAACGTTGCCGTTGCGCATGGCGGGCACGCCGAGAAAGCGCAGGACCTCGAGTGCGAAGACGGTTACGCGCTCCTGCAGGAACAAGGTGAGACGCGAAAGCGTGCCGGCGGAGAGTGGCGCGGCAAACACCCATAGAGCGACGGCGCAGAGGCTGGCGCCGTTCAACACGACGAGTGGGCGGGCCGAGCGCGAGAGGGTGAGCACCACGCCGAAGAGAAACAACGCCAGGGCTCCGGCCGCGAGAAACGCCGTCTGGGTGTGACGGATGCCCTGGGAGAGGGCGGCGAGCGCGACGACGCTGGCGGCGATGACGAAGGCGACGGCCAGAGCGAACGTTGCGGCAGCGTGAAGGCGCCGCGAAGGCGAGACGAGGCTTGGCTCCTGCCGGGAGCCGGCCAGCAGCCAGAGCGAGAGCAGGGGGGTAAAGAAAGCGTGGGAGAGCTCGGGCGACTCGCGCCAGAATGGCAGCAGGTAGCCGCTGCCAGCGAGGATGGCGACCAGCGCGGCTCCGAGGGCGGCAAGCTCGTGAGCGGGGCGTCCGGCGAGCAGCGACGGGATCTGCAGGGCCTTGCTCACGGCGAGGTTCCGACCACTCGTGCGGGATTGCCGGCGACGACCTTGCCGGGTTCGACATTGCGGACAACCACGGCGCGTGCAGCGACCACCGCGCCGGCTCCGACCGTTACGCCGGGGCCGATGAAGCACTCGGCGGCCAGCCAGGCGCCTGTTTCGATCACGATGGGCTTCAGCACCAGAGGGAAATGATCCTGCCGGTGATCGTGCGATCCGGCGCAAAGGTGGGCGCCCTGCGAGATCAGGACGTTGGATGCAATGCGCACCGGCCCGAGCGAGTAGAGCCGGACATCACCGCCGACGACGACGTGGTCGCCGAGCTGAAGATTCCATGGGAACATGACCTGAACGGTCGGGTACAGGCGGACGTTCGACCCGATCGTGGCGCCGAAGGTGCGGAGCAGCAGGTTGCGCCATCCGTAGAGGAATCGTGGGCTGCACCGGAAGAGCGGCCGCGCAAGCGACCACAGCAACCGCCGGCCTTGGGTCGAGGGAGGGTAGTTGTCGTTGCGGAGGTGCTGCGGGATGTTGATGGGCATCGGGTCAGGAATCGCGGGCTAGCAGGTCCGGCGGCGGTGGCTGCCCACGGGCCACGGACTGGTACAGTCGAATCATGTTGGCCGCGATTGCCGGCCACGCAAACTTCGCCTCCACAAGTTGATGGGCAGAAATACCCATCGATCTGAGCTCGGCGTCATCGAGCCGGGCCAGCCGCTCGAGGCCTTGGTGGATTCCGGCGGCATCCGGTGTGATGGCCAGCGCGGCTCCGGCGGCGAGACCTTCCGGAAGATTGCAGGCCGGAGTGATCAAAGCGGGTTTCCCCCGGGCCCAAGCTTCAAGAACCGACATGGGCAGGCCTTCGCTCAATGAAGGGAGGATAAAGGCGTCCGCGGCACTCAGGGCGGCGTCCTTGGCTTCGCCCCAGAGCGGCCCGGCGAAGACGACGCGGTCGTCGGCCTGCGCCGCTGTAACCTGGGCGCGCAGCGCCTCCTCGTGCGCGACCTCGTTCCAACCCGCGATCACAAGCCGCCAATTGGCACCGAGCGCGCCGCGCGCCGAGAAGGGAATCCACGCGTCGATCAGTGCAGGCAGACCTTTCTTGGGATGAATCCGGCCGAGGTAAAGGAGGGTCCGGGATCGCGCTGAAGCGGGCTTGGTGACGGCGATGCGGTCAGGGGCTGCGGCGGGCAGTTTGACCCCATTGGGCAGGATGGCCACGGGTCCGGTGTAGCCGGCCTCGCGGATGCCCCGCGCCTCCGTGGCGGAGAGCGCATGCAGCACCGCGGCGCGATCGAGGTGATCACGTTGGAAGAGCGCCGAGGCGATCTGCTTTTTCCAACGCGAGAAGCGCAGGGCGCCGGGATCGAGCATGCCGTGCGGCGAGACGACGTAGGGCTTGCGATCACGCCGGACCACCGCGAGGCAGGCGGCCGATGCATAGCTCCAGAGGCCGTGCACATGGAGCAGGTCGGGCGCAAAGGTGCGTACCGCCGGCACCAGTCCGGGAGCATACGCGAAGGAAGCGGGCGGCCACGCGGCGAAAGTCTGTGTCGGGACCGGACTCCATTGCGGGAGGTCGACGGTAGATTCCGGATCGCGCGCGCCAAACGCCGCGAGCGAGAGAGACCCTTTGCCGGACCGGGCCAACGCCGGCAGCAAGCCGGCCAACGCAAAGAAGATTCCCCCGTCACGCCGGGACGGCGTGCGGCTGAGCTGGGCTACGCGCAAGGGAAGGCTCACGGGGTGATCACAGCGGAGAAACGATTCAGGATCTGGCGCGCCACGGCATCCCACGTGAGCTGGGCTTCGACATGTTGCGCGGCTGCTCGGCCGAGTGTGTCCGCACGCTCGGGGTCGGTGAGCAGGCTGCTGATGGCGATTGCGAGGGCGTCGGCATCGTGGGGAGGGATGGCCAGACCATGCACCCCGTCTTCAAGCACATCAGCCACACCGGCATTGCGTGCCCAGATGCATGGCGTGGCGCAGGCGGCTGCTTCCAGAAAGACCACGCCGAAGGTTTCATTCCATGAGGCGAGGACGAACAATCGGGCGGCGGCCATCTCGGCCTGGACCTCGGCTTGCGGGAGGAAGCCCAAAAATTCAACGGTGCCGGTCAAGCCAAGCTCGTTGCGCAAACGATGAAGTTGCTCGCGATCGGGTCCGTCGCCGGCGATGCGAAGCCGGGCTTCGGGATGCTGCGCGTGCACCTGCTTCCAGGCACGCAGCAGCAGGTCGAAGCCCTTGTAGGCGATGAACATTCCGGCGCTGAACGCCACGGGCGGACGTGGCGCGGGCTGCAGGTTGGCGGGCTGTGAACGAAGATTGGCTCCGTTGGGGATCCAGAAAATCCGACCTTCCGGGCAGGCGGCGCGAAGATCGGCGACCATGGCCTTGCTGACTGCAAGCATGCCGGAGGCAGAGGCGGCGACATCCTGATAGACCCGCCGCATGCCGGGCTTGGTCATGCCCATGGCGATTTCCCATTGTGCGTGGTCCTGGGTGAAGAAAGGGATTCCCAACGATTGAGAAAGTTGCCTGGCCACCCAGCCATTGACCGAGGTGTGGTGGGCGAAGATGACGTCAGGCTTGAATGCCTGTGCGATCGCGGTCACCCGGCGCTTGCACAGAAACCAGGCGCCGCTCAACCAGCGCTGGGGATTCACGCGAAACAGGCGCTCGAATCGCGTGACCGGGTAGATGAACCAACGTGGATAGTGCACGGGCAACCCGTCCCAGTCCTTTTGCGGCGGGCACGAGGAATAGGCGCGAAGCGTGCCGGATTGGCCCGGCCAGCCGGGGATCCAAGGTGTGAGCGAAATCACCTCGACGGTTGCGCCGCAGCGACGGAGAGCCTGAGCCTGGTCGAGGGCCCATGTGCCCATGAGAGGGTTGCCCGGCTTGGGGAAATACGAGGCCAGAAGAAGGACGCGCATGATCAGCGGGCCGCGGCTCGCTCCGTGGCGTGGATGGTTGCACGCATCGCCTGACGGGAAAAGTTCAGGAGGGAAAAACTCGCGATGCGTCTAAGCGCCGCAGCTCCGAGTCGTTGTCGGTTATCGGCGTCACGCGCGATTCGATCAAGTGCGAGCACGAGTTGGTCGGAATCGCCGGCCGCGAAGCGGTACCCCGTGACGTCATCCTCGACCAAATCCTCGACGCAACCACAGGCGCTACTCACCACGACGGGAAGGCCGGTTGCCATGGCCTCATTGACAACGAGGCCCCATTGCTCGGCCTGTGAGCTTGGAAGGACGAGGGCGGCGGCGTGCGCCAGCCAGCGGGCGGTTTCGGTCTCGTTGGCGTAGCCGGGCAGGTGGACGTCATTTTCCAGGGCGCGCGAACGAAGGATCGAGGTGATGTGACCGCGTTCGGGCCCGTCGCCGACCAGAACGAGGCGCCAGTTGCGATGAGCCTCCTGGCGCTTGAAATAGGCGAAAGCCTCGACGAGGCCGGCGAAATTTTTCTTTGCGATGAACCGTCCGACGGCGACGAAGTAGGGTGCGGGGAGCGGGCCTGGCGCCTGGCGTGCGCTCTGGGCTGCCGCCCACCAGAAATCATTGTCGACCGCACTGTACCCGGAATAAATGGCGCCCCGGTCCATGCCCAGGCGCTCGGCGTAGGCGGCGTGCGTGGTGCCGCCGCAGAAGACGGTGTCCGCGGAACGGACGATCCGGCGCTTGGCCCATTCCTTCCACCAGCGGCGCGGCGCGTCCCGTTCCTGCGACTCGATGATCATGACCGCGCCCCGACGATGCCGTCGGCACCAGCGCACAGCCGCCCGCGCGACCGGGCTGCCATATCCGGGAATGATCACCGCATCCGGCTGAAGCTGATCAAGCGTGCGGACGAGGGCATCGGCCGTGGCGGATGAGTACAGGTCGGAGTCGTTGCCGCCAAGAAATGTGGGGACGGGGCCGTCCGTTTGAATGCGGCTGCGGTGACTGTCACGGGTGGCTCCCCCGTGGCCCGCCGCCAGACCGGTGACATTCCATCCCTGCGTGCCGCCCTCCCGCACGAGGGAAGAAAGCCGGGCGTAATGGTAGTGCTGGTAGTAGTCCCAGAGGATGACCACGTGTCTAGGGCTGGTCATTGGCCTCCTCGTGGTGTCGACGGCGGCGCGCAAGTCCGTTTTGGATCGCCCAATTGCCGAAGACGATGGCGGCAACGGTGGGGAGGATGGCGGTCGTGAAGACAAAAAGACTGCGCATGGAGATGACAGCCGCGAAAAATCCCGACGCGTAGAGCAGGTAGCCGAATGGAGAATTGTCCTCCCTCCCCAGCTTGTTCCACCAGCACATCACGACACCGAAGAAGAGCCCAAAGAGAACGACGCCGAGATAGCCCCCACTCATGTAAGCTTCCCCGACAAACGAGGCGGCGAGGGTGTAGTTCTCGTCACCGCCCAGCGCGTCCTCGATCGAAATGCTCATACCCTCGGGCTTGCCGCTCCAGAGCGCGCGGGGGATGGGGCGGACAAGGGCGAGGTAGGGGATTTCAAACCCCAGGTAGTCGTGCTGACGGGGGAAGATGTCCATCAGCCGGGCGATGACCACGAGGTTGTTGTCGACGAAGAAGGCTCGATCATTGTCCTGGCCCTCGAACTCCTGCACGCCCTGCGTGTACGCGTAGAAACCGATTCCGCGAAATTCGAGCATGGCGGTCGTCGCATAGAGCATGGCGGCGCTCGCGATCGAGATGACCACCATGACTTCCTTGCGACGCTCGCGACCGGCGGCGAAGGCGAAAGCGACAAGGAACGTGGCGAGGTAGGTCGCGAAGATGTTTCGAGTGCCGGAGGTGAATCCGTAGAAGAGTGTGAAAAGGAAGGCCAGGCCGACGTAGATGATCTGCGGTCCGCTGTAGCGATTCCGTCCCGCCAGCACGACGCCGGCAATCGGTGGGACGAGGTAGAGAACCATGCTGAGCTCGTAGAGGAGCGCACGCCAGTCGCCAAAGCGTCCGCGACCCCAAGGCTGCGAAAAGCGCGGGGCCATGAAGTAGTCGATCATCAGCTTCACGTCGAACTCGACCGCCATCAGCATATTGATGAAGCCGAGCGCGAAGCAGACTGTGAAAAGGATGATGATGACGTGCCGCGGGGGCTCGAGCCCTGTCAGCCGGAGCAGCTGGGGGGAAGGCGTGGAAGAAAAATGGCGGCCAACGGCAACGGCGGCGATGCCGATCAGACAGGCGGTGAGTGCCGGCTCCAGTTCGCGCAACGTGATCATCGCCTCGACCTGGGGTTGCGGAATCAGAAACTCCGCGAGCGTCAGGAAGTACAGCGAACTGAGCGCCATGATGTCCGTCCGGATCAGGTTGCGGATGTTGCCGCGATAATCGACGGCAAAGCAGAGCGCCAGACTGAGACCCACGCCGATCGCGTAGCTGTTGGCCAGTTCGTTGGCCGTCGTGCCGGCGCTGAAAAGCGAGGTGATCAGTAGGCCGACCAGCAGCAGCAACGTGGCATTGCTCGCTGGCTGCGGTGAGGCGCTGGAGTCGTGGTGGTCTTCGCTCATGCGGCGGTCTGACGTACAGGCTGCTTGAGGAGCTCTCGGGCGCAATCCTGCCAGGAGAGATTCCGCGTGGTGAAGGTCTCAGGATGAGTGAGCCACCAGTCGAGCTCGGTCGCGAGGGCGTCGGCGTCGCCTGCCGGAATGACGGAACCGTTGCCGCGCGGGGCGATCAGGTCGGCTGAGCCAACGCGGTCACTCACGATGCAGGGCAATCCGCAGTGCAGAGCCTGGGGGACCACGAGGCCGAAGCCTTCCTCCCACGAGGGCAGCACCAAGACCGCCGAGCGGCGGAAGACATCGGCGAGCCTTGCCTGTGAAACCGGGGCGTGGATGCGCAGCCAGGCTTCGGAACGAAGGGGATCCAGATCCGGGCGAATGTCTGCGCGCTCCGGACCGTAGAGATCAAGTGTGACCGGCCGCGAGGACCGTAGTCGCCGCACCGCATCGAAGAGAACGCGGAGGCCCTTCCTTTGGGTGAGCTGACCAGCGTAGACGATGGCAAGCGAGTCCCGGTCGCGCCCCCCTGCCGGCGGATAAAACAGGGTTTCGTTAGCTGAGTAGGGCACGACCCAGACTCGCTCTGCCGGCACACCCACCGAAGTGAGCTGTGCCTTGACGACGGATGATGCCGCGCAGTGGTAATCGGCGAGGGCGTATTCCTGCTCCTCACGCGCGAAGTAGGCGGCATCGAAACCGTGATGATCCACCGGGTTCAGTCCGGCGCGGCGATACTCCTTCTCAAGGAGGGCGAGCTGCAGACGCACGGGGCCGGTCGCGTGGTTGAGCACGGTTGTCATGCCGAGCTCGCGTGCACGGCGAAACGTTTCAAGGGACTGTCCGGGCATGGCGTGAATCGAATCACCGTCGGTGCGGCGGAGTGTCCTGGCCGTGGCGCGGTCGAAGCCCTGATCCTGCCAGCGAAACAACCGATGGGGTGCGGGTCGCAGCGTCATCGGGAGGCGCAGCGCTCCGTAGGTTACCAAGGTCCGGCCGCTATGCGACTTCAGCGGAAAGCGCGGTGGGGGATGCAGTCTCCATCCAGGATAGCCGGAATGATAGGCCCCCAGCTGCTGCAGCTGGTGCAGGGCGATCGCCAGATCGTAGAGGTGGCAGGGGTTGGTCGCAGAGAGCGCGATCATGAGGCGATGGCGATCACGATGCAGGAAGGCTGAGCGATGAATGCTCCCATGCCGGAAGCTCGGTCTGAGCCCGCCCGAGAGTTTCGGGCAGACCGATGTCGATGAAGTAGCCGGCAAAGACCTGGCCGTACAAGCTGCCCTCTGCGGCAAGGAGGGGGAAGAAATCGCGCTCGAGCGAGGATGGGCCTGCGGGAAGCCGGGCGAGCGATCGACGCTGGAGGCAATACACGCCGCCGTTGATCAACCCACGTCCTTCGCCGGACTTCTCGGCAAAGGCGGTGATTCGATTCTGCTCGACGCTTACCCGGCCGTAGCGTGCAGCATCGTCCACCTCGCGCAGCGCTACCGCCGCCTCGGCCTGGACGTGATGGTGGAGCAGCCGGCCCAACGCCTGAACATCGACATCGAAAAGGGTGTCGCCGTTCAGCACGAGGAAACGCTCGGCTAGTAGGCTGCCCGCGAGCTTGACCGCACCGCCGGTTCCGGCGGGCTCAGTTTCGACGCAGTGACGGATGCGCACGCCGTCCCTTTCCCCCTCCGGCAGCGTCTCGCGGATGAGTCCCGCATGATAGCCGGTGGAAAGGATCACGTCGGTCACCCCGAGCCGCGCGAGCCGCGAGATCAGGTAGCTCAGGAAAGGCCGCCCGGCGACGGGAAGAATCGGCTTTGGGCACGAGTCGGTGATCGAGCCGAGCCGGGTGCCGCGGCCGCCGGCGAGAATGAGCGCTTGCGTGACGATAGGGGAGGCCATGCCTAGACAGTCCAGGATTGGGCACCGCGTTCACTGAACTGAAACGGGTAGACTTCGCCATTACAGGATTTCAACGCACGGATGACGTCGAGCCGCCGGAGTGGGTCGGTCATGAAGATGATGAAACCGCCGCGGCCGGCACCGGAGAGGCGACCGGAATGCGCGCCCGCGCCAAGTGCAGCCTCGTACGCGGTTTCGATCGCCTGATTGGTCATGCCACTCGCGATCTTTTTCTTGGCCTCCCACGAGCGTCCGAGCACCCGGGCGACATCGCGGATGTTTCCCTTGAGGATGGCTTCCTTCATGAGCACGGCGTCGTTCTTGAGTTCCAGGGTCGCCTTGATGGCGTCCTCGTTCTGATCGTTCACGCGCTGCTGTTGCTCGCGGATGACATCGGCGCCTTCGCGTGACACGCCGGTGTAGTAGAGGACGATCGAGCTCTCCAGCTCGTTGAGGTGGCTGCTCTTGATGCGGAGGGGATTCACGATGACACGGTTGTCCGCGTAGAACTCCATGAAGTTGAAGCCGCCGAAGGCCGCGGCATACTGGTCCTGACGTCCGCCGAGCAGGCGGGCATCCTCGCGCTCGATCTGAAAGGCGAGCTGCGCGACGTCGTACTCGCCCAGCGGCAGCTTGAGCCATTCAATCCAAGCCTGCAGGATGGCGACCACCAGCGTGGAGGACGCGCCGAGGCCGGAGCCGACGGGGGCGTCGGAGCTGGTGGCCATTTTAAAGGACAGGGCCTTGCCGCCGTTGAACTGCCGGACGATTCGGTTGTAGATCGCCTTGTGCAGAATGAAGGTGCCATCAAGCGGAATGACCGGCACGGCTTCCGTCTCAAAGCGCTCACCGCGATCGAGGGCGGCGAACACGATCCGGCCGTCCGTGGTCGGCTCAAGGTGGCAGTTGGCGAACATGTTGATGGTCGCGTTCAGCACAAAGCCGCCGAAGCGGTCGCAGAACGGCGAGACGTCGGAGGCGCCTCCGGCCAGGCCGAGACGCAGGGGCGCGCGGGAACGAATCATCATAGGGTCAAAGGGTGAGGGAGGCGTTTAGGGTATGCGGGCGCGATCACGCCGAAAAATGGCTACCTGGTTGGTGATGGCCTTGGCATTGGCGCCCCACGAGGCAGCTTCGTGGTAGGCTTCCCAAGCCGGCGTAGGAGGCGTGCTCACGAGCGTGCGCATGCCGGTGACGACGGCCTCGGCTGAATCCGGATTGATGGCGATTCCGAGTTGGAAGGCGCGCACGGACACCAGAAGGGGACTCGGTGCAGAGGAGGCCAGGACCGGACGGCGTGCGCGGGCGGCCACATTGAGCACGCCACTCTGGGAGTGGAAGGAGGAGGCGTAAGTCAGCAGTGTGAAGTCGGTGCCTTCAAAGTAGTCGGCGAGATCCTGGTCGCTCACGAAACCCTCGCGAAAGACGATGCGCGAGGCGACGCCCAGTTCGTTCGCGAGTTGCTGATAGAAGGAGAAGGGACGGTCCTTGGCCGACGCCACGGAACCGGCAATCACGAGAAAGGCCTCGGGCACCTCCGGCAGCGCTCGGATGGCGAGGTCGAGGTTCTTGCCGTCGCGCACGTAGCCGAAGGCCAGAAAGATCCGCGATGCAGGGGTCGCACCCCAGCTATGGCGGATCTCCTCACGCGTGCGCCGGGGAGGGAGCAGGTCGTACACCCCGACCGGAACCTGTTCGATCCTGATGCGCGCGGGAATGGGCGATGGCGATGGCGGCTTGTCGTGAATGAGCACTCCACGCAGCGGAACGTAGGCGAGGCGTACGGAGAGCGCGTGCCACCAAACCGGACCAATCCGGTGGCTGCGCACGGGATCGTGCAGATTCGCCCAATAGGCCTGGCCCAGCAACCGACCGAGAATGATGTGCGGCCAGATCCAGACCGGCGCGAGGTACTCAACGTACGAATCGAGCAGGACGATCGCAGGGCGCTTCGTGAAAATGATCACGGCCAGCCGGAATTGGTCGGCCAACAGATTAAAGGCGGACGACAGACGCCGTTGGAGTCGCGATCCCTGCCCGTGGCCCGCGCCGCGCAGGATTCTCTCCACCGGAAATGCGCAGTTGCGGCCGTTCAGGAAGTTGTGCGCCGCGATGCAGTGGACGCTTGCGCCTGCCTCAACCAAGGCTCGGCCCTGATAGTACACGTGTTCGGCCAGCCCACCGGCCGCGGTGGGGGCATAAATGAGGACGTCGACACGGTTCACCCGAGGAACGGATTATAGTCGAGGCGATACTCGAGGTTGCGGTTGCGCTCACCCACCTTGCGCGCGGGCGAGCCTGCCATGATCGCATAAGGTTCGACGTCCTTGGTCACGACGGCCCCCGCGGCGATCACGGCCCCGTCGCCGATCGTCAACCCGGGCAGGATGATGGCCCGATAGGCAATCCAGACGTGGTTGCCGATGGTCACATCGCCGCCGCGATCGGCGAACTGGGGAGACTGGGGATCATGACCGAGAGTGAGGATGGTCGCCTCGGGCCCGATGGAGACGTCGTGGCCGGTGCGGATCGTGTGGCTTCGGCCATCGAGCGTGGACCCGTAGTTGATGACATTCCGAGCTCCGAGATGAATCTTTCGTCCGTTCAGGAATCGGGATCCGAGTTGTACATTGGTGCTGTTACCAACGGAGCCAAGCCAGGCTCTTAGAAAGAGGGATCGGATTGTGTGGACGGGAATGCGTCCGATCCAAGCGGAGTACAGGTAGGAGAGCAGGGCACCGGCGGCGGCTCGTGAGGTCATGGAGCAAAATGAGATTTGGCGGGGAGCTGGGCTAAAACCAGAGACGAACGCCCTGGACGGGGCTGCAGACTGCTCAATCCCGGCGGACGGGCAGGCACTCAAGAAACGTCTGCACTGAAAAATGCCGGCGGGCGACGGGAGCACGCGCGGTGGCTAAATCGGTTAAAGCCCCATGGGTCGCTTCCAAGCGGGCGATGGCAGCGACAACGCTCGCGGCATCCCCGTCATCGCACGCTACGCATGCTCCAAAGCGCTCAGCTTGGGCTTGCAGCGTTGTCCCCTTCGTTGCGATGACCGGGATGCCGTGCACCATCGCCTCGATCACGACTCGCGATACGCGAAGGGCATAGGCTGAAGTGCGATAGGGAAGGATGAGCGCGTCGCTCTCGCCAAGCCGGCGTACGTACTCACCCTCGCGAAAATACCGGGAAACGATTTCGACTCCGGGGTCGCTTCGCAGAGATTCAGGGATCGTGGCTTGTGAGCCGTCCGGTTGGACAAAATCGTCGATCCACTGGATGACGAAACGCACTCGATCCGTGCCCTGTTCAGCCCGGTACCTTCGGATCGCCTCAACAAGCAGATCACTGCCTTTTTCGTGACGGGCGGGGCCGTAGCAGGCGAACACACATTGGTGGGGATGGTGTCCCGGTTGCCGGGGCTTGGCGGATTCGGCCTCCACCGGATGAGGGAAATAGACGAATTTCATGCCGAACGCGGCTTCAGCTGCGGTCAGCATCGCCTCGGTCTCGACACCGAGAATCACCCGACCTGAATCAATCTCTCTGTGCAACGATCGCAAGAGCCAGCGAAGCAGACGAAAGCTCGGGCTGCCGTCTCCGTGGCCGTCGGTGGTCATGGGCAGGTTGGGGAAAAAGAAAAGCACGCGCATGCGAGTGGGCAGATCTCCGCTCCGAAGCAGACGATGCCATCCCAGCAAGTGATGGACGAGTACGGTAGGTATGAAGGCGACATCGAAGTCGTTGCCTTCGGTTCGCAGGAAGCGTGACACGGCGCGCTGGGTGGCCCACGCATGCCGGGGAATGCGTGCGAGCCGGACGAAGCCATTGGCCGGCTCGCTCATCCGGTGCCAGATCGAGGGAGGCAGCACGGGGCGTGCACCGAGCGATTCGCGAATGAAGGGTTGGGCATCGCGGTCCGAAAGAATCGTTGCGTGGTGTCCAGCGGCATGCAGTCCGCGTGAGAGTGCCCCGATGTACTCAAACCAGTGCCCGCGCTGATCGCGCAAGGCGTCTTCGACTATGAGCCATTTCATCGCTGGGATCCGGGATCTGCGGGACGGCTGCGGTATTGGCGGCAGACCGATGCCAACCGTTGATACACGCGAATGCCGAGCCATTTGCGCAAGAGGAGAGACAGGCTGATCGGTGGAGTACGGTCTAGCCAGTAGCGAGCTCGCATCTCCGCCGCGCGTGTGATCGCCTGGTTGTCACTTGCGAGCGCCTCGCGGTGCATTCCCTCGTAGAGACGCAGGAGGCTTGCCGCCTGACCGGCGCTGGGCTCTTCGCCATGATCGCGAAGGTGGCTTACATTTGCCTCCGCGGCGTGCGTCACGCCAGCGAACCAGCGATTGATGCCCGGCTTGGTGTTTCGTCCGCCTGGTGTTTCAATTCGATACAAGGCGCCAGCGGAATTGGCGTAGGCTACTGGATTGGCCCGAACGAGGCGGAACCAAAAGTGAATATCCTCACCGGGTTCACGGTCGAGCGCTTGGGGCCAGACGAGGTCTTCGGAAATGACCCTGCGTCTCACCAACGTGGTATGGATGGCCCAAGGCGCAAACGCGACGGCGTAGTTGAGCAGTGCGGCCCGGTCGCCCTGCGCTCCGGCCGCCCGCTTGCGCACGGTATCATGGTCTGGAGTGATGGTGAACTCCTGCCAGTCGGATGTGATAATATTGGCTTCAGGAAATCGCGCGGAGGCAGCCAGCAGGCAATCCAGGTGATCGTGCGCGATCAGGTCATCAGCATCGAGAAAGAGCACCCATTCCCCGCTCGCATGAGACAGCCCGCAGTTGCGTGCGGCCCCGGGGCCACGCACAGCATCATACGTGATGAGCCGGATGCGTGGATCTGATCCGGCCGCTTCGCGGGCCCGCTCGGGGCCCGCATCGCTCGATCCGTTGTCCACCACGATCAACTCCCAGTCCTGGAAGTTTTGCGCGAGAACGGAGGCAATCATCGAAGCGACATAATCGCCCTTATTGTAGAGGGCGGAGATGATTGAGACCAGAGCCATTGATCGGAGCGGTCGAAGCGTCAATCGCACGCGCGTCGAAACAGCGCGTTTGCAAAGAGCGCGTGGCCCTCGGGGCTGTGGACAGTGTCGTAGAATCCACTGAGCAGGTAACCTCGCGCGGACATCCACGGCAAAATCTCGTGAAACCAACCTTGGCCTTCGTACTCGGAGGTGAACAGGGCCTCACAAAGCACAAAATGAATCGCCTGCTGATCGAGTAGCGACTCAGCTCCCTTTAACACGTTGAAATCGAAGCCTTGGCAATCGGTCTTGAGCAGATGGATATGGCCAAGCCCGAGCCGAGACATTTCGGATGTCAGCGTGCGGACCTCCACCTCGAGCGATCCGACGGTTTCGAACATCTCACTGTGGGCCAGCCGTTGAACGCTGCTTGCAGGCTTCAACAGTGAACTTGTTACCGAATTCCGGTTATAGGTGAAGGGAAGTTTCCCAGGCTGGGAGCCGAGTGCGGCGGGAATGCACGTGACTTGGGGGTACTTGTCCGCAGCCCGTTCAAGCTCGGCGAAGGGGCGGGGATCGGGCTCATAGCACCAAATGCGGGCATCCGGGTAGAGCTTGATTAGCGGAAGAAACGTCTGGCCGATGTTCGCGCCAACGTCGAATATGATGGGGTTCTTCACGGTGAGCAGGCGGGCCAGATCGTCCTCAAAGGAAAACCCGAAGAGAGACCTGGCGTACGTTCGGTAGCCCAGGTGGAAGAGGAGATTCTTGATGGTGCGCTTAAGCATGTATGGGTTTCGAGTTGCGGGCTGCTTGGTGCAGGAATCAGGAAGGACGGCCGGGGGTGAGCAGTTTCTGGAGCAGGTTGTTCATGGTCGCCACAAAGGTCTCCGTACTGAAGGCACGGGCGACTTCAGTCCTGACGAAAGCCTGTCCTGCTGAGCGCATCGACTCCCACTCCGATTCGGAACACGACTTAAGATAGAGCAGCAACTCGCGTTGATCGCGAAAATTTCTCACATCGACGAACGCGCCTGCGGGGATGGCTTCGGTTACGTTCTCGTCACCAAGATAAATCGGAACGGATCCGGCGATGATGGGATCAAATATCTTCTCCGAAATATAACTCATCCGGCCACGGTAATTTTCAACAGCGAGGCAGAATTTGTAGTGGGAGATTATCTCGGTCTTGCGATTGGTGCTGGATGAGATGCAGCAGGTGTACGGACGTCGGTTGGAGAGTGGAAACCAGGAAATGCGCTCTCCTTGCCAGTTTGGGCCTACCACCGCGAGGAGATCGGGTCCCTGCGCCTCCGCCGCTCGCGCGAGTTTCTGACGCCACGAGTACAGCTCACCACGCGCCGGATTTATCCATGACCACCAGGGCATGCTCCATCCGCTGAGGTTTCTTCCGATTCCGGGTAGTCCGACCAATCCCGGCTTTCGAGTGGCAAGAAATCCCTCGGTCCGGTTTGAGTTCACCATGATCGCACAGGAGCGCTCATGGAAGGGGCGCGGTGGTGTGCTGCTGGGGCTGGCGCTGAGGCTGTGCGGCAGCCGATAGCGGACAACGTTCGGATGGGAAAGGGGGCCTTGTTGATAAGTAACCAGGACATCGCAGAGGGCCTGGTTCGCAGGCATAAAGTTGTGGGGGCGTCCCACCGGGGTCTCCATGACTTGGAGCACAAAAGGCGTTCCAGGCCGGGCGCGTTTTTTCGCGTTCAGAAACTCTGCCTTTCGATCGGGCAGATCCATGAGCCACACGCAGTCGGCCTTATGGAGCGGCATTGAGTCCCAGCTATCGAGTGCGATTCCGAGGTCCGCCGCGGCCTTACGCCAGCGGGTTAGGCTCCATGGGTAAATGGTGTCGAAGAGACGATTGTTCAACCCGAGGTCCCAAAGCGGTCGGATCAGCACCTGCTTTTTGGCTGGGCTCATAATTTGAACGGAATGATCTGAGACGTTGGGTGCACGCGTGTCCTCAGGCCCTGCGCAGGGAAGTCAGAGTGTCTAGGGTGGCTGAGATGGGACCCGCGGGGCAAAGCACGACGGAACCACGCCGCCCTCCTGACTCGGCGGCTGAGGCCAGGGAGGGGAAGTAGGCAACGAGTGAGAATCGGTCGATCACCGGGCGAAGGGTCGACAATTCGAGCGACTTACCACGGCCGTAGTTGTCGTAGCCGTAGCCGGGGTCTCCCTCGACCTTGAAGTCGTCGATCATGATCACGAAGTCCTTGGAGTAAGACGCGATCAGAGCGATTTCCTCCACGAGTGGCAGGTCGGCGTGCCAGTGGGCGTCGAGATAAACGAACAGCGGGCGTTGCAACCAGTCCCGGTTGGACGGATCGCTCAGCAGCGCCCGCAGGCACTGTCGGGAGTCGCCGGTGTGGAAGTGGATGCCGGTGATCCCGGCCAAGCGGCTGCGGGCGAGGACTTGGAAGGTCCGGTTGGCCTCGCAGGTGTGAACCGGCAACGCGGTGCTCGCGGCCATGAAGGCAGCGGTGTCGCCGATATAGGTTCCGGTTTCGATCAACCGATCGAATGCATACGCTTCCACGAGCTCGCGAAAGATCCGCTTGCGATGCTGCTGTCCGTTGAACCCGGCTGCGTCCGACGCCACATAGCGCGGATTCTCCAGCATGACCGCGAAGGCGGTCTCCAGCGCCGACACACGCGACAAGGCCGCCACATAATTTCTGACCAGCGGAAGACGGTGCCAGAATTTCATGCGAGAGGGGCTTTGGCAGGCGTGACCACACGTTGCATGCGCTGGCAAATCGCGTGGAGTTCATCCGGTGCGGTCATCAGGTGGGAATGGTGATGGCGCAGACTTTGCCACTCCTGTCTTATCTGCATCCGCCGGATTAGCCAGCCGGTATCGCCGGTGCTGGCCCGACGGACGGCGGTGAGTGCGGTCATGGCTGCGCGCTCGAGCCAGCCAGCGGATGGCGGTAGGCTCGACCACTGAAAGAGCCACTGGCTGCGTTCCATCAGGCGCTGGGCACGGGTTGAAAAGGTGCCGTTCTCGCGATGATAGACCAAGGCAGCCGGTTCGAAGACGCAGCGCCAGCCGCGACGCCAGGCCCGGAAGCAAAGATCGAGATCCTCGCCATAGCCTGGATAAAAAAGGCGGTTGAATCCACCGAGCTCGAGGAAGCGCTTCCGGTCAACCGCCATGAAGCCACCGGAGGTGAACAGGGTGTTGGAAGCTGTCTGCCGGTCGCGCTGCCAGTCCCATGAGTAAACGCCGTGGTGGGTGTGGAGCGTTGCCGGGCCGCAGGTGTAAACCGTGTCATCCCAGTCGCGCGAGGTGGCACCGACCGAAAAAACATCCGACTCATCGAAGGGGCGGAGTAACGCCTGCAGAAACCCCGGAGCAAGCCGCAGGTCGTTATTGAGCAGCACAACGATGTCCTCGGTGCGCGAAACCAGGAAATCGTTATAGGAATACAGATAGTCGTTTTTGGGAGCGACCACGACCTCAATGCGGGGTGCATGCGCAGCCAGCCATGCGATGTCATTGGCCGTGCTGCGATTGTCCAAAACCACGACGCTGGTCTTGGCTTCGGCTCCTGCCATCGCTTGGGGCAATGTGGGCAGGAGGAACTCGAGGTGGTGAACCCCGTTGAAATTGAGAATGGCGAGACAGACCGATTTCACGGTTGCCGATGGCTGCCCGCAGCGTGTCGGGCGATGAAGGCATCGAGGGGCCCTTGCAGGTAAGCGGCTTCCGCGCGGATTTTCTCCAGCGGCCAGTCCCACCAGTTAATCTGTAGAAGCGCTTCGATCTGGCTGGGCTTGAAGCGTGCCCGCAGGGGACGGGCTGGAACGCCTCCGACGATGGTGTAGGGGGGCACGCTCTTGGTGACGACGGCTCCGGCCCCGATTACGGCGCCATGACCGATTGTTACGCCCGAAAGGATGACGGCATTGGTCCCAACCCAGACATCGTGGCCGAGGGTGATAGGGCCCTTGGATTGGGCATCGTGATGATCAGCGCCGCCCAGCACCCGTGCGCTAAAGGGAAAGGTCGATACCAGGTCGGTGCGGTGTTCGCCGAACACGAAGCGCACACCGTCAGCAATGCTGCAGAATTTGCCGATCACTACGCGGTCGGAGGGATGGTAGAAGGGGAACGATTCCCGGCGGATACCGTAGGTGAACTCGCCCACCGACACCTGGGGGTGAGTAAAATCATCGAAAGTCCGGCCGCTGCGTATGGCGCGGTAGAGCGCCGTGTTTACCGGGTGGCCGATTTGCTCGGACGCGTCTCGGAGGACCCAGGCCAAAGCCTTGAGCGCGAGGCGACGAAGGAAAGGAGAGTTACCCATGGTCAACGGCGGTGCGAGCTTGGAAAGCGCGTAAGAGCATATTATCCAAGGCTGCGATATGCTCCGGAAATGTGGGTAGCGCGGAGCACACGCCCGCTTGCGCCTGGCGGAAATCGATGGCGAGCCGGGGTGCTGCGAGGATCCGTTCCAATATCGTCTCAAGCGCTTCGGGGCTGGAGGGATCGAAGAGCCATCCGGTTGATCCGTCGCGGACGCCCTCCGAGA
This sequence comes from uncultured Opitutus sp., assembly GCA_964460715.1. Taxonomy (GTDB): domain Bacteria; phylum Verrucomicrobiota; class Verrucomicrobiia; order Opitutales; family Opitutaceae; genus CAMAXB01. The sequence goes on along the minus strand of CAYWRG010000016.1, from coordinate 22,468 downwards.
CGCCGCAGCGGTTGCTGCAGATCAGCGGCACACCGCGTGAGAGCATTTCCACGCCGGTGAAGCCCAGGGTTTCGTGCCAGATGGAGGGAATGATGCAGAAGTCGGATTCTGCAGCGATCCGATCAAGATCCGCCTGGGTGTAGCGGCCGCGATGTCGGACCGTGCGTGTGTCGGTGCCATCGGCGAACCAATCGACCTGAAAATCCTGGCGTCGCTGTTCGAGCCGGTTGATCACGGTGCGCAGGTAGTCCCAGCCTTTTTCGGTTCGCTCCGGCAGGACGTTCAGGACGGAGAAGCGGAGCTTGGATCCAGCCTCCGGATGGCGGGCCACCGGCTCACAGCGCTGAACCGAGGGTGGAACCAGGGGAAGGACCTCAAGACGGGTGAGTGGCCCGGTGGCAACTTGCAGCCGGTTCGCCTGCACGTGCGAGATGCAGTGCACGGTGTCGAGTCGGTGGAGCATGGCCGTCATCGCATCGAATCGCTGGCGATAGGGTTCATCCGTGGCGACGACCTGTCGAATGGCGCGATTGGCGTGAATCAGACCGTTGCGGATGCGGGCCGTGGCTTTCCAGCCAAGGGAGCCGGGCCGGAGTTGATCCACCTGGCGGTCGAATCCATGCCGCAGACGGAAAAATCCATAGCGCTGGGCGCCGGTGCAGCATTGGCTGCAGGTCAATTCGTCGCGCGATAAGGAGCAGGGATGACCCTCGGGGCGAAAGAGATGGGCGGTCGGACAAATGCTGAGGTAATCGTGCGCCGTGAGGACGACGGCTGCGCCAGCTGAACGGAAGACGTCGATGAGGTCTGCTGGGAGTCCGAAGAGATTCTGGATGTGAACGACTTCCGGATGAATCTCACCTAGGAGGGAACGGACGGCCGCGCGCAGTCGTCCAGAGGCGCGAGTCTCGCGTTCCGGCTGGGCGGTTCCGGTGCCGGCTCCGGGCGCTGTTCCAGCGTAGACGCGCGAGTTGCGTAGCGTAAAAACAAGACCGGATGCGCCGTCGGAGCGTTCCACGTGCAAGCCGCGATACCAGGGACCGAGCCCGGCCATGTGCAGCTGCACGACTTCGTGGCCCCGCGCCACCAGTGCAGTGGGCACCGCATCGAGGTACCCGTTGCTCCGGGTGACATCGGGATTGGGACCGGCACTGACCATTAGAAGCTTCATGCGACTCTGGCTGCGGCCGTCCGTCGTGCGCTGAGGTAGTGTTCGTACAACACACCGGCGGCGCGCAATTCGTACGCGGCATGCTCGTAAACGTAGTTCTTCCAGTGCGGGAAGTGTGAGCGGCGGCGGAACGGTGTTCCGAAAACCGCGAGCGCGCCAAAACGGACCCCACGCCAGACCATCCGGCGAAGAAAGGGCAGGCGCCGGGTTTCCTGCCGGTCACGAAGCATAATCTTGCCGGTGCCCCGACCGAGTTCGAACGCCTCGCGCAGACCGCGCCGCAGGTGCATGCGTTCCGGGCGTACGAGATGGAGAATGAAAAGGGCGGGGTCGTAAAAGAAACGCTGGTTGGGAAACGCCTGCCGAAGCCGTACCTGCGGGACGGCTTCCTCTCCGTAGGCGAACGTGGCGCTTGGATCGATAAATCCGCCGTCAAATCCGCCTGCCGCCTCAAGTGCGTCCCGCCGGAAGAAAATGTTTCCGCCGCAGACAAATTCAGCGTCGGTCAGTTCGCGCGCGGTGTCGCCGTGGGTCACGGATCCGTAGGCATCCTTGAACCAATCGGGCTTGGGGGTTTCGTAGAAGGCGAAGAATGGTCCGCCGAAGCAGATGGGATTCCGGGTTCGCGCGATCTGCTCGGCCCGCGCCAGCCACTCGGTGCAGGCGGTCGCGTCGTCGTCGAGGTACCCAATCACGCGCCCACGCGCCCGTGCAGCCCCGTACACGCGCGCCTTGGGCAACCCTCGCTCCGGACAGTTGTGATAGGAAATATGGGGATACGCCGAGGTGAGCTCGGCGGACATCGCGGGCGTTTCGTCGTTCGAATTGCCATCGACGATGAGAATTTCGTAGCGGTCATGCGCGAATGGCTGGACGAGCAAACTCTCCACGGCCTGACGCAGGAGCCGCGCCCGATTGCGGGTGCAGATGATGATCGATAGCTCTGGCTGGACCGCGATTTTCAAGGAGTGTCAAGCGCTGCTAAACCGGCCAGGAGGTTCTCGGGGGCAATCGTCATGTCATCTGAATCGTTTACGCGTAACGCCTGCAGATACGCATAGCGGTGTCCGAGCGCTTCGCTGAGCGTCCAGTAGCAGATACGGGCACTGACCTGGCCCGGAAATAGCTCAAGAACTTGCGTCGCGGGCCGGCAGAATAGCAGGTTGGCGAGGCCGGCACCATGGGGACCGAGGACTACTTTGGCTTGGGCGAAGAGTTGAGCTGTTTCGTCGATGCTGAGGTTCTCGCAGATGACTTCTTTGAATCCATGCCGCTCCAAAAGCCCCATCAGGACCTTCTCATTGAGGAGGCGCCTTGAAGTGGCGTTCCGCCGGCTGACATACAGCTTCAGGTCGGGTGCTTTGTTGTTGTTGGTCGCCATTCCTCGAAGCAAAGTGGTTCGCAACCATGTTGCGCTCGCGGAGGCTGAGCGCCCGGTTGGTACGGGTGGCGGAGAGAACCATAGGCGTTCGGTTTGCCAGACTTCGTCCGCCGGCTGGTGGAAAATTCGCTCGGTCGCGATTCCCAGAGCCGTCAGGCAGCGGAGATACTTGGGATCGATCTCCGCCGGAACGATGCATTTTACGCACGAAGGCAGCCACTCATCGTGACGGTAAAGTCTTTGAAGAGCATCATGCATCCAGTGGTAATAGGCGGTAGACCACAGTCCACTGAGGAGGAAAAAGTCTCCTCGCATCTTGCGCTTGTGGATTCCCCGGCGAAAACGTCGACGGTAGAAATCGGACTCCCGAATCCGACGTTCATCGTGCGTGAGATAATCCCAGGCAAACTGTCCGTCTGGCAGTTGGATCAGCCCCTGCAACCCGCAAACTTTGGCCTCCTTTACGATTCCGAGAAAGACCTCATTGGTTCGGTCGTTGGTGTAGCTGGCAAAGTCGTCCGCGGATTCCTGGTATGGGTTTAGTGGGAGGTGGCGATTCACCGGCTCGGATAGCTGGATGACGCGACACGCCTCGCTATTGACCCGAGCAAGCCACGCTTTCATATCGCGACAGATGCGCGGGCGGCGCTCGTTGAGAATACGCAGTCGCTCTAGTACTTGTAACATGCTGATGCGATAGCGTCAGTCCGCCACTGGAGCGGAGAAAAGGACATTGGTGGAAACTAACCTCGGTTTTCCACCCGGTCGGAGATCCAGGTCGCTGTCGTAAAGATCTACGAACGTGTAGCCAAACTGGCCCAACTGATCAGCAATTCCCTGAAACGGAGTGTGATAGGTATTGGCTGGATCGAACGTAGCCTCGGCAAGCACGAATCTGATCGCCCTCCGCGCCAGCATGCCCTCAGCGCCGCCCAGCACCTCCTTGTCGTAGCCTTCAGTGTCAGTTTTGAGCAGAGTTATGGACGTGATGCCCCGAGCGGCGGTGAAATCGTCGAGCGTAATTTGTTCTACGTCCTCGGTTCCGGGATCGGATTCTTTGGCGACCTTGCTCAGGACCGAGTTGTCGTTTGCCGACATGCGCACGCGCCCGGGTAGACGGCCGACTGCGCTGTGGTGGGTTTTGATCTGCGGTAGGGCTGCACAAGCCTGCACAAGTTTCTCGTAAGTGGAGCGAACCGGCTCGAACGAGTGGATCGTCATGTTAGGGAAATGGCGGGCGTACGCGCACGCTGACTGCCCGATATTGGCGCCAACGTCGTAAATGATGCCGTGGTATCGGCGGTCGCCCATGAAACGTTCGAGGTCGGTCAGTAAATCGATCCCGTATGGCTGAAAGCGTCGCTTGAAGTATACGTAGCCGAGCTTGCGGGCGAGTTGGGTCGATAGTGAGCCCATGATGTGCTAGGTATGGCTTAGTGTTCTGAGTTTGCTGATGTCAGCGTACACGACTTCGACATTGGCCCGCGGCTGGCCGGGCAGCGGAGCAACGCGCACGTGGGCCATGCTCAGCCCGTGGGGCTGGAGCAGTCCGGCCAGCACATCTGTGAGTGGGGTGGGACGTCCGCTGCCGACGTTGTAGACCTCGCCCGACTGGCCGTGGACAAGGATGCGCTCGTAGGCAGCCACTGCCTCCGCCACGGGTAGATAGTCCCGCTGGCTGCCGAGCGGGCCTACCGTGATGTGGTCGGTTCGGCCAGCCTTGAGCTCAGCGATCTGCTGCTGAACCCGGCCGGGAAAGAGTGAGGGGCTGCAACCCTCGCCGAGGAGGTTGAACGTTCGCGCCATCACGACGTTCACGTGCTGTAGGCGATGGGCAAAGCCCATGATCTGGGTCTGCATTATTTTGGTCAGGCCGTAGACCGAGACCGGACGAAGCGGGGCGATTTCCGCCACGGCGCCGGGCTCGGGCCAGCCGTATTCCGCGGCGCTGCCGATGAGGAGTATGCGGCAATCAATGCCCAGTTCCGCGACAACGTCGAGCAGGTGCTTGGCCGCGAGGGCATTCGTGTTGAAATCCGGTTCCCAGGCATTCGCAAACGTGCCAGCGCAGTGCACCACCTCATCTGGCCTGTGCTTGGCCAGCACGGCGCGGAGGTCGTCGCGGCGGGTGACGTCGCAGGTGACGAATCCCTCGGTGGGATTGCGTACGCTGCCGATGATCCGCTGACGGCGTCCCTGCAAATGGGCGATGAGGTGTCGTCCGGTGAATCCGGTTGCGCCCGTCACCAGTGTGGTGTGTTGGGTCACAGGCCCCATTCTTCCTTAAGCCGGGCGAAGTCCTGATTCGCGATGTCGTAGTCCTCCGGGCGGCCGATATCGAGCCAGTAGCCGCTGAAGGGAACCGCCTCGATTTTACGGGCCTCACGGATGCTGTCCAACATCAGGGTGTCAAAGCCATAGGACTTTCCCTTTGCGAGCCGCTGCACGACTGAGCGATTGAGGCAGTAGATGCCCATGCTGACGTCGAAGTCGAAGACGGGCTTTTCCCGGAAGCGCGTGATCCGTCCCTTGGCATCGGATTCCAGGACGCCAAAATCGCTTTTCACGACGCGCTTGTAGGTCGAGACTGTGACCTCGTTGCCTTGTGCGACGTGGTGCCGGAAGAACGCCGTGTAGTCTAGGTTGCACAGCAGGTCGCCGTTCATGACCAGGAAGTTCTCCGGCAGGTCATCGATGAGCGTGAGCGGCCCGATCGTGCTGAGCGGTTCCTTCTCCTCTGAGTAGTCGATGACGACGTCCCAGAGCGCGCCGTCCCCGCAGAAGGCGCGGATCAGACTGGCCTTGTGATTGACCGCGAAGGTTAAGTGTTTGAAACCCGCGCGTGCGAGCTGGCGGATGACCACTTCGATGATGGGCATGTCGCCGCCGACGGGGACGAGGGGCTTGGGCAGCGTGATGGTGTAGGGGCGCAGGCGCGTGCCCTTTCCGCCGGCGAGGATGATGGCTCTCATGGGATTAAAGCGACGGCGCGAGGTAAAGCGCCCCGGAGTCATCCTCATAGGACGGGCCTCCGGTGATGCCGAGGTGGCTCAACTGGGCTTGCACAAAAGTGGCGTCGGATCGGGCGGCGCCAACGAAAACGACTGCACCGAGGCGCTCGCGTCCTGCCTGTGCAATGGCCGTAGCGAGGGGCGGTGAGTCGAGTGGGATGGCTGGTTGCGCCGCCGTTTCCATGATCATTCTGCGTTGACTGTGATAGGCGAGCGTCGGATCCCAGTAGAGTCCGTAGACAACGCAGTAGTCATCGGGTGCGGTGAATTCGCGGATCTTTCCCGCCAGCGGGAGCAGGGGAGAAAGGGTCTGCCTCTGCGTCGGGCCGTACCAGATATTGAATGTGTTGCGGTACTGATAGAAGACCAGTGTGCAGGCCACGACGCCTGTCGCCAAAGGAATGGCCGGGAGCGATACGAGCGGGGCAAAGGCGAGTCCCAGGGCGACGAGAATGAAGAATCCGTTCGCGTACCAATAGTAGTCATGAACGAAGTACAGATTGGTGAAGACCAAAACGGGCAGAACGAAGAGCCCTGTCAGCACGGCGATTCTCCTGCGATGAACGGCGAAGAGCGTGAGGCAGAGCAGGGCGAGCAGCAATGTGTAGCGACTGACTACGAGGTTGCGGGTGTAGAATTCGAACTGACGCCAGGTCGATACGGAAAGCCGTTGTTCCAAGTCTCCATAATTCCATGGAGTCAGCGCGGATGATGTGAGCGAGCCGCTCAGTGCGCCGGAGATCTTGACGTTGTCACCATAGGCCACCCACGCGGTGGCCGCCGCAAGCGGAAGCACAAAGGCGAGTGCCACGCCGAGGCCAATTGAAGAGGCATTCGCCTTCCACCGGTTAGGATCAGTGCCGGTGGCAGTCACGAGAACCAGCAGGGCTGCTGCCGCAAATGTAAACAGTGTGGTGATCTTGGTGAGAGCGGCGAGGATGGCGAAAGCGGCCAGCAGCACGCCGGCATGGATGCTGGGGTGGATGGTCCAGCGGTGAAACCAGACTAGATACCAGAGTGCGAGGGCAAGTGCGGTGGACTCGATGGAAAACGCCCGTGACCAGGAAATGTAGACTGGTGAGAGGAGCACGAAGGCGAGAACGAAGAAGCGCTCGGACTTGAGCTGAAGCAAATCGCGGAGCAGCAGGTTGACGGCTGGAAGCGTCGCGTAGAAGGCTAGAAGACTGATTGTGCGTCCGCTGGTCTCGAGAGGAAGTCCGGTGGCTTGGGTCGTAAGGGCGACCAGCCATTGATAAGCGGGAAATTCGAACGGGACGCTCCAGGGCGGCCCCAGCACGGGCAGGGGATACGCGAGGGAAAATCCATCGCGCAGGAAATACCATGCAGTAAGCGCGGTCTGACTCTGTCGCCACGGATTGAAATCGGCAATCGGACGGTTCCAGCCCTGAAGTGCACTGTACAGGTGGTAGCCAAAGGCGACGGCGAGGAACGTGACGCAGAGAGTCGCCCGGGGATCGCGCCTTGTCGGGTCCGGACTTGGCGAAGGGATTGTTGGCTGGATACTCACGCCGAGGTGAAGACGGACGACCTTCGTGCTCTCAGACGTTGTAGATCCCTGCCTTGTAGCCGGCCGAGTTCTGCGGCTGGGAAAACCAAGCAATCGTCTCAGCGAGGCCGTCCTTCAGCAAGGTGGTTGGTTTCCAGCCCGTGAGGGCGAGCATCTTGCGGTGGCAGCCGAGCAGGCGCTCGACCTCGGATTTTTCCGGCCGCAGCCGGGCGTCGTCGGGTACGATTTTTGCCGCAGGATTGATCAGGCCGATCAGGTTTTGCGCGAGGTCGCGGATGGAAATTTCCACGCCCGTCGCGAGATTGATCTCCTGGCCGACCGTCGCATCCGAGGTCATTGCGGCCACGAATCCCTCGGCCGTGTCACGGACGTGGTTGAAATCGCGCGTGGCGTCCAGATTGCCGAGCCGGATCGACGTGGAGCCGGCCAGCAGCTGCGTGATGATGGTGGGGATCACCGCACGCGCCGACTGGCGCGGACCGTAGGTGTTGAAGGGGCGGACGATGACGACAGGCAGGTCGAACGAGCGATAGAACGACTCGGCCAGACGGTCGGCACCAATCTTGGTGGCGCTGTAGGGCGACTGGCCCTGGAACGGATGCTTCTCGTCGATCGGCACGTATTGTGCGGTGCCGTAGACTTCGGAGGTCGAAGTGACGATCAGCTTGGCCACGCCGGTTTTTCGCGCGGCCTGCAGGATGTTGAGCGTGCCCTTGATGTTCGTGTCGACGTAGGAATCGGGCGAGTGATACGAGAAGGGAATGGCGATCAGCGCGGCGAGGTGGAAGACGACATCGCAGCCCTTCATGGCGGTCTCAACGCCGTTGGGATCGCGGACGTCGCCGGCGAAAACTTCGATCCGGGCCTTGTTCTCCGGCGCGAGGTGATCGAGCCAACCCCAGGAGTTGAAGGAATTGTAGAAGACGAAGGCCTTTACGCGTGCGCCGTGGGCCAGCAGCGTTTCCACGAGATGGCTCCCGATGAAGCCGTCAGCACCCGTGACGAGGCAGATTTTTCCTTGGAGGTTCATGGTGTCGAGGGTTTGGGCGGCATAAGCAGGCGCCCGCCGGCGCGCAGTCGGGTCAGCCAGAGGCCGGCAATGAGGTTAAGATGAGGGCGTTCCTTCAGGGGATGCCGCAGCAGTTCGCCCAAGGCGCGTCGCGTGGCGTCGCGCTCCGCATCCACATAGCCGCGGTTGCGGCGAACACAGGCGCACTCCGCGTAATATCGCGCAGGCGAGACCGTGGCGGAGCGTACGATGTCGTTCCGATCAAGGTGCTCGAGAAAGTAGGTGTACAGCTCGTTGCATTCCTTCACGTGGATCGGCGAGCGGCTGTCCTGCGTCGGGTGATTCCGGTATTTCATCAGGACCTGCGGTACCCGGCGGAACTCAAAGTGAGCCGAGAGCCGGTACCACATGTGGTTGTCCTGGGTCGTGCGCAGTGATTCATCGAATCCGCCCACGCGGTCGAAGCAGTGCCGGGGAATGAGGTGGGCGTTGGCGTTGAAGGCGCCGTACTGGGCAAAGAAGACGCGGCAGGTTCCGGCGGGCACATCCGGGGTGTGCTCGAAGAACTGGTGTCCGCCGTGCGAGTCGATGTGTTCGACGTCGCAGTAGAGGATCGTGTCGGCCGGAACGCGCGCCATGCGTTCCATCTGGGCGGCGACCTTGTCCGGCAGATAGAGGTCGTCGTGGCTCAGCCAGGTGAAGTAGTCACCGGTCATCTCCTTGAGCGCCACGTTCAGGGCGCTGGCTACGCCGCCATTGGCCTTCTTGACGTAGCGGACCGCGCCGCCCTGGGCGGCGACCAGCTGCTCTAGCGGCTCCGTGAACGGTGAGCCGTCGTTGACGATCAGGATTTCGATATTGGGGTAGGTCTGGGCGCGGGCGCTGGCGAGGGCCTCGGCGAAGTAGGCGAGGTTCACCGCGTCGCGGATGAACGCCGGCATGATCAGGGAGACTTTAGGACGGGCGGTCATGGGCGAGAGGCTTTACGGGGCGCCATCACGAACCAGCGCATCGGTGCGCCTCGCAGTTCGTCGGCGAAGTCACGGAGCTGTCGGAAAAGATAGAGCCGTAGCAGGGGATTGGCGGGATAGGAAAAATCCGAAAGGCGGCGCGGACGAGTTTCGATTTGCTCGATCCGGTGCGTGCCTTCGAAGCGGGCGCGGAGCCGTTCACCGAGTCGTTCGCGGCGCAGGTCGTGGAGCTCGACGACAACGTGGTACTGACGAAGAGCATCGATCACCGGTCCGTCCAGTAGTTCATCCTCTGCGCCTTCGACATCCATCAGGAGAAGACCGCGAGGCCACGCGCGCACCAGGGTAGAAAGCTCCGCCGGCGTGCAGAGTCCGCGCACATCGATCCGCTCGGACACTTGGTTGCGCGCGGCGTAGCGCGTGAGAAGCTCACGGCCAGCCGGATCCTGCTCAAAGGCGATAATCTTGGTCGTGGGCCAGCGGCGAGCGCAGCCGAGCGCATAGTACCCCTCGGCCGCACCCACGTTGATCACTACGGGTGGCGGGACGGCATCAAATCGGGTGAGGGTGTCCACCAACTCGTTTTCGTAAACGCCGAGTCGTTTGGGCCAGTTGGCACTGCCCACGCTTTCAGCCGGGTAGATCATGCCGGCGAAAGGGCCTCCGGCCACCACTTCCCGGACGGCGAGGTCCGATAGGGAACGCCGTGCGACTTGCGCCGGACGCATCGCGGCCGGGATGAGGGCCTTGATCAGTTGCGTGGGAGAGAACGACATGGGCGGTGGTCCGTTCGAGACGAGCTCAACGCAAGTAAGCGTAGGTGTCGGAGCGTTCGGATACGACGAGGTAGCCGAGGGACTTGAGCCGGTCCACGCACTCAAGCTGGCTCTGCTTGTTCACGTGCATGTGTTCGTAGCGAATGATCGCGGGACGGAGACGATCAAAGGGGAAAACACGGAGCAGTTCGACGTCATAGCCCTCGGCATCGATTTGCAGCAGGTCCACGGTGTCGGCGCCGGCTTCGTCGAGCAGGCGGTTGAACGTGACGCAGCGAACGGGGTGAACCTCGATGTGTTGCTCAATGTCCGGAATCCCGGCGATCCCATGGGCGGGAATGCCTTCGCGATGCTTGAGGATGTTGTCGCGATTGAATGAGGCGAGTTGCTGGCTCCATGCGGGCATTCCCGGGACGCCTGCGCGCACGGTATAGAAATCGCGCGTACCTTCCGCATCCGCCACCGCCGCATTCACGAGCATCAGCCGGTGATGATGGCGGTAGTTGTGGACGAGCCGCGCATAGGGCTGGGGCTGGGGTTCGACGAGAATGCCGCGGAGATCGAATTGGTCGATGTAACGGGTGATCGGATCATCCGAGACTCCGTCAAACGCTCCGACCTGCAGGAAGAAGAAATCGCGGGCTCCCCGACGTAGCAGGCGGTTTCGCACCAGATAGTCGAAGTCTATCGTATCCAGCCGGTAGCCGGCATATTTCAGCGCCGAGTTGATGCGCGGCAGCAGATGACGGTGCCAGAATTCAGTCATGCGCCGCGTCCCTTGCCCGAGGGTTCATAATTCCAGTTCAACGCCGGAGCTACCATGCCAGGCCGGTGGGCGATCCAGTACGGCGAGAGCGTGAATCCACCGGTGACCTTGAACTCAATGGCGGGGCAGGGATCGCCCGGACCGCCGAAGAGCCAGCGCACGAAGGTCAGTCCGGCCATCAGCTCCACCCGGTAGCGGCCCTCGTTGAGAAAGTGGGCGGGAATTTTCACCGCGAGGTGCGCGGTTCCTGGTTGCAGCCGTTTGCGGTCGCCGTCGCAGTCGTTGTGAAAAGTCCAGAAGACGGTTTGCTGCTGGTCATCAATCACGGCAACCCCCACGCCTGCGGCGGCGTCGAACGTTTCGACGGCGCCCTCGACGTTGAGCCACAGCTCGCGGTCGCCTGGAATCTGGGCGGTCGCGGCGCCGCCTTGCTCAGCTGACACCCAAAAGCGCGTCGGCTTGAAGTAGGGGTTGTCGAAGGTTTTCGTCCCCGAGTTGCGCCACTCGCTGCCTGAGGCTGCGCCGCCGTCGCCGAGATAGCGCCGGATCACATCGCTCACATCATGGCTTTGCAGGGCAAGGCGTCCGGCTTGGAGCAGCAGCGCGCTCCGGCAGAGCCGCTGGAGCGAGGGCATGTTGTGGCTGACGAAGAGCACGGTGCGTCCCTGGTCGCGGGAAACGTTCTCCATCTTGCCGAGGCACTTGTCCTGAAAATTCGCATCGCCGACGGCGAGGACCTCGTCGACGATGAGCACGTCAGGATCGAGGTGGGCGGCGACGGCAAAGGCCAGGCGCATGCGCATGCCGCTGCTGTAGTGTTTCACCGGCGTGTCGATGAATTTTTCGACCTCGGCGAACGCGACGATTTCGTCGAAGCGACGGGCGATTTCGGCGCGGCGAAGTCCGAGGATGGCTCCATTGAGGAAAACGTTTTCCCGGCCGGTCAGGTCCTGGTGGAACCCGGTTCCCACCTCGAGCAGGGAGGCGACTCGCCCGCGGAGGACGGCGCGTCCGGCGGTCGGTTCGGTGATGCGGGAGAGGATCTTGAGCAGGGTTGATTTGCCGGCGCCGTTGCGCCCGATCACCGCGACAACCTCGCCTGGCTGGATCTCGAAGCTCACGTCGCGCAGGGCCCAGAATTCACCCGGATCTTCCGGTGGCGGACCTCCGCGGAAGCGTCGCGCCAGACGTGCGAGGTCGTCGCGCAACGTGGTCGCTCCGACGACACCGAGCTGGTATTTTTTGGAGAGACTGGAAACCTCAATGATTGGCTTGCTCATGGGGTTTATGCCACATCGATCACGGTGCGCTCCGCCCGGGAAAAGGCGCTGAGTCCGACGAGGAGAAGGGTGGCGGTGATCGCTGAAGAGCCGAGGGCCAGACCGGGCGTCCATGAACTGTGGCCGAGGAGCGCCAGCTTCATCGCCTCCACGGGAGCAGTCATGGGATTGAGCACGGCGACCCAGCGCCAACGGGCTTCTTCCGAGATCATCGATAGTGGGTAGACCACCGGCGTGGCGTAGAACCAGAGCTGAACCAGGACCGGAAGGACGTGCTGAAGATCCCGATACTTGCCCGTTGCGGCCGCCAACAAGCAGCCCATGCCGATGGCAAGCAGCACGATCTGCACTTGGGCGAGCACCACTAGACCGAGGGCGGGCAGTGCGGGCGTCAGGGTGGCGTGGCTGTAGTCGGTGAACGTGCGATAGTAAAACCAGAGCGCCGCAAATGTGAGGAACTGAATGGCCAGCGCCACGTGGTTCCCTGCCGCGACCGAAAGAGGCACGGTCAGGCGGGGGAAATAGATTTTGCCGAACAGGTGCGCGTTGCCGGTGAACGTGCCGGCGACCGTGGGCATCGTTTGCGCAAAGTAGGTCCACGAGAGCAACCCGCAGAGATAAAAGAGGACGGGAGGGGAGTTGTCCGTCGGCAATCGGGCCAGTCGCCCGAAGACCACGGTCAAGACCGCCGTCATCATCAGTGGCTGCAGAACAAACCAAGCCGGACCAAGCAAGGTCTGCCGATACTTGGCCGAGAAGTCGCGCTGCACGAATTGCGTGAACAGGTCGCGGTAAGCCCACAGTTCGCGCCAAGGCACGCGAAGCCAACCGCTGGCCGGCTGGATGACCGTCTCGACGGCGGGTGTGCGGGAATCGGCGGAAGGAGACTTCATGAGGACAAAGCTTCGCCCGGTCGCTTCCGGCCGGCGGAACGTCCTTGTTTTTGGGCCAATGGGGATAAACCCATGCGGGTGTAGCGGGATAGGGTGATTACCCTATCATCGACAGAAGCCTAGTAGCGGGGGGAACTAGAGCAATCCTGTTGATATACGAAATGTTACGTGGCAATCGCCGCAGAGATTTCCCTTGCTTTTCCCGGACCGGCCAAGGCTTCGACCAAGGCGAGGCCGAATTCGAGTGCCGTGCCGGCGCCGCGTGACGTAATTAATTTACCATCAATCACTAGGCGCTCGGCCAAGCGCGCGGCAGGCAACTCACTGGCAACCGACGGGTGTGCGGTGAAGTTCCGTCCGTCCAAGACCCCGGCGTCGTGCAGCGCCGTCGGGGCCGCGCAGATCGCGGCCAGCCAGCCAGGACCGGCGGCCTGCTGCGTGATGCGGGCCCTGACCCGTGTGTCGGCGCGGAGGAGTTTTACGCCTGGGCCTCCGGGAAGGACAAGCAGGTCGAAGTGCTGCTGTTCGGGGATTGCGGACAGCGTTGTCGTGGCATGCAGCGTGATCCCGCTCCGTCCCGTCACGTGAATGCCGTCAGCCAACGCGGCAACTGTCACGTCGAAGCCGGCGCGGCGCATCAGATCGATTGGCGTGACCGCTTCGATTTCCTCGAATCCCTCTGGCAATATCATAAGCACCGTGGTCATGTCGGATATCTATCGACGAATGAATGCCGAGGAAAACGGTTTTTTGGCGGGCCGGCGCCTGATTGTCTTTGGCGCGGGCTACGTCGGCTCCGCGGTGGCGCTCGCGGCGCGCGAGCAGGGCATGGAGGTTACGGCCTTGACGCGGAATCCCGACAAGGCCGCCGCCTTGGCTTTGGCGGGCGTGCGTACGGTCGTGGCCGACCTCAGTTCATCCGAGTGGCATGGACAACTCGCGCCTGAAACGGATTTCATCCTCAACTGCGTCAGTTCGGGTGGCGGCGGAATCGAAGGCTACCGCAAGAGCTACGTGGATGGTCTGCGCTCGATCCTTGATTGGGCACGGGCAGCGCCTTCACCGGGGATGCTGATCTACACCGGCAGCACCTCGGTTTATCCGCAGGATGGCGGGGTTCGGGTGAGCGAGGAGGCGTCAACCACGGAAGCAACCGGCAGCGCGCGCATCCTGCTTGAGGCCGAGGATCTCGTGCGCGGGTGGGCCGGTCGCTGGTTTGTTCTCCGTCTCGCCGGCATTTATGGACCGGGGCGGCACCACCTGCTGGATCAGTTACGGGCGGGCGCGGACACGCTGGCGGGGCGAGGGGAGCATCACCTTAACCTTATTCATCGCGACGACATCGTGGCGGCGATTCTCGCCGTGTTCAGGGCACCCAACCACGTACCGAGCGGGATCTTTAATGTCGCGGACGATGGCGCGGCGCCCAAGGCTACCCTCGTCAAGTGGATCGCCACGTGTTTAGGCCGGCCCGAGCCGGCGTTTTCCGGTGAAGCAGTGACGGGGCGACGGGGGGTGACCCCGGATCGGGTGATCGCAAACGACCGGATCAAGCGGGTGCTCGGATGGCAGGCCCGTTACCCGACTTTTCGCGACGGTTACGCCGCTTTTTTGGCGAATCCTCCGGCTTGACCGGGCGTCTCCGCGACCGTGCATTCCGTCCTTGCCAGTACCGCCCTCCGTGGGCGCACTAGGCGATCCACGACGAGACGAACCTTCTGCGGTTTGTCTTCACTCACTCCCACCTCCTAATCCCTCACTTCCATGGCCGGCGTAGGCAAACTCCTCAAACAAGCCCAGAAAATGCAGCGTTCGATCGAGACGCTCCAGACCCAGCTGGAGGCGAAGGAGATCGACGTCACCAGCGGCGGCGGCGCGGTGAAGATCAAGATCAACGGCGCCGGTAAGTTCCTCGCGCTCACGCTCGACCCGGAGTTTCTCAAGGAGGACGGCAAGCTCATCAGCGACACCCTGCTCGTCGCCATCCAGGACGCCGCCAAGCAGGCCAAGGAATTCAACGATTCCGAGATGCAGAAGGTGACTTCGGCCTTCCAGATGCCGGGGATGATGTGAGCGATTGCGGAAGGTGGATTGCGGACTGCGGATTGTTCGATCCGGCTCCGAAATTCACTCCGCACTCCGCAATCGGGTACTCCGCAATCCAATGACTCCCGCCTTCGACCAGCTGCGGCAGCATTTGAAGCGGCTGCCGGGGTTGGGCTATCGTTCATCAGAACGCATCGCCCTCCACCTGCTGGTCGAGAAACCGGCGCAGCTTCCCGCCTTGGTGGAGGCCTTGCAGGCCGCGGCACGCAGCGTGCGTCGGTGCGTGCGCTGCGGAAATCTGGCCGAGGCGGAGGATTGCGCGATCTGTGCCGATGCCCGGCGCGACCGGCGCGTCGTGTGTGTGGTGGAGCACGTGCCGGATCTGGTCGCCGTGGAGCGCTCGGGGGCCCACACCGGCGTCTATCATGTGCTGCATGGCAAGCTTTCGCCGGTGCAGGGCGTCGGCCCGGAGGATCTGAATTTCGCGCCACTGCTGACCCGGCTGGCCGCGGGTGAAGTCGACGAACTCATTCTCGCGCTTTCGAACGACGTTGAGGGCGAGGCCACCTGTCATTACCTGACCCAGCACCTGCCCGCGGGCGGAAGCGTGCGCGTCTCGCGCATCGGCTTCGGCTTGCCGAGTGGTGGCGGGGTGCTCTACGCCGATTCCGTTACGCTGAAGAGCGCTCTGGATGGTCGGCGTGCATATTCGTAGTTGCCCGGGTGGGCGTGATCGGTTCACTCAGGGCGTTCTTTGCGGGCGTCGTATATCGGCTATTATGTGAGCTTCCCAAGCTTGAGAGGAGGGTTCGACTCCCTCCGCCCGCACCATTTTCCATTCGTCTCCGGCAGCAGGCGCTGCATTTCCCGCCGCTGTCGTGCAGAGGTGCTGCCGTCACAGGCGTTGAGGAAAGTGGCTGAAATCCCGTCAGCGTTATTTTCACCCTCCGTACCCCTTGTTTATGATTATTACCCCAACGTTTCGTCGTGGTCTGGTTGTCGCGGTTTCGTGTTTTTCCTTCGCTTCGGCTCTTGTGGCCGGTCCTTGGGAGTCGCTCTTCAACGGTAAGGATTTCACGGGCTGGAAGCAGCTCAACGGCACCGCGCCGTACGCGGTGGTCGATGGCGCGATTGTCGGCACGACGGTTGCCGGTTCGCCCAACAGTTTTCTCGCGACGGAAAAAATCTATGGGGACTTCATCTTTGAGTGTGAGATGATGCAGGACATCGGGCCCAGCAACAGCGGCGTCCAGTTCCGCGGTCTCAGCACCGCTGAGTACAACAACGGACGCGTGCATGGTTATCAGATGGAGATTGAATCGTCGTCCCGTGCGTGGGCCGGTGGCATCTACGACGAGGCGCGCAAGGGCTGGTTTTACCCGGTGACGCTCAATCCCAGCGCGCACTCCGCCTACCAGTTCGGCCGGTGGAATCGCATTCGCATCGAGGCGATCGGTTCGACGATCCGGACCTGGATCAATGGCGTGCCGGTTTCTTCGGTCGTCGACAACCAGACCGCCGCAGGTTTCTTCGCGCTGCAGGTTCACAGCATCAACAACCCGTCCGACGCCGGCCGCCGCAATCACTGGCGCAACCTTCGCGTGCAGACGACCGATCTCCAGCCGTCACCTTCCGATGGCCTCTATGTCCGCAACCTGATCCCCAACAACCTTAGCGCCGAGGAGCAGGCCCAAGGCTGGCGCCTGATTTGGGATGGCCAGACGACCAAGGGCTGGCGTTCGGCCAAGGGTGGGGCGGTTCCGTCCAGCTGGGAGGTCAAGGACGGCGTTCTAACCGTGCTTGGAACGGACGGCGGCGCTGATCTGGCCACGGAGGAGCAATTCGGCGCGTTCGAACTGCAGCTCGAGTTCCGTCTGAGCGAGGGCGCCAACAGCGGTGTGAAGTACTACGTCAAGAACGCCAACGGATCCAGCGTCGGGCTCGAGTATCAACTTCTCGACGACGCCAAGCACCCTGATGCCAAGATGGGCTCGGGCGGCAACCGGACTCTCGCGTCGCTCTACGATCTGATTCCTCGGGGCAAGATGCCGGGCGGCCTGGCCGTGATTCCTCGCGTCGGCGAATGGCAGCACGCGCGCATTGTCGCGCGGGCCGACAATCGCGTGGAGCACTGGCTCAACGGGATCAAGGTCGTGGAGTTCGACCGCAGCTCGCCCCTATTCGCCTCACTCGTCGGACGCAGCAAGTTCGCGAAGGAGGAAGGATTCGGCCAGATCGACCAGGGGTTCATCATCCTGCAGGATCACGGCGACAAGGTCGACTTCCGCAGCATCAAGGTGCGCACGCTCGCGCCGTAGACGGAAGCCGGGTTTGATGTGGTTGGCGTCGCAGCCCCCGGTGCTGGGCTACGTGGGTGAAAATCCCAAATGCCCAAGTGCCAAACGCCAACTATGCGGACTCAATAACGAACCACCAAAGGATCGTTTTGCTTCGATCCTTGGTGTTTTCGGTGCCGTTTGGACTTTAGCCGACGGACCGGCCTCAGCGAGGCCGGCTACATCGGACTTCAGACGTCGGCCGTGACCGACGCCCCCTGGCGGTTGCGCCAGCGATCAAGCACCCGCTTGTGGATGTCGTCGGATGAAAGGCCGTGGGCCGCGCGAAGTTCCTCGGGCGTTGTGCCATGCTCGACGAACTTGTCGGGCCAGCCGATGCGCTCGACCGCCGTGGTGCAGTCGGCTTCCTGTAGGGCCTCAAGCACCGCGCTGCCGAATCCGCCGGTCTGCACGTGATCTTCCATCGTGACGAGCAGGGGAATGCAGGCCGCGTGGCTGAGCAAAAGGGCGCGATCGAGTGGCTTGACGAAGCGGGCGTTGACCACGCCCACCGAGAGGTTCTCTTCCTTCTCGAGGCGGGCAGCGATCTTGAGGGCTTCAGGCACCATCGGGCCGATGGCCCAGATCATGATGTTCGAACCCTGGCGCAGGACCTCGGCCTGACCGATCGGGAGCGCGACCGGGCGGTCCTTGATCTTCACGCCGGTGCCAGCTCCGCGCGGATAGCGGATGAAGGCGGGCGCGTTGAGGCCGATGCTCGTGTGCAGCATGTCGACGAGCTCATCCTCGTCCTTGGGCTGCATCACCGTGACGTTCGGCACGCAGCGAAGGTAGGAGAGGTCGAAGAGACCGTGGTGCGTCGGTCCGTCGTTGTGGGAGAGTCCGGCCCGGTCCATGCAGAACGTGACGGGCAGGTTCTGCAGTGCGACGTCGTGGATGATCTGGTCGTACGCGCGCTGGAGGAAGGTCGAGTAGATCGCGACGACGGGCTTGATGCCCTTGGTGGCGAGGCCGGCCGCGAAGAGCACGGCGTGCTCTTCGGCGATGCCGACGTCGAAAAATTGTCCGGGGCAGGCCTTCTCGAGATGCGTCAGGCCGGTGCCGCTGGGCATGGCGCCGGTGATGCCGACAATCGCACGATCCGCCTGGGCGAACGTGGCGAGGGCGCGACCGAACACATCCTGGTAATTCGGCGGCGTGCCCGCCGGAGCCTTTTTGCTTTCACCGGTGTCCGGGTCGTAGGGGCTGGCACCGTGGAATTTCTCGGGCGAATTGACCGCTGCGCTGAGGCCGCGGCCCTTCTTCGTGAGGACGTGGATCAGGATCGGCGTGTCACAGTTCTTGGCGAACTCGAGGTTCTTGACCAGTTCATCGAGATTGTGGCCGTCGATCGGACCCAGGTAACGCAGACCGAACTTCTCAAAGAGGGACGACTCGACGAAGAAGTCCTTCGTCTCGCGCTTCCACTTCGTGTAAACCCGGTGCATGTCTTGGCCGCCGGGCAGACCGGTGAAGAATTTTTCCAGATCGTGATGGATCTTGTTGTACGTCGGATTGGTGCTGAGCCGGTTGAGGTACCGGGCCATGGCGCCAACATTGCGCGCGATCGACCACTCGTTGTCGTTGAGGATCACGACCAGGCGCTTGGTCGAACTGACCACGTTATTGAGCGCCTCGAGCGTGATGCCGCAGGTGAAGGCCGCGTCGCCGCAAAGGGCAACGACGTGCTCGGAAGAGCCGCGCAGGTCACGGGCCGTGGCCATGCCGAGGGCGGCGCTCAGGGCGGTGCCGGCGTGACCGGCGCCGAAGCTGTCGTGCTCGCTTTCGCCCCGCATGAGGAAACCGCTGGCGCCGCCGGTGCGACGCAGATTGCGGAAGAACTCACCGCCGCGGCCGGTCAGCAGCTTGTGCACGTAACCCTGGTGGGCGACGTCGAACACGAACTGATCGGCGGGGGTGTCGAACACCCGGTGCAGCGCGATGGTCAGTTCGACCACGCCGAGATTGGGTCCGACATGGCCGCCGTTGGTGGAAGTGACCGCGATGATCTCATCACGGATCTCCTGCGCCAATTGCGGCAGTTGGGTGGCGGACAGGCCTTTGACATCGGCCGGGCCGCGTATGCCGTCCAGCAAACGCGGACCTTTCGGTGAAGCCGGGGCCTCGGAAGAAGTGTTCATCGACAAAGTGTAAGGGAGAGGGCGCAGAGCCGAGGGGCTCAGGCCTCGCGTGGAGCCTCGGTCGCAGCAAAGGCCGTCAGGGCGTCCTTTTGCTTGGCGAGTTGCTCAATCCGGAGTTCGGCATCCCTCAGCCGAGCCTCGCAGACTTTTAGTAACTTGTTGCCATCCTCGAACTTCGCCAATAATTCAGCCAACGGCACCTGACCCGATTCCATCGATTCAACGATGGATTCGAGCTGGGCGAGGGCGTCCTCGAAGGAGAGTGTGCGGGTGGCCTTGGTTTCCACCCGGGACACGATGCCGGCCGGAAAGGCGTTTTCAATCAATCTTTGGGTCCGCCGGGTATCGAGCGGGCAGGCCCGGGCTGATGGCCTTTTGAGTTGGCGTGGAGAGAAAAGTGCATGGATTGCCTGCATGCTCCTTTTGATCGTCCTTGTGCTCATTACGCTACGGCTGGGCGCCGAGTTATGGCTCGGTGCGCTCAATC
Organism: uncultured Opitutus sp.; assembly: GCA_964460715.1. GTDB lineage: Bacteria > Verrucomicrobiota > Verrucomicrobiia > Opitutales > Opitutaceae > CAMAXB01. The sequence continues at coordinate 2,672 of CAYWRG010000016.1, read as the reverse complement.
GGGCGGAGGTCCGCCGGCATGCTGAACGCCCGCCGGAGGCTGCGGCGGCGATCATGGATGGTGACACGTATCGCAAGTCGGTTGATTATACCTTGGCGAAAAACCGGCTCGGTCGGCTGGAGCTGATCTTTGATGCCGGGGTGTTGGCGCTGGTCCTGACGAGTGGGTTTCTGCCCTGGCTCTTCGGCCAGGTGGCGGCCTGGGCCCCGGGCGCGGCGTGGGACGATGCGTTGTTCATTCTGCTCGCGAGCTTCCTGATCGGCATCCCCAGTCTGCCGTTTGAGTGGATCGCGCAGTTCCGGCTCGAGGCCCGCTTTGGCTTCAACAAGAGCACCCCGGCGCTCTGGATCACTGATAAGCTCAAGGGCGCCGCGATCGGCGTGATCATCGGATTTCCGCTGCTCTGGGCGCTGCTGGCCCTGGTTCGCTGGATGGGAAGCACGTGGTGGATTGGGGCCTTCGTGCTCATCATGGGATTCCAGCTTCTGATGATCGTGCTTTATCCGAAGTTGATCCTCCCGCTCTTCAACAAGCTGACGCCGCTGCCCGAGGGCGAGCTGCGCACGCGGCTGATGGCGCTGGCGGACCGCACCGGCTTTCAGGCGCGCACGATCGAGGTCATCGACGGGAGCAAGCGCTCGGGTCACTCCAACGCCTACTTCACCGGCTTCGGCCGGTTCCGTCGTATCGTGCTGTTTGATACGCTGATCAACCAGCTGACTCCGGTCGAGCTCGAGGCGGTGCTGGCGCATGAGGTGGGGCACTACAAGCGAGGGCACATTCCCAAGATGATCGCGATGTCCGCGGTGATGTTGTTCGGTGCATTCGCGACCCTGGCCTGGCTCTCGGCCAGCCCGTGGTTCAACTGGACCTTCGGCCTGCCGGCTGGCGAGATCGCGCCGTCGTTCCTGCTCTTCGGCCTGCTCAGCGGGCTGGTGACATTCTGGTTCTCGCCGCTGGGCAATATCCTTTCCCGTAAGTTCGAATATGAAGCGGACGATTTTGCTCGGGTGGCCCTCGGCTCGTCTGAGCCGCTCGTGGGCGCATTGCGCAAGCTGGCCCAGAAGAACCTGAGCAACCTGACGCCGCATCCGTGGTTCAGCGGATTTTACTACTCGCATCCGACGCTCGTTGAACGCGAGCGGGCTATGCTGGCCCGCTCAGTCTAAGCCGGCGTCATGACCGCTGCCGCCACCGTGTCATGACTGCCCAGGGCTTACGGGGGTGGATTGCGATCGGTGGGCTGTTGTGCGCGCTCGGCGCTGTCGCACAGGCGGAATCGCTCACGGTCGCGACCTACAATGTGGAGAACTACACGCTGGCCGATCGGATGACGCCGGATGGCTATCGACCGGCGTACCCGAAACCGGAGGTGGCCAAGGCGGCGCTGCGGTCGGTCTTGCGGTCGATGAATGCTGACGTGGTGGTCCTGCAGGAAATGGGTGGACGCGCCTACCTTGAGGAATTGCGCCGCGATCTGGCGGGCGAGGGACTGAGCTATCCGCATGCGGAAATCCTGGAGGCGAGCGACGAGCCCCGCCATGTCGCGGTGTTGTCGCGCCGGCCGTTCATTCGCGTCCGGCGACATGCGGATTTGCGCTTCGCTTACTTCGGCGCGGGCGAGCCGGTGAAGCGCGGGCTGCTTGAGGTGGCGGTCCCGTTTGACGGGAGCGAACTCTCGCTGTTTGCCGTGCACCTGAAGAGCCGCACGACCGACCGGAAGGACGACCCCGCCTCGGCCGTTCGCCGGGCTGGTGAGGCCGAAGTTATCCGTGATCGAATTCTGGCGCTGTATCCCAATCCCGCTTTGGCGCGCTTCCTGGTGGCGGGTGATTTCAACGACGGCACGACCTCGCGCCCGGTGCAGGCGTTTTTGAAGCGCGGAGCGACGGCGATCACGACGCTTGTTCCGGCTGGTGATGCGCGCGGCGAATCATGGACACACCGCTACCGGGCGGAAGACACCTACACGCGAGTCGATCACCTGCTGGTGTCGCTGGGCCTGCAGTCGGCTTTGCCGAAAGCGGGCGCCCTCATCATGGACGGACCGGAGGTCACGGCAGCCAGCGACCACCGGCCGGTGGTCTTGACGCTATCGACGACGCCAGGGCCATGAGCGTCACCTGTTTGGTCCTTCGTAACCAGGAAGGGATACGAGCTGATGTAAATCCGGAGTGAACCGTTTTTGACCACGGATGGACACGGATTCACACGGGTACGATCCGTCGGGTTTTGCCTGTTCAATCCGTGTTCGTCTGTGTCCATCCGTGGTTAAGCCGGATCGTAGGCTGGAAATGGATTCTCTCGCGAGTCGTTCGCTAAACCGTGGTCCATTGTAGTTGGACGCAAAAAAGGGGCGGACTTGCGTCCGCCCCTTGGAGAGAGTCGTGGTGGTTTGGCCGTTACTGAACCGTCACGCCAACCGTGAGCTCGCCGACGCCGAAGCCCTTGAGGTAGAGGTTGCCGCTGCCGGGGCGACCGCCCTGGACATTGATCGTCACCGAATTGCTGCCGGCGGGCACGATCACCTCGGGCATGATCACGCTGTCGGGAATGTCGGTGGTGACATCGAGCAGCAGACCGCCGGTGGGGGCGGCGTTGGGCAGGGTGAAGGTGAGGGCCTGCGACTCGCCGGTGCGGAGGGTCAGCGAGGTCGGGAAGACGCTCAGGCT
>CAYWRG010000015.1:69583-75540 GCA_964460715.1 uncultured Opitutus sp. | reverse complement strand
GAGTATCTTTCCGGGTTCGAGGTCGAGGGCGACGGCCTTGGGGCGCTGGGTTCCGCTGTCGATGCCGAGGTAGATGCTCATGGGGGTTCGCGGAGCAGCCAAGCGCGTGGGTGTCGGGCAGGCAACAGGCGAAACGCACACTTGCCTCACCGCCCCGGCCCGGGTCAGTTTGCGCTCGAGCAGAATGCCCGCCCGGGTGGTGGAATGGCAGACACAAGGGTCTTAGAAGCCCTCGCCGCAAGGTGTGCAGGTTCGAGTCCTGTCCCGGGCACCAGTGCTCGCGCCGAGGGATATGCGGTCTGGCGATCCGGCCGGATCGATCCTCGGTCCGCCCATGTACGAGCGGCAAGGTGCGCCGACGTCTTGGCCGAGGTGCGGTTTCCGTGCGAACGCATCGGGCTCTCGTTGTCATCGCGCTCATGGTCGCGCGCAGCGGGATTGGGTGTTGCACCCGCAAGCGCGCGTGGGTGAAAGTCCCTGCGTCCGGACGCTACCCCAGTCGTCCTCTCTGCTCACCGACGCCAGGCGTCGCTTTTCTTCCCATGCCCTTCATCTCCGCGGATCAGATCAAGGAACGTTACGATGTCATTGTGGTCGGCTCCGGCGCGGCCGGCGGCCAGACGGCCTATACCCTTACGATGGAGGGCGCGAAGGTCCTCATGCTTGAGGCCGGCCGGAACTACGACCCGGTCAACGAGACACCGATGTTCCAGACGAATGCGCAGGCCCCGCTGCGGGGCGCGAGTACGCCGGACAAACCATTCGGATTCTACGACTCGACCATCGATGGTGGCTGGCAGGTGCCCGGTGAACCCTACACCAGCGCGTCCAACGAGCCTGGCCGGCAGTTCGAGTGGTGGCGCGCTCGCATGATGGGCGGCCGCACCAATCACTGGGGCCGCATCTCCCTCCGCAACGGCGAATACGACTTCAAGCCGCGCACGCGCGACGGCCTCGGCTTCGACTGGCCGCTCGGCTACGCGGATGTCGCGCCCTACTACGACAAGGTCGAGATGTTGATCGGCGTCTACGGCAGCAATCACGGCCTCGAAAACACGCCGGATTCCCCGGAGGGCTGCCTGCAGCCGCCGCCCCACGCTCGAGCAGGCGAACAGCTGGCCAAGCAGCGCGCCGCAAAGCTCGGTCTGCCCGTCATCCCGATCCACCGCGCCGTGCTGACCAAGCGCCAGGACCCGAACGTGCTTCCGGCAAAGATCCATCCGAACAACCCACGGGCCCAGCGCATCCTCGCCGCGGCCATGTCGGAGCGCGCGGCCTGCTTCTGGGCGACACCATGCGGACGCGGCTGCGCGATCCGCGCCACCTACCAGTCGACCACCGTCCATCTGCCCCCGGCGCTCGCCACCGGCAATCTCGACATCGTGTCCAACGCGATGGCGCGTGAGGTCCTCATGGACGACGCTGGCAAGGCCACGGGCATCCTCTTCATCGACAAGACCACGGGTCAGGAGCGCCGCGCTTATGCCCGGGTCGTCACGCTCGCGGCCAGTTCGGCCGAGTCGGTGCGCATTCTGCTCAACTCGAAGTCCGCCCGCTACCCCAACGGCCTCGCCAACAGCAGTGGCCTCGTCGGCAAGTACATCCTCGACACCGTTGGCGCCCGGTTGGGGGGGCAGATTCCGCTCCTCGAGAACCTGCCGCCGCACAATGAAGACGGGGCCGGCGGCGCGCACGTCTACGTGCCCTGGTGGCTCTACAAGGAACAGCATGCGGGCAAGCTGGATTTCGCGCGCGGCTACCACATCGAATTCGCCTCCGGGCGAGGCATGCCCTCCGCCACCTCGTTCAACGGCCTCGAGTCCGTCACGGGCGGCAGCTACGGCCGCAAGTTCCGCGAGGACGCCCGCCGCTACTATGGTTCGTTCCTCGGCTTCGCCGGTCGCGGCGAGATGATTCCCAATGACGACTGCTTCTGCGACCTCGACCCGGTCGTGAAGGACAAGTGGGGCATCCCGGTCCTGCGTTTCCACTGGAAATGGTCCGATCACGAGACCCGCCAGGCCGCGCACATGCAGAAGACCTTTGCCGAGATCATCACGGCGATGGGCGGTCGGGTGACGACGCCGCCGGCCGCGAACGGCGCGCTCGCGATCGAGCCCGGCGGCAAGATCATCCACGAGGTCGGCGGCACCATCATGGGCACCAACGCCCGCAACTCCGTGACCAACCAGTGGTGCCAGACGTGGGACATCAAGAATCTCTTCGTCACCGATGGCGGCCCCTTCTGCTCCAACGCCGACAAGAATCCCACGCTCACCATGATGGCGCTGGCCTGGCGCGCGAGTGACTACCTCCTTGAGGAAATGAAGAAAGGAAATCTCTGACCATGAGCACCCCGCTTCCTCCCCGCATCGACCGCCGCACCGCCATCAAGTGGGTGCTGACCGCTGCCGCGTCCACCGCACTGATCGAGCGCGGCCTGCCGTCCGCGCGCGCCGCCACGCCGGCGGCCGCCGACGCAGTCACGCCGGTGACGGCCAACGGCTACGGCACCGATCCCGACCTGGTCAAAGACTACAAGCCGGGCGACGTCTGGCCCCTGACGTTCACCGACGAACAGCGCCGGACGGCGGCTGCGCTCTGCGAGCTGATCCTGCCGGCCGATGGTGCGCATCCCGGGGCGAAGGCCATGGGCGTGCACGACTTCGTCGACGAGTGGATCAGCGCACCGTATCCGATCCAGCGGGCCGACCGCGTCACTGTTCTTAACGGCCTTGCCTGGATCGACGCCGAGGCGCGGAAGCGGTTCTCCAAACCTTTTGCCGACCTCAGCGAAACCCAGATGAGTGCGATTGCCGACGACATCTGCTACGAGCCGCGCGCCCGCGCGGAGTTCAAGCCGGCGGCGCGCTTCTTCGCGACGTATCGCAACCTCACCGCCGGGGGCTACTTCTCGACGAAGGAGGGCATGACCGAGGTGGGCTATGTCGGGAACACGCCGCTCATCACCTTCGACGGTCCGCCGCCCGAAGTTCTACGCCAGCTTGGGCTCGCGTAGACGCCAAGAGCGGGTCTAACTGGCAGAGTCTCCCGTCTACTCCCAAAATCAGCCATGAAGACCTTACCCCGACTCGCCTTGATGTCCCTGCTCGTGGGCTCGCTGAGCCTGCTGACCGCGCAACAGCCCGCAGCTCCCGCCGCGGCCAACGCGCCCTACGCGCCCAAGCAAACCGACCGGCCGACGCCCCTCGAGGGTGACGAGCCCGGCTTCGTTTCCATCTTCGACGGCACCCTCAACCAGTGGAAGGGCGATCCGGTTTACTGGCGGATCGAGAACGGGAACCTCGTTGGCGAGATCACCCCTGAGACGGTCGTTAAGAGCAACACCTTCGTCATCTGGCAGGGTGGGCGCCCCAAGGACTTCGAGCTCAAGCTCGAGTACAAGATCACCGAGCAGGGCAACAGCGGCATCAACTACCGCAGCACCGTTATCCCTGATCCGGTCACGCCCGCCAACCAGTTCGCCATGCGCGGCTACCAGTTCGACCTCGACGGCCGCAAGCGGTACCCGGGCAATAACTACGAGGAGAAGGGCCGCCTCTTCCTCGCCGTGCGCGGCCAGGTGACCAAGGTGGTCGGCGGGCGTCCGCCGATCGAGCTGTCGAAGATCGGCAACACCGACGAGCTGGCAAAAGTCGCGACGGATGGCTGGAACACCGTCCACATCATCGCCCGCGGCAACACGCTCATCCACATGCTCAACGGCCAGATCATGAGCATGGTGATCGACGACGACGCCCCCAGCCGTCCGGTCGACGGCCAGATTGGCGTGCAGGTCCACACCGGCCCGCCGATGAAGGTCGAGTACCGGAATATCCGGCTGAAGACCTACTGATCGAGCCCCGCCCGCCGCATCGATCCGATGCGGCCATTATCAAGTGGGCAGGGTTGTCAACCTGCCTACTTTAGATATGACTTATATCTAATTGTAGCTCCATTTTCCCCATCATGCGTACTGTCCTGACCTCACTCCTTCGCATCCTTGTCGGTTGCGTCGCCATCCTCACCCTCAGCCGCGCCGCGACCCCGGCGCCGACGTTTGACCTTCGCGACGGCGATCGCGTCATCCTGCTCGGCGATGCCTTCGTTGAGGGCGAGCAGTATCAGGGTTGGATCGAGGTCATGCTGACCTCGCGCTTCCCGGACCGGAACGTGACGTTCCGCAACCTTGGCTGGAGCGGTGACACGCCGGTCGGCGACTCCCGCTTCGGCCTGAGTCTGCTCCAGGCCGGCCGCGAGCCGGCCGACGAGGGGTGGAAGCAGCTCGTCAAGCAGCTGACCGAGGCCCGCCCGACCGTCGCCTTCATCGGCTACGGCATGGCGAGTTCCTTCGACGGTGCCGCCGGTCTGCCCAAGTTCCGCGCCGACTACGCCAAGCTGCTGGAGACACTCGAGTCGGTCGCCCCTGGGGTGCGGCTCGTCCTCGTTGGCCCGATCCGGCACGAGAACCGCGGCGCGCCGTGGCGCGACCCGTCCTCGCGCAACCAGGAGCTGGCGCTCTATTCCAATGCGGTCCGCGACATCGCGACGGCCCGTGGGGTGCCGTTCATTTCCCTGTTCGATCGCCTGCAGGACCCGCTGCCCGGCGCCGCGCCGCTCACGTCGAACGGCATCCGGCTCAATCCCGAGGGCTATCGCGCCGTCGCCCAGATTTTCGAAGACCAGCTTTTCGGCTCGGCCGGCGCGTGGCGCGAGAATCCGCGGGCCGAGGCGCTTCGTCAGTCGATCCTGCGCAAGAACGAGTGGTTCTTCCACCGGTCGCGCCCGGCCAACATGGCCTACATCTTTGGTTTCCGCAGTCGTGAGCAGGGACGCAATGCCGCTGAGGTGATCCAGTTTGACCAGTACATCGCGCAGGAGGAGGCGCGCATTGCCCAGCTCCGCGGCCTGCAATCGGTCAATGTGCCCGAGATTCCGCGCCGCATCGGCAACATCAACGCGCCGCTCACGCCCCAGCCGCATCCGTCGTTTGTCGTGGCCGATGAGCTCGAGGTCACGCTCTGGGCCGAGAATCCGATGCTGGACAAGCCCATCCAGATGAACTGGGACACGCAGGGCCGCCTTCTCGTCTCGACGTCGGCGGTTTATCCGCAGATCGAGCCGGGCCAGGCCCTGACGGACAAGATCGTCATACTCGAGGACACGGATGCTGACGGCAAAGCCGACAAGTCCACGGTCTTCGCCGACGGCCTGCTCATCCCGACCGGCGTGGAGTGGGGCGATGGCGGCGCCTACGTCACGCAGAGCACCGAGCTTCTGCACTTCCGCGACACCGACGGTGACGGCAAGGCCGACGTGCGCGAGGTCGTCCTCAGCGGATTCGGCACCGAGGACACCCACCACAACTTGCACAGTCCGCGCTGGGGCCCGGACGGCCGCCTCTACCTGATGCAGTCGGTTTATACCCGCACCGACGCGGAGACGCCGTTTGGCGTCGTTCGTCTCAAGGCGGGCGGCATCTTCCGTTTTGATCCGCGCGACCAGCGCATGGAGATTCTCTATCGTGGCTGGGTCAACGCGTGGGGCCATCAGTTCGACGCGTACGGCCAGTCTTTCGTGACCGACGGTGCCGGCGGTCAGGGCATCAACTGGGGTGTTCCGGGTGCGACGTACTTCACGCTCGCGCCGGCTGCGCGCACCCTGCAGAGCGTCAGCCCGGGCGACTACCCGAAGTTTGCCGGCCTTGAGGTGATCCGCAGCGAGCACTTTCCCGCTGAGTGGCAGGGCAGTGTGGTGACCAACGATTTCCGCGCCCACCGCGTGGTGCGCTTCAAGCTGAGTGATCAGGGCGCCGGCTATGTCACGCAGGCGATGCCTGACCTCCTCCGCACCACGGACCCGACCTTCCGTCCGGTTGACATCAAGCTCGGGCCTGACGGCGCCCTCTACATCGCCGACTGGAGCAACCCGATCATCCAGCACGGCGAGGTCGATTT
>CAYWRG010000015.1:62298-69573 GCA_964460715.1 uncultured Opitutus sp. | reverse complement strand
CCCCCGCCGCGACAAGGCCCACGGCCGCATCTGGCGCATTTCCGCCAAGGGCCGCGCGCCACTGGCCAAGGTGAACTTCAACGAACTCGCCAATGGTGCGCTGCTCGACCGCCTGGTTTCGCCCAACACCTACGATCAGGAACGCGCCCGCCGTGTCCTCGTGGAGCGCGGCGCCGCCCGCGTGCTCGTTGACCTCAATGCGTGGACCGATCGCAATGCCGGCGACGAGCACCGCTTGCAGGCGCTCTGGATGTACCAGGCCTTCAACCAACCGCGTGCGTCCGTGATCGACCAGCTCCTCTCCTCGGCCAAGCCCGAGATCCGCGCTGCCACCGTGCGGGCGCTGCCGGTTGACGCCGGCACGCTCCCCGTGTTGCAGCGTCTCGTGGCTGATGCACATCCGCGCGTGCGCCTCGAGGCCGTGCGTGCGCTCGGCAAGGTTTCGTCCGCCCGCGCCGCCGAGCTCGCGCTCACGGTGGCTGACCAGGCGATGGATCCGTTTCTCGACTACGCCCTCTGGCTCACGATCAACGAACTCGCCGAGCCATGGGTGGCGGCGGTCAAGTCCGGTGCCTGGACGGTGGACGGTCGCGAGAAGCAGCTCGAGTTCGCCCTCAAGGCGATCGACGCCCGCCGCGCGAACGAACTGCTCGGCCAGCTCCTCGCCAGCCGCACAATGGCTCGCGACGGTTCGGGCCCGTGGATTGATCTGATCGGAACCGCGGGCGGTCCGACTGAGCTGCGCCTGCTGCTCAACCAGGTTCTGGCCGGCGGCTTTGAACCGGCGGCAGCGCAGCGTGCGCTCATGTCTCTCAGCGAGGCGGCCCGCCTGCGCAAGGCGCTGCCCGAGGGTGACCTCGCGACGATCCAGCCACTGCTCACGCATGCGGCGGAGCCGGTGCGCACGGCGGCCTTTACCCTGACGGGTACGTGGAAGCTGGCGGCCTTTGTCCCCGCCCTCGTCGATGCGGCCGGCCGGTCGACCACGTCGGCCATCGAGCGTACTGCCGCGCTGAACGCGTTGCGCGAGATCGGCGGCGCCGACGTGGCGGCGCGCCTCAAGGCGCTGGTTGCCTCCGCGGGTTCACCCGAGGTCCGCCGCGAGACGGCCGTGGCGCTGGCGCGGGTCGACCTGGACGGCTCTTTGACGGAGATCGTCGGCGTGCTCAAGACCTTGGCGGATGATCCGGAGGCTCCGGCCTTCTGGCGTGCGCTCCTCGGCGTGAGTGGTGCGGGTGACAAGCTGGCCACGGCGTTGCCCGGTTCGAATCTGCCGGTGGCGGTCGCACGGGCCGGTCTGCGTCCGGCGCGCGAAGGCAATGCGAGCCAGCCGCTGGTGCGCGAGCTCATGACGATTGCCGGCGTATCCATTCCGACCGAGCCGTTGTCCGCCGCCCAGCTGCAGGAGATTGCCCGCGTGGCGCTCGCCACCGGCGACGCGGCGCGCGGCGAACGGCTCTATCGTCAGACCGAGCTGGCGTGCGTCTCGTGTCACGCCATTGGTGGGGCCGGCGGACGCCTCGGACCCGACATGACCAGCATCGGCGCGAGCGCGCCGCCGGATTATCTCGTGGAGTCGATCCTCTATCCCAACGCCAAGACCAAGGAGGGTTATCACTCGGTCCTGATCGCGACCAACGACGGCCAGCAGCTGACCGGCATGGTTACGCGCGAGGACGACAACGAAATCGTGCTGCGTACGGTGACGAACGAGGTGATCTCCGTGCCGAAGCGCAATGTCGCGACGCGCACCGCGTTCGGGTCGCTCATGCCGGCGGGCCTCGTCGACACGCTCCTGCCCGAGGAGCGCAACGACCTGATCGCGTTCCTCGCGCAGCTGGGCAAGCCGGGCGAATACGACGCCTCGCAGGGCGTCACGGCCCGTCTCTGGCGGACGTATGTGGTGACGAGCCGCAACGAGCCGGTGGGCGTGGATCGGGTGGTCGCGGGTGACCTTGGCCTGGCGGACTGGAGGCCGGTTTATTCGCTCGTGAACGGCCAGCTGCCGCGCGAGGAAATCGTCGAAGCCGTACGTGCGACCATCCCGCGTCCTCCGGCGGGCGTCTTGCCCCCGGGCTTCGTGATCCCTCTGAGCACCACCCGTGGCCTGTATGTGGCCGTCCAGTACGACGCGCCGCGCGCCGGTTCGGCGACCTTCAAGCTCGAAGGCGCGGTGGAGTCGGGCTGGATGAACGGCGCGGTCGTGAAGACCGGCGCGGAGTTCACGGCACCGGTGAAGGCGGGCGTTAACACCCTCGTGCTCAAGCTGCCGGACATCTCGGTCGTGGAAAGCCTCCGCCTGAAGGCGAGCGAAGGCGCGTTCGTGAATCAGTGAGGCGTTTTTAGGTCCAGGGTAGCTGGCCTCTCTGGGGCCAGCTACACCGGATCGAAACGGTGGAGCGTGTTGTCCTCAACGCGCTGGATTGGCCGCCGTGCGCCATGCCGGGCTGATCTCGTTCTCTGCATCGTTTATCGTTCTCGATCTGAGAATGAGTCAGGGAACGAAGAACGAGAGCGATTGGCAGCTCACTCGCTGGAGCCCTTTCAGGAAACCTGTAGCCGGGGGCGCTGACCCCGGTCCGAATCTCTTGAGAGGAGAAACTCAATCTCCGGGGGCAACGACCCCGGCTACAACTGAACTTTAAACGCTCTATCTCGAAGAAGAGGCTCACGCGAAGGCGCGAAGCACGGGCAGCGTACTCAGAGAACTTCGTGGCTTCGCGTGAGATCGGGATAGAGCTGGAGGGATTTTAAATGCAATATGTATGCAATAAAATCTTGACCAACCTGATCTTCTCCCGCAGGAAGGAGGTCCCCTATGCATGGCATCGCCCGATCTCTCGCAGGGCATGCTGGGCCAGTCTGGCGAGTGGTTGCGACCGCGCTCGGACTGGCCCTTGGGGTGGGGTGTCTCCGGGCTCAGGTGCGGGTCCCGTTGCCGCAAGTCCTGGTCGAGGTGGAGCAGGCGATCGCGGCCAAGCGGCCAGCGGACGCTGCGCCGCTGCTCGATCTGGTGTTGGGTCGAGTCGCGGCCGGTGAGGCTCTGCCGGGCGGTTTGACGCTGGATCGAGTCCGTCTCGCGACGGCGACGGTCCACTTTCAGAGTGCCGACTACGCCCGGGCTCAGGCCGTGGCGGCTGACCTCATTGCCGCCGGGGGGCCGACGACGGTGATCAGCGAGGGCCGCATGATTCTGGGGCTTGCTCTGGCCTTGCAGGAGAAGTTTGCCGATGCCGTCCCCGTGTTCGGCACCCTCGAGGCATCGCCGGTCCACCGGGACCGGGCCCGTCTCTATCGTGCGCTGGCGGCGCAGCAGGCCGGCCAGGTCGACGTGGCGATCGAGGCCTATGAACGTTTGCTTGGATCGGCGCCCCGTGATGCTGACTGGGCTGACTCGGCACTGGTTCTGGTTTCCCTCCACCTCGAAAAGAAGAACCACGAGCAAGCCGCGCGCGGGCTCGCGCTCCTGCAGGGGCGGCGCGATCTGGTCGATAATCTGGCCGGCCTGAACACGCTTAGCCTGCAACTTGGCGATGCGCTGCTGGCCGACGGCGATACCGAGGGTGCGCTCGTGGCCTATCGTCAGGCGGTGCCGCGAGCCGAGCTCCAGCGCGACCAGGCGGCACGCACCTTGCGATTGGACGCCCAGATCGCGCGGGCGCAGGCCTTCGCGCGCGGGCCCGTGGCGGAGCTTGATGCGTATCGCCGGCTCGTTGCGCGCAAGGAGCGGACGCAGACGGCGTTGAAGGAAATCGATGCGCTCGCGAGCTACGATGCCGCGCTTTACCTCCGCATCGGCCGGGCGTTTCAGGAACGCGGCGGCGCGTGGGAGGCGGCGATCGCCTTTGGCGAAGTGCTCAGCGGTCCCGCGGACGCGGCAGAGCGACCGGCCGCGCACGCCGGACTGGTGCGCGCGTACGCCGATGCCGGCCGGTTTGGAAAAACGCGGGGGGCTCTGGATCGATTTGCGGCGGAATCGCCAGGAAATCCACTCGTGGTCCAGGCACTCTACGGCGCTGCGCTCGCGGCGCAGGCGCAGGGCTCGCAGACCCAACTGCTTGGGCTTTTGGCGCGCGTCGACGCTCTCGCCTCGGGCTCCGAGCACCGCGAGCCGCTCCTCGTCTTGCACGCGCAGGCGCTGCTCGCGGCCGGTCAGCACGACGAGGCCCGGGCCCGCATGGAGCTTTACCGCAAAGATTATCCCCGTGGACGCTTCGAGGAAGAGGCCGTCTACCTGCATGCGATGGCCGGCTTGTTGCTCGGCCGCCAGCAGCAGGCGGTGCAGGAGATCGGCGGCTACCTGCAGACTTGGCCGGATGGGCGTTTTGCCGCCGATGCCGGTTACCGGCTGGCCGCCGCCCATTATGCGATGGAGGACTACGCCATCGCGATCCGCCAGACGCAGGGCTGGCTCAAAAATCAGCCCCCGGATCATCCTCAACGCGGTGAGGTCTTCGCGTTGCAGGGTGACGCATGGGCGGGCGAGGGGAAGCTCGACGAAGCCATCGCGAGCTACCGGGGTGCGCTGGCGCAGACCCTGCCGGATGACCTGTTGGGCTACGTTCTGGATGAGCTGACGCGTCACCACCAGGCGCGTCGCGAATTCAATGAAGCCGCCGCCATGTGGGAGGCCTTTGCCCGGGAACGACCGGATCATCCCTTCGTGATCAACGCGGCATACTGGATTGGACGCATCCGCGTACGCGAGGGTCGGCTCGACGAAGGCATCGCGCGGGTGGCCGAAATCGCGTTACGTTACCTCGGCGATCCCGCCCGTGATGGGGTCGAGCGATTGCTGGTCGAACTGGCAGGGATGCTAGCCCGACCCCCGCGGCAGAGCGGAAGCGGCGCGCCGGCTGAACCGGTGAGCACGGAAGCGATCGCAGCCCGGGCCGAGGCGCTGTTGCTGCCGTCGGCGCTGGAAGCGTCGCCCACGGCGCGGGCGCGCGTGATTTTTCTGCAAGCGGAGATCGCGGCGTTGCGCAACGCGATCGACGAGCGTGCCGCGCTGATGGATCGGTTGGCGGCCGACTTTTCCCGAGACGCGCTTCCGCCGGGCATCCTTGGTCGGCTGGGTGATCATCTGCTGGCGGTCGGGCGGCGGGAGGCGGCCCAGGCCTGCTACGAACGGATTGTCGCGACTTATGCCGGTTCGATCTTCGCTGATTTTGGGTATGCCGGACTGGGCGAGGTTGCTCTCGCGAGCGGACGTGCGCAGGACGCCCTGGTTCACTTTGGCGATGCGATCGACCGGGCCGGAGCGCGGTTCAAATTGCGCGAGGCCACGCTGGGACGGGCGCGCTCCCTGCTGGCGCTGGATCAGCTGGATGCAGCTCAGGCGATTTTTGAACAGATCGCCGCTAACCGCGAGTGGCGCGGGGAAGCCACGGCGGAGAGTGTGTGGTCGCTGGGAGAGATTCTGATGCGACGGGGTGGGCGGGAGAATCTCGCTCAAGCTCAGGCTCACTTTCAGCGGGTTTATCTCAGTTATCGAAAATTCACGCCTTGGGTCGCCCGCGCCTACCTGCGTAGTGCGGAGACCTTTGTGAACTTGGGCCAGCAACCGGAGGCGATGGCGACGCTGCGCGAGATGCTCCGGGATGAGCGTCTGGCCGTGCGCGCCGAAGCGGCGGAAGCGCACCGCCGGCTTGCGGAGTGGGCCGCAACGTCGGCCGGAGGGCAGGGCGAATGAAACCGCATTGGCTGACGATCATCCTGTTGCTGGTGGAGTCGTTGGGTGCGCAGCAGTATCACCTGCGTGACGGCACGATTCTGAGCGCGGACGACGTGGTCGTGCGCGGGGTTGAACTGGTGGAAGGGGTCGATTCCGATGGCGCGGGTGCGGTGGTCGAGCGGACTTATCCACTTCCGGAAGTGGTGCGTCTGGATTGGCCGGAGCCGGAAGCGCTCGAACTCGCTCGGGAGGCGCTGGCGACGGGCCGTTGCGCCGAGGTGAGTGCGCTGCTCGAGCCGGTGCGGGCGGAGTTTGTGCTATTCGCGAAAGTCCCGGGATCGTGGTGGACGGCCGCGTCCTTCCTGCGCTTGCGCAGCTTGCTCGAATCCGGCGCGTCAACGGAGGCCGAGGCCGCCGCGCGGGAGCTCATTGCGACGGCGATCGATCCGGAATCGGTGGGCTTGGCGCGACTCGGCCTGGCCGAGTTGGAGGTCGCCGTGGGGCACGGCGAAATCGCTGCAGCCATGGTGAAGGCGATTCTGGCCGAGGAGGTTCCGGCCGGAGTTCACGCCCGGGCCTGGCTGGTCCGTGGCGAACTGGCGCTGCAGCGCGGGGACGCGGAAGCGGCGTTGGAGGCGTTCCTCCGGATTCCGGTGCTTTATGGAAATCGGCGCGAGCTTTACGCGGCTGCACTGGATGGCAGCCGGCGTGCCTATCTTCTGGCCCGTGATACCGGGCGGGCCGATCGCGCGGCCGCTGAATTGCAGCGCGACTTTCCGCTATCCCCGGAAGCGGCCCGCTTGGAGGTCCTCGTTCCTATTTCACCCCCTTCATCATGAAACGATTCATCCGCGGTCGCCCTGTTCTTGCGGTTTTCGCCTGCCTCGCGTCGGCCCAATTACTGCTCGCCGCCGAGCCGTCAGCCCCGGTCGTGGTTCAGCAGACCCTGCTGCAGAAGCTCAACATGCCCACGATCTACATTCTGGTCGTGTGCAGCATGCTGATCGTGTGGCTGGTGACGGATGGCTATGTCCGCACCGCGCCCAAACAGGTGATGCCGGTCGCGACGCTGGAGGCGCTCCGGACATTTTTTCGCGCCGGCGACTACCACGGGGCGTTTGATTATTGCCGGGCGCATCCCGGCTTGCTGCCCAATGTGGTCGGGGCGGGCTTGCGCCATGCTTCCGAGGGCAAGACGGCCACCGAGGATGCTGTGATCACGGTCGTCATGGGCGAAAATGCGCGCTTCCAGAACAAGATCGCCTACCTGTCGGTCATCGGAGTGATCGCGCCCATGATCGGACTGGTGGGCACGGTGCTGGGGATGATCGAGGCTTTTGCCGCGATGGGGCAGGCCGGAGCGGCGGATCCGTCCAAGCTGTCGGGCGCAATCGGCAAAGTGCTCTACGCGACGGCCGGTGGTCTTGTCGTGGCGATTCCAGCCTTTGTGTTCTACTACCTCCTGCGCAATCGGACGGCGCAGGCGATTCATCACCTGCAGGAGGAGGTGGCGGAGCTGTTTCGCCGGTTCCCGTACGAGGACCTGGCGGCGGTCGAGTTCGCCGGCGGACAACCCTGTGCGGCCCGACCGAAGTGGCTGC
>CAYWRG010000015.1:36275-62288 GCA_964460715.1 uncultured Opitutus sp. | reverse complement strand
CACGGAGGCTGTCATGGCAGGAAGCGCGGGTGGTGGGGAGGGCGATCCGGAGTTCCAGATCGCGCCGTTGATCGATGTGCTGCTGGTGCTGCTCATCTTCTTCATGAGCATCGCGTCGACTGCCGTGACGCGCTACGACCCGACCATTGAGCTGCCGGCGGCGCCGGATGCGGTGGAGAAGGAGGATTCGGAGGGCGAGTTGGTCTTCAATATTGCCTGGCGCGCGACCGAGCAACGGGCCGTGACCACCTTTGAGGAGCAGGTCGTGGATCCCGCGGCGATGACTCCGGTGCTCGTCACACGGAAACAGGCGAGGGCTAATGTCCGCGTGCTGATTCGTTGCGACGGCTCCACACCGGTCCGCCATGTCTCCGCCGTGGTCGAGGCGGCAGCGCAAGCCGGGATCATCGACGTGACCTTCGCCACGGTGAGCCGGCCATCGGCGTGACCGATCCAGGAAGTCAGATAATCCAGTTTAACCACGGATGGACACGGATGAACACGGATAGGAAAACTAAGCCAGATTGCTCCGGTGGATGCCTCATGCGGTTTGAAATCCGTGTTCATCTGTGTCCATCCGTGGTTAAAAATTCTGTCGATCCGTTCTGGCCGCAATCCGAGCCATGAAGCGACCCGCACAAGCTGCCAATCCCGACTTGGGATTTCAGATCGCGCCGTTGATCGACGTGGTCTTCGTGATCCTCGTGTTCTTCATGGCGCTGGCGGCGCAAATCCGGATCGAGCGCATCCTGCAAACGCGCCTCCCGGGCGTCGCGGTCGCGGATGGTCCGGTGGAGTTTGTGGATGAGCAATGGCTTTCGATCGACGAAAGCGGTCAGGTGACGCTCAACGATGAGGCCTACGATTCCACCGGCGAACCGGCGATGCCCCAGCTGACGGCGACCTTGCTGCGGCTGAAGGAGTCCAGTGACGCAGCGAAGAGCAAGGTGGTGGTCACGCTGATGAGCCATCCGGCCTCACGCTACGATCGGACCATCGATGTCCTCAACGCGCTTTCGGTGGCGGGGATCACGGCGGTGACCTTTACGACGATATCGGAGTCGGACCTCTGACGATGGATGCCGCTCGTCCCAGTCTCTACCGCCGTCTCACCCGCAGCATGCCGGTGTTGGTCAGTGTGGGCCTGCATGCGGTGCTAATTGCGGCGGCGGCGGTCTTTGTCGTTTCGGAAACGATTGTGGGAAAGAAAAAACGCTTTGATGCGCCCCCTCCGGCCGACACGACGCCGCGCAAGCAGGTTGAGCATCGGCTGCAGGTGGCCCGAAAAGGCGGAGCCGTCAGTTCGTCGCCCGCCGCCAGCGCGCGCATCCTCACGACGGCATCCGGCGCGCTCGCCCTCCCGCCCATGCCCGCGCTGGCCACCCCGGGCGCGGCGGGGCTGGGTGGGTTTGGTGGGTTCGGATGGGGCGTGGGCTTGGGCGCTGGCGGGGGTGGGCTGGGGACGAGTCTGGGCAACGCGAACCTCGGCGGGCGCGGGTTCATGAGTCTGAGCTTTCTCGGACTCTCGAATGTTCGCACCCAGAAGGTCGTCTTCGTGGTCGATGTCGGGCGCAGCCTGATGGACATCCGCAAGGGAGGATTTCAGGCGTTTGGCATCATTCGCAGTGAGATCATGAAGCTGATCGGGAATCTGCCGCCGTCGTCAGAGTTTGGGGTTGTGCTCTTTGACGGCATGAAGATCAGCCTGTACGCCGACCGGCTTCAGGCTGCGACGATGAAGAACAAGACGGCGTTTTTCGCGTGGATGGAGCCGGTCAACACCCGGCTCGACGCGCTGGGCATCGCGTCGGCCGGCGGAGGCACGGCGTGGGCGGCGGTTGCGCCGGCGGGGTCGGGACTTGATCCGAGCTACAGTCCGAGTCCCTGGGTCCAGGCGGTTCATGCCGGGCTGCAGCTCAAGCCTGACACGGTCTTTGTGATCACGGGTGCGGCGGGCTACGGGAGCAAACGGCTGGGCGACGGGGAACTGCAGGGTCGGCGGCGATCGCGTGAGCAGGATCTCGATGCGCTGCGCCGCGAAGGGCTCGATCTGAAGGAAGTCACCAAGGCGCGACTGGCGGCGCTGGCCAAGGCGCGCAAGGAACTCGAGGCGATCAATCGCCGGCTGCTCGCGGACAAGCGCGACCCTTTTGTGGTCACGGAAACGCGGCGCATCCTCGATGCCGACTTTCAGGCGGCGCTGGCGCGGGCGGGCGTGTCGATCACGGTCGATCTCGCGGGATGGAGTGACCGTCAGGGCAGGCCGGTGTGGGTGGATCCTGACGCGCGGCTCTCCGAGGTCGAGCCGGCTGCGGTGACGGATGCGCAGGCTTTTGTGGCTGCGCTGGCCGGCACCTTTGCGCGGGATCGACTGGCGTTGAATCTCTTTCTCTTTGCCGGACCTGATGATCGCCCGCTGGGGGCTTTGGACGGGCTCACCCAGGTCGCCCGCGGTCTTGGGGGGCGCTTCGAACTGCTCACGACACGCCGGCTCGAGGAGCTGACGGCGCCCTGAGCTGACATCATGCAGATCCGGTGCCGGGGAAGATTTTCTCCGCTGACAGCGTGATGGAAGCCTGCACGCTGTGAGGCATGGCTACCGTCAAAAAACTCCTCCACACCCGTATGCGCGTGAATGACATCGAGCGCACGGTGAAATTCTATCAGGACGCCCTTGGGCTGACGGTGTCGCGCCGGCACACCTCGCCGCGCGGTGCCCAGCTGGTGTTCCTCGCGACACCGAACAGCGACGAGGAGATCGAGATTTGCCAGCTGCCGAACAGCCCGTCGGTCCAGGTTCAGCCCGACCTGATGCACTTGGCCTTCGAGGTTGATGACCTGACCGCATTTGCCGCGCAGCTTACGAGCCGTGGCTTTGCACTGAGTGATGGGCCTACGCCCAGCGGCAGCGGCTCCATGATCGCCTTCATTGACGCGCCCGAGGGCTACGAGGTGGAGCTGATTCAGCGATCGAAGTGACGTGACGGAATCCGCCCCGGCTGCAGACAGCGGAGGATGGGCCAGCGCCTGGCCGGATGCACTGGCTTTTGCCGCCGGCCTTGGGCTGGCGTGGTTTATGGGCTGGAACACCACGGATCTGGTTTGGAGCCTGTGGCTGTCGAGTCTGGTCGTGGGCTACGCCATGATTGTCTGGGCGATTTTTGGCCCGGCGCTGCTCCGTTTTCGCGAAGGGGCAGGTGGTGCGGGAGTCAGCACCGCGGTCGGAGGGATGTTCGTGCTGGCGTTCTTTACCTTCCACTTCGGCATGTTTCATTTTGTGCACTCGGTTTTCCTGAGTGTCTTTTTCCCTCCGGATGGCGTGCGGCGTCTCGGTAGCACCTTTGCCGGGCTGGGGCTATATGGGGGAGTGGTGAAAGCCTATGCGTGGTTCCTTCCGGTCGCATTTCTCGCCGAGCGGCGGCACTTTCGGATTGAGCGGCTGCCGCCCGAACCACCACCGACCTCGGTCAAGGCGGCGGACATCGCGGCGCGCAAGGCCCGTCAGGGTTTCGGTCAGGACGGAATCATGGCCCCGTACAAAAACGTGATTCGCATGCACCTGCTGATCTTCTTCTTCGCGGGTGCGCACGCGTTGAAGCTGGAGCACTTCGCGGTCTACGCGGTGGTTTACGCTGTTTACTTTTTCCCCTGGCGGCTGCTGCAGGGGCGCGTGTCGGGCGGTTGAAATGGTCGCGGGGTTGCAGCCCCCGGTTCCGCCGTGCGCACCAAGACTCAATCCCCGGGGTCGGCGACCCCGGCTACCCCGGCGCGCGTGGGCCTCGGCTTGATTCGGCGCGCTCGTAGGCGAAGAGGTATTGCTGGGCGAGTCCGGCGAGCGGACCGAAGTGCGCACGACCGAACTGGGCCACCTGCGCCGGCTTCCATCCGTCGAGGCCGTAGCGGCGCGCGAGTGCCTTGAGGATCCACGTGTCGACGGGAAATGCCTCCAGCCGGCCGGCGCCAAAGAGGAGCACGCAGTCCGCCACCTTTTCGCCGACACCCGGGAGCGTACACAGGCGCGCTTTGGCCTCCGCATAAGGGGCCGTTTCCGTGGCCTTGAGCCAGCCCGGGTTGGCCGCAAGGAAGAGCGCCGTCTGATGAATGTAGCGGGCGCGGAAGCCGAGCAGGCACGCGCGCAGGTCAGCCTCCGCGGTCTGCGCGAGCTCGTCCCAGGTCGGGAGACGATGCCAGGGCTCGCCGTCCACGTGGATCCCTAGCGGCTGACCAGGCCGCCGGGCGAGCAGGGCCAGCATCTGCTGGATCTGGACGCTCTGCTTGGTCGCGCTGCAAAGGAATCCGAGCAGGGTTTCGCCGAACGGCTGGCGCAGGATCCGCAGTCCGGGAAAGGCGGCGAGGCAGGTCGCGAGATGCGCATCGCTGCGCCAGGGCAGCGCGTCGGTGCTGGCGCTCGCGTCAGCCTCTAGGCCCAGGTAGGTGGTGAGCGCGGAAGGAGTCGTGGTGCGGAGCGAGGCCGGGGCGGACCATTGCAGTCGGCCGCTGGCATCCAGGCGCAGGCGGACCACGAATTCAGACCAGCCGCCGGTCCATGTGCCGTCGGAGGTGCGGTTCCAGCGAAAGGCCTGGCCGCCATCCAGCTGCTCGGCGAGGTTGGCGGAGGTGGTGGCGGGCGCCGAGGGCAGGGCGGCCCATTCAGTCCAGCCCGGCACAGAAGACGACGGCATGGCTGCGAAAAAGCGAACGCTTGCCGGATGGCCCGCTCAGGCCAGCACCTTGGCGGCGGCGGTCGGGTAGTCGACGAACGTTTCCTGCAGCGCCTCGTGAATCAACTGGGCCCGCTGTTGAACCTCATCGAGGTACTCGTGGACGCCGCTCGTGATGATGTCGGCCACGCGGGTCTCCTGGAGGTGGGTTCGAAGGTCGGCGACGCGCTTGGTCGTGGGATTGTCGGCGAGATGCGGCATGGTTGCGACGATCTGGGCAAGCGCGTCCTCCGCGCCGAGCACCGAGAAGAGGATGCTGCGTGGGAAGTCCTCGTCCCGGATCAGGTAGTCGAGCACCCGCTCGAGATTCAGCTGACCGCGCCGGCTGCGGCGGAAGGCCTCGAAGGCCGAGCAGGAGCGCAGCACCGAACCCCACTGGATCAGGTCGAGGGCGGAACCCACGGCGTGGAGTGACGGCAGCAGCATGTAGTACTTCACATCGAGGATGCGCGAGGTGTTGTCGGCGCGCTCGAGATGGCGGCCGAGCTCGTAGAACCACCAGCCCTGGGTGCGCGGGAGCATGGAGTCGGCCACGCCGTAGAAGAGCTGGATGCGGGTCTTGATCCGGTTGAGGTACTCGGCCGAGCCCAGCTGGGCGTAGCGCGCGTAGTCGTCGTCCTTCAGCTGGAGATAGAAGGTGTTGAGCGTCTCCCAGACCTCATTGGCGAGTTGGTCGCGGATGCAGCGCGCGTTCTCGCGGGCGGTGGCGATGCAGGAGATGACGGAACTCGGGTTGCGCTTGTCGAAGAGCATGAACTCCACGACCGCGCGTTCGCTCACGGTTTTGCCATAGAGTTCGAAGAATTTGTCCTCGTCGCCGGTCACGTAGACGAGCGGCTCCCACGAGCGTGGATCGTCGGCGGCTTGGCGTGACTGGAGATCAATGACGAGCTGCGCATTGACGTCGACGATGCGGGCGGTGTTTTCGGCCCGTTCGAGATAACGGGCCATCCAGTAGATGATGTTGGCGACGCGACTTAGCATGGGGGGCGGGGACGAATGACCAATGACCAATGGGCAATGACCAATGTCGGCATGGTTAGCGGGTGGATGATTTGGCCGCTTTCGCGAGTCTGAGGTTCTCGTCGGTGGTGCGGATAATGCGGCAGAAAATCAGATGAAGTTCGCGCGCCTCGCGCCAAAGCGAACGGATCGCAATCTTTGCGGAGGGTACGGCTTTGGCGAGCATGCGACACCAATGTTTAGATTCCCGGGACTCCTTGCGGCAAAGGGCGATCTTGTGGCGAAAATCTGGTTTGGATTCGGCCTCGTCCGCTTCGCCGTAGTTGGCGCCCACGCTGGTGGCCGCTTTGACGAATTGGGTGATCAAGGGAGCGGTGATTGGAGTGAGGGGCAAATCCTGGCAGAACTCGATTGCGGCCTCGCCGTAAAGGGCGGTGCGCTCTTCGAGGTCGTAGGGAGCCGGCTTCATTGGTCATTGCCCATTGTGCATTGGTCATTCCGTCCAGCGCCGCGCAGCGGCGCTAGACGATGATCTTCTCCTGGCCCTGCACCTGCACCGGCGCGGGGGTCTCGTCGTCGCTGAGGACCCATGTGTCCTTCGAGCCGCCGCCTTGGGAGGAGTTGACGACGAGGGAGCCCTTGCGGAGGGCGACGCGGGTGAGGCCGCCGGGCATGATCTTGATCGTCTCGCCGTTGAGGATGTACGGGCGCAGGTCGATGTGCCGGCCCTCGATCACGCCGTCGCACACGCTCGGGCAGCGGGAGAGGCCGATGGTGGGCTGCGCGATGAAATTGCGGGGATTCGCGATGATCTTGTCCCGGAACTCGGCGATCTGCGCCTGCGTTGAGTGCGGACCGACCAGCATGCCGTAGCCGCCGGCCTCGTTCACGCTCTTCACCACCAGCTTGGGCAGGTGATCGAGGATGAACTTGAGGTCCGTCGGATCTGAGGACAGGTACGTGTCGACGTTCGGCAGGATCGCCTCCTCGCCGAGGTAGAACTTGATCATCTTCGGCACGTAATAATACATCGCCTTGTCGTCGGCGACGCCGGTGCCGATCGGATTGCAGAGCGCGACGTTGCCCTTGCGGTAGGCGTTGACGAGTCCCGGGACGCCGAGGAGCGAATCCTTGCGGAAGACGGTGGGGTCGAGGAAGTCGTCGTCGATGCGCCGGTAGATGACGTGGACCGGATCGAGCCCGCCGGTGCGACGCAGGTAGACCTTGTCGTTTTCCACCACGAGGTCGTCGCCCTGCACGATCTCGATGCCCATCTGGCGGGCGAGTAAGGTGTGCTCTAAGTAGGCGGAGTTGAAGACGCCGGGGGTCAGCAGCACGACGGTTGGCTCCGGCACGTGCGCCGGTGCGAGGTGCATGAGCAGCGCGAGCAGGTCGCTGGCGTAGGTCTCGACCGGGCGGACGCGGTAGTCGCGGATCAGATTGGGGAACACGCGCTTCATGACCTGACGGTCCTCGAGCACATAGCTGACGCCGGAGGGCGTGCGCAGATTGTCCTCCAGCACGCGATAGGTGCCGGCCTCGTCGCGGATCAGGTCGGTGCCGTTGATGTGGACGTAGAGCCCGCGGGGCAGGGCGACGCCGACCATCTCGTGACGGAAGTGCTTCGAGGTATCGACCATCTCGCGCGGAACGATGCCCTCCTTGAGGATGCGCTGCTCGCCGTAGATGTCGGCGAGGAAATGATTCAGCGCCGTCATGCGCTGGGTGAGGCCCTTTTCCAGATGGGCCCATTCGTGGGCGGGCACGATGCGGGGGAGGAGATCGAACGGGAAAATCTTCTCGGTGCCCGTCGTGTCGGAATAAACGGTGAACGTGACGCCGCGGTTGATGAAGGTTTGGTCCGCGATGCGCTGGCGCTCCAGCAACTCGTTCATGCCCTCCAGTCGGGCGAAGCGGTCGAACAGGCGCTGGTAGTGGGGCCGCGGGATGCCAGGAGCGGCAAACATCTCGTCATAGAACCGGGCGTGTTCGTAGTTCGCGAAGAGGTCGGACATGGGGAGGGGAGCAGGTCAGG
Source organism: uncultured Opitutus sp. (assembly GCA_964460715.1). Taxonomy (GTDB): domain Bacteria; phylum Verrucomicrobiota; class Verrucomicrobiia; order Opitutales; family Opitutaceae; genus CAMAXB01. Next base: position 54,569 of record CAYWRG010000015.1, on the reverse strand, counting down.
TGGAGGGGGTGGCGACCCAGAGGAAGCTTTCCTCGGCGGCGAGTTCATGGCCCGAGCCGTCAAGCACGCGCAGTTTCCACGCGACCGGGCGGGCCTCCAGATTGGACCAGTCTTCACCGGTCAGGCCGACCAAGGTCGCATGGCTGCCGGACGGCAAGCGGGTGGGCAGGGTGAAAACGCGCGGGGTGTCGGAGCCGGAGATGAGCACGGAAAGTTCGATCCGCGCATCGGTCGCCGCGCCGGTTTTGGTGCGGATCAGCCAGTAATAGCCGGCACGGGTGGCGGGTTGCGTGCGGAGAACGGTTTGCCCGCCCGTGTTTTCATTGCCGCTGAAATACTCCGAGATGCGCTCGAACGATTCCGCGGTGCGTGGTCCGGTCCACACGCGCACGAGAGTGACGTCGCTGGCGAGCAGCGCGGTCGCGGGGATCAGGGCGAGGAGAAAGAGCCGGACGAGCCGCATGGGGTTAGACTGGGCGGCGGAGGGTTGCAGCACAAGGCGAAGGTCGCAGATTGTGTGCCAGTGTGGACCCCGAGTGGGGCAAAGGCCAAACGCCAAGAGTCCATCGGTGGGGGTGGATGGGGTCGCTGACCCCGGGGTGTGGCGATTGAGGTGGGCCGTGTTGCCCTCAACAGGTTGGATCGATTGTCTGGTACCCGATCAACGCTCCGAGCGCAGCGCGTTCCGCCTTCGGCCCCGGACCGGGGTCAGCGACTCCGGCTACATCGGAGGATTGCTTTTCAGGGCTGCTCGAGCCGGACCTTCTGGTAGCGATGGATGCCGAGGAGGGAGGGGACCCAGCCTTTGACGCTGGGATGGATGAGGTAGCTGCGGGTGCCGAAGAAGACCGGGGCGATCGGAACCTCGGTCAGGAGGAGAGCCTCGGCCTTCTGCAGGAGTTCGAAACGCGCGGTCGTGTCGCCGGTCTTGCCGGCCTCGGCGATCAGGCGATCGTACTCGGGGTTGCTCCAGCCGGTTTGGTTGTTGCCCCCGTTGGTCACGAACATGTCGAGGTAGGTGTTGGGGTCGTTGTAGTCACCGACCCAGCGGGCGCGGGAAAAGTCGTAGCTGAGGGTGCGCATGTTATCGAGGTACACGCGGAAATCGGAGTTCGAAAGCGTGACATCGATGCCGAGCTCGGTCTTCCACATGGCCTGGATCGCCTCGAGGACCTTGGAGTTGACGGCATCCGTGTTCATCTGGATGTCGAGCTTGGGGAAGCCCTGGCCGCCCGGGAACCCGGCCTCGGCGAGGAGGGCGCGGGCGGACTCGAAGTCGGTCGTGACCTTGGTGCGGGCGGTGTAGCCGGCGGTGTTGGGCGGCGTGAAGTAATAGGCGGGGAGACGGCTGCCGTAGAGGAGCTTGTTGGCGATGGCCTCGCGGTCGATGGCGCGCGTGAGGGCGAGGCGGACCTTGGGATTGTCGAGCGGCTTGCGCGTGACGTTGAAGCGGATGAAGAACGACTCGAGGAAGGGATCGATGCGGATCTGTTCCGGTGCGGTGCGCTGGTAGTGACCGATGCGGTCGGGCAGCACGTCGTAGGTGATGTGGAGCTGGCCGGCGCGGAAGTTACTTTCGTCGGTCGAGATGTTCTCGTTCGGGTAGAAGATGACGCTGTTCAGTCCGGTGTGCTCGGCATCCCAGTAGGTCGGGTTGCGTTCGACCACGATCCGGCTGTTGGGCGACCACTCCTTGAGCAGGTAGGGGCCATTCGCGACGAAGTTTTCCACGCGGGTCCAGCGGGTGCCGCGCTGGTCGATCTTGCCGTGCTTGAGGATGGTTGCGGGATGGACTGGGAACCAAGCCTGGTGGGCGGCGAGGGCGAGCAGGTAGGGCGTGGGCGCGGCGAGCTTGATCTGCAGGGTGCGTTCGTTGAGCGCCTTGAAACCGACCTGGGCAAAATCAGTGACCCGGCCCGTGTTGAACGCCTCGGCGTTTTCCACCGGGTAAAGCATGTAGGCGTACTCGGAGGCGAGGGCAGGGCGGAGCATGCGTTCGTAGGAGAACACAAAATCCTGCGCGGTGACGGGATCGCCGTTGGACCATTTGGCGTTGGCGCGGAGGTGGAAGGTGTAGAGCAGGCCGTCGGGCGAGATCTCCCAGCGCTCGGCGACACCGGGCACGGCTTGCGAGGTGGCCTCGTCGATCACGGTCAGGCCCTCGAACAGGGCGATCATGATCAGGTAGTCGGTGTAGGCGGTGACGATCTGGGGATCGAGATCCTGCGGCTCGGCACCGTTGCCGAGGTGCAGGGTCTGCGTGCGGATCCCGGCTTCCACCGGGGTTTCGCGCTTGGCGCAGCTGGCGAGAAACAACGACAGGACGCAAAGCAGGCCGGACACGGAAACAGCGAGGCGGCGCATAGTGCTGCGAAGGAAACCGCCGGCTGCGTCTGGCGCAAGCGTGGTTCCGCGAAACAATGGCGTTGCCCTTGGGGCGCGGGCGGGATCCGCTAGGGAACGACGATATGCAATGGTATTACGCTAATGAGGGTCAGCGTCACGGGCCGGTCTCGGCCGATGAGTTCACGAAGCTCGTCGAGTCCGGCGTGATTCGCGCGGACACGCTCGTGTGGCGCGCGGGCATGTCGACGTGGCAACCCTACGCCGACCTTGCGCCACCGCCGCTTACGGGGGCGTCGGTCCCTCCGGCTCCATCCGCTGATCCGCTCGGTGCGGGTTCCGCCGCAGGCGCGGCTCCGGTCGCGGGCGCAGCCGACGTGGTCATCCAGGGCTACGGCGGCTTCTGGCGGCGGCTGGCGGCGAAGATCATCGATGGTTTCATCACCAACCTCATCTCGTGGATTTTTGTGGTCCCGCTCTTTTTCGTCATGATCGGGAGTGCGGGGCTCCTTTCGCCCGGAGCCCAGCCGGCTCCGGAGCAGCTGGCGGCGGTGTTTGCTTTTCAGATCGTCGCGTTCGGCATTCAGACCGTGATCGGCATCCTCTATTCGATCGTTTTCCTGAAGAAATATGCGGCAACCCCGGGCAAGATGGTGCTCGGCCTGAAGGTCTACCGGGCCGATAGCAGCCCGTTGTCCACGGGTCGCATCATTGCCCGGTATTTCGCCGAGATGCTGAGCAGCATCATTCTGTGCATTGGCTACATCATCGCTGCCTTTGATGCGGAGAAGCGCACGCTGCATGACCGACTGGTCGACACCCGCGTGGTGGTCGTGCGCCAGTGAACGGCGGTTCCCCGTCGTGACGTCTTGTGATGCCGCTGGGACTGCCGGGAGCGCGGGCGACTCGCCCGCTTCCGAACCGGCGGGCCGGAGGCCTGCGCTCCCCGCGCCGATCCAGCGAGTGGGTAACAGCGTGGTTTCTTCTAATAAACTGACCGCTGGTGCGTTGAAGGAACGAAGGTCCCGATGAACCCGGCCTCCGATCATGAAGCGCCTCGAGAGTTTGTGCAAAACGCAGTGGTGCAGTACCAGGCGCCGCTTCTGCGTTATGCTGCCCGCCTCCTTGGTGATCCCGACCGGGCGAGGGACGTCGTTCAGGATACCTTCGTCCGGCTCGTCGGTCAGCCGGTTGCGGAGGTGGACGGACACCTCGCGGAGTGGCTGTTCACCGTCTGCCGGCACCGCGCGCTGGACGTCCTGCGCAAGGAGGGCCGGATGAAACGCTTTGCCGAAGGCGAGGTCGAACGCCTCGCGGCGGATGCCCCGCGCCCGGGCCGGACGCTGGAGCACGAGGAGACGCAGGCCGCGTTGCTCGCACTCATCGGCCACCTGCCGCCCAACCAGCAGGAAGTGATCCGTCTCAAATTTCAAAATGGATTCAGCTACAAGGAAATCAGCCGCATCACCGAACTCTCGGTGAGCAATGTCGGCTTTCTCATTCACACCGCCGTGCAGCGCCTGCGGCGGGAATTCGCCGCGCAACCGCGCTGACCCGGAGACTCTGTCATGAACGCGCCCTCTCTTTCTGCTGATGATCCCCGCCTGACGGCTTACGCTTTGGGCGAGCTGCAGGGTGCCGAGCTGGTCGAGATCGAGGCCGCGGTGCGGGCGGACCCGGCGTTGCAGGCGGCGGTCGCGGAGATCCGGGCGATGGCGGGCGAGCTCACGGAGGTGCTGGCGAAGGAACCGACCGAGATGGCGGTTGAGCCCAAGGCGGATCCGTATCGCCGGAAGGTTGTCCGTTTTCCCTACTACATCATCTCGGGCCTGGCCGCCGCCTGCTTTGCCGTGATGGTGGTGCTGCACAAGGATCCACCGGTCGAGCCGGAGCGCCGGACCTTTGAACTCAATCTCGCTTCTGAAGCGGCGCGCGCTCCCGCGCCTGCGGCGGTCGCCGATGCCGCGGCGGAAGCCTCGACCTTTGCCGCGGTGGCGGCAGCCGGCCAGGCCATGGCGATGCGCGAGGCCGCGCCGGTGAGCGCGCAGCTCAAGCGGGCCGTGGCTGCGATGCCCCGCCGCTTTGGCCGGAGCGAAGCCGGCTTTGTGTCGGCGGCGGAGGCGCCGCAATCGGGATTTGTCCCGGAGTACGATCGCCAGGGCTACGCGCAGATCTTTCGCACGCTGGAGCGCGGAGGGCGTCCGCAAAGGGCCGAGGTCAGGATCGAGGATCTTCTCAATCACTTCCCGTACAACTATGCAGCGCCGACGGATGCCGCACCGGTGGCGGCGTCGCTTGAGGTGGCGGGTGCGCCGTGGAACCCGGCCCACCGGCTGGTGCGGATCGGGCTCCGCGTCCGGGGTGAGGCAAACCTTCAGGGACCCGTGCCGTCGGATGTCGTCGTCCGCAACACCCGGGTCCAGGTTGAATTCAATCCCGCGCGGGTTGGGTCGTATCGCCTGCTAGGCTACGAGAACAGCACTCCGGCCCTCGCGGGCATGGGGGCGGCGGATCTGACGGCGGGCCAGACCGTGACCGCCCTTTACGAGATCGTGCCGGTGACGCCATCGGCGGAAGACACGGCAACGGGCGACCTGCTCACCCTGAGCGTGGGGTATCACCTGCCGGATGAGACGACGGAGCACCGGCTTGATGTCGCCCTGGCGGATCAAGGCGCGGATTTCATGGCGGCCTCGGCCGACTTCAAGTTTGCGGCGGCGGTGGCGGGATTTGGCCTGATCCTCCAGGACTCGCCCTACAAGGGCACGGCGACGTATGACGAGGTGGTTGGCTGGGCGGAGGCAAGCCTGGCCGAGGCCTCGAATCGTGCGCAGCAGGGCGTGGTCGATGTGGAGCGCCCGCAGTTCACGCGTCTGGTTCGTCTGGCGCGCGGCGGGAACAACGGATGAGTCGTCGGCGCGAAGTCTGGATTGCCTACGTCATCGGAGGAATCGCCGCCGCCGGGTTTGCCTACCTGGTAGCGCGCGAGAGGCAACGGCCGCAGACCTTGAGCGAGGTGGTGATGATGGAGCCATTCGTTTCGATGCCGGCTGCGGCGGAGGAAAGCGTGATTGAATCCGCGGCGACGGCGGATGCCCAGCCACCCCGGGCGTCGGTGCGCGCGGTAGGGCTGTCCGGGCGCTTCGCGCCAGTGACAGGCGAGCCGATGGGGGTGGCGTTGAACACGGGACGCGAGTCTTACCGGGCGTTCGTCCAGGCGGTACGGACCGGGCAGGCAACGCCCGCGGATGCGATTCAGTTGGAAGAATGGGTGCATGCACCGCGATATGACTATACGCCACCGACGCGCGCGGGCGAGGAACTGGCGGTCCACCTCGAGGTGGCGGTGGCGCCGTGGAATCCGACGCACCGACTGGTGCGGGTGGGGCTGAAGGCGACTCCCGATCCGGCGGGCGGACGAGTCCGGCAGGTACGGGCGGGGATTACCTTTGATCCCCGTTTTGTCCGCTCGGCCCGGCGTCTGGCGTCAGGCGAAGCGACCACCACCGAGGGCGACGGCATTTCCGCCGCGGTGGATTTTGGGCCGGAAGCCACGTTCACCGCTCTGTACGAGGTGGCGCTGACCATGGTGGAGGGCGGCGAGCTGCTGGGATCGCTGGGCGTTTCCCGCGAGATCACGGGTGGCCGGCGGGTTGCGAGCACGCATGAGATTCGCGATGGAGGTGCCGCGCTGCTGGAGGCCTCGGAGGATTTCCGGTTCGCGGTGGCGTTGGCAGGGCTCGGACTTTGGCAGCGATCCGCACCGGAGGCCGCGATGATCGATCCGGATGACCTGATCCGCTGGATCGGGCGCGTCGATGCTTACGATGTGGCCGGGCGGATGGAGTTCATCGCGCTCGTGACCAAGCTGCGCACGCGGCGGTGAAGGCGCTCGATCCGAATCGCCCATCTCCACGGAGCCCTGCGACAAGCATCGAACCGTATCACCACGAAATACACGGAACACACGAAATTCGGACTCTGAGTCCAGATCCCCTTTCGTGTGTTCCGTGTATTTCGTGGTGAACCTTCTGAGTATTTAACGTCTCCGGCGGCGCCCGGCGGCGCCGGCGAGGAGGCTGAGGCCAGTGCCCATGAGCACGTAGGTTTCGGGCTCGGGCACGGGAGTGAAGTTCAGCAGCAGGCTGCGGCTGTCGTTGCTGAGTGAGAAGCTGAAGCCGCCGCCGGCGAGGCTGTTGGTAAACTCGCCTGGCACGAGATTGAACAAGTTGGAATTGAAGCCGGTGATGGTGCCAGTGTTCGAGGACGATGCCATTGTTGCGAAGGTCCACGAATAGGATTGGGCCGGATCAAAATTGAGAGCTGCCGCGTTGCCGCCGCCGGAGTTGACGGAGACAATGTTGAACGTGATCGTGTTGGCGGTTGCGCTCAGGGCGAGCAGGCCGCCGGTGACATTGATCTGATCGTAGCCGGTTCCGGCGGCTCCGGAGGCATCGTAAATCTGGAAGGAGATCGCGCTGCCGGTGCCGATGGTCAGGCCATTGCTGAAATTCAACGTGCCGATTGAATTTCCCGGAGACAGGACGACAGTACTGTTCGTGGTCACAGCGGAGCCGAACGTGCCGGTGCCACCGAGGACATTCGCGGAACTGCCGCTGAATGTGAGCGCATTGCTGACGGTCTTTCCTGAAGCGACGTTGAGGGTTGCTCCGCCGGTCATGCTCACCCCGCCGGTGCCGAAGGCGGCGTTATTGTCGGCGATGATCCGGCCCCCAGCAAGGGTGGTCCCACCCGAGTAGGTATTGGCGCCGGAGAGGGACCAGGTGCCGGTGCCCTCCTTCACGAGGCGCGTGGCGCCGTCGATGCTATTCTTGATTTCCGCGCTGATGGTGTTGGTGGCGTTGCTCGTGCCCGTGAGCGTCAGGGCCTTGGAGCCTGAGACGGAGATGCTGAAGGACGAGAACGTGACCGATCCGGTGCCCGAGGCGTCGAGGGTCGCTCCGCCCGTGGAGCCAGCCATGTCGATGCCGCGGTCGGTGACCACGTTGTTGGAACCCGTGTAGCGAAGGGTGGCGCCAGTGCCCTGATAGCCGATGCGAATTTTGCCGTCCTCGGCGTTGGTCGGGGCGCCTAACGCCGAGGAGCCACCGATCACCGAGCTGAGATTGTTGATCGAAACGATGCCCTCTTTGATTTCGGTGGGGGCGGTGTAGGTATTAATTCCTGACAATACCAAGGTGCCAGCACCGGTTTTGGTGAAACCGACCGTACCGCTGATGATCCCGCCGACGGTGAGCTGGGTGCTAGCCGCCACGCTGACCGTGTGGGTGGCATCGGGGAGCGAAAAGTTGATGGAGTCGGCAAAGGTTACATTGCCACCGGCGTCGACGGTGAGGCCGCCATTGAGCACGATCGAAGGGGATCCGGTGCCGCTGAAGGTGTATTCGGGACGACTGCTGCCGCTAAAGCTGATATTGCCGACCGTCGTCGACCCTGGCCCGGTGAGGGAAACGGCCTTCGTGGTGACAACTTCGCTAAAGACGAGATCATCGCCGGACGTCGGAAGATTGCCGCCGACCCAATTGCCTGCGATGCCGAGATTGCCGTCGGTGGCGCCACTCCATGTGAGTGTCACTGCCGACAAGGCCGATGCACCGAGGGAACTGGCGAGCACCCACGACAAGACCATCTTCATGAGACCAGTCTCCGAAGAAATGCCCTCTGCGGCAAGATATTCCCGGCCGGCGGCCGGAAAGCGCCTGGATTTACCGGTTTTTGGCGGCGACGCGGCGGCGCAGTCCGGCTGCGGCGAGCAGGCTGAGGCCGGCGCCCATCAAAACATACGTTTCAGGCTCGGGCACCGGGGTGAAGTTGAGGAGAAGGTCGTTGCCGTTCCCGCTGTCGCTCCGGCTGACGAAGAACGAACCAAGGGACGAGTTGGTGAATCCGGACCGGTCGATCGTGAATGCGTTGGCCTCGAAGCCGGTGATGCTGGTCGCGCTGGCGAACTTCCAGGCGTAGTCGGTGGACGCGTTGAAATTGGCTGCGTTGCCGGAGGCGAAGTCGCTGTTGAGCGACTTGACCTGGATGGTGAACGGCGAGGCCGATGAGGCGTTGATGGCGAGCGCGCCCGAGATGCTGAGGAGGTCCCAACTGTTGGAGGCGCCGGCGGTGAGGGAGGTGTTGGCGTCACGGATTTCGAACGCGAGCGTGCCGCCGCTGTTCAGCGTGAGTCCGCTGCTGAACGTCATGGTGCCGGGCGAGGATCCTGGCGAAAGGGTCACGCCAGAGCCGACCGCAATGTTGGTCGCGAACGTGCCGGCGCCGCCGATGGAGCTGCCGGAGTTGAGCGTGAGCGGGTTCGAGACGGTGGCGCCGGAGTTCGCGATGAGCGAGGCGCCGTTGTTGAGCGTGATTGCGCTGGTGCTGGCGCCAAGGGAGGCGCCGCTTTCGAGGATGACCTTGCCGCTGTGGACGGTGGTGCCACCGGTGTAGCTCGTGGCGTTGGCGAAGGTGAGTGTGCCGGAATTATGCTTTGCCACGGAACCCGAGCCGGTGATCGAACCGCGGTAGGTGCCGGCGTTGTTCTGGTAGATCGCGAGGCTGTTGCTGCCGAGGGCGATGGTGCTGCTCGTCGAGGTTGCGCTGTCGAGCGTGCCGATGCTCAGGGTCGGCGTGCTGACCGTCAGCGTGCTGCTGCCCTGGAACATGACCTTGGCCTGGGAGCCGAGCGCATTGGCCGCGGCGGCGATGAGCGAGGCGCTGGCGATGTCCGTGGTGCCGGTGTAGGTATTCGCGCCGGAGAGCGTGATGGCGCCGTCCTTGTTCTGGATATAGACCTTGGTGTCGCCGTCCCCTGAGATCACCCCGGCGAGCGTGAAGGTATTGCTGGCCACGCCAGCTATGGCGGACGGCGTGGAGGTGGAGATGCCGACCTTGAGGGTCGAGTAGCTCTCGGAGCCGAGCGCGATGGCGTTGTGCAGGGTCAGGCCGCTGGTGGTCGCGGCGAGATAGCCCGTGCTGCCGTAGCTGGTGACGTTGAGGCTGCCGGTGCCGAGCGGGCCGGCCGTGACCGCGCCGGCGCTGCCGGTGGAGTTGGCGCCGAAAAGGAGGTAGCCGGCCTTGAGCAGAGTGCCGCTCGTGTAGTTGCTCGACGAGGACGACAGGATGACCGCGCCGTAGCTGGTGTCGGCGGAGTTGTCGTTGACGCGGACCGAGGTGACGCTGTTGCCGGTCGAGAGCGGCGCCTCGACCTTGAAAATGCCGCCCCTCACGCCGGAAAGCTTCAGGGCACCGCCGGAGGGCGGGGTGATGACGGCGGCGCTGCTGATGACGGCGGATGTCCCGCTGCCGATGCCCTCGAAATTCGCCCCCGTGAACCCCGACAGATTGATGGCGTTGTCGTTGCCGCCCACATAGGTGAGCGGGGAGGCGGTGGAGGGAGAGTCAAAACCCAGCGTGCCGGCGAACGTGGACTTGGCGATCTTCGAGAGGAAGGTGCCGAGGTGGGTGGTGGAGGTGAACGCCGAGTCGACCACGCCAACATAGCTCCCGGCCTTGGCGCCCGCGATCGTGAGGCCGGAATGGACCGCGTTGGAGTTGGCGAAAAGCACGCCGCCCGAAGTCGTCGTGGTGCCAGCCGTGATGGACGTGATGGTGCTCGCGACACTGCCGCCGAAGACGAAGGCGTTATCCCCGGTGAAGACGAGCAGCGTGTTGCTGTTTTCGGATTCAAGCTGGCCAAACTGGACCCGCGTGCCCCCGCCTGAGATCGTGGTGGTCCCGCTGCTCTGGAACTCCGTGGAACCGCTCAGCACCAGGTCTCCGGACGAGGAGGACGTGCTGAACTGGACGGTCGATCCTTCGACATGGATGTGATTCGTGATCGTGCGGGCATTGCCATTCGAGGTGAGGACGGTGCCGTTGCCCAAGGTCAGCGTCCCGGTGCCGGCCGCGGTGTTCGAGCCAAGCACCAAGGTGCCCTCAGAGACGGTCAGCCCCTCGTCAAAGGTGTTCGCACCGGTAAGCGTGAGGGTGCCGGTTCCACTCTTCGTCAGCAGGTAGCCGGTGCTCCCGGCGGAAATGATTGAGTTGACGGTGACTGCGCCACCGAGCGACCACGTCTGGCTGGCCTTGAGTTGGAGACCAAGGCCGCTGGCGAAGCTGACGGTCCCGCTTCCGCCGGACCCGGTGGTGATGCCCCCGGCTCCGATGCCTAGGGTGGAGCTGCTTCCGTTGAAACTGTAGGCAGCATAGGACGAGCTGAACGACAGTGAATAGACGTCGAGCGACGAGCTGAAGGACAGGTTCGGCGTTCCCGAGGCACCGAAAATCAGGTCAGCATTGTCAGCAGACTGCGGTGAGCGATTGACCGTGCTCACCCAGTTGCTTGCGCCATTTGCGCTGACGGGATCGTTGTCCAGAGGACTGTTCTTCCACGTGAAGGTGAGGGTGGTCCCTGACACCGAGGCTGCGCCCAGCGTCAAACCCAGTCCGATGACGGCGGACTTGAGGGTAGCGCAGGCGGGGGGGCTCATAGGTAAAAATACTAAGGTCTACCCCCGGGGTCGCAAGGTGCAAATCGCCCGCGATCCGCTTTACGCCCTCTTTACGCTGACGCGTTTCCGTCGACGGCGTGGATATGGGTGACCTCGGACTTGCCCTTGACCCCGACGAGGCCCAGATCGCGGGTTGTGTAGCGGCCGCGGGTGGCGGCCAGGGTCTCCGCGCTGACGAGTATGTCGGCCGCGAAGGCGGCGTTGCGGGTCAGGCCTTGCAGACGGGCGGCGAGGTTGACGCCGTCGCCGACGACCGAGTAGTTGCGCCGGCGTTCCGACCCGATGTTGCCGGCGATGACCCGGGCGGTGTTGATGCCGACGCCGAAGCCGAGCTGCGGCCGGCCCTCGGCGGTAAACTCGCGGTTGAGTTCGACCAGGGCCTGGCGCATCGCGAGGGCGGCACGGATGGCCCGGTCGGCGCCGTCGTCGACCGCCAGCGGCGCGCCGAAGAGGGCCATGATCTCGTCGCCGATGAACTTGTCGATCACGCCGCCCTCGGCCTCGATCGCGCGGCTCATGCGCTCGAGGTAGCGGTTGAGCAGGGCGACGAGTTCGCGCGGCTCGACCTTTTCGCTGAGGCTGGTGAAGCCGCGCAGATCGGCGAAGAGCATCGTGACCAGGCGTTCCTCGCCGCCGAGCGATCCGCCTTCCCTCATCAACTGGGCCGCAACCTCCGGGGAGACATTCTTGTCGAGCAAGTCGCGCACCTGGTCGCGCTCGGCGAGGCCGGCGCTCATGGCGTTGAAGCTGCGGGCAAGTTCGCCCAGTTCGTCGGCGCGGTCGAGTTCTAGCCGCGTCGTGTAGTCGCCGCCGGCGATGACCGCGGTGTGGTTGGCGAGCTGCTGGACGGGCTTGCTGATCGAGCGCGCGAGGCCCAAGGCGGCCACGGTGGCCGCGGCGAGGCCGGCGAGGCTGATCAGCAGAATGACGCGCTCAAGCGCGCGGGCCGGCTCGAGTTCATCGTTCAACGAGCGCTGGAGCACGATCCAGACTGGCTCTGCGTCCATTGTGGTGGTGGGCAGGGCGCGATAGGTCGTTACGTAGTCCTCGCCCTGCAGGCGGACAAGATCGCGTTCCATGGTGGAGGGGTCGTGATTGCTCGTGGCCAGCACGCGCGCAAAGTCCGGGGCGAGGGTCGAGGCGAGGAGGCGGCGATTGGTTCCACGCGTGATGAAGCTGACGTCCAGATCCGAGTTGCTCTTGAGCTCCTGGGCCACGGCCTCGTCGATCGGAAAGCCGAGCCCGGCCCAGGCGACGATTTCCGGGGGCGGAGCGAGAATGGGCACCAGCACGAGCTGGTGGAGCTTGTTGCCGACAAACCCATAGCCCGTTCCCTCGAGGAGGGCCTCGCGCTCGACCTCGTGGTAGAGGGCGACGAAGGGGCGCAGCGCGTCAGGGTTGCGCAAGTTGTCGGTGTCCGCGAGCAGATCGCCGGCAGGATCGAGCATGACGATCACAGGGGCGTCGATCCGGTTGCGGTACGTCGCAAGAGCGGAGCTGGCCGTGTCCGGGCTGAATTCGTCCATCAGGAACAGCTGCCGCATCGCGTAGTCGCCCGCCATTACCCGGGCGGCGAGGAGGAGGTCCTCTTCGCGGCGATGGATGATGCTCTGGAACTGACGGGCGCCGCGATCAAGCGCCTCGCCGATGGCGCTGATGGCGTTGGCGCGGTTCGCGCGCGAGACGAGCACGTAGGCCGCGAGCTGGGCGCTCGCGAGCAGGCCGACGATCAGCAGGAGAAGGCGGGTTCTGAACCGGCGAATTCTGAACCGGCCGCTCATGCGTCAATAGCCGCCAGCCTTGCCGTCCTGGGTCCGGCGGATACGGCGGTCGGGACGCAGGGTGAGTTCGAATGCGGCGGCGGGATTGACCCCACCGGTCAGGGTGACTTCGCGGGTGGCGGGCTGGGCCAGACGTGGATGCCAGACCTCCAGCCGGTAGCGGCCGGCGGGCACACCGGAGAGTTCAGCGCGGCCCTCCGCGTTGGTTTTTGCGTAGTGCGGCGTCCCGACGACGAGCAGGTAGGCGATCATCCAGTCATGGATGTTGCAGCCCAGGACCACGACGCCCGGCTGATCAAAGACCACCGACTCGGTCGAGCCCGGCGCGTAGAGGGGCTTTTCGAAGCGCTTGGCCTTGGAGACGGAGTAAATGTGATGCTGGATCCGGTCCTCGTTGGGAAAGGCAACCGAACTGCCCACGGTGACGGCGCTCACGAACGGCGAGTACTGCTCGTCGGATTGCACGATGCTCGCGTTGGCGACCGGCGCTGCGGAGGGTGCCCCGGTATCCAAGGCGACCAGGCTCACCACCGCGTCCGCGAGCGGCCCCGTCTTGGCGGCGGAGACCAGTACGGGCTGAACGCCCTCCGCGGCCTCGCTGCCCAGTGCGGGTCCAAGCAGACCCACGAGCAGGGCGAGCAGCGGAGTCGGACGCATGGCGATCAGAATGCGTGAAGCAGGCTCACCGTCCAGAGATCCTGGCGGTACTTCACGTTCACGATGTTCTTGGCGAATACGCTGTCGTAGCGGAAGGACAGCGAGGTCCGTTCGCTCAGCGCCGGCGAGAGTTCGAGCCACCAAAGCTCGACCTCGCCCTCAACCCGGTAGGTGGTCCAGCCCGGTCCGTAGGCGTCGGTGACGTAGGTCGGCGTGGTGTTGTAGTAATTCGCGATGGCGGCACCGAGCCCGCCGGAGGTCGCGCGGCTCCAGATCCGTTCGGACGCCGTTGCGGTGAAGTCGGCCCACTGCCGGCCGTAACCATAAGTCAGGCGCCAGCTGGGGTGAAAGTCCCAGGCGAGTTCGCCGATCAGGCGCTGGCTGTGGGTGTCAAAGGTTTCGTTGGCGGCGTAATGCTGCTGCCAGTCGCCCACGATCCGAGCCCGCCAGGTTTCGGTGAAACGTTTGGAGAGACCGACGCTGGCGGAAGCGGTGTAGCCGTCGTCGCCGTTGATGCGGGCCTCGCGGGCCGTGAGACCCGCGTCGGCCTGCACGACCGGGGCCAGGGCGCCGAGGCCAAACTTGAATTGGAGCTGGGTGCGGGCGCCGAGGGTGGCATAGCCGAGGCGCTCGAAGCGCGGGCTGGCGAAGGTCGCAGCCTCGGCGGACACGCCGGCCGTCAGTCCGGACGTCAGCTGACGTCCTAAACCGGCTGACACGGAGGCTTCGCCGACGAGCGTATCACGCCAGTCGAGCGCGCTCGAGGAGCGGCCGATGTTTTCGGCCCACGTGGTTGAGACCTTCATCCGCAGGTCGGCGGCGAAGGCGGGAAGGGCGGTGGCGAGGAGGACGAGCGCGGGGAGGCGCAGGTGAAGGGGGTTCATCGGATCAGAGCAGCGGCTGGAGATATTTCCACACCGTCTCGGCCACGCGTCGGTGCCCTTCCACATTGGGGTGGATTTGGTCACCGAGGTTCATCGAGGGAATCCCGCCCACGCCCTCGAGAAGGAAGGGGATGAGCGTGGCCTGATTGGCCTGGGCGAGTTCCGGATACATGGTGGCAAAGTCACGGGTGTAGTCGGGGCCCATGCTGGTAGGCATCTGCATCCCGGCTATCATGATCTTTACGTATGGGTACTTTCCCCGGACGCGGTCGATGATCGCCTGAAGGTTGCTGCGGGACGTGGTGACGGGCAGTCCTCGCAGGCCATCGTTGCCACCCAGTTCGAGGATGAAGATGTCAACCGGTTGCCGGAGGATCCAGTCGATCCGCCGCAGGCCGCCGGCAGTGGTTTCCCCGCTCAGGCCGGCATTGACGACCCGGTGGGGCAGGCCGGCCTCGGTGATTTTGGCCTGAATTAATCCCGGGAAGGAAAGTCCCGCTGGGTCCTCCAATCCGTAGCCGGCGGTCAAGCTGTCCCCGTAAAAGAGGACGGTCTTGGGTTCGGCCGCGGCGGCAAAGGTTCCGGAAACGAGCAGTAAAATCCAAAAACGAAGCAGATTAGTCATTTGCACAAACAGAGCACAGCGATTCATTCGCCAGTCCTAGCATGAGTGTTCAATCCATGTTGAAAGTCGAGCGCCTCGCCAAGATCTACCCCACCGCTGCGGGTCCCCTCGCGGTCTTGAAGGAGGTATCCTTTGACCTGCCTGCGGGCGCCAGCTTGGCCATCGTGGGTCCGTCCGGCAGCGGCAAGACCACGCTGCTCGGCCTGTGTGCCGGCCTCGACCGGCCGACCAGCGGTGTTGTCGCCCTCGCGGGCCAGTCCATCGGAGGCATGGATGAGGATGCCCGCGCCCGGGTCCGCAATGAGCATGTCGGTTTCGTTTTCCAGAATTTCCAGCTGATCCCGACACTCACCGCGGTCGAGAATGTCCTCGTGCCGGTGGAACTCCGGGGCGAAGGTGGCCCCGAGATTGAGGCCGAGGCCCGCTCCCTGCTCACGCGCGTGGGCTTGGGCAGCCGCATCGACCATTATCCGGTGCAGCTGTCCGGTGGTGAACAGCAACGCGTCGCGCTGGCCCGCGCCTTCATCAACCGCCCGAAGATTTTGTTTTGTGACGAGCCCACCGGCAACCTCGACGGCGACACGGCCCACGCGATGGTCGACCTGATCTTCGGACTCAACCGCGAGAAGGGCACTACGTTGGTGCTGGTGACGCACGACCTGGAACTGGCCAAGCTGTGCCAGCGCATGATCCGCCTCCGCAGCGGCGCGGTGATTGAGGATACCTCCCGCTAATCACGCTAATCGGCACGAATGGGTTTCCGATGGCATCCCTCATCTACCCGGACGAGAGCTATCAGCTGATTGGAGCCTGCTTTGAGGTCTACAACGAAAAAGGATCCGGATTCTTGGAGCCCGTCTATCATGATTGCATGCAGCTGGAGCTTGGTCTCCGCAACATTCCATTCCTGCATGAACCGCCTCTGAAGCTTGCTTACAAAGGCATGCCACTGAAGCGGCCCTACACACCTGATTTCACCTGCTGGGACAAGATCATCATGGAACTCAAGGCAGTCGAGCGTCTCACCGATGAGCATGTTGCGCAGGTCCTCAATTACCTCAACGCCACTGGCTGCGAACTCGGACTCTTAATCAATTTTGGACATCATCCAGACTTGGAATACCGCAGAATCGTTCGGACCCGCACCATTCGCGCTGATTCGCGTGATTAGCGGGCAATCTCCTCATGAATTTCATCCTCAAAATGGCCTGGCGCGATTCGCGCGCTTCGCGGAAGCGGCTGCTGCTGTTTTCGCTTTCGATCGTCCTCGGCATCGCCGCGCTGGTGGCGATCGGCTCGTTCACGACGAATCTGCAGACCGCGATCGACGGCCAGGCCAAGGGCTTGCTCGGCGCCGATCTCGCCGTTGAATCCCGCACCGCCCTGACACCGGAGGCGCAGCAGTTTCTCGACGGTCTCGGTGGCGAGCAGTCCCGCGAGATCATGTTCGCCTCCATGGTCGTGTTTCCCAGCGCCGGCGGCCAGACGCGCCTGATTTCCCTGCGCGCCCTTGAGGGCGGCTACCCGTTCTACGGTGAATTCCTGACTCAGCCCGCCGGCGTGGCGTCACGCCTCGCGGCTGGCGAGCAGATCGCGATCCTGGAGACGGGGCTCCTGACCCAGTATGGATTGTCCGTCGGCGATCCAGTGCGCATCGGCCAGCAGACGTTCACGATTGCGGCGGCGCTGGAGAATGTCCCCGGAGAGTCGGCGGCGATCGCCCAGCTCTCACCGCGTGTTTATATCCCGCTTTCGCGCCTGCCTGAAACGGGTCTTCTCGGCCCCGGCAGCCTCGTGCGCTACAAGACCTACTTCAAGTTCGGCCCCGAGGTGAATGCGGAGCAGCTGGTGACGGACATGCGCAGTCGGTTTCGCGAGCTCCGCCTCGGTTTTGATACGGTGGAGGAGCGCAAGGAGGATCTCGGTGAGGCCCTGCAGAACGTGTATGCCTTCCTCAGCCTCGTTGGCTTTGTCGCGCTTTTCCTCGGCGCGATCGGTGTGGCCAGTGCGATTCATGTCTACGTGCGTCAGAAGATCGCGACCGTCGCGGTGCTCCGCTGCCTGGGCGCGAGTGCGTGGCGCAGCTTTGCGGTCTACCTGGTGCAGGGGATCGGCATCGGTTTTGTCGGCTCGATTCTCGGCGCTGCGCTCGGCGTGGCGGTCCAGCTGGCGCTCCCGGCGCTGGTGCAGGGAATGCTCCCGTTTGACGTCGACTTCACCATCGCCTGGGGCGCCGTCCTCAAGGGTGCGGCCGCCGGGCTGATCATTTGCGTGCTCTTCACGCTGTTGCCGCTGCTCTCGATCCGGCGGGTGTCCCCGCTGGTCGCGATTCGCTCAAGTTTTGCGGAGAACATCGACCGGCGCGATCCGTTGCGGTGGGCGCTGTATGCGGTGATCGTCGGTGCGATCACGGTCTTTGCCCTTGTCCAGACGACGAAGTGGGAGCATGGCCTGGGTTTCGTCGCGATGCTGGCCCTCAGCTTCGGTGTCCTGACGGGTCTGGCCCGCCTGGTCGCGCTGTCCGCGCGCCGGTTCTTCCCGAAGAGCGCGCCGTATGTCTGGCGCCAGGGTGTGGCCAATCTCTACCGGCCGAACAACCGCACGGTGCTGCTCCTGCTCGCGCTGGGCCTCGGCACGTTTCTCATCGTCACGCTCGCACTGACTCGGGCCACGCTGGTGGCGCAGATCGAGAACACCGGCGGCGAAAACCGGCCGAACCTGCTGTTCTTTGATATCCAGGATGACCAGATCGGACCGCTGGAACGCATCCTCGCCGAGCAGTCGGCGCCGATCGTGGCCAAGGCTCCCATCATCACGATGAAGGTGCGCAGCCTCAAGGGCCGTACCGTCGAGGAGATCCTCAAGGACAACACCTCACGGCTGCCTTCCTGGACATTGCGACGCGAGTATCGTTCGACCTACCGCAGTCAGCTGGCCGCGACCGAGACGTTGCTTGAAGGCACCTTCACGGGTCGGGTGGAGCCGGGCGTCGAGGTGGTGCCGATCTCGCTGGAGCGGGATCTTGCGCGCGACATGCAGCTGACCCTGGGCGACGAACTG
The DNA here is from genome assembly GCA_964460715.1 of uncultured Opitutus sp. GTDB lineage: Bacteria > Verrucomicrobiota > Verrucomicrobiia > Opitutales > Opitutaceae > CAMAXB01. Next base: position 36,700 of record CAYWRG010000015.1, on the reverse strand, counting down.
GAGTTCGACGTGCAGGGCGTGCCGCTCAAGACGCGGGTGACCAGCATTCGCCAGGTCGAGTGGCGCCGGATGGAGCCGAATTTCTTCGTTGTGTTCCCGGAGGGTGCGCTCGAGGGCGCGCCGAAATTCTTCGTGGCCGCGACGCGGGTCGCGACACCGGCGGACTCCGCGCGGGTGCAGCGGGCGGTGGTTGCGGATGTGCCCAATGTCTCGGCGATCGATCTCGCGCTGATCCTGCAGACGCTCGACAGCGTGTTTTCCAAGATCCAGTTCGTGGTCCAGTTCATGGCGCTCTTCACCGTGGCCACGGGCGTGATCGTGCTGGCGGGCGCCGTGATGTCGGGGCGCTTCCAGCGCCTGCGCGAGACCGTGCTCTTGCGCACGCTCGGGGCGAATCGGCGTCAGCTGGTGCACATCCAGCTGGT
>CAYWRG010000015.1:27105-36265 GCA_964460715.1 uncultured Opitutus sp. | reverse complement strand
TGGTCGAGTACGCGATTCTCGGGCTGCTTTCCGCGCTGGTTGGCTGCGGCCTCGCGCTACTCGCGAACTGGCTCCTCGCGGCGTTCGTCTTCAAGACCGTGGGGGCCTTCCCGTTGACGACCCTGCTGGGGGCGGTGGCCGCTGTGATGGTGGTCACGCTGACGACGGGCCTGCTGAGCAATCGTGGCGTGGCAGACCATCCACCGCTGGAGATCCTGCGCCAGGAGACCTGATCGCGGTCGAATGAGACTTATGGGCGGATGCGACGGATGGGGCACTCTAGGTCCCATCCGATTGTCCGCCTGACTTCCGGCTTGTTCCCGGCTGGCGATTCCCCGTGACTTGCGGGGTGCGTCGCATCGTCACATTCCATTACACCCTGCGCGATCCCCAAGGTCGCATTCTTGATACCTCGGCGGGAGGTGAGCCGATCCGCTACCTGGAAGGGGCCGGGCAGATCATTGACGGACTGGACGAAGCCCTGCGCCAGGTGACCGCCGGGACCCGCGCCCAGATCCAGGTGCCGGCGGCAAAGGCGTATGGCGAACACGATCCCCAGCAGGTCCAGCGCGTGCTGCGCTCACTCCTGCCGGTCGAGGGTGAGCTGAATCCGGGCGATCAATTCCAAGTGGGCAATGATCAGTTTTCACCGGTGGTCACGGTGGTGTCCGTCGAGGGCAACGACGTCCTGCTCGACGGCAATCATCCGCTGGCGGGGATCGACCTCACGTTTGACGTCGAACTCCTCGCCGCCCGCGAAGCCACGTCCGATGAACTGGCCCACGGCCACGCGCACGCCGACGACGGCAAATGCGGGTGAGGCCGCAACCAGAGATCGATCCAAATTTAACCACGAAACACACGGAACACACGAAAGGGCCTGATGCTTGTGCGAATGATTTGTCGGCTAAGCCGGTTCGCTGTGCAGGAGGAGGGATCGATTTTCGTGTATTCCGTGTGTTTCGTGGTTTCTCCTCCGTTTAATCCTACCCCATGAAAGTCCTTGGCATTGATATTGGTGGCTCCTCGGTCAAAGGCGCCATCGTTGACACCGGCACCGGCCGTCTGCTGACGCCGCGGCACCGCATTGCCACGCCCGGCGTGCTCAAGCCGAAGGCGGAGGCGGAGGTGATCCGCGAGCTGGCGCGTCACTTCGACTGGAAGGGCCCGATCGGCTGCGGTTTTCCGGGCGTGGTCCACGGGGGCACGATCAAATTTCTCGGTAATCTCCACCAGGACTTCGTGGGCTGCGATGTCGGCAAACTCTTTGGCCGGGTAACGGGTTGCCCGGTGAGCCTGGTGAACGACGCCGATGCGGCCGGGATTGCGGAGGTCCGCTTTGGCGCCGGCCGCGGGGTGCGCGGCACGGTGCTGATGCTGACGTTCGGGACCGGCGTGGGCAGCGCGCTGTTCACGGACGGGCGTCTCTACGGCAACTCCGAGTTCGGCCAGTTCCCCCTGCGCGGCAAGCCCGCGGAGCGCCGGATCTCGGCGGCGGCCAAGGATCGGCTTGATCTGTCCTTCAAGGAGTGGGCCGGCCGGGTCACCGAGTACTTGGTCGAAGTGGAAAATCTGCTCTGGCCCGAACTCATCATCGCGGGTGGAGGCATCAGCGCGGACCACAAGAAATGGTTCAAGCACCTGAAGATCCGGTCCAAGATCGTCCCGGCCAAGTTCCTCAACGAGGCGGGCATTGTCGGCGCTGCGCTGCACGCGGCGCGCTGAGGCGAACGCCGTCGTTGCCGGCCATGCCTGCTCCCGTCCTGATTGTTGGGCAGGGCATCGCCGGCTCCGCCTTGGGGTGGGCTTGCGAGGAGGCCGGCATTGAATTTGAGATCGCCGACCCGGGGCATACGACATCGGCGAGTTGGGTCGGGGCCGGCATCCTGAACCCCGTCACGGGCCGGCGGTTCGCGCCCACCTGGCGTTTCGACGAATGGCTCCCGCCGGCTCTGGCCTGCTACCGCGCCATGGAGCGCAGTTTGGGCGCGGCGCTGATCCGCCCCATGCGGATTTACCGGCGCTTCCGCGATCCGGCCGAGAGCGCGGCGCTGGCGCTCCGGCTCCAGCGGGCCGGGCCAGGGCGGCATCATCTCGGCGCGGTGGACGCGGACGGCGTGTGGATCGAGGATGCCTGGCAGGTCGACACCGCGGCGCTCATTGCCGGGCTGCGCCGCCGCTGGCTGTCGGCGGGTCGCCTGCAGGAACGTCCGGTCGATGGGGTGGCGGAGAGCCGCCAGCGCGACGTGGTGGTGGTGTGCACGGGTGCCGACGCGGCGGCGGCGTTTGCGTTCGTCCCGTGGGAGCGGGCGGCCGGTGAGATGATTTCAGGAACCACCGAAGGCCTCGACCCCGGCGTCATCCTAAATCGCGGGCATTGGGTGCTGCCGCAGGCGGCGGATCGGATGCGGGTGGGGGCGACCTACCGGTTGTCGGATCGACCGGCTGAGCCGACGTCGGCCGGTCGGGCCGAACTCGAGGCGAGTGCGCGCGAACTGCTGGGGGGGCGTCCTTTCGTGCTGACGAGCCATGAAGCCGGCGTTCGGCTCGGGGCAAAGGACCGGCGGCCGTGTGTTGGTCGGCATCCCGAGTTGCCCCGGGTGGGGCTGTTGGGTGGCTTGGGTTCGAAAGGCGCCCTCTGGGCGCCGGCCCTCGCCCGGCAGTGGGTCAATCACCTCACCGAGGCCGTTCCATTTGAGCCAGAAGTCGACGTGCGCAGGTTCCGGTCCTAGGCCGACCGGTTGGCGGGGAATAGCCGGGCATTTTCTTGCCTCTGACTGAGATATCGATGTCTGATCGCGGTAACTACTTCCGCCCTCCAGCGTCAGTATACCTGCTCAAACCCATCACGTCTTCACGACATCCCCATGAAACGCATGCTTCTCGCGGCGCTCGCCGCTACCGCCCTCGCCGGCATCATTATCGCCCAGCCCGCGCCTAACGCCGAAAAGAAGGCGCCCGAGACCGAACTTGGCAAAGCGATGGACAAGCTGAACGGTGCATTCCGCACCCTGCGCCGCCAGGTGGCGGACGCCTCGAAAAATGCCGATTCGCTGGCCCTGGTCGCCACGATCCGCGCCGAGGCGGTTACAGCCAAGAAGGAGATCCCGATGAAGGCGGCCGACATCCCGGCGGCCGAGCGCGCAGCCTACACGGCGAAGTACCAGAAGGGCATCGAGGATCTTGTCGCCCTCGTCGACCGCCTCGAGGCGGCGCTCAAGGCGAATGACAATGCCGGGGCCGAGAAGCTGGTCGCCGACATGGCGAGCGCGCAGAAGGCCGGCCACGACGAATTCCGCAAGAAGAAGAGCTGAGTTCAGTGACTCGCATGCGGCGCGCGTTCGTACTCGGTTTGATGGGCCTGCTGGCCCTCGCCGGTGCGGCGCGCGCCGAAGATGCGCCGCTCGGCAAGGCGCTGGCGGGGGAGGTGCGGGAGATTTTTCGCACCACCTGCATTGAGTGTCACGGTGAGGACCTCGCATCGCCCGATGGGGAATTCGGCTACGTGCTGGATCTGCCCCGGATCGCGGCGAATCCCGACATGGTGGTTCCAGGTGATCCCGCCAAGTCTGAGATCTACCTGCTCGTCCTTCACGACGAGATGCCTGGTGAAGACTCGGATCACGGTCCGCTGAACCTGGTGCAAAAGGAAACAATCCGTCGCTGGATTGAGCTGGGAGCCTTGGCACCCGATCCGGTCGCCGCCGTCGCGGGCGCCCTGGCCGACACATCTGCTGAAGCGGCGCCCACGCGCGAGCCGCCCTCGGCGGTTGCGCGCACCCTCCGTTGGCTGGGCGAGTTTCACGGCCCGGCCGTTCATTTTCCGGTCGCCCTGCTGGTTGTGGCCGCCCTCGCGCAAGGGCTGGGTTCGGTCGGGGCGATGGTTTTCTGCCTGCGGGTGGCTGCGGTCACCGCACCGCTCGCGGCGGCGCTGGGCTGGGTCAATGCTGAATTTGCCAGCTTCACGGCCAAGTCGGCGACCCTGCTCGCCTGGCATCGCTGGCTCGGAGTGGCGGTGGCCGTTCTGGCGATTCTGGCGTGGGCGCTTGCCCGTAAACCAGGTCCGGCGCTGCGCCCGGTGCTGATCCTCGGTGCGATTCTGGTGCTGGTGGCGGGGGCGCTGGGGGGCGGTTTGTCCCACGGGTTCGGCCACTACGCCTGGTAGTTCGTCGCTGATCGCGACGGACGGGATGGCTTTTGTCGCATTGCGACCGGTGTTCGGCGCGTTCAGGCTGTGTTTCGTCGCAATCCGGTTCTCGGCCTGCGCTCCTCGTCTCACGTTCATGGACATACCCGGTCTCCTTCACAGTCGCACGGCCAAGGGACTCGGCATGCTCGGACTATGGGCGGCCATCGGCCTGATTTTGTCGATTGAGGTCTACTTCAACGTCCGGAGCACCCGCACCGATGTCAGTTTCCTTGAGGTCGCCGAAGCGCAGTACGCGCGCGCGCTGCTCTGGGCGTTCCTTGCGCCGGCCGTCCTCTGGCTGCGGACCAAGGTCCCGCTGAGCCTCGGTTACTGGGTCGGGGGCATCGCGTTCCACGCCATCCTCAGCTTCGTAATCATGGCCGGCTACTACCTGCTGCGCGTCGGCTATGTACTGGTCGCGGAAGGGGAGTCGCTGAATGGCTTCTGGACCACCGCGCTCGATAATTTCTTTGGCCGCAACCTCATCGACATGGTTTTCTACTGGGGGGTGATGGGCTGCGGATTTTCCTTTGAGATCTACCGCAAGTACAAGAATGAGCAGGTGAAGGCCGCCCAGCTCGAATCGCGCCTGATCGAGACGGAGCTAAAGGTGCTGCGGCAGCAGATGCACCCGCATTTCCTGTTCAACACCATGAACACCATCGCGGTGCTCGTGCGGGAGCGGCGCAATGAGGAGGCGGTTAATCTCATCGCCCGGTTCAGCACGCTCCTGCGGATGTCGCTGGAGGGCGCGCGCGTCCACGAGGTCACGCTCCGCCAGGAGATGGATTTCCTCGCCCGCTATGTTGAGATCCAGCAGGCGCGCTTTGCTGACCGATTGACCGTGCGCACGACGATCTCGCCCGAGGCGCTCGACGCTCGGATTCCCAATCTGCTGCTCCAGCCGATCGTGGAGAATGCGATTCTCCATGGCATCGGGCCGAAGAACGCGCCGGGGCTGGTTGAGGTCACGGGTGAGGTGCGTGACGGGCGCCTGCACCTTGAGGTGCGTGACGACGGCCCCGGCTTCACGCCGGCCGGCCCGGGCCGCGGCCGCGAGGGCATTGGCCTCGCCAACACCCGCGAGCGCCTCGGCAAGATTTATGGTGCGAAAAGCGAGCTGCGCCTGCAAAGCGAGCAGGGCAAGGGCACCACGGTGACCATCATTCTCCCCTGTCAGGCCTGACCCCGATTTCCATGTTCGCCGATTCCGTCTCCTCCGCTCCGCTCCGCATCCTGGTCGTTGATGACGAACCCGCCGCCCGCCGCGGCGTGAAGCTGCTGCTCGATGCCGTGTCGCACGTGGAGGTGATCGGTGAGGTGGGGGACGGACCGGAGGCGGTCCGTCAGATTGAAAAGCTGCGCCCCGACATTGTTTTCCTCGACGTGCAGATGCCGGGTTGCGACGGGTTCGAGGTCATCCAGCGGGTGGGGCCGACCGCGATGCCGGCGGTGGTATTCGTCACCGCCTACGATGAGCACGCCCTGCGTGCCTTTGACGTCAGTGCGGTCGATTACCTGCTCAAGCCCTATGAGGACGCCCGGTTTCATGCCGCCCTCGCGCGGGCCCGCGAGGAGGTTCGTCGTCGCCGCACGGGAGATCTGGGCTCGCGGCTGGAGCGTCTCATCGCCGCGTTCGAACGCGCGCCGGCGCCGGCTCCCGCGGCGCCTGCAGCGGCGGTCGCCGCGCCCGCTGCTGCAGACGCCGGCGGACTGACGGATCGTATCCTGATCAAGTCTTCCGGGGAGATCTATTTTCTCAAGGTGGAGGAGATCGACTGGATCGAGGCGGAGGGCGACTACATGAAGTTCCACGCGGCCGGTCGCGCGCATCTGCTGCGTGAAACGATGGCGCGACTCGAGGCGCGACTCGACCCGCGGCGGTTCATCCGCATCCACCGTTCGACGATTGTGAATGTCGACCGCGTGCGGAAGATGAGTCCGGCTTTTGCCGGCGAGTACGCCGTCATTCTCCACGATGGGACGAAGCTCCGGCTCAGCCGCGGTTACCAGGATCGCTTGCAGGAATTGCTGCGCAGCGCGCTCTGAGCTCGTGACGGTCCCGGGAGCGGAACGGTCCGATCCCGGCAATGGCGTGCATCCGCGCTGCGAATACGGCGTTGGTGGGCGGATGGTTGCGTGAACCCGGCGGTTCGTCGCGTGCCGGAGTGGATTCGTCGCATTTCTGCGCCGATGAGCTGGTCCCGGTGGTTATGGAGGTGTGAAGTCGCCTCTTCTTTCGCTGATCCTCCTGCTCTTGCTCACGCCCTTCGCGGTTGCCCGGACGAGCGATGGTGATTCCGTGGCGCAGGCCCGCGCCATGCTTGAGCCCCACGTCTGGTCGCAGGCGATCATCATCCGCAACCCCAGGCGGGCGGGAAATCTGCCGGCGCACGTGCAGGCGGCGGTCTTTTCCTTTCAAGGCGTACTCTGGCTCTACATCCCGAACGAAGGGACCCGGAGCCTCTCGCACCGTCGCGGCCGGCTGGACATCGATCGCGCGAACCTGCTGCCCTTGCTGCAGGAGATTCACTCCGGTTTTGCCGGCTACGAAGTCGTGCCGTCATCGGGTCCGGCCGCGGAAACGAAGGCCTTTCCCAAGCTGCGCAATGGCTGCTTCATCGAAAGCCTGCACGCGCTGGTCCGGCTGATGGACGAAGGTGTCACGCCGTCGGAGGCCGGCCTGTTCACCGTCTATGTCCAAGGGCCGAAGGGCCTCCAGGGGCACACCGGTTTGTACTACCGGACCCCGGCGGGGCGCTTTTTCTGGGATCCGGACCGCCCTGAAGCTCCCCTGCGTGTCGGCGGGGGGCTGGACGACCGCGACCAGGTGGCCCGGGAGGTCCGTTCGGATGCCCGGTGGGAGATCCTCCGGACGCACGTTATCCCGGTGGAAGGCGATCCGCGCCAGCCGGTATGGGACCGTCCGGTCGCTCAGGCCGAGGGCGTGACGGCGGGGCTGGGTGCGGGCTGATGCCATTCATCCGCCGCGGTATCCATTCATCAAAATATTCTGCAACTCCTGGTCCCCCTGCGGTGTGATGGCGCCATGCCTAGGCCCTGTTCTCCATCTGCCCCACCGGTCCGCGTTCCCGCGACCGGCTTGGACATGTAAGGTGGAGACGCTTGCCAGCGCAGCCATTGCCTTAGCACACTCACCTTAATACCCGTCGCACCATGGCCCAGCCCTCCCCGGTTCCCTCCGCCCGCAAACCCAAGCGCACCAAGCTTTATCTGCTCCTCGGTGTGATCGTCGTCGTCGCCGTTGGCGTCGCGGCCGCCATGAAGCGCAAGGGGGGCGAACAGGCCACCCTCGTCACCTTCGACAAGGTGGTGGTGCGCACCATCACCCAGACCGTCTCCGCCACCGGCAAGATCCAGCCCGAGGTTGAGGTGAAGATCCAGCCCGAGGTAGGTGGCGAGATCACCGAATTGCCGTTCAAGGAAGGTGCCACCGTCCGCAAGGGCGAGCTGCTCGTCCGCCTCAAGCCCGACAACTATCGCTACCAGGTGGAGCAACAGGAGGCCAGCCTCGCCGCCGCCCGGGCGACCGCGCTGCAGAGCAAGGCCCAACTCCTCAAGATCCAGGAGGACTTCAAGCGCAGCGAAGACCTCTTTGCCAAGAAACTGATTTCTGACTCCCAGTTCGTATCCGACAAGACCGCGCTGGAGGTTGCCCAGGCCAATCTCGACAACGCCGAGGCCCAGATCCGCCGCACCGAGGGACTGCTCAGTCAGGCCCGCGATCAGCTGAGCAAGACCGCGATTTTCGCGCCCATGGACGGCACGGTCAGCTCCCGCACGAGCGAGGTGGGCGAGCGCGTCGCCGCGACCGGCCAGTACGGTGGCGCCGAAATCATGCGGGTGGCCGACCTTTCCAGCATGGAGGTTCGCGTCAACGTGAACGAGAACGACGTCGTCAACGTCAAGGTCGGCGATCGCGCCCGCATCTCGATCGACGCGTATCCGAACCGCCGCTTCAACGGCGAGGTGCGTGAGATCGCCAGCGCCGCCAAGACCGAGGGCCTCAACACCCAGCAGGAGGTCACCAACTTTCAGGTCAAGATTCGCATCACCGACAAGGACGTGGCTCTCCGTCCCGGCATGAGCGCGAATGCCGACATCGAGACCCAGACCGTCTCCAACGTTCTCGCCGTGCCGATCCAGTCCGTCACCGTACGCTCCCGTGAAGCCAACAAGACCATCGACGAGATGGCGGCTGATCGCGACAAGAAGGCCAAGGAAACGCAGGGCGAGGGTGCAGCCGCCGCCGTGAACGAGCGCCAGAAGCGCGAGGCCGAGCGCGCCGACCGCGAGGCGCTCCAGCGCGTCGTGTTCATCCGTGATGGCGACAAGGTGAAGCAGGTTCCCGTTGAGACCGGCATCGCCGACACGACCCACATGGAGATCAAGTCTGGCGTGACTGCGGGGCAGGAGATCGTGAGCGGCAGCTTCACGGTCATCACCCGCACGCTCAAGGACGGTTCCGCCGTCCGGGTTGAGGCACCCAAGCCTGAAGCCGCCAAGTAAGCGTCCGGCCCCCGCCACGCCCATGCATTCCGCCCCGCTTCCCACCGCCTCGCGCGCCGTGCGCCCGCATGGCCCCCTCGTGATCGACATCGAGGGTGTCACCAAGCTCTACCGCATGGGCGCCGAGACCATCCACGCCCTCCGCGGCGTGGACCTGCGGATCCATCGCAACGAATACCTGGCGATCATGGGACCGTCGGGCAGCGGCAAGTCGACGCTGATGAACATGCTCGGCTGCCTCGATACGCCGACGGCCGGGCGCTATGAGTTCGCGAGCAAGAACGTGGCTGTGATGTCCGACGACGAACTCGCCGACATCCGCAACCGCGAGATCGGGTTCGTCTTTCAGAGCTTCAACCTGCTTCCGCGCTCCGATGCGCTGCACAACGTTGAGCTCCCGCTGATCTACGCCGGACTCTCGCCGGGCGAGCGTCACGAGCG
>CAYWRG010000015.1:3284-27095 GCA_964460715.1 uncultured Opitutus sp. | reverse complement strand
GTCGGCCTCGGTGAGCGCATCCATCACAAGCCCAACGAGCTTTCCGGCGGTCAGCGCCAGCGTGTCGCCATCGCGCGCGCCCTCGTCAACCGCCCGTCGATCATCCTCGCCGACGAACCGACCGGCGCCCTCGATTCGCGTACCGGCGTCGAAATCATGGCGCTGTTTGAACAGCTCTATGAACAGGGTAACACCCTGATCGTCGTCACGCACGAGGAGGATATCGCCCGCCATGCCCGACGCATCGTCCGCCTGCGCGACGGCCTGATCGAGAGTGACGGACCAGCGTAATCCGCAATGAACCGCTTCCTGTACGAGTTCACCGAGGCCTTCCGCATCGCGTTCGCGCAGATCCGGGCCAACAAGATGCGTTCGGCGCTCACCGCGCTGGGCGTGATCATCGGCATTGTCGCGGTCACCCTGATGGGCACCGCGATCAAGGGCATTGACGTGGGCGTCGACCGCAGCATGGCCGGCTTCGGTGACAACGTGCTTTATGTCGGCAAGTGGCCCTGGCGCGATGTCGACGACTGGTGGAATCTTCGCAATCGCCGCCCGATCCGCACCCAGTACGCCCAGCAGATCAATGATTGGGTCGCGGCGAACCCCAACAGCCCGCTGATCGTCTCCATGCCCGTGGCCGAGCGGAACAGCACGATTCTCCGCGGCGAGTACAAGCTGTCCAACATCTACACCGTCGGCAGCACCGCCGACATGCCTCGGATCATGAGGACTGACATTCGAGAGGGCCGCTTCTTCAATGAATTCGAATCCGAGTCAGGCCGGGCGGTCGTGGTCATCGGCTTCGACGTGGCGGACGCGCTGTTTCCCGGCGAGTCGCCCATCGGCAAGACGATCCGCGTGAGCAACCAGACCTTCGAGGTGATCGGCGTCGTTGCCCGTCAGGGCAGTTTCCTCGGTCTCTTCAGCTGGGATTCCCAGGTGGTGATCCCGCTGAATGCGTTCCGCCGCTATTTCTCCACGACGAACAACAGCGAGATTCGTGTGCAGGTCGACGTCACCCGCATGGCCGAGGCGAAGGATGAACTGCGCGGCCTGATGCGGCGGGTGCGCCAGCTTGGACCCGAGCAGAAAGACGATTTTGAGATCAACGAGCAGGGCGCGATTCGCGAGCAACTCGACCCGATCAAGAACGGCATCGCGATCGCGGGTCTGTTCATCACCGGCCTCGCGCTCTTTGTCGGCGCGATCGGCATCATGAACATCACGTACGTCAGCGTGAAGGAGCGCACGAAGGAGATCGGCACGCGCAAGGCGCTGGGCGCCCGCCGCCGCACCATTCTCCTGCAGTTCCTCATCGAGGCGGTTTGCATCTGCCTCGTCGGCGGTGTCGCCGGTCTGACCGTGGCGGCCGGCCTCTCAGCGGTGGTGGGCGCGGTCGCGCCGAGCTTCCCGCTCGTCTTCTCCACCGGCCTGGTCGTGACCGGCCTCGTCATTTCCGTGCTGACCGGCGTGGTGAGCGGTTTCGCCCCGGCCGTCCAAGCCAGCAAACTCGATCCCGTGGTCGCTTTGCGTTACGAATAATCGGTCATGAATTTCGCAGAAACGCTCGGCCTTGCGCTCGGCGCACTCAAATCCAACAAGCTGCGCTCCTCCCTGACGATGCTGGGCATCGCCGTCGGCGTGTTCTCCGTCATTGGCGTCATGACCGTGATCAGCGGCCTGCGTGGTTCGATTGAAAGCGGCCTCAATGTGCTCGGGGCGAACAGCTTTCAGTTCACGAAGTTTCCCGCGATCAACTTTAGCGATCCCAACCAGCGCTTCGCCAACCGGCGCAACATCGACTACGATCAGGCGGCGCGGTTCAAGCTGCTGATGAGCGAGTATGCGGATGTCAGCCTCTCGCTCAATCGCGGAGGCGTTCGCGTGAGCTACCTGGATCGGCGCACCAATCCGAACGTGCGGATGACGGGCACCGATGAGAACTTCCTTTCCAGCCGCAATTTTGAAGTCGCCGCCGGCCGCAACATCGGACCGGGTGACGTTGAGTTCGGCCGGGCTGTCGCGGTCATTGGCAACGACATCGTGCAGCGCCTTTTCATGAACGAGGATCCGCTGGGGAAGCTGATCCGCATGGATGGCCAGAGTTACACGGTGATCGGTGTGCTTGCGACGAAGGGATCATCCTTCGGCCAGAGCCAGGACAACTTTGTCGTCATTCCGATCACCCAGTTCATGGAAGTCTACGGCCGGGCCCGGCGCTCGGTGGGCATCAATGTGCAGGCGGTCAACCAGGTCGAGCTTCCCGGCACGCAGGAGCGTGCCATCGGCGTCATGCGCCTCGTGCGGGGGCTGGAACCGGAGGATCAGAATGATTTTGAAGTGTTCTCCAACGAGTCGCTGATCGAGGCCTTCAATAACATCGCCGGCGTGGTGGCGGTCGGAGCCTTTGTCATCAGCGCAATCGCGCTGCTCGCGTCGGGCGTGGGCGTGATGAACATCATGCTCGTCAGCGTGACGGAGCGCACCAAGGAGATCGGCATCCGCAAGAGCATCGGCGCCAAGAAGCGCAACATTCTCAATCAGTTCCTGATCGAGGCGACGCTGCTGTCCATGATGGGCGGGCTGGCCGGCATCCTGGTCGGGGTGGTCGGCGGCAATGTCGCCGCAACCTTCTTCAACGCGGAAATGATCTTCCCATGGGGCTGGGCAATCGCGGGCCTGCTTGTGTGCAGCGCGATCGGCATCGGTTTCGGTCTCTATCCGGCCTACAAGGCCGCCTCCCTCGATCCGATCGAAGCACTTCGATACGAGTAGGTTCGTTCGGAAAAAAATGTAGCCGGGGTCGTTGACCCCGGCCTGTCCGAAAATCGAAACTCGAAAATCTCCCTCGACGTACCCGCGTCGGATCTGAATTTACGTCGTTTTCAGGGAAGGAAGGGATCGGTCGACGGCAATTGATCCGCCGGCAACGGGGTCGGAATGGGTCTCGGGTAGAGTGCGCTGATAGTGGAGCCGCCGTAGCCGTTGAATCCGATCCAAGCTTCGTTTCGCCCTGCCGGGTGAAAGTCCATTCCGCGATCGAAAGCGAACATGCCGTCCACTGACACAAACAGTCTTCGTCTCCACGCTTCGAGCTTGGGATTGGCTGCGTACACAGTCGAACCAGCCGGTGGAAGCAACGAACCCATTGAGATGACTACGGTATGCTCCCTTTTCGGTTCGATGGTGATTGCACCTGAAGTCCACGAGAACTGACCCCAGTGATCGATGACGAACTCAATCTGTTGCTCACTAATCCGACGAAGGCCGAGCAGGTCGGCACGGCCAGCGGCCCCCGTCACAATGACGGGAAAAATGGTCGATCCGGGGGTCAGCGGAAGTTCGATCCGTAAGACCTGTGGCCCCGGCCAGCCATCATAGCTGGACTGTGGTGGCGGGCGTGGTGCATTGCGCAACTGAACCGCTTGGATCACCGGATGAAGATATTCTCCGATTGCAGGCGCGGCGAATACGCCGGTCAAGATGGTGGCGGGAAGCACGGCTAGCCTGCAAGATGTTGCCCATGAGGGCTGGTCACGTGGCGCTTTGTGTCCGGGGGTGAAAATCGTGGCCGCGTGCTCAATTACGACGGCGAGAAGCGCCGACAAGGTCAGGCTCAGGATAATGCCGATCCCGAGGGTGATGGGTGTCGGCGACACTCCGAGGATTTCACGATGCCACCACAGGTTGTAGTCACGCATCAGGGGTTGATGGACCAAAAAAAGACCGTATGAGTGGCGTCCCAGCCACTCAAGTGGAGACGAAACGATGAATTTGACCGGGCTCCGTTCTAGTGCGCCGTGAAGCCACCAAGTTCCTCCGGCGATCCCAGCTCCGGAGACGAGGTATTTGAATTCCAATCCGCGCGCCCATCCAATGATGGCCGCAGTCACCATTCCGACTGCAAAGAGCCATCCAGTGCGGAAAAGAAGCGTTCCATGCTTCAAGTAGTGTCCGATCGCGATACCTACAAAGAAGAGCGGAAGCCGCGGTGCCAGATGCCCGAAGCCGGGCGCAGGCACGAGTGCAAGCGCGGTCGACAGTCCGCCGAGTCCAAACAGGAAGAGCGCATCACCGGTGCGCTTGCGGATAATCAGGAAGGTCGCGTAGAGAGCGAGGATCGTTGAGATGTACCAGAAGGAGTCATTGATTGGCGAGTGATACGCGCCCTTCCATGTGGCATGTAGCCCGATGAGTTGCACGGAGAGGTCGGCCGCCTGGTACTGCTCGCGCAGGAGCGCTCCACCACCCCAGACAAAAAGGGCGAGGGTGATCCAGTAGGCAGGGTAAATCCGAAACAGGCGCCGTGTGATGAATTGGCGTCGGGTAAGGCCGGCTGAGTTCAGCGACAGGAGAACACCGCTCACCAACAGAAACAAATCCACGCCCACTTCCCCGTGCAGGATATTCGGCCAATTCATGACCCCACCTGCATGGTAAATCACCACGAGGATGATCGCTACCCCTTTGACGGCGTCGATCTGAGGAAAGTGAGGGGTTTGACCTGGGGTGGCCTCTGCAGGGACTTTGCCTTGGGCGCACATCGTGCCGTGTCCTGGATTCGGGGCGATGTGCTTGGAGCCGGTCTACCCGCGTCTGATCTCCGATCCGCGGAAGCGGATCTGGATGCGGTAAACCTTCTTGATCCGGCAGCTGATCTGGCCGGTCGCGAGGTTCACGTGCTCCGGGACCTCGATGCGGTGCAGGTCCACGGCGGCGTGGTAGCCTCGCTCTGAAAAGATGTCGATGAGCATGGCCAGCGCGAGCGGATCCTCCAGCACCGCATCCTCGGTGTTGACGAGGGCCACGCCGGTAATCGCGTGGCGCAGCACGATCGGCATGATCTTGGAGTGAACGAAGGCGACGACCTTGGCAAAAAGGTCACGATGTTCGACCTCGTAGCTGTCGAGGCGCTTCACCATCTCCTGACGCGCGTGGATAATGATCTCGCTGGCCACCGGGATCACGCGCAGCCGGTCATGGGTGCGCGGGTCGAGCTCCAGCGTGCTCTGGTACTGAAGCTCGCGCAGGATGTTCTGCTCGACCTCGGCAATCGGGCCCTGGGCGTTGACGAAGTGATAGTGGAATTTCTCCTTCAGCGACTGCAGCGCATCCCATGTCTGTTCCTTGAAGACGCGGTAGCGGCGCTGGGCCAGTCCCTGATCGTAGTCGGTCGGGCGTTCCTCCTGGAGTTCACCCAAGCCGGTGCGACGGACCTCCTCGTTGTAGGCCTTGATGTCGAGGCCGCGCTTGAGCTGACGTTCGACCGAAGTGCGTTCGTCGACGAACAGCACCATGATGTGCACGGTCGGCTGGCGGAAATGGATGCCGATCGGCGTGTCGTGAAATTCGGTCCGGAGCGCCTGCATCTTGCTGACCAGCAGCTTGAGGCATTCGACCTGAACCTTGGTCCGGGGAAATCCGTCGAGAATGCAGCCGTCGCGGTAATCCCGACGGAGCAGTTCCTTGAGCAGAATGCTGATGACCTCGCGGTCGCCGACCATGCTGCCCGCGTCCTTGATGCGCTTGGCCTCGGGCGTATCCAGCAGCGCGCTGATCACGATGGGCGGGCAGGTGAGTCCGCGGGCCTTGAGAATAAACTCCGTGTTGGTGCCTTTGCCGGCGCCCGGCGCGCCTCCCAGCAGGATGAACTCCTTGGGGAAACGGAGGTTCTCCCGCCCGAACTCGGTCTCGAGCTGCTCCCAAACCGAACTGAAAATCAGAGCGGCGTCCTTGATTTCAAGGTCGGGCTGTTTGCCGCCCGTCGAGGGCGGGCGGACGGGTTCGGTGGTATTGGTTAAGCTGGGGAGGCTCGACATAGGGGGATGGCGTGGCGGCCATGAAAGACCCTTTTGGACGACGCTGGCGACACCGGAATTGACCGTTTGATGGAACCTTTCCCTCCGAGTCGTGGTCAATCCCCTCGTCGCCACAAGCGACCGTTCTTTGGTGATTCTGTAGTTCAATTCCCGAAGGCATAGCCTCCGGGATTGTTAGTTGAAGCTGGACCTGGCCGGGTCGCCCTTGGGTGGCCCGGCCTTGGCTTTTATTGGCGGCTCAGGTTTTCCGGAAGAGCACGCGCGGGGCGGTCTCCATCTGGCCCCGGGTGACGCCGAGCTGGTTGATCAGCTTGAGTTCGCGCCAGAGCTCCGCACCCGAGATTTCGCCCCGCAGGAGTCGCTGGTAGCGGTCGAGGGTGCGAGTGACCTCATCGGGGCTTTCGTTGACAAATTCCACGCGGAAGCTGCGCGCGCCAAGGGCGACAAAGCGCTCCACGTACTCGGCTCCGGTCTGGGCGCGATTGTTGAACACGGTGTTGCGGCAGCCGGCGTCCGCCTTGAGCGGCAGCTCGGCCCCCACGCGGTCACGCAGCGCCACGCGGTGTTTGTCGCAGGGCCGGCCGCAGTCATGGTAATCCTTGCCGGACGAGAGAAAGGCGCAGAACACACAGTGCTCCATGTGAAACATCGGCATGTGCTGGTGAATCGTCAGGTCGAACCAGGTGGCCGGAACGGCGCCGAGGAGAGATTCGAGCTGGGCGACGTTGAGGTCGTAGCTGGCGGTCACCCGTTCGAGGCCGTGCCGCTCAAGGTAGTGCTGCGCGGTCAGCGGATTGGCTACGTTGAGCGAGAAATCGCCGCGCCGCCGGTCCTGGGCGAAGAAGGCGAGGTGCTCGGCATTGCGAACCAGATACCCATCCGCCTCGCAGGAGCGTACCTGTTTGAGGATCCATTCCTCGCCTGGTTTGAAGATGCGCGGCGGCGCGACCCAGATGCTGGATGATTGCGGAGTGGAGGACTCAGACGTCTGCAGTTCGCGGAAGCGGGTGACGGCGTCACGGTAGCGCTTGGGGTCTTCAAACTCGGCGTAGAGGGTGCGCACCCCGGCGGCCCAGGCCGCGTCCAATTGGTTGGGCTCGCGGATCACCGCAATGATCTCTGCCGTGCGCTCGGGCGATGACTTTTCATTCCGCACACCGAAGTCCGGCTTTCGCCATTCCTTCAGCGTCCACCGCTTGGGTTGGGCCCGAAGCTGTTCCAGCGCGGCTACGGCTTCGCGTCGAAGGCGGTTGAGTTCGCTGATCGGCAGAAGCACGCCGCCCTCCAATTGGAAATCGAGGGTACCAAGCCGGAACGGGGTTCCGCCGAGGCGACCGAGTTGTTCGCGCAGGCGCTCGGGCGTGAGCGGTTGGGTTTCCGCCACCGCAAGTGGGACGGCGGACTCGAGCTTCACCACATGGCCCTGGCCGTCATTGGCGATGAGGGTGAGGGGCGCGCCCGCCCGGCCATGGACCTCAAGATCGAGCGGACGTTGGAAACGCACCTTGTCGCCTTCAAATGTCGTTCTGACCTCGCGATCGAGGGCCGGGTCGTTGGTTTTCCACAAGCGCTGGCCCGGCTGCACCCGCCGCAGGTCGAGGTCATTGTGACCGAAGCCGATTGCCGTGTCGCTGCCATGCGGCTCGACCTGGTAGACGCGCCCGCCTTCCTCGCCCGCCTCGGGGCGTCCGGCGTCAAAGACCACGCCGTCACCCGGCTTGAGCGGAGCAAGGAGCTTCACATGGACGCGGTCGCCGGTCACGCGCGTGACTTCGCCCAGGAAGACGCCGCGCTTGGTGCCGAAGCGGCCGTGGGCGAGTTCCTGATTGTTGATGCCCTTGAACCAGCCGGTGTACAGGCCGCGGGAAAACGACATCTCCACCTCGTAGCGCGCGCTCGGGGCGTGCGACTTCGCCGCTGCGGGGGAAGGGGCGGGCTGGGGCGCGGCGGGATCGCCCAGTTCGGCCATGATCTTGTCGAGGGCCTGCCGGTAAACGCGGGTGATCGACGCAACGTACTCCGGGCTCTTCAAACGTCCCTCGATCTTGAGGGACGCCACGCCTGCGCGGACGAGGTCGGGCAGGACATCGAGGCCCGAAAGATCCTGCGGGCTGAGCAGGTACTTGCGGTCGCCCAGGTCGACCGGGACGCCGTCCGAGATCAATTCGTACGGCAGACGGCACGCCTGCGCGCACTCGCCGCGATTGGCGGAGCGGCCGCCGAGCGATTCACTGGTCAGGCACTGCCCGGAGTAGGCGACGCACAGGGCGCCGTGCACGAAGACTTCCAGCGGCAGCGGAGGCAGACCGGTGGCGCGCTGGGCGGCTTGGATGGACTCGATTTCCTTGATCGAGTTCTCTCGCGCCAGCACGACCAGCTCGGCCCCCAGATCGCGCGCAAAATTCACTCCCGCCGCACTGGTCACGGTCATCTGCGTCGAGCCGTGAATCGGAAAATCGGGCGAGAGTTCGCGAATGAGCCGGCAGATGCCCACATCCTGCACGATCGCCGCATCCACGCCCGAGGCGATGATGGTGCGCAGGTAGTCCGCCGCGTCGGCCAATTCCGGCGTGAACACGAGGGTGTTGAACGTCACGTAGCCGCGGACGCCGCGCTTGTGCAGAAACGCCATCAAGGCGGGCAGGTCGGCCTGGGTGAAGTTCTTGGCCCGCATGCGGGCATTGAAGCGCTCGAGACCGAAGTAGATCGCATCTGCCCCGTTTTCGACGGCCGCCCGCGCGCACTCCCAGTCGCCGGCGGGCGCGAGCAACTCCGGTCGCGCCGGGGGTGATCCGGGCGTGACAAGGGCTGGAGACGTGAGCGTAACCGATTCTGGCATGGTTTTCTCTGTATCGGCGCAGCTCCACGTCGCAACTGGATTAGGAAAAAGGGCCCCGGCGGGAACTTTTCTGGAGGGGCGCGTCTATACGGAAGATGAACACCCTTCGATCCACTCTCGCCGGGCTGCTGCTGGTGGCTTCCTTTTCGTTTACGGGCACGCGCGTAACGGCCGCTTCCACGCCAGCCGATCCGTACGCCCTTGCGGTGGCGAGCTATGTGGAAGCAGCGACCAAGGAACTGGATGCGATCCGCGCCAGCGGTGAGGCCTCCAAGCAGGCGCTGCCGGAGGCGCAGCGCTCCCGCTACCGGGCCTTCGAAGCCAAGGTGAAGACGTGCGAGCAGCTTCTGAACGAGCTCCAGTCCGCGTCGCCGGGCACCTTTGACTCGATCAAGGCCAAGTATGAGCGCGCCCGCTCCGACGCCGTGAGCGAACTCAAGCGGGCGCAGATGCCCTGATGAGATCTGAATTCAGCGGATGACTGGACTGCCCGCGAATCACGCGAATCGACACGAATGAGGAATAGTCACCACAGAACCCACCGAACACGCGGAAACACAGAGCTTCTGATTTCGATCCCGTTTCCGTGTGTTCGGTGGGTTCTGTGGTGACTCAATTCGGCTTTATTCGCGTGAATTCGCGGGCAAATGCCAGATCCGTCCTTCAGCGGTGCCGGCCGTGGCGGATGATGTCCCAGATCACGTAAAGGCCGAGCAGGGCGGACAGGACATAGCCAATGATGCCCAACGCGGGATAGCCGAAAAGAAACGGCGGGATCCGGGTCGTGACGATCAGGGAGGATCCTATGATCAGGGACCCAATGATCACCCCGAGCGCGATGCGGTTGGCGGAGGTCTTGAGGGCATTGTCGATTTCCTCGAGCCCGCGATGCTGAAAATTGATCGTGAGGTCGTCGTGGCCGAGCCGCCGCACGAGGCGCTGGAGTTCGCCGGGCAGTTCTTGCAGGCCCGAGAGTGCTGAACGCGTCAGGTCGCGAAGCCGGCGTCCCATGGCCCGCGGTCCGGCCCGCTCCTTTTGCACGGCGACGAGAATCGGGCCGGCGTGCGTGCGCAGATCGAACTCCGGATCGAGCGCGCGCCCGACCTCCTCGATGGAAAGCACGGCCTTTGCCATGAGGGAGTAGTCGCTGGAAAGCGGGATCCCGTGGCGCCCGAAAATGAAGAGCAGCCGGAGCATCGCCCGGCCCAGTTCCTGGCGTCCGATCGCGAAGTTCAGGTCCTCGCGCAGCGCGAGCGTGACTTCTTTTTCCATCACCCGGGCATCGATCAGCGCATCGGGTGGAGCCAGGGCGGTGGCGATTTCGACGATGCGCTCCGCGTCCTGTTCGACGGCCGCCTGCCAGAAATCCGCGAGTGCATGCCGCAGGCGGCGTGTGAGGTGACCGGCGAGACCCCAGTCAATCAGGCATAGCCGCCCGTCCGGGGTCGCCAGCACATTGCCCGCGTGGGGATCTGCGTGAAAGAAGCCCGCGACCAGCACCTGATGCACCAGCGACTTGGCGCCGTGGGCGGCAAGCATGCGCGGATCCACGTCGGGATGGCCACCGTTGCCCACCGTGGTCCCGGTGACGAAGTCCATCACCAGCAGCCGCTCGGTCGTCAGGGCGTTGAACACGCGGGGTGCGAAGACCTGCTCGGGCGACGGATTGAGCGTGTTGAAGTACTGCTGATTCCGGGCCTCGTTGAGGAAGTCGAGTTCCCGCAGCACGCCGGCGCGCACCTCGGCCACGACGGCCGGCAGGTCGAAGGGCTGGAGCGCGGCAACCCGCGTGTGCAGCTGGCCGGCGAGCCAGGCCGCCAACTCGAGGTCGGTGTGCACATTGCGCACGATGTTCGGACGCTGGACCT
Source organism: uncultured Opitutus sp. (assembly GCA_964460715.1). Classification (GTDB taxonomy): domain Bacteria; phylum Verrucomicrobiota; class Verrucomicrobiia; order Opitutales; family Opitutaceae; genus CAMAXB01. The sequence goes on along the minus strand of CAYWRG010000015.1, from coordinate 16,566 downwards.
TCACCGCCACGGCGGCGCCGCCCTCCCGCAGGCGGGCGCGATAGACCTGGGCCAGCGAACCCGCGGCGATCGGCGTCGGGTCAAATTCGCAAAACACGGTCGCGGGATCGGCATCGAGCTCCGCGCGCAGCACGGCATCAATTTCGGCGAAGGGCAGTGCCGGGACGTGGTTCTGCAGCTTGCGCAGCTCAATGATGAGCGGGGCCGGAACGGTCTCCGGCCGCATCGACATGAGCTGGCCGAGCTTGACGAAGGTTGGCCCGAGCTCTTCCAGCGCCAGCCGGATGCGCTCACCGGTGCTCCGATGTTCGGCCGGGCTGGGCACGAGGCGTTGCCAGAAGCCCGATGGGACATCGATCTGGTCCAGCAGGTCGGCAAAGCCGTGGCGCGCGAGGACGCCGAAGATCTCCTTCGCGCGAACCGCGTGCTTCAGCAGGTCGAAACCCTTCACGACTGGCCGGATGGCGGATTCGCGCCTCCCGCCCGGGACTCGAGCGCCTGCACCCGCTGCTCGAGGGCGGCCAGCCGCGTCATCGTCGCCGCATCGGCGCGCGTGGTGTATTCACGGATCCGGTCACTCAACTGGTCCGACATCTCGTCGAATTCCTTGCGCCCCTGCTCGGCAATGCGCTCGGCCATCGCCCGTGCGTCGGCAGCGCTGACCTTACCCTGCTTCACGTAGTCCTGCAGCGCTTGCTCCGCCTTGTCCTTGGTGACCATGGCAGCTCCGACGCCAGCGAGGAGAGTCTTTTTGATGAGGTCGATCATAGTTCAGGGAATCTAACGCTGAACCGCCGGGCGGGCAAATGCAAAGGTGGGCCGGATTTATGGCCGGGTTTTCTCTCCGCATCGTTCTCCTTCTCGTAGTCGTTCCCGTTCTCCTCCGAACCGAGAACGAGTAAGAGAACGAAGAACGAGACCGATTTTCCGAACCGACGATGAGGAGGCGGTCGTTAGGCCCGGATGTCAGAGCGCGGGCGTGACCCGCGCCGGCGTCTTTGCGGCATGCGGAGCGGCCGAGCGCAGCCAGGCCGCGAGGATCACGGTAAGCGTGAAGGCGCCACAGGCGAGCAGGCCGACGCGCGGGTACCCGATCAGCTGGCCGGCTGCACCGCGCGTGACGAGCAGCCCGGCCACAAGATTGGCCAGACCACTCGCCGCCTGCTGGATGGCGGAGTTCACGCTCATGAACCCGCCGCGGTACCGGGCCTCGACGGCGTTCGCAACCATCGCCATCGCCGGTGCGAAGCGGCCCGACATCGTGACGAAGAAAATGCTCGCGACCACCAGCGTGATCCACAGGGGCCCGGGGCCGAGGCGGGTGACGACCAGGACCGTGGCGATCGCCACCAGCGACATCCACGCCAGAATGTGGAGCTTGTCGTAGCGATCGGCCATGCGGCCGAACCAGGGCATGGTGAAGAAGGTGCAGACGCCGCCGAAGAAATAGATCCAAGGCAGCTGGGCTTCGGTCAGGCCCACGTTGGCGACCATGGAGGGCGCCATGAAAGGAATCACGCAGGCGCCGGCGAAGACGAGCACGGCGCTGAGCAGGAAGGCGCGCAGGTGGATGCCGTGCGTGAGGATGTCGATCATCTGCCGGACGGGATGCGCCTCCGACTTGTGGCTGGGCACGTGGGGCAGGGTGCGGATGGCCACGGCGAGCACGATCGCGCTGACCGCGGCGAGCAGGAAGAACGGGGCATGCCACTCGAACCAGCTGGCGAGAAAGAGGCCGGCAGGGACGCCGAGCACCGAGGCAAGCGGGAAGGCCGCCATCACGGTGGCGGTGGCCCGGCCGCGCCTTTCGGGGGGGATGGCATCGCCAATCATCGCGCCGACGACGGAGCCCGCCACACCGCCACAGGCGCCGGCGGCGATGCGTGCCGCCATGAGCAGTTCGTAGGTGGGGGCCAGGGCGCAGGCAAGCGTGGCAAGGGTGAACCCCGCGTAGAGCACCAGCAGGACGGGCCGGCGGTCGAAGCGATCGAGCACGAAACCGGCGAGAAATCCGGTGCCCGCCGCAGACAACCCATACGAGGCCACCAGACGGCTGAACTGTCCGGGGTCGATCGAGAACACGCGCATGAGGCTGGCGCCCAGCGGCATCATGATCATGAAGTCCATGATGTGCGTGAACTGAATCGCCGCGAGGGTGTACAGGAGGGTGCGTTCGTTGAACGCAGGCTGGGGCGAGGAAGACGACACGGGTTGAGGGAAGGGCTTGTTCCGGCGATGCGCAAATGCGGAAGCGTGCGCGGACGGATTTAAGGTTTGGCTGGACCGGTGGGAGGCGGGGTCAGTTCACGCACGAGGCGAAGAAATTGCTCCGCCCCGCGACTTTGGTAGCGCTGCAGGTGCCGGACGACCGCGACTTCGCGCACCGGGGCGCGACCGCTCAACTCGCGGTAGACCAGAGTCCTGCGGTCGTCGCCGTGACGCGCGACCTGGGGGAGGATGGAGATGCCGAAGCCCAGCCCCACGAGGGATTTGACGGTCGAGATCTGGGCGCAGCGATAGCCGATCTTGGGCTGAAAATCATGGTCACCGCAGAAGCGCTGGATCTGGGCGGTCAGGCTGCTGGAGTTGCCCAGCAGGACGAACGTTTCCGGGGCGAGATCGGAGGCGGTGACGGTTTCCTGCTGGGCGAGGCGATGCGAGCGTCCCACGACCAGGAGCAAGGGCTCGGTGAACAGCGGCTCGACCGAGAGACGATGGTCCTCGATCGGCAGCGAGGTGAGCGCGAGGTCGAGCTCGCCCGCGACCACGGCCGCAACGATGTCCGCCCGGAACGCCTCGTAGCTATGAACAATCAGAAACGGAAAGGCCGTCTTGGCCCGGTCGAGGAGCTGGGGCAGCAGAAACGGGGCGAGGGTGGGGATGGCGCCCACCACAATCGTGCGCTCCAAGGTCGGGTCGTCACGCAATTCCTTGGCAGCATCCTCGACTTCGAAGAGGATCCGGCGGGCCCGTTCGAGGAAAACCGCCCCCGCTTCCGTGAGGACAGCCTTGCGTCCCAGACGGTGGAACAGCTTGTGTCCAAGCTCGCCTTCTAGCTTTATAATTTGCTGACTGAGAGAAGGTTGAGCGACAAAGCTCCGCTCGGCTGCACGGGTGAAATTCCCGGTCTCGGCCACCGCGATGAAGTAGCGTAGTTGGTGTAGCTCCATAGTTTCTACCTATGACTACGATAGTATCAGAATATTTTAACTATTCCAGATGTACCGTATGATACACGTATCCCCGCACACCTCGGTGGGCGGATTAACCTGAATAAGAAAACTAACATGAAAAACGAACGTCTGAACTACGCGCTGCTCGGTGGCACTGTCGTCGCCCTCGCCTGGCTCCTGTCTGGCGTCCGCGAGCCAATCAACGCTGATTCCCTCCTGGCCTACGTCGCGGTTGTCGCGACGGTTGCCATCGGAATCGTTGATTATCGTCTGACCGCCAAGCGGGCCCTGTCCCGCTAAGCGACCTGCAGTTGCGTTTATCAATAACCTGCGGCTCGGAGCAATCCGGGCCGCTTTTTTGTGCCCGGATTGGATGAAGCGGCACTTTTTTCTCGGAGAATAGACAAAGGATGAGGCGAGCGGCGCTTTCCTGATATCACGTGCCTGTCGACCGATCCATGGAGGCTGCTGAAAATCCACCCGAGGACTGGAGAAACTGGTTTCATACCCATGGCCCGAAACTCCTGCTCTGTGCCCGCCAATGGACGCGCTCGGCGGCCGATGCGGAGGATGTCGTCCAGGATGCGTTCATCCGCTACTGGCGCCGGCAGCGAAGCCTGGGGGGCGAACCGATCGCCCTCCTGCTCACGTCGATCCGCCGCGCTGCGCTGGATCGGGCCCGCAGCGAGCGCCGGCGCGACCAGCGCGAGCAATTCGCCGGCGCGGCCGAGACGGAACGCTGGTTTGAGCCCGCGCCCGGGAACGACGATCGCACGCAGGTGCTCGAGGCCGCCCTGCGGCGCCTGCCCGAGCCCCAGCGCGACGTGGTGGCCCTCAAGATCTGGGGCGAACTCACCTTCGAACAGATCGGACACCAGCTTGCGATCTCCCCTCACACCGCGGCCTCGCGCTACCGCTACGCGCTGGAGTCGCTTCGCCACGACCTTTCACCCGCTGCCTGCCATGACTGATGATCTGACCGACCTTGAGCGCGAACTGCAGTCGCTCCGTCCCCGCCGGGCCAGTCCGCGCCTGGAGGCCGGCATCGCCGCCGGCCTTGCCCGGTCGCTGCCCGCGTCCCACCGACGCAGCGCCACCTCGTGGACCTCCTGGAAATGGGCCAATTGGGGCGTGGCCGCCGCGCTTGTCACGCTGATGGCGCTGATCACCGTCAACCAGCCCCCGCTGGCCGTCCCGGCGCCGGTGAGCGTAAGCGTCGCGACCAGCCCGGCGGCTGTCCCCGGTTACACTCCCGTTGCCGCGGAGCGCACCATCTACTCGGCCGACGACGAGGGCATGGTGATCCTCGCCGACGGCACCTCCGGCCGCCAACTGCGTAGTCGCTACGTTGATACCATTACCTGGCGCGACCCCGCATCCAACGCCTCGCTGCGCTGGAGCGTGCCGCAGGAGGAAGTCAGGGTCGTCCCGATCCGGGTCAACTGATGGCTTTGCGCTGCGTTCTTCCTCTCTCCTTCACCCAAATTCCATGAAAAAATCGACCCTGCGTTTCCTGATGTCCGCACTTGGCCTCGCCTCGCTGGCGACGGCGGTTTCCGCCCAGACGGTTCATTCCATCGCCGCGGCACCTGCGGCCGGCCAGCACATGATCGTCAACCGCGCGGGGCCCGCCATCGGCATCGGCGGGCCGGCGCTGCCCGCCGAGCCGACGACCTTCCTCGGCGTATCCACGGCCCGGGTTGACCCGACGCTGACCGAGCAGCTGGGCCTGCAGCGGGAGGTGGGCCTGATCGTCACGGATGTGGTGGGGGAGAGCCCGGCGACCGGGCTGCTCAAGCGCCACGACATTCTGCTGAAGCTCAACGATCAGATCCTCGTCAACATCGAGCAGCTCGGCGTGCTCATTCGCTCCTACAAGGAGGGCGATGAGGTCACGCTCACGTATGTGCGCGCGGGCAAGCAGGAGACGGTCAAGGTCAAGCTGGCCCAGCGTCTCGCGCCCCGGATGGCGTCGTGGTCGGGCGCCGGCGGCGATGTCTGGCAGCACTTTGTGCCGGCCTCCGGCGCCACCTTCAGTCAGGGATCCGTGCAGGTGGGCCGCCTGCCCGGAGCGATGGCTGGCGAGGAAGTGAACCGCACGCTGTCGCTGGCCAGTCCTGGGATCGCATTCAGCACGCACGCCGCTCCGATTGCGCGCATGGTCGATGTGGGGCGGAGCAACCTGGTCTTCAGCGACGAGATGGGCTCGCTCGAACTCAAGGTGACCGACGGAAAGAAGGAACTCGTGGCCAAGGACCCGGCGGGCGCAGTCCTGTTCAACGGACCGGTCAACACGGACGAGGAGCGCAAGGCCATGCCCGAAGCGGTGCGCGCCCGGTTTGAGAAAATGGAGGGAATCAACACCCTCCAGTTCAAGATCGGTCAGGAGTTCCGGCCGGGCGATGTCCGCCTGATCGCGCCGCGTGCCGAGGGTATCCGCCTCGAGCGCGCCGTGCGTCCGCTTGTCGGGTCGCGCGTGCTCTGAGGCCGGCGTTCCGGCTCAGGCCAGGGGCACCGCAGGCGGGATGTCCTTGGGTGCTCGCTTCATGAACAGGCCCACGATGACGGAGGCGATCGCTCCAAAAACCGGACTGAACAGCAATTGCGCTCCTGCCGTGAAGCCGGGACCGGTGGTCATGCGCATCATGGGCGCCACCTGGTCGATCTGGCTGGCCGTCATCTGTTCGGACATCTTTGCCAGCTGGAACTCATAGATCAGCTGGTGGAATTCCGGGTTGATGAATTTCCCGTAGGTGTAGGTAAAGGCGGCGCTCATCACCCCCGAGAAGGTGCAGATCAGCGTGCCGATTCCGACGGCACGCCCGTAGCTGAGCGACTGGGTCGGGGATTCGGAGCGCGCCGTCCGCATGCCCAGCACCAGCGTGACGATCATCACGAGGGTGCCTGCGATCATGCTGATCGTCTGGGCGCTCTGGATGCGCGTGGCATCGTTGTGGTAGCCAAGCAGGTAGCACAGCAGCACGATCAACGCGCCGCCGAGCGACATTCCAAACGCGTAGGGGAGGGAGGTCTTCATCATGACGCCCCCAGCATCACCGGAATCGGTGACGCTGACAATGCGCTGAGGACCAGCGGGCCGGCCGCAGGATGAGCGGCGACCGGGATCCCGTGCGATCAGGAATTGTCGCCGTCAATCATGCGGCCGAGGCCGCCGAGCACGGAGCCTTCGCCCCGACCTCCGCGGCCCGTCTGCGGCGCGGCGGCCACAATGCGGCCGGCCAGGCGCGAGAAGGGCAGCGACTGCAGCCACACGCGACCGGGTCCGCGCAGGGTGGCGAAGAACAGACCCTCGCCGCCGAAGAGGGCGGTTTTGACGCCGCCGACGAGCTGGATGTCGTAGTCGACGCTCGGTTGGAAGGCCACGATGCAGCCGGTGTCCACGCGGAGCGTTTCACCCGGAGCGAGGATGCGCTCGTAGAGGGTTCCGCCGGCATGCACGAAGGCCCAGCCATCGCCCTGGAGGCGCTGCATGATGAAGCCTTCTCCACCGAAGAGGCCGGCGCCGAGCCGGCGCTGAAAGGCGATGCCGATGGTGACGCCCTTGGCGGCACAGAGGAACGAGTCCTTCTGGGCGATCAGTTCGCCGCCGAGTTCGCGCAGCGACATCGGGACGATCTTGCCCGGGTACGGGGCGCCGAAGGCGACCTTGCGTTTGCCGCCGCCCTGGTTCTGGAAAACCGTCATGAAGAGCGACTCGCCCGTGAGGAGGCGCTTGCCCGCCCCGAGCAGGGCGCCGACAAAGCCGGAGCCCTTCTGCGAGCCGTCGCCAAAGATCGTCTCCATGGCGACGCCGTCTTCCATGTACATCATGCCGCCGGCCTCGGCCACGGTGGCCTCGCCCGGATCGAGCTCGATTTCGACGAACTGCATGTCGTCGCCGTGGATCTTGTAGTCGATTTCGTGCATGGCATTCATGATGCGTGAGGAGGAAGTGAATCGGTCGCGGGTGCGGCGGGACCGGCGTGGGATGAGGTTGGCCGGTGAGGGTGAGCGTGGAGGATCAGGCGGCCAGGGGCAAGGTGGCGGTGCGGCGCGATGCGAGCGTCAGCGCGTAACCGGACCGGCGGCCGGCGTAGTCGTTGATGGCCGTCGCGAGGACGAGCGCGGTGGCCGCGACATAGAGGGCAAAGAGTCCGTAGCCGAGGGCGAGCGGGAGCACGGCGGCGACCGCGATGCTGAGGAGGAAGGCGTTGACCTTGTGGGAGAGGAGGGAGGAGTTCATGTTGACCTCATCACCCACCAGCCCGGCGTAAAGTTGCAGAAATCGATTTGGCGCCGGTGCGGAGGCTCAGTCGCTTCGTGCCAGCGGATTGGGAATTTGAGATCCCAGCGACCGGCTACCGGGCCAGCATCAGCCCGAGCAGCCGGTCGTCGCCGTCATTTTTTGCCGGCTGCAGGCCGAGGGCGGCGCAGAGCAGGTTGTAGACGTGGATGCTTTCGACGGGATCGATGATCGCGCCGCCGGTTCGAAACGCCGGGCCGTGCGCGATGAGGACGCCCTGCATGGAAACGAAGTCCGGATCGAACCCGTGGTCGCCGTTGACCGGAGGCAGCTGCGGCGCGCGATCGATCGCACTCTGGCGGTAGAGGCGCCACCCCTCGGCGGGAATGATCCAGACCGGGGGCACGCGTGGATTCGCGGCGTCGATCTTCAGCCGGGCGGGCAGCGTGGCCGCCGTATAGGCGCGGGCCCGTTCCGGCGGGAGGGCCGCGAGGGCGGTCATCATCCGGTCAACATTGCCGTCGAGCGGGCGCAGGCCGACCACGGAGCCTTCAAAGTCAACCTGCACGCCGGAAAGATCGAGGTAACGGTCGAGTGCGAGCACGCGATCCATGTCCACCGGCGTCATGCCGTGGTCGGAGACGATGACGAGGTTAAGCCGACGGCCTTCCCGCTCGAGCCGCTCCCGCAGGATGCCGATCCGTTCGTCGATCAGTTTCACGGTGGCGCGAATTTCCGGCGAATCGGGGCCGTGGCGATGGCCGACGGAATTGGCTTCCTCGAGGTAGAACGTGATCACCGCCGGCCGTTTTTCCGCGGGCAGATCGAGCCAGCCGGCGAGCTCAGCGAGGCGGGTGTCGAAGGACGTCGTGTTGTTGAACGTCTTGTAGAGGGCCGGTCGAAGGCCGCCCACGGGGGCCTCGGAGCCGGGCCAGAAGTAGCAGGCGCTGACCAGACCCTGGCGGGTCGCGGTGTTCCAGAGGGGTTCTCCGCCCCACCACCGACCGTCGGCGTTGAATACCTGCTGGTTGTAGCGAAACGCGATCCCGAGTTCCGCATCGTACATGTTGTTGTTCAGCATGCCGTGGCTCGTCGGGACCAGACCGGTGACCAGCGTGTAGTGCCCCGGAAAGGTGTTGGAAGGAAAAGGCGGGATCAGGCCGCGGGCCGAAACCCCTTCGCTCCGCAATCGCCGGAGATGGGGCGTCTCCGCGGGGAAGCGATCACAGTAATCCCAGCGGAACCCGTCGAGTGAGACCAGCAGCAGCGGATCCTGGGCGCCGGCCCGCGAACCCAGGATTGCGAGAGCGACGGCGAGAAGGAGCAGGGCAGTGAACGATCGCATGCGCATCATTGTCATGATCAGGGCCGAAGGGTGACCAGGGTGGCGCCCCAACTCCCGGAGGTTTCGTCGCCGAGCCGGTAGCTCAGGACCTGGGGCGCGCGATCCAGCAGGGCGTGTGTGGTGGTGCGGAGGGTTCCGGTGCCCTTGCCGTGAATGATGCGGACGGTGAGCAGATTCCGGTTCCGGCATTCATCCAGGTACGCCGGGATGAGCGATCCGAGATCCTGCGGACGGAACGTGTGAAGATCGAGTTCCCCGGTGATCGGGATTGGATGTGGATCGGGGCCCATGAGAGGAAGGACCTCAGTCGAACTCATGCCAGGAGGAAACCGCAGATCATCGGTGGTCAAACGGTTTGATTCCGTCTCAGGCGATGGGATGAATGTCGGATCCCGGCTTCTTCTGCTCCGGCGGCTTGGACGGAGAATCGGCGGGGGCGGCCTCGCCAGGGGGCGCGGTGTCGTCGAGCGTGGCCGGTGGGGCTTCGGTTGCCGGTTCGGTCGCGGGCGCGGGCAGCGTGGGCGGCGGACTCGGGTGCGCGTAGGGCTGGGAGGGCGGCACCATGGCGCTGTTGATCTCGTCCTCGACCGACGAGGTGGCCTTGCGGATTTCGTTCTCGACCCCGGAGGTGGCTTTTTTGATCTCCGCCATGGCCTTGCCGAATCCGCGGGCGAATTCCGGCAGCTTCTTGCCGCCGAAGAGCACGAGGATGAGGATCATGATCATCATCAGCTCGGGCCCGCCAATGCCGTCGATGAAGGCAGGGGGCAGCAGCACGGCGGAGAAGGCTGAGACGGTCATTTGATGGCGATGTCGACGATGAAGCTTTGGGACTGGCCGGGCGGAACCCATTGCAAACCGAGCTTGTTCTCCACGGCGTTGGCCGGGCCCATCCAGGGCTCGACGCAGTAGAAAGGCGAGTCCTCCGCCAGGGTCCACGTGACAAAGGTCGCTTCGGGCGCCGGCACGCGGGCCGAGCCGATGCGCACGGAGACTTCGCCCGGCGCGCCGACCGGACCGAAGACGGCCGCGTTGTGCTTGAGCCCGAGGTGGAAGGTGTCGACCAGGGCAGGGCTGTTGAGCGGCTCCTCCAGTCGCAGGGTGGGGCCGGGGACCAGGCGCCCGTTCGCATCCTGCCGGAGTGTGCGGGTCGCCGGGATGCGAATTGCGTAGTCGGCGCGGGAGTGCCCCTCGGTCCACGGAACGGTGAAGTAAAAATGATGACCGGCCGACCACGGGATGGGGCGCGTGTCGTGATTGGTCAGCACAAACTCGCAGGAGAGCCCGAGCGGCAGGAACCGGTAGAGGACGGTGAACTCGTATTCAAACGGGTATGACGCCTTGGCCTCGGCACCGGGCTTGAAGACCGCCGCGAATCCGCGCTCGTCGAGCCGGACGACCTCGAAGTCGCCCTGGCGGGTCAGCCCGTGCATCGGCATCGGCCGGCGCACGCCGTCCGGGTCGCGCCAAAAGTGGATCTCGCCCGCGTCGAACGTGCGGGCGTTGAAGGGAAAGAGAATCGGGTTGCCGCCGCGAATCTTGTGGAATTCGCCCTCAGGGGACTTCTCGGGCCAGTAGAGGACGTCGCGCACCGAGCCGTCGCCGAGCGTCACATTCCAGTTCATCAGCCGCGCCCCGCATTCGGGCAGGGCGAGGAAGCTTGATGAACCGACCCGCCAGCGGGTGAGGGTGTGGCCTTGATAGGAAACTTTCTCCATGGGCACGTGGTGTGTAGGCTCTGGGGCGCGCACCACGCAAAGGGATTTTCTGGAAAGCGCGGGTCGATTTATAACGAAACGATGGCCTGTGATGCTTGCAGCAATCCGTTTGTGCCTTAAATCTTGCGCACTGAACGTGAAACGCTGGTTTTTCGGAATCCTCCTCGGCCTGCTCGCCCTTTCCGCCCCTCTTCGGGCGGAGGACGCAGATTCGTCGGCGCCTGAGACGACTCCCGCCAAGGGGCCGGTTTCGGTTGTCGTCATTCCCGTGCGTCAGGACATCGCCAAACCCGTCCTCTATGTGCTGCGTCGGGGCCTCAAGGAGGCGATCGACCAGAAGGCGGATGTCGTGGTGCTCGACATGAAGACCCCGGGCGGGGCGCTCGACGTCACGTTCGAGATCATGGAGGCCCTGGACAAGTTTCCCGGCCGCACGATCACGTTCGTCAACACCGAGGCGATTTCCGCCGGCGCCTTCATCTCGGCGGTGACGGATGATATTTTCTTCACGCCCGACGGTGTCATTGGCGCGGCCGCGCCCGTGATGGCGACCGGCGGTGAAATCGACGCTTCGATGAAGCAGAAGATCGTGAGCTACCTCCGGGCCCGCGTTCGCGCGATCTCCGAGGGCAAGGGCTACCGCGGGCAGGTCATCTCCGCGATGATCGACTCGGACTATGAACTCAAGATTGGCGAGGAAGTGCTCAAGCCCAAGGGCGAGCTGCTTTCCTTGACCGCGTCCGAGGCAAGCAAGCGCTACGGTGATCCTGCGCAACCGCTGCTGGCTGCAGGCATCGCGGCGGATGTGAATGCGCTGCTCACGGCCGAATACGGCGCCGGGCGCTTCTCCGTCAACGAGCTCAAGGTCACGTGGTCCGAGGAATTGGCTCAGTATCTCAACGGCTTTTCCCCGATCTTTCTCGGGCTTGGCCTGCTCGCGCTCTTCATCGAGTTCAAGACGCCCGGTTTCGGCATCTTCGGCATCTCCGGCATCCTTCTTCTGCTGGTCGTGTTTCTCGGTCACTACGTGGCCGGGTTCTCGGGCCACGAGCCCATGCTGGTATTTGTCCTCGGCGTGCTGCTGGTCCTGATCGAGATCCTGTTTTTTCCGGGTATCGTGGTGGCGGCCCTCACAGGGGTGCTGCTGATCCTCGGCTCGCTGGTGTGGTCGATGGCTGATCTCTGGCCGAATGAGCCCGTGAGCTTCAGCGGTGATGTGTTCCTCGCCCCGCTGACCAATCTGGGCTTGGGCGTCGTGACCTCGGTTGTCCTCGCCCTCGCCCTTCTCCGCTTCCTGCCCCGTGGCTGGGTCTGGGACCGCATGGTTCTCTCCGCCGCCGTGACGTCGTCGGCCGCAGAATTGGCCGAAACTTCGGGTGGACGGACCTCCAGCTCCGAACTGGTCGGCAAGCGCGGCGTGGCGGTCACGCCGCTTTTCCCCAGCGGGCAGGTCGAGATCGACGGCCAGCGTTACGAGGCCCGCATTGCGGTGGGCTCGGCTGACATTGGTGCGCCCGTCGTGGTTACCCGCCGTACCGAATTCGGACTCGATGTCGAAAAGGCCAGCGGATGAACGCGATCATTCTCCTTTTCGCCGTCGGTTTCGTGCTGTTGGGCTTCGAGGTTTTTGTGCCCGGTGCGATCCTCGGGATTTTTGGCGGACTCTCGCTGCTGGGCGGCGTGATCCTTGTCTTCATGGAGTTTGGCGCCACGGGAGGGTGGACCGCGCTGGCCGCTGCGCTCGCGCTCACCGGACTCATGCTTTACCTTGAGTTCGGCCTGCTGCCGCGGACCGCGTGGGGACGACGGATGTTTCTCCACGCCTCTGTCACCGGCACCAGCCAGCCGCTGCCCGCGGACGAGGCGACCGTGGTCGGGCGCTCCGGTGAGGCGGTCACGCCGCTTTCACCGTCCGGCTACATCGTGATCGAGGGGCGCCGCTATGATGCCTTCTCCCGCTCGGGCCTCGTGGCCAAGGGCGAGATCGTTCGCGTGGTCGGACTCGACAATTTTCGTCTGATCGTCACCAAACCCTGACTCCTATGGATATCACCCTCATTCTCCTCATCGCCGCCGGCATCGCCGGCCTTGTGGTGTTCGGCATTGTGCTCTCGTTCTTCAGCGTGTGGCTGCGGGCGTGGCTGGCCGGCGCCTATGTCGGCATCATCACGCTGGTGGCGATGCGCCTCCGGCAGGTGCCTTACGGCCTGGTGGTGGACACGCGCATCACCGCCAAGAAGGCGGGCATCGACATCACGATTGACGACATCGAGGCGCACTTTCTCGCGGGCGGCAATGTGGTCCCCACGGTCCAGGCACTCATCGCGGCGCAGAAGGCCGGCATCAATCTGAACTGGAACCGCGCCTGTGCGATCGACCTCGCGACCAAGGGTTCCGGCAAGAGCGTGGTGGAAGCCGTGCGCACTTCGGTCGACCCGAAGGTCATCGACTGCCCCAATCCCGAGGGCGGCCGCACCACGATTGACGGCGTCGCCAAGGACGGCATCCAGGTGAAGGTGAAGGCCCGCGTGACCGTGCGCACCAACCTCGACCGCTTTGTCGGTGGCGCCAAGGAAGACACCATCATCGCCCGTGTCGGCGAGGGCATCGTTTCCACCATCGGCTCGGCTGAGACCTATAAGGTCGTTCTCGAGTCGCCGGACAGCATTTCCAAGGTCGTGCTCGCGCGCGGCCTCGATGTCGGCTCGGCCTTCGAGATCCTCTCGATCGATATCGCGGACGTCGACGTCGGCGAAAACGTCGGCTCGAAGCTCCAGATCGATCAGGCGAACGCCGACCTCTT
>CAYWRG010000015.1:750-3274 GCA_964460715.1 uncultured Opitutus sp. | reverse complement strand
TGCAGGAAGCGCAGGCCGAGGCGAACAAGAGCATCGCCCAGGCGCAGGCGGAAATTCGTCGTGCCGCTGCCGTTGCGGTGGAGCAGGAAATGAAGGCCCGCGTGCAGGAGATGCAAGCCAAGGTCGTCGAGGCGCAGGCCCAAGTCCCGCTCGCGATGGCCGAGGCGTTCCGCTCTGGCCGGTTGGGCGTGATGGATTACTACAAGATGGAGAACGTCCAGGCTGACTCCGCCATGCGCCAGACCATCGCGAAGTCCGAAGGGGAGAAGAAGTAGGGATTAAGCAATAAGCGCTAAGCATTAAGCCATAAGCTCAATCCCCGGATACCGATCCTCTGTCGCTTAAAGCCTAAAGCTTACTGCTTACCGCCTTCCAACCCATGGACCTCATTCTCGACAATCTGCAGCTGGTCCTCGTGATCGCGGGCTCGATTGCGTACTGGCTCAACCAGCGCAAGCGCGAGCAGCGCGGCGAGGCGGCGGACTATGACGAGGATGGGATTCCGGAAAATCGTCCCACCGTCGCGCCCAATGCGGACGCGATGGAGGAGGAGCAGCGGACTCGTCGTATTCAGGAGGAAATTCGCCGCAAGATTCAGGAGCGCCGCGCGGGTGGGGTACCGGCGGCGCCAGCCGAGCCGCCGCCGTTGAGGGAAGCGGCTCCTGCCTACGAAGCCCCGGCGGAGGAGCCGTCCTGGCGTGAGCCAGCGCCCCGCGCCCCGCAGCCCCCACCGCTCGATGAGGGCGTGTTGGCCCGCCAGCGGGCGCTGCAGGAACAGTTGGAGGCCCTGACGGAACGACGCGCCGCGCTCGAGGCCGCGCGCAGCCGGGCATCGGCTCCGGTCATGGCCGCAGCGACGGCCGTTCGCACGACGCGGTCCACGTCAGCCGCGCTTTTGCGCGACCTGCGTGATCCCGAGTCCATGCGCCGCGCGATCGTCCTGCGCGAGGTGCTCGGCCCGCCGGTGTCGCTGCGCTGAGTGGCTCGCTGTAGCCGGGGTCGCTGACCCCGGGGCTTGAAGATTCATGGGTGCCGCGTGGGTTCGGCTGCGCTGAGCCCACGGTGTTGCCGAAGCAGGATCCGCTCAACGGACCGGCCTCAACGAGGCCGGCTACATCACTGCATTTCCAAACGGCCCTGACCCCGGAATTGGGTCGGGTAGCGCTGGCCTCGGTATTCGATCTCCAGATTCTCGCCGGCGCTAGCCGTGATGTAGACTGGGCCGGGCCACGCGACATCCTGCGCCTGACCGCGCACGAGCTGGCCGCGGAAGAGTTCTTCGCCGGTGGAGCCGTCCGCGTTCTTGCGGGCGACGGTGACGCTGACGGTATTGAGGGCGACGAGCGTCATCGTGCGCTGCGTCGGGGCTGCGGCCGGCGTGTTCGTGGTCGTTGTCGACGGAGCCGGTGAATCTCCGCTGCTGGTGAGCAGGCCCACGCCCCAAATGATCAACACGACGAGCAGAATGGCTCCGCCGAGGAGGGCGCCGCCCTTGATCAGCAGATCGCGGTCGATCTGCGGCCCCGAGGCGCGCGGCACGAAGGTGGCAGGATTGCGTGAACCGGGCTCGGCCTGCGGGCCGCCGGCGCCTGCGTTTTCGGCCGGCGGGGGCTCCGCGGCGTCCTTGGCGGAGGCGACGGAGAGGTCCATGCGACCGTACAATTCGCGACTGATCGAGCGCGGCTTGGCCGGCCCGAGCCCGAGCGCATTGTAGTCCGAATTGATCTTGTCCGGCGAAAGCTTGAGGTACGTCGCGTACGTGCGGAGAAAACCGCGGACGTAGATCTCGGGCAGGTTGATGTCGAACTGGTTGCCTTCGAACTTGTGCAGGTAGTCGCCGCGGATCTTGGTCGCCTCGGCGGCCTCGCGAATGGAGATGCCTTTCCGTTTCCGGGCTTCCTCGAGGCGTTCACCAATAGTCTGCATGAAGACGAGTTAGGTGAAAGCGCGCCGCATGTGAAGGCGGAATTCAGCAACCGATGACGATTCAGCGCTTTGGCGGGAGTTCGCCACGAAATACAGGGAAGAACGAGGCACGCCCGCGAATCACGCGAATCGGCACGAATCTATCTGATTTGAAACCACGGAACACACGGAGGCGGATCAGGGGGATGATAGACTCTTCCGTGTGTTCGGTGTATTCCGTGGTTTAAGCCGGATTGAAATTCGCGCCGATTCGCGTGATTCGCGGGCGGGCCTGTTCAGGGCGCCTCAGAGCGTGTCGAGGTCCTTGAGGATCTCGCGCGGGCTGGAGCCATTCTCCGGTCCGACGATGCCCTTGTCCTCCATCAGATCCATGATGCGGGCTGCGCGGTTGTAGCCGATGCGCAGCCGGCGCTGGATCATGGAGGTGGACGCGCGCTTGGTCGACTTGAGGACGTCCAGCGCCTGCTGGAACAGCTCCTCGTCGTCGCCCAGGTCGCCATCGGCACCGCCGCCTTCGCCATCTTCATCATCCTCGGCCGCGGCGCGGTCGATCTGCTGCATCACGGCGCTGCCACCCGCGTCCATGCCGTAGAAATGC
>CAYWRG010000015.1:0-740 GCA_964460715.1 uncultured Opitutus sp. | reverse complement strand
GCGTACTGCGGCGGGCCGTTGACCTTGAGGAATTCAACCAGCTCCAGCACCTCGTCGTCCGAGACGAATGCGCCCTGGGCGCGAACAAGACGGGAGCTGCCC
Organism: uncultured Opitutus sp.; assembly: GCA_964460715.1. Classification (GTDB taxonomy): domain Bacteria; phylum Verrucomicrobiota; class Verrucomicrobiia; order Opitutales; family Opitutaceae; genus CAMAXB01. The sequence continues at coordinate 638 of CAYWRG010000015.1, read as the reverse complement.
GGAGGCGAAAAGAGCATGTCGCCGCGACCGATGAGGGTGTCGGCGCCCTTGGTGTCGAGAATGGTCCGGGAGTCGACCTGCGAGGCCACCTGGAACGCGATGCGCGAGGGCAGGTTGGCCTTGATCACGCCGGTGATGACATTCACCGAGGGACGCTGGGTCGCGATGATCAGGTGGATGCCGGCGGCGCGGGCGAGTTGGGCGAGGCGGGCGATGCTCGTCTCGATCTCGGCCGGATTGACCATCATCAAGTCGGCCAGCTCGTCGATGATCGCCACGATGTACGGCAGGCGCTCGGGCATCGGCTCGCCGTCGTCCAGCGTGCTTGGGTCGACGCCGTCGAGCGCGCCCTGCTGCTCGACCGGCGGGAACTCAGGCTTGCCGCCCTTCTTGCGCCCGTTGAAGCCGACGATGTTGCGGACGTTGCACTTCGCGAACATCTGGTAGCGCTGCTCCATCTCGCTGAGCAGCCACTTGAGCGCGCCCGGGACCTTCTTCGGCTCCGTCACCACGGGGATGAGCATGTGGGGGAGCGAGTTGAAGATCTTCAACTCGACGACCTTGGGGTCCACCATGATGAGGCGGACATCCTTCGGGCTCTTCGAGTAGAGGATCGAGGCGACGATGGAATTGATGCA
>CAYWRG010000014.1:22458-76218 GCA_964460715.1 uncultured Opitutus sp. | reverse complement strand
ACGCGACTCATCACCTCTGTTCACCGGACACCATTGGTCAGCGACCCCGGCTACACGGGTTTGCAAACGGCCCTACTGACCGGCCGGCGCCATGCGCCCGGGTTGCATTCCGCCCACGGTTGACGCATGCTGTTCGGTCATGCGCAGCGTTTTCGTCCTCGCCCTGCTCGGTGTTGTCTTTGCCACGATCGCGATCGTGGTTCGCTCGGGCATGCTCGCCCGGAAAAATCCGGGGCAGCCCATCAACAGTGCGATGCGCGAGGCCTATGGCGTGCAGGAACTGCCGGCCCGCGATGCGACCGTGATCGCCCAAAAGTATCCGGGCGCCCGCAGCACAACCTCGGGTTTGCGCTACATTGTCCGCGAGGCCGGAACCGGCACGGAAACCCCGAAGCCCGGCCAGATCGTGTCGGTACACTACGAGGCCACCTTCCTCGACGGCACGAAGTTCGACAGCAGCTACGACAAGGGCAAGGGCCCGTTCAATTTCGCGTACGGCACCGGCGCCGTCATCCTCGGATGGGACGACGCCCTCTCCACCATGAAACGCGGCGAGAAGCGCACCCTCATCGTCCCCTACTGGCTGGCGTACGGCGAAAAGGGCATCCGCGGCAAGATCCAGCCCAAGGCGACGCTCATCTTCGAGCTCGAGCTGATCGACATCAAGTAAGGCGGGGTGGTTGGACAGGGCGACGCGCCCTGCCCGTTGTAGCCGGCCTCGCTGAGGCCGGTCCGTACGGGTCGTTGATCGCCTCCCCATCCCCGGCCTCAGCGAGGCTGGCCACAACGCGACCATCGCCCGTGGCCGATGAGCGAAATGTGCAATTTTTCGAGCGGCCGGCCGTCTTTACGCGCCGGGGTCTCCGGCATTGAAAGAACCTGCCTTGTCGCACTGACGACAGGCTGTCCGCCCCCACCCCATTCGTCACGTCAGCCGTCCGCCTGCCCTGCGGCATGCCCGGCTTTTTCCGTGACGCTGCTCACCCTACCAACCCCGTACCATGCAAGATCCCACGAACAAGACCCTGTTCCGCGCGACCGCGGCCGCCCTCCTCCTGGGTGCCAGCGGCAGCGCTTTTGGTCAGACCACCCCGGCTCCGACTCCCGCCTCGCGCGACGTCGTTACCCTGCCCCAGTTCACCATCACGGAAGACCCGGCCAACGCCTACGTCTCGCGTCAGGCCCTGTCGGCCTCCCGCGTGGCCATGGCGATTGAGGACATCCCGCAGACCGTCTCGGTCGTGACGGGTGAGTTCCTCAAGGACTCGCAGAGCCTCCGCATGCTCGACGCGGCCAAGTACGTCACGCCCGTGACCGAGTCGACCCTGCCCTACGGCGGCGACCGCTACACGATCCGTGGCTTCCAGGTGTCCCACGAGTTCGTGGACGGCACCGAGATCTCCGGCCAGGACGGCTACAGCATGTCGCTCGCGCCCTACAACATCGAGCGCATCGAAATCATCAAGGGCCCGAACGCCATCCTCGTCCCCGGCGGCAGCCCCGGCGGCCAGTTCAACCCGATCACGAAGTCGCCCCTCATGGTCGACAAGTCCTCGGTCACGCTGAGCCTCGGCGAATTCTTCAGCAACTCGGTCAGCACTGACGTCAACCGCGTCATCTCCGCCGACAAGGGCATCGCCGCGCGCATGGTCGCCGCCTACTGGGACGGTGACGGCTACGCCGCCCACCAGTTCCGCAAGGGCTTCATGCTGGCCCCGTCGGTTTCCTGGCAGCTCAGCCCGGCGCATCAGCTGATCGTCAAGGCCGAGATCATGCAGAACAAGGAAACCAACCTTGGCGGCCTGCCCCTCGACCCGTCCGTCGGCAGCGATCAGGAAGCCTCCATCGCCCGCGGCCTCGCGCGCGACTGGTCGTTTGCCTCGCCCGACAAGAGCGACCGCCGCTACCGCGCGACCGAGCGCCTCACGGTTGAGCTCCTTTCCAGCCTCGGCGACCACGTCACCTCGCGCGTCCAGCTGATGGCCAATCACGTCATCCGCGAAGACCAGGGCGGCACCAGCGCCGCGATCGCCGGCTCCGGCGGCGGCAGCCGCAATCCGTTCACCGGCCTCTACGAGCCCGGCGTGAACTGGAACACCGCGGCCTGGCAGGCCGACACCACGGGCACCGTGGCCCTCGCCAGCACCGCCGCCGCTGTCACCGATCCGTCGACGTGGAGCTTCACCCGCAACTACGGCGCGGTTGACCTGTACTACACCGAAGGCCACTTCCGGAACGACTACGCCATCAAGTTCGAGGGCGACATCTGGAAGTCCATGACGATCGTCGGCGCCTCCGCCAACGTCTCGAAGGTCCAGTTCAAGTCCTACCCCGCCGTCGCCCGTCCGACCGTGGCCGCGAACGCCCTCGGCTCCATCACCTACCCGGTGCTGGTCTATCCGCAGCCCACGCTCGCCAACGCCGGCGGCAACCGCACCGGCAAGCAGGAGGATCTGCAGCTCTTCGTTTACGAGAACCTCGGCTTCCTCGATGACCGCATCATGGTCTCGGGCGGCGTCGCCCGCTTCTTCGGTCAGCTGTCCCGCACGGACACGACGGGCCTGCTCCCGGCGATCACGTTCCCGACGTACAACCTGACGACGGACGCGAAGACCTTCGGTCTCGTCGTGAAGCCGATCAAGCCGATCTCCCTGTTCTACGGCTACAACACGACGGGCGGCACGATGCCCAGCTCCCTCAACCCCGGCACCTACGGCCCGACCTTCCGCGCCGCCTCCGGCACGCAGCGTGAGTTCGGCATCAAGGCCGCCGCGTTCGAGGGCCGCCTGAACGTCTCGTTCTCGCACTTCGACATCAAGCAGCAGAACTATGCCGTGCCGAACAGCGACTACTACACGCTCGTCGCCCAGGGTCGCTTCGCGGAGGCCGCTGCGCTCCCCAACCCGCTCTACCTCGACCTGAACTCGAAGGGCTGGGAGACGGAGTTCACCTACTCGGTGAATGAGAACCTCACCCTCATCGGCAACTACACCGACTACAAGATCCGCCAGCCGATCACCGAAGTCCGCGTACGCGGCGTGCCCGACAAGAGCGGCGCAATCTTCGCCGACTACCAGTTCAGCGAAGGCGCCCTCAAGGGCTGGGGCGTGAACATCGGCCTCGACTACAAGTCCGACGTCGTCGGCGAAAACTCGACCGGCTACACCACGACGCGCCCGCTCCCCGGCGCGACCGCGTTCGTCCCGAACCAGCCGAGCTTCATCGTGGCCGGCCGCACGCTGGTCAACCTGGGTTTCAGCTACAAGGCCGACACCTGGACCGCCCGCCTGCAGGTGAACAACGTCCTCGACAAGGAGTACATCCTCGCCGCCGGCAGCCGCACCTCGGTGCTCGTGGGCGACCCGCTCAACTTGAAGGCCTCGTTCACCTACGAGTTCTAAGGCAATCCTGACTCCTTTCATCCGCTCCGTCCCCGGGAGCGGGTGATGCCTAGGCCGGCGCTTTCACGCGCCGGCCTTTTTCATGTCGGTTGGCAAGGAGTGATCGAAGAGCAGCCGATCAAACCAACCACAGATCACACCGATTGCACGGATCGATCCGGACCGTCTGCTCCGATGCTTCCGCAGGACACTGTCTCAACAGGTGCACGGATCGGCCGGGGAGCAACAGGATCCTGTTATCTGTACCCATCGGTGAAATCTGTGGTCAATTCCGCGTCTTTATCGGACTGGTCGAATTTTCCGTCTGTTGTTACGTTTTAGCAAAACCAAAAGGATGGTCAGGTCGTACCCCGACGGCCCTCCACCCCATGTTACGCTACTACGCCAACGGCCGTGTCCGCTGGAAATCCGGCATGCGCTGCAACACGCGCACCAACTGGGAATTTTATGCGGTGATCGATGGGCGGTGCGGGGCGGTGCTGCGCGACGACGCGCCGACCGAGCTGCAGGAGAACACGCTATGGCTGTTCGCCCCGGAGTGCACCCATGCCTGGAAGGATGACGGACGGAACCCCTATCACCGGCTCTCGCTTCATTTTGGCAACGTGCCGTACCCGCTGGACGAGGTCGTGCGCCGCAACGGCGGATTTCTCACGCGCAAGCTGAACACCGAGGACATCGCTGCCCTCCGGCGCATCGCCACCGCGGTCGAGCCGCACTTCTGCCACCCGACCGTTCTGAGCTCCCTCCACTTCCAGCGCGGCCTCGCCGAGCTCGCGCTGCTCGTGCTGCAGGACGTCAACCTCCCAGGCGAGGAACGCGGACTGACGGACCTCGTCAGCTTCAAGGTCGAGGGCGCACTCTCCTGGTACGGCCAGCACCTCGCCGATCATCCGTCCGTGAAGGAAGTGGCCGACGCCATGCATGTCTCACCGAGCCACCTGCGACGCCTCTTCTGGCAGGCCCGCCAAGCGAGCCCGAAGGAAGCCTTTCGCCGCCTGCGCATCGAGCGCGCCCAGCAGTTGATGGCGCGCTCGGCTCTGACCCTGGAGGACGTGGCCCATGAATGCGGCTATGCCAGCGCCAGCCATTTCTGCCGTGACTACAAGGCCGAGCTCGGGTTCACCCCGACGACTTGGCGGAAGAAACTCGTCGACCGCTTCACCCAGCCGCTCCCTCCGGGCGTTGTGCCCGTGCGCGAGTACAGCGCCCGCGCCAGCGAGCGCGCGATGCCGGCCTGAGGATCGTTTTCGCTTGGTCGACGCGGGGAGATCACAGACACGAGCCTCTGAGGTAGCGCAGAGACGCGGAGCCGCAGAGGGGAAACAGTGATCAGAGATCAGAGGGCAGTTCAGATCAAAACCGTCCAATTCCTGTATCATCTCCATTCTTCACTCTACGGTTTGAGGTCTTCTCCGCGGCTCTGCGTCTCTGCGCGACCTCCGGATCGAATCGATTCAGACAACCAAAACCGCCTCGACTCGCCGACATCCGCCCGTTGCTCTCGGGCGCACCCCGCATGCCGGCTCAGCTGCCCCGCCCCGCTCTCTTGGACTCCTTCGTCGCCCGGCTCATTGGCGTCGTCGTGCTCGCGGCTGCCCTACTGGCAGCGTACGCGAACTCGTTCCACGTTCCCCTGCTGCTCGATGATGCCGACTCGATCGTCGACAACCCCACGATCCGCAGCATCAGCTCATCGTGGCTGCCACCCGCGGGCAGCGGCATCACGACGAGTGGCCGGCCGTTACTCAACGTCTCCCTCGCGATCAACTACGCGATCCACGGCACGGACGTCGTCGGCTATCATGTCGGCAACCTCCTGATTCACTTCCTCGCCACGCTCGTCCTCTGGGGCGTGGTCCGCCGAACATTGCTCCAGCCTGCCCTCGCCGCACGCTTCGCCTCCGTGGCGACGCCGCTCGCGTGGTGCGCCGCCGCCCTGTGGGCGTTGCATCCGCTTCAGACCGAATCCGTCACGTACATCATCCAGCGCGCCGAGTCCCTCGTCGGGCTGTGTTATTTTCTGACGGTCTACGGTTTTATCCGCAGCGTTGAAGCCCGCCCGGACGGCCAGGCGAGCCGCTTCTGGCCGGCCTGCACCGTGCTCGCCTGCGTCGCGGGCATGGCCTCCAAGGAGGTGATGGCCTCCGCTCCTCTCATTCTCTTCCTCTACGACCGGACGTTTGTGAGCGGCACGTTCGCGCAGAGCTGGCGGGTCCACCGCAGGTTTCACCTCACCCTCGCCGTCACCTGGCTCGTGCTCCTCGCCTGCATCGTGCAGAGTGGCGGACGCGGCGGCTCGGTCGGCTACGACCAAATCGCCTGGTGGGAATACGCGCTCACCCAGGCGCCGGCGATCGTCGGCTACGCGTGGCGGGCGCTCTGGCCGGCCAACCTCATCTTCGACTACGGGGCGATCGTGGAAAAGAATCCCGCCGTGGTCGTGCCGGCCGTGCTCGCCGTCCTCGTTGCGCTGGGCGCGGGCGTCCAGGCGTTGCGCCGACGTCCGGTCGCCGGCTTCGCCTTCGCGTGGTTTTTCCTGATCCTCGCGCCGACCTCCAGCATCGTGCCGGTGGCCACGCAGACGGTCGCCGAACACCGCATGTACCTGCCGCTCGCGGCGCTGGTCGTGCCTGCTGTGCTGCTGCTCCACCGCGCGGCTCCGCGCACCGCGTTGCCCCTCTGTCTCGCGCTACTTGCGGCCTCCGGGTGGCGCACGCACGCACGCAATGGGGATTATCACGACACGCTTTCGATCTGGGCGGACACCGCGCGTCGCGTGCCGGACAGTCCCCGTGCGCGCAACAACCACGGCGCGATGCTGCTCGAACGGGGCCGCACCGACGAGGCCGTCGCGGAGTTCAACGCCACCCTCGAGCTCTCACCCACCCACGCCCAAGCCTGGCACAACTTAGGCAATGCGCGGTCGGCGCGGGGCCAGTATCAGGAGGCGCTGGGATTCTACCGCCGCGCGATCGAACTCGAGCCCGAGAACGCCAACTTCCACGCCAGCCTCGGCCATGCGTACTTCGAGGCGGGCCAGCCGGAAGCAGCCATCACGACCCTGCGCAACGCCGTTGCCCTCGCGCCGAACAAGGCCACGCACCCCTACAATCTCGCCAGCGTCCTGATGAAGCTCGGCCGAACGGAAGAGGCAGGACCGCCCCTCGCGCGCGCGCTCGAACTCGCGCCCGACGATCCGGACATGCTGGGCAACTACGCCGTCTGGCTCCGCCGCTCCGGTCGCGCCGCCGAGTCGGTGCGGCGTCTCGAGGAGGCCGTGCGCGCCCGGCCGGACTCTGCGCTGCTCCATTCGCACCTCGGCGTCTCGCTACTTGAGGACGGCCGCATCGCAGAAGGGATCCGCGCCCTGGAGATCGCATTGCCGCTTGACCCGAATCTACAGCAGACCCGCTACAACCTCGGCATCGCCTACGCCCGCAGCGACCGGCCGGCAGACGCGATTCCCCACTTCGAGGCGCTGCTCCAGCTCGGCCCGCCGACGGCCGAACTTCTCGACAACCTCGGCACCCTGTACGGACAGACCGGCCGTCTCGACGAAGCCATCGCCACCTTCGAAAAGGCCCTCGCGCTCGACCCCGCCCACCGCAACGCCCGCAGCAACCTCGAAGCTGTGCGGGCGTACCTGCGGCAGCAGCAGAACCGGCGATGATGATTACGGAGTGACGAACCACCACCGGCTCCATGGGGATCCGCGCACCGCTCCGGAACTGTAGCAGGGGTCGCTGACCCCGGGGACCGGATTGCTTCGCTGAAACTCTCCGGACAGGACTCAGCGAGCCCGGCTACAGCAGAATTCATGCCGCCAGTATCGCGTGCTCCGGCGCAGCTCCGATCATTCCGCAATCCGAACTCCCCCCTCCGCCGTCAGGCGGACCGGAGCGCCACCATCGGGCTCACGCGGAGGGCGCGGCGGGCGGGGATCAGGCAAGCGAGTAGGCCGGCGCCAGCGAGCACGGATAACGTCACGCCGAGCGTGAGCGGATCGCCCGGCTCCACGCCGAAAACCATGAAACTCAGGCCTTGGCTCGCGAAATACGCCAAGGGCATCCCGATCAGAAGTCCCAGCGCCAGCTGGCCGCCGCCTTGGCGCACGATCAGGCCAACGACATTCGCGGGCGATGCGCCCAGCGCCATGCGCACCCCAATCTCCTGCGTGCGCTGCGCTACGCTGTAGGCCATCACGCCGTACAAGCCCACCGCCGCCATCACCAGCGCGATGCCGCCAAAGATGCCGAACATCGTCGCGAACAGTTTCTGAATGAACGCCGCCTCGTCGATGACCTCGCGCAGTGGTCGCAGCCAGTAAATCGGCAGGTCCGGGTCGAGCGCCCGCACCTCGTCGCGGATCGCCGCCCCGAGCAGCGCCGGGTCGGCCGCCGCGCCGCGCACGTAGATCGACATGAAGCGTTCGGGCATCTGGCTTTGCGGACGGTAGATTTGTGGACCCAGCTCGTCCTCAAAGTTGCCCTGGTAGATCGACGGGATCACGCCCACCACCGTGATCCAGGGTTGGTCCACGGACGCCTTCTCGTCACCCAGCTTGAACCGCCGGCCAATCGCGTCCTGCCCCGGCCAGAAGAGCGCAGCCATCTTCGCGTTGATCACCGCCACGAGTTCGGACGCAGCGGTGTCGCGGGCGTCGAAGCCGCGGCCCTGGATCACCTTGACGTTGACCGCGTCGAACCACGCATCGGTCACGCCACTGATGCCCGCCCGGGGACGGTTGGACGCAGCGACGCCTTCGAGGGTGATGGCCTGCGTGTTGGTCGAGGTGGTCAGGCGGGAGTTCAGACCCCCGGCGACCACCTCGGGCCGACGGAGCACGTTCTCCTCCAGCTGCCGATAGAACTGCGCGCGACTGGCCGCAGTCGGATAGCCGGCTTCGGGCAAACCGATGCGGGCGGTCATGACGCCGTCGACCTGGTAGCCGAGTTCGATTCGTCCCGCGAGGATCACGCTGCGGATCATCATCCCGGAGGACACGAGCAGCACGCAGGACAACGCCACCTCGGCGACAACCAACCCGCGGGTAAACCGACCCATCCGGCCGCCAGTCGAGCCGCGCGAGCCGTCCTTCAAGACATCCGTGAGGTCGGGCTTCGCGAGACGCAGCGCCGGCAGGAGTCCGGCCGTCACGCAGGTGAAAAACACCGCGCCGAGCAGGTAGAGCAGCACGGAGCCATCCATGGTCCACGTCAGCCAGGCCGGAGGCGTGTCGCCCGAGGATTCCATCGCGATCGCAAACCAGCGCAGGAGTGCCCAACCCAGCGGGAGGCCCAAGGCCGCGCCGAGCGAGGACAGCACGAGGCTTTCGCTCAGGAGCAGCCGGATCACCTGGCCACGGCCGGCGCCGAGCGCCGCCCGGACCGCGATCTCTCGCGCCCGGGTGCCACCGCGGGCGAGAAGCAGGTTGGCGACGTTGACGCACGCAATCAGGAGCACGAGCGAAACGGCCGCCGAGCAAGCCGACAGAATGGGCATGGTCTGGTCCCCGAGAAACGAATCACGGAAGGGCATGACTTGCGCCTGATAGCCCGCGGTCGTGTCCGGGTGCTCCTTCGCCAGTTGCTCGACGATGCGCGCAACCTCCGCGCGGCCAACCTCGGCGCCGGCCCCGGAACGCAGCAGGCCGAGGACGGCGAAGTAGCGGTTGTCGCGCTTTTCCTCCGGATGCGCAAAGCGCTGCGGCTGCCACACATCAACCTGGCCCGGAAAATCGAAATCCACCGGAGCGACGCCGATCACCGTGGTCTGCTCGCCATTGATGCGGAGCGTTTGCCCGAGGATGTCGGCCCGACCGCCGAAACGCGTGCGCCAGATTTTCTCGCTGATCACGGCCACCGGCGCCGCGGCGGCGGAATCCTCCTCAGGCAACCACCAGCGGCCCACACTCGGGCTGACGCCGAGGATCGCCGGGGTGGCGCCGCTCATCCACATGCCGCTGAAACGCTCGGGCGCGATCTCGCCCCCGCTGAGATTGACGGTGCCATTCCTATAGGCGGCGACTTCCGCGTAGGTTTGCTGGCGCTCGCGGAGATCCGCGTACTCCAGCCAGGAAAGGGGAAACCGGGTCTCTCCGCGCTCTGGATTGGCCAGACGGATCGTCTGCAACCGATCCGCCTGCGGATACGGCAGGCTGCGGAACATGACGGCGTTCACGATGCTGAACATCGCGGCGTTCACGCCCAGACCGAGGGCCAGCGTGATCGCGGTGATGGCTACGAAGCCGGGGCTCTTGGCGAGCATCCGGAGGGTCAGACGAAAATCGGAGAGCATGCGTAGGCCAAACACCCCGCAACCCGGGCCAAAGTTGCAGATCCTTTTCCTCTTATCGTTCTCGTTATCGTTATCTTTCTCGTTTTCACGATCGGGATCGGAGTTCGGACAAACCCACGGACGCCCAAGCCGGAGAACGAGAAAGAGAACGAGGCGGAGGGGCTCCAAACCGGTATCGATTTCACTTTGGCGCTTTGGCCCTGTCTGTGCTTCGCTCCGCGCCTACTCCCATGCTTCGACTCCTACTCCTGCTCGCCGCTCTTGCCCTCCCACTGGCTGCCCAGCCGTATGCGACCAAGCCCCTGCCCACCGACAAGTTCCGTCAGCTTGAGGAACTGCTCCCCACCCCCGGCTCCTACCGCAACGCCTCGGGCGCACCCGGCCACGCCTACTGGCAGCAACGGGCCGACTACGTGATCGATGCCGAGCTCGACGACGCCACCCAGTCGATCTCGGGCAAGGCCACGATGACCTACCACAATCTGTCTCCGGACAGCCTCGACTACCTGTGGCTGCAGCTCGACCTCAACATCCACGCGCCCGATTCCGACAACCGCGCCACCGCCGCGTCAATCCGCGGCAACGCCGGCAGCAATCCGTTCACGCGCCTGACCTACACCGGTCTCGAGACTATGCTGCTGCAGGAAACCTATAGCAGTAACCTCAAGATCACCGCCGTGACCGATGCCTCCGGCGCCCCGCTGCCCTTCACCATCGTCAAGACCATGATGCGCGTCGATCTGCCGCAGGCCGTCACGCCGCAGGGCAAGGTGAGCTTCACGGTCGCGTGGTCCTACACGATCAACAACGCCAAGCTCCTCGCGATCCGCAGCGGTTGGGAGTTCTTCAAGGAGGACGGCAACTACCTCTACGAGATCGCCCAGTGGTTCCCGCGCTTCGCCGCCTACAACGACACGCTCGGCTGGCAGCACAAGCAGTACCTCGGCCGCGGCGAGTTCACCCTCGAGTTCGGCGACTACCTCGTGCGCCTCACCGTGCCGTCGGACCACATCGTCGCCGCCACCGGCTCGCTGCAGAATCCCGATGAGGTCCTGACGCCCGTACAGCGCGAGCGCCTCAAGCAGGCCGAGACCTCCGACAAGCCGGTCTTCATTGTCACGCCGGCTGAAGCCAAGGCCAACGAGCAGGACGGCGCGGCCAAGACCGCCAAGGCGCCCGGCAAGAAGACCTGGGTCTTCAAGGCCGACAACGTGCGCGACTTCGCCTTCGCGACTTCCCGCAAGTTCATCTGGGACGCGATGGGCGCCAAGGGCCACACCCACCCGCCGACGCCGGTCCGCGCCGGCGGCATCCAGGACCGCATGTACCGCCCGCCTGTCATGGCGATGTCCTACTACCCCAACGAGGGCGAACCCCTGTGGTCCAAGTACTCCACCCAGGCGATCGCGCACACGCTCGACGTCTATTCGAAGCACACCTTTGCCTACCCATACCCGGTGGCCATCTCCGTCAACGGCCCAATCGGCGGCATGGAGTACCCGATGATCTGCTTCAACGGGCCGCGCCCCGATCCGGACGGAACCTACACCGACCGCACCAAGTACGGGCTCATCTCCGTCATCATCCACGAGGTCGGGCACAATTACTTCCCCATGATCGTCAACTCCGACGAACGTCAGTGGACATGGATGGACGAGGGCCTCAACAGCTTCCTCCAGTTCCTCGCCGAGCAGACCTGGGAGAAGGACTACCCGTCCCGCCGCGGCGAGCCGCGCGACATGGTCTCTTACATGGCCGGCCCCAATCAGGTGCCGATCATGACCAACTCCGAATCGATCGCGCAGATCGGGCCCAACGCTTACGGCAAGCCCGCGACCGCGCTCAACGTGCTCCGCGAGAGCGTGCTGGGCCGCGAGCTCTTCGACCATGCGTTCAAGGTCTTCTCACAGCGCTGGATGTTCAAGCGTCCCTACCCGGCCGATTTCTTCCGCACGATGGAGGACGCCTCCGCGGTGGACCTCGACTGGTTCTGGCGCGGCTGGTTCTACACCAACGACCACGTCGACGTCGCGATCGAGGCCGTGCGCGAGTACACGCTCGACACCCGCGACCCCGAAATCGAGAAGGCACGCGACGCCGCCGAGCAGGCCGCCAAACCCCGCACGTTGTCGCAGCAGCGCAACGCCGACCTGCCGAAGCGCATCGACGCCCACCCTGAGCTGGCGGATTTCTACAACGACTTCGACGAGGCCACCGTGCTGCCGAGCGATCGCAAGCGGTTCGAGGACCTCGTGAAGGGCCTCGAGCGCGACAAGATCAACCCGGGCCTGCTCCGCACCGAGCGCAATTACTATGTCGTCGATCTCGTGAACATCGGCGGCCTGGTCACGCCGGTTCCGCTCAAGGTCACCTATAAGGACGGCTCGACCGAGGAGCTGCGCATCCCGGCCGAGGTCTGGCGCATCAACAGCGAGAAGACCACCCGCACCATCATGACCACGAAGCAGATCGTCGCGATCCAGTTTGATCCGCATGAGGAGACCGCCGACGCCGACGTGGAGAACAACTACTGGCCGCGCCGGCCGATCCGCAACAAGTTCCAGCTCTTCCAGGACGAAAAGGCCAAGAATCCGATGCGCGAAGTCCTCGACGCCGCGGCCAAGGCCCCGCAGCCCTAAAACCGGCAACCACGAATGGACACGAATCCACACGAATGGGTTCGATCCACGGAATCTTAACCACGGATGAACACGGATAGACACGGATTCAAACCATCGGTCAGGATCGTATCCGCGTGAATCCGTGTTCATCTGTGGTTAATTTCTCTGAGTTTGAATGGCTCGAATTCGTGCCCATTCGTGATTAATTCTGCTTTTCCTTTTTTCGCATGGTTTCCCGACTTTCCTGTTTCGTTGCCCTCTTCCTCGGCCTGACTGCCGCGCTGCACGCGCACGCGCTCAAGTTGAGCGTGACCGAGGCGACGTACAACCGGGACACCGGCCGGCTGGAGCTGGCGGTGCGGCTGTTCGCGGACGACCTTGAGGAAGCCCTGACCAAGGACACCGGCCGTCGCGTGCCGGTCGACAAGCCGGAGCTCCTCACGCCCGCAGCCGACGCCTACCTGCGCAAACACTTCATCGTCAAATCGGCCGACGGCGCGCCGCAACAGCTCGTGTGGAGCGGCGTCGAGGTCACGGCTACCCACGTTTGGCTGTACGCCGACGTGCCCCTGCCTGGCGGGCTGATCGGTGCCACCTTCTCGGTGACGTTCATGCACGAGCTCTTCCCGGACCAACTCAACTCCCTCCAACTGCGCGACGGCGAGTCCAAGCAGGCGCTGATTTTTGTCAGCGGGACTGGGACGGTGACGGTCAAGCCCCGGCGTTGAACGCCGGGGAAATCCTAAATCCTAATCACTAAATCCTAAACCGCAGTGCGCACCAAACGGCACTCGGACATTTTTAGGATTTAGCAGCTTGGTATTTAGGATTTCGGCGCCGCGTGCTTTCGCGTTGGCGAGGTGGCTGAACCTGCCATCGTCAGCGCCGTGCCGGTCTCACCCCTCATCATTCTTGCGCCGATCTTCCTCTTTTTCGAGGTCTGGCAGCTCGTGATGAGCGAGCGCTATCTGGGCGTAAAACGCATCGCGGCCGGCACCGATCCACGGGAAATCGGGCCGTCGGAACCCGTCGCGGCGGTCTGGACCGGGAGCATCGTCTTCTACGGCCTGTGGATTGTGACCGCCCTCGCAACGCTCCCCTCGCGCAGTGGACGCGCACAGGCGGTGTGCATGCTTGTCGTGACGCTCCTCGGCTACGCCCTCCGGCGCAACTGCACGCTGAAGTATGTCCTCGTGGTGCTCACGTTCGAAGGCGCCATCCGCATTGGCATGCTCGTCTCGCTCATTGGGATGGCGTGGCGGAGACTCTGACCCGCGCAGGCGGCATCTTGGGAAATCCTCAAGCGATTTTAATTGAGGTGTAGCCGGGGTCGCTGACCCCGGGGCTCGGGTTTTTCCTCTCACGTCCCTGACCGGGGTCAACGACCCCAGCTACACCTTTACCGGAACTGCTCTAACGGTTAGGATTTAGGATTTCGCCACCCACGCTAAAGCGCCAAGCGGCGGACTTCCTGCTTGGCGACGGGCTCGGCCTGCGACTGTTGGAAGAAATCCTGCGCGGCCGCGATGAGTTGGCCGTACTGCGAGTAGTTGCCGGCCCACGAATTGGGCACGCACACCCGCTTGATCACGCCCTTGCCCATCCCATCCGGGGAATCGCGGTCCGGGGCCAGCTCCAACGACAACTTGGGATCATGGGTGTGCACCACGAAGTGCTTCGACCGCCCACCTGTCTTACGCTCAATCCGCATGAAGTGCGCAAATTCCATCGGTGTGTGAGTCCGGAGTCTGCACGACCGCCGGCGGAAGGAAACGGTAAACCGCATCACCCGCGCCCATCGCGCGCTGAATCTGCTTTCTGCCTTGAGAAAGCTCCACCCCGGGCCCAAACAATCGGCGACGCAGCGTCAGCTCCATGCAACTTCCCGACGAGGCCCCGAAACTCCCGAAACTGCCCTTTCTGCTCGGCGACGGCGCGCTTCTCGCCACCGCCTGGTTTATCGCCCGCTCCAGCGAGATCCCGCTAGCCCCTGGGCCGCTGCTCGCCATCGTCGGCTGCGTCGCCCTCGGCGCGATCCTCGCGGTGATCCCGTTCATCGCGGAGTACGCCCGCAAACAGGAGGAGTCCTTGCAGGAGCGGCAGAATGCGCTCGAGGCCCTCTCCCGCACCACCACGACCGCCGCGGAGCAGATCAGCATCGCCGCTGGCGGCCTGCACACCATCGCCGAGCTGACGCAGAAGAACCTGAAGGCGGCCGAGCAACTCGGTCCCAAGCTGCAGGAAAAGATCAATGACTTCGCCCGGCGCGCCGACGAGGCGCTCGTGGCGGAAAACGAGGCCCTGACCCAGGAGGTCAACACCCTCCGCGCGTCCGACGCCGAGAAGCTCGAGACCGCTTCCGACAAGATCCGCACCACTGCGGCCGATCTCGCCAAGCTCGAGGCCGCCACCCACCAGCACCTCGCCGCCGTAAGCGCTACCCTCTCGCGTCTGCCCGCCCTGGCCGAGGAGGCCACGCAAAAGGCCGCCGGCATCCAATCCGAGACCGCCCGCGCGACGCTCGCCCAGCTTTTGACCGAGATCGACATCCGCATCGCGGCTGCCGTCACGCGACTGGCCGCCGCCACACCGCCCGCTCCGCCACCGCAGACTGCACCCGAGGCCGCGAGCAGCGAAAGCACCAGCAGCGACCCAATCCCGACCACGCCGGCACCCGCCGAAAGCACGCCCGAGCCCAAGCGCAAGCGGTCCAAGCCCGCCCCGAAGGAGGACGCGGCCGAGTCTCCCGCCGTTACCGCGGCGGACTCCGCTCCCACCCCAACGACTGAGCCGGCCATCGTCACGCCGGCTGAAACGGTGGTCGCGTCCGAGCCCGCACCGACACCGGAACCCGTCCCCGCCCCTGAGGAATCCGTCGCCGCTCCCGACATTGCCGCCGTGGCCCCAGCCAACCCCCTCAGCGAGGCGCCCGCCGAACCGGAACCCATCGCGGCGATTGCGGAGCCGGCGGCCGAGTCGACGCCTGCGCCGACCGTCGCGGAAAGCGACGCCCCGCTGCCACCGCCAGACGAAGTCGAGGAGGCCGCCACCTCCAAGCCCGCCCGTAAGGCCAAGAAAGCCGTGTCGACCAGCGCGCCGCCCTTTATCCCCGGTCTCCTGAACTCCGACGCCCCTCTCACCCGGCCCGGCGGTGATTTCTCCTCCCTGGAATCGGGCGACGACGCCGCGCTGGATCTCGGTGGTCCCCCCATCGACCGTGCCATCTCGGCCGACGGCCTCACCCGCCTGCTCGCCACCGCCTACATCGGCATTGGCAACAAGCTCTATATCCGCGGTGACGGTCCCGGTCTGAGTTGGGACAAGGGCGTGCCCCTGCAATTCGTCTCCATCGGCAAGTGGCGCTGGGAGACCGCAGACGCCACGGCCTCATTCTCGGCCAAGCTCTACAAGAACGACCAGATCGAGTGCGCCTCGCTGGGTTCGCTCACGCTGGACCACGGTCAGCAGACCGAGGTCAACGCGGCGTTCTGAGCAACGCGATGCGCCAGGTGCTCGGTTCCGTCGCGCTCTTGGTACGCGACTACGACGAGGCCATCGCCTACTTTACGGGCGTGCTCGGCTTCACCTTGCGAGAGGACACGCCGGTGACGGCCGACAAGCGCTGGGTGCGGGTCATGCCACCCGGATCGGCGGAAAGCGGCCTCCTGCTTGCCCGGGCGCGCACGCCGGCGGAACACGCGGCCGTCGGCAACCAAGCCGGGGTGCGCGTAATGTTTTTCCTGCACACGGATGATTTTGCGCGCGATCACGCCGCGTTCAGGGCCCGTGGGGTGACGTTTACCGAAGCGCCGCGCCACGAGGCCTACGGCCAGGTGGCGGTGTTCACCGACCTGTACGGCAATCGCTGGGACCTGGTCCAGCTGAAGCAGCTCCGGTAAAGATGGAGCCGGGGTCACTGACCCCGGTCCGGGATGGAACGTGTCGTCGTCGATGCCCTGAGGCGCAGCCGCTCCGAACCACCGGCCTCAGCGAGGCCGGCTACACCTTGGCGCGGCGGAAGGTCATGCCGGCGCCGACGATGAAGAGGACGCCGCCGCCCACCATCATCAGGATGTGCTTGGGCTGGCGACCGCCACCGTCGACGGCATTGGCGACACTCGTGCCGACTTCGGACGCGGCGCCCACGAGGGACTCCTGGCGATTGAAGCCGTTCACAAGGAGGAAACCGCCAGCGATGAGCAGGATGATACCGATGATTTTATTCATGGGAGGAGAGGAAACGGACAGGGTTAAATCAGAGCGAACGTGAGCGGCGGTCACTGCGGTGACGTTTCATCAGCGACAGGGCGACCGGAGCGAGGCGCAACAGCGGTTCAATCCAGCGCAGCGCGCGCATGCGCCGGCCGGCAAACAACGCGACGGGCACCGCCGCGACCGCTGCCATGGGCGCGATGCGCCGCCAGGTCTCACGCGCATGGTCGAACCGGCGCACCGGCTCCGCGAGCCGCGTCATCTGCAGCTCGGCGAGGCGGCGGCGCAGACGGATGCGATTGCACAGCTGCGCGCGCCGCAACTCGACATCGCTCAGGTCTCCGTGCGGATACATGTGCGGTCGGTGTTGAGTTCGCGGAGGCTGGCCGCGAACGGCCTCGCTTGGTTCGCGAGGTGCCGACGAAAGGCGACGATGGTCACGCCAAAGGCCACCGCGTAGAGGAGCGTGAACCCACCGAGTGCCGCCAGCCGGGCGCTGTCCCAAAAAAGATAAACCAGGGTGATGCTCGCGAAAAGAATCGCGAGCATCCCGGTGAAGACGATCGCGCTGATCCAGATGAAGATCCGGATCACGCGAAATTTTTCCTCGTGCAGATCGAGCGCGAGGAGTTCGACCCGGTCATGGAGCGTGCCGATCAGGTTCTCCCCCAGCCCGCTGAGGGCGGAGAGAAATCCAGGGGATGCGGGGCTGCGCGAATCCATGACCGGAGAGGATCAGGCGTTGCGGCGCAGGACCGCACCGAGCAGCACACCAACGCCGAGGGCGATGGCCAGCGATTCATAGGGATGCGAGCGAATGGTGGCGTCCGCCTGCTTGGCGCCGGCCACCACCTTGACCTTGGCCTCGGCACAGAGCGCTGCGACGCGTTCGCGGGCCGATTCGAGGCGATCATGGAGATCCGCGAGGTGGCCTTCGGCCTGCTCACCGACACTGGTGGTGAGGGCTTTCTCCGCCTCGGCAATGAGCGTGCGCAGATTTTCAGCGAGCTGCTCGGGCGATTCAGCGGTCGTGGAGCGATTTTTCATGGCTGGGATGGGTTGAGTTTTGGTTTCCGCAGGACGGAATCATCTGCGGCAGACGCCCACAGGAGCGGGCCAAAGGGGCTGACCCGTCCGAGGGGAAACGGTTCACGGTTGGCCACATTTTTTCGCAGATCGCCCGCCTTCGCGCGCCACTTTCGCCGAACTGAGATTTCAAATCCGAGATCGCGGCGCCCGCCGCGCTCACTCGCGGCGGACCGGGGTCTCTTCCGCGAGAAGTTTTTCGACCGCGCCGAGAAGGTCCTCCGCCTTGAAGGGCTTGGTCAGGAAGACCGAGGCGAACTTGAGCGCCGAACGCAGGGTCCGGTTGCTCTCCATGCCACTCACGGCGATCACCTTGATGGCGGGGTTAAGGCGTTGAACAACCCCCGCCAGCGCCGCGCCGTCGAGGTGGGGCATCTGGAGGTCGGTGACCACGAGGCGAACTTCGCTGCTGCGCGCGGCCAGCAGAGTCGCAGCCTCGGCTCCATCCCCAGCTCCGATCACACGGTAGCCGTGGTGGGCCAGAATCGCCATGGTGATGTCACGCACGTTGGCCTCATCGTCGACCACCATGATCAGCTCCCCGCGGCCGGGCGTGCTGAGGTGAGGGAGCGAGACGGCCTCATTCTCGAGGTCGGATGTCTGCGCCGGGAGAAAAACCCGGAAGGCCGCCCCGCGGCCCTCGGCGGTCTCAACGGTGATGAAGCCCTTGTGTCCATGCACAATGCCGCGGACCGTCGACAGACCCAGGCCGGTGCCCTTGCCGGTTTCCTTGGTCGTAAAGAACGGGTCCCAGATGCGCTCCAGCAATTCCGGAGCGATGCCCGAGCCCGTGTCCTCAACGCTCAGCACCAGGTACGGACCGGGCTGCGCCCCCTCGATGGTTGCGGCCAGCGCGACATCGACGAGCCGGTTTTCGGCCGCGAGCCGCAGACGTCCGCCCGCCGGCATGGCATCGCGGGCGTTGACGCAGAGGTTGAGCAGCACCTGATGAATGTGCGTCGGGTTCGCGCGAATCGGCCAGAGCTTGGCCGCCTGAAACTCCTCAAAGCGCACGCGTTTCGGAAAAGTCTGCCGGATGAACGCCGACAGGTCGCGAATGATCGGTTTGACATGCACGCGCTGGGCATCGCCGCCGATGCCGTGGGCGAAGCCGAGGATCTGGCGAACGAGAGCGGCGCCGCGCTCGGCGCTCTTTTCAAGATTGTCGAGAATCCGCCGATCGGCCGCGCGCGGGACGTGGGCGCGCAGGAGCGGCGCGCCCATGAGGATGGGTGAAAGGACGTTGTTGAGGTCGTGGGCAATGCCGGCCGCCAGCATGCCCAGACTCTCGAGCCGCTGGGCGCGCAGGAACTGCTCCTCGATCTGCTTTCGCGCCGTGATGTCGGTCCCGATGATGAGGCGCGCCCGTGGACGCCCCTCATCGTCACGAATGATCGTCACGCGCTTGTCCACGATCAGCAAACGCCCCTGACGGTCCAGCGTCTGGACCTCGCCGTGCCACTCATCCTGGCCGGCCTCCATGGCCTGGGTCTCGGTGGGATCCTGGACGGTCGCCCCGAGAAGCTCGACTTTGCCGCGCCCGATCGCCTCATCCGCTCGCCAACCAAAGATGCGCTCCGCGCCCTGGTTCCAGGACGTGATCCGGCCTTCCAGCGTGCACACGATGATCGCATCGCGCGCCTTGTCGATCAGCTCGGCCTGCTCGCGGATGTGCTGCTGCGCGGCCTTGATTGCGGTTAGGTCACGCATGACGGTCGAGACGTACTCCATGCCCTCCGCGGTCTGGTGCACGATGACCACCTGCGAGACCGGAATGCAGCGGCCTCCGGGCCCGAGGAGAACGGTCTCCCCCACCCAGGTGCCATCCCGCCCAGCGGCGGGGATGATCTCAAGTGCGAACCGGTCGCGCATCTCAGGCGGATGACAGTCATCAATCGACATCAGTCCCGGATCCTGGCCCGGCGGGCGGCCAAGCATGGCGAGGCCCGCCTGATTGATGTAAAAGATGCGCCCCTCCATCGTGGCCATGCCGACAAAGTCCGGCGTGCTCTCCAGCAGGGCGGCAAATCGTTGCAGGGCGGCCTCGGCGGCCCGACGCTGGCGACGCTCCTCGGATTCCCGCAGGGCCCGGCGGATCGCGGTGATGAGCCGCGAGGTGTTGTCCTTCAGCACGTAGTCCTGCGCGCCGGCGTGCACCGCCTCGATCGCACGGGCCTCACCGATGGTGCCGGAAAGGAATATGAACGGCACATCCGGAGCCACCGAGCGAGCCAGCCCCAGCGCCTCGAGTCCGTCGAAGGCGTGGAGCGTGAAGTCCGAGAGGATCAGGTCATGCGCGTCCCGGCGCTCGACCTCGCGCACGAAGGCGTCGCGGTTTGCGGCCAGCGTGATGCTGCACCCCGGCCACTCCTCGAGCAGGAGCGCGCGCACGAGCGCAGCGTCGGTGACATTGTCCTCAAGGTGCAGAATGCGTAACATCAAGATGGAAGGTTTCAGGGCCGCGCGGGCGGCGGCTCGTTCAGGAGCGCCCAGAAGAATCCAAGCTGGTTGATGGCCGCGACAAAATCCTCGAAGCCGACCGGTTTGACCACGTAGGCGTTCGCGCCGCTCTCGTAGCTGCGATAGAGATCGGACTCCTCCCGTGAGGACGTGAGCATGACAACCGGGGTGAGCCGCAGCACCGGATCGGCGCGGATTGCACGCAGCACCTCGTGCCCGTCGACCTTGGGCATCTTGAGGTCGAGCAGGATCACCGCCGGGAGCGGGCCGGCATGGCTGGCGTAGCCGCCCCGTCGGAAGAGGTAGTCGAGCGCCTGTTCCCCGTCGTTGACCACGTCGATCGTGTTGGCCAGCCGCGCCTCCCGGAGCGCGTTAACCGTGAGTTCGACGTCGTTGGGATTATCTTCGACCAAGAGGAGCGGACGCAGGTTGGGCATGGGATCAGGCCGTGGCAGGCGGAGTTGCGGGTGAATCCCCCGGTGCAGGGGAGGTGAGGACGGAAGGCAGGGAAAAATAGAAGGTGGCTCCGGCGCCCGGACATCCCTCGGCCCACGTGCGGCCGGCGTGGCGGCTCACGACGCGGCGGACGTTGGCAAGTCCGATCCCGGTGCCCTCGAACTCGGTCGGCCCGTGCAGGCGCTGAAACACGCCAAAGAGCTTGTCGACGTACTTCATGTCGAAGCCCACGCCATTATCGCGCACGAAGAAGACATGCTCGCCCGAGGCCAGCGCCTCGGTGCCGCCGATCTCGATGCGGGGTCGCTCCCCCTTGTGCGAGTACTTCACGGCGTTGCCGATCAGATTGACCCACACTTGGCGCAGCATGGCGGGATCAGCCTCGACCGGCGGCAGCGAGCCGATCTGCCATTCGATCGATCCGTTCTCCGTGGCGTAGTTCCCGGAACGGATCACCTCCGCAACGAGTGCGTCATGATCGACCCGGCTCAACCGCAGGGGCGCCCGGCCCATATGCGAGAAGCTCAGCAAATCGTCGATCAGGCGGCCCATTTGCTTCGCGCCGGCGGAGATGGTCTCAAGATAGCGGTGTCCCTTGGCATCCAGCTGGGAACCATACTGGCGGGTGAGCAGGCCGGCGAAGCCGTCGACGTGACGCAGCGGCGCGCGCAGATCGTGCGAAACCGAGTAGGAGAACGCCTCGAGTTCGCGATTCACCGCCTCCAGCTGGGCATTCTGCCGCTGCAGATTCTGGTTCAGTGCCTGGATCGCACGGTCCGCTTCGCGGCGGGCGGTCACATCGTAAAGGGTAGAGCGGCTCGCGAAGACGCGGCCCTCGGCATCCCGAATGGCCGTCGCGTTGAGCAGCACGGGCAGCACCGTGCCGTCCTTGCGGATGAGATCGAACTCGACGTTGCGAACTTCACTCGTTTCGAGGAACCGCGGGAACTCGCTCGCGAATTTCTGCCGGCTGGCCGGCGTGCACAGGTTGGCAAAGGTCAGCTGGCCGACGACCTCCTCCCGGCGATAGCCGAGCCAGGCCAGTTCGGTGTCGTTGACCGCCGTGAAAATCCCCTGGCGATTGAGCGAGTGGTAGCCGCACGGAGCCTGGTTGTAGAGGTCCTCGTACCGGGCGGAGGTTTCCTTCAGCGCGCGATCAGTCTGCTTCTGCAGCGCGAAATCCCGACGCACGACCACGATCGCCGCCACCAGCAGAACCCCGGCGACCGACGCAGTCCCAACCACCGCCGCCATCACCACCGTCAGCGCCCGCCGGACGGCGAGCGAGCGCGCCTCGAGCAGCCGGCGCTCTTCATTTTCCATCGTGGAAATCTGGGTGCGCAGGCGAAGGATCAGCCGGTCAAAGGCCGCCGAGCCGCCCAGTGACTCCAGCGCTGCCTCGTCCTTGTCGCGACGCGCCTGCGTGATCCGCCGCACAAACAGCGTGCCCTCGTCCAACTCGGCCGCCAGGGTCTCCAATCCCTTCAGCTGCTCCGGGTCGTCCGCCAGCAATCCCCGCAGGCTGTCGATCGATTCACGAATGATGAGCGACCCGCGGCTCGCGCGGGCAAGGTAGGACTCATCCCCGGTCAGCAGGTAGGCGCGGATATCGCCCTGCAGCGCCAGAATCTCATTCACGGACTGCTCCAGGCGGTTAAGAACGCGGTGCGTGTGGTCGACCCGGCCAAAGGTGTCATCCAACCGGCTGGTGAGCCACCACGCGGTCACCCCGACCGCCGCCATGACGATCAACGCAGCGCCAAACCCGGCGACAATCTTTCGTTCGAGGGACAGTTTCACGCGATATTCCCAGTCCGGTCGTCCGCCGGGGGCTCAGCCGCGGACAACCATTCGCGATTTTGGGGCGCGGCCGAGAGCCTGACAACCGCAAATACCCTGCTTCTCCAAGAAAATGCCTGCGGGCGACCCGCGCTCGCGGCATCAACCGACTCCGCTCAGTAATGCGGAGGACGCTCTTCCGCCGGCGCCGGACCGGCCGGCTCGTTGCCGCCGCGCAAGCGCAGGATGTCCAGCTCGCGCCGCAGACGGTCGTTGGTCTCGGTCAGGGCCAGCATGGCCTTGTCCTGCTCAACCACGTGACGCTCCAGCCACGCCATCCGCTCCTCCAACCGTTCAATGCGTTCGGTCGACATGAGGAATCGCCCGGGCCTGCGCCGCGCGGATCTGCTCCAGCTCGGGCACGACCACGGCCTTGTAGCAATCCGGGCAGACCGAGTGGCTGAAATCGGTACCCGTGCGCTCGTTGATGTAGCTTTCGATCTGCTGCCAGTAGTTTTGGTCGTCACGCACCTTTTTGCAGTACGAGCAGATCGGGAGGAAGGTCTCGAGTTGCTGGACCTGCGTGGCGAAACGCAGGATCCGCTCGGCCACGCGCAGCCGCATCCACAGCTCGTTCAGATCGAGCGGCTTCGTGAGAAAATCGTCTACGCCGGCATCCGCGGCCTCGCGCTGGTTGTCGTGATCGGCCGTGCGGCTGGTCAGCAGGATGAAGTAAACGTAGTCGGCGCCCGTCCGCGCGCGGATCCGCCGGCACAACTCAAGGCCGTCCACCTTTGGCATCACCCAGTCGCTCACCACCACGCGCACCGGCTCGCGGACGAGAATCTCCAGCGCCTGCTCGCCGTCGTCCGCCAAGACCACCTCGTGGTCGAGTTTTTTCAGCGCTTGGTGCAAAACCCGGCGCGCGACGGGATCGTCTTCAACAGCGAGTATTTTCAAGGCGTGAGTCTTTTCTTTTCCAATTCCAATGCGGTGGCAAGACGTCCGTGGTCATTCTCCAACCCGGCCGCCGCCCGGACCACCCCGGCCGCATCCTCCGCACGGGCCGCGGCCTCGATCGCGGCGCATCGCGCCTGCAAGGCAACTGCACCCATGCTGGACGCCGCGCCCTTGAGGGCATGCGCCGCGCCTGCCACCGCCGCCAGGTTGCCCGCCTCCACCGAACGTCGGATCAGGGCCGTCCGCTCCCCGCTTTCGCGCAGAAAAAGATCGATCATCTGCACCACGAAACCCGGGCTGTCCTCGTCCTGCAGCTCCCCGAGATAGTCGATGCGGGTCGGATCGAGGACCAGCAGTTCGTCCTTCGCCGCCGGGGCCAGTGCCCGCGGCAGAAAGACCGTCCGCTCAATCGCGGCCTGCAGCTCCTCAATCCGCAACGGTCGGGCGAGCACCTCGCTCATGCCCGCCTCCAATCCGCGCCGCCGGTCGGTCTCGAGATCATAGGCCGCCAGGCCAATGATCGGGATCCGCGGATCCACCGCGGGAACCTCACCGGAACGGATGCGCCGGGTCGTCTCGTCGCCGCTCATGCCAGGCATCCCCCCGTCCATCAGCACCAGGTCCGCCCGCCAGCGTCCGAGCAGGGCCAGGGCCGACGCCCCGTCGGCCACGGCCTCGCTGACGTGACCGCAACGCTGCACCAGCTGGCGCAGCACGAGGCGTTGAGCCGCACTGTCGTCGACCACCAGCACCCGCAGGCCGTCCGGACGGACCGGCGCCGCCAGCATCGCGCTCTCCTCCACCGGTGCGAGCGGAAGGATCAGCTCGAACCAAAAACGGGCTCCGCCCTCCGGCCGCGTCTCCGCTCCGACCTGACCGCCCATGCGCTCAACGATCTCCCGCACCGTGGCCAGTCCCAGGCCGGCCCCGCCATGGCGCCGCGTCGTCGCTGCGTCGGCCTGGACAAGCGGCGCAAAGAGCGCAGCGGGATCGCCCAGCGGCAGGCCCGGGCCGGTGTCGTCCACGACCAACCGCACCGCCATCAGCCCGCCATCGGTCGCACCGGGTTCCGCGGTCACCCTGACCTCACCGGCAGCGGTGAACTTGAGCGCATTGTCCACGAGACGAAACAGCGCCTGGCGCACCCGTCCGCCGTCCCCCCGCAGCCGCAATGCGGTCGGCCGCGTCACCAGCGTCAGGCCCTTGGCCGCAGCCCGGTCGCGCAACAGGATCGCGACATCCTCCATCACGGTTTCCAAACTGAAGGTCGACTCGCGCAGCAGAGGCGCGCCACCGGCAAAGTGTGAATAATCGAGCAGATCCTCCGACACGCGCAGGAGCGCCTCGGCGCTGCGCTGCACCGCGGCCGCCAGCTCGCGCTGCGGCGCGGGCAGTTCGCCATCGAGCAGCAGACCCGCCATCCCGATGATGCCGTGAAGCGGGGTGTGCAGCTCGTGCGCGAGATTCGCCACGGCACCCGGCCCGCTCAGGGATGGTTTCGCGGCGGACGACTTCATGAGCAGCAAGTCAAGGGCCGGTCCGCGCTGGCGCCATCTCAAACTTATTCGGCCGGCGGACGCCCCTCGCCCGTCGCGAGCACCCGGCAGCGCACCAGGGCCGCCTGCAGATCCTCGATCCGCACCGGTTTGCTCAGGTAGTCGCTCATGCCCGCCTGGATGCACTTCAGCCGGTCGCCCGGCATCGCAAAGGCCGTGAGGGCGATGATCGGAATCTGCGCGTTCGCCCTCGGCACCTCGCCCGCCCGGATGCGGCGCGTCGCCTCGTAGCCATCCAGTTCCGGCATCTGGCAGTCCATGAGCACCACATCGAAGGGCGCGGTCGCGAGCGCATCAAGCGCCCGGCGGCCGGTCGCCACCACCTCCACCGTGCAGCCAAGTTTCTCCAGCATGCGGCGCGCGACCGTCTGGTTGACGTGATTGTCCTCCGCCAGCAGCACCCGCGGCCCCAGAGCCTGACCCAGCCCCACCAGCGGCGAGGCCGCCAGCGCACGGGGCGCCACCGGCTGCAGGACCGACAACGTGACCTCGAACCAGAAGCAGGAGCCCTGACCCTCGGCACTGTCGTACCCGATCTCGCCGCCCATCAACTCGACCAGCTGGCGAGAGATCGCGAGCCCGAGTCCGGTCCCGCCGAAGCGCTTGGTCGTGGTGCCGTCCGCCTGAGTGAACGGCTGAAAAAGCCAGGCCTGCGCCTTGCGCGGGATGCCAATGCCCGTGTCACGCACCGCAAAGCGCATCCGGCAGCGCCCACCGTCCAGGCTGCGCGCGCTCACCTCGATCGCAACCGAGCCCCGCTCGGTGAACTTGACCGCATTGCCGGCGAGATTGAGCAGGACCTGACGAATGCGGCCCGCGTCGCCTTGCAGTGTTTTCCGGGTCCCGGGTTCCAGCACGCTGAAGAGTTCAACGCCCTTCTCCTTCGCACGCGGCGCGAGCAGGGCCGCCACCTCTTCGACAAGGGAGCTGACCTCGAACGCGGCGACCACCAGGCTGAGCTTGCCCGCCTCGATCTTCGAAAAATCGAGAATGTCATTCACGATCGTGAGCAGACTCTCCGCGCTGCCCTGGATCACGCGCGCCATCTCCGACTGCTCGGGTGTGAGCGGGGTGTCGACCAGCAGACCGGCCATGCCGATGATGCCGTTCATCGGCGTCCGGATCTCATGGCTGACGTTGGCCAGAAACTCCGACTTGAAGCGCGACGCCTCGAGCGCCTCATCACGCGCACGGCCGAGGCTTTCCTCCAGTTGTTTCCGCTGCGTGATGTCCTGGGTGAACATCACGATGCCGCCAATGTCGCCGTCGGAATCATACCACGGCCGGATCTCCCAGCGCAGCCACTGCCTGGCCCCGTCGACCCGCTCAAAGAGATCCGCCTCGGCCTTCTCGACCGCGCCCGCCAGACAGCGACGGTGGACGTCGCGCCAGCGGTCGGGGACATCGGGGAAGACTTCGTAATGGGAGCGCCCAATGATGTTCTGGTCCTCGAGGTGGTAGTCGATCAGCCACTGGCGGCTCGCCACCAGGTAGCGCATACCCCGGTCAAACATCGCGACTGAAGCCGGTGCGTGCTCGGCAAACAGCCGCGTCCGCTCCTCGCTGTCCCGCAGGGCCTGCTGGAAGCGATGCTGCAGCGTGATGTCCTCGATCTGCGAAATGTAGTGCAGGGGCACGCCTTCGCTGCCGCGCACCAGCGAGACCGTCAGGCGAACCCAGACGACATGGCCGTCGCGGTGGAAATACCGCTTCTCCATCCGGTACGAACGCTCACGGCTCGCGAGGAGGGCGTGCATCTGCTCAAGGTCCAAGTCGAGGTCGTCTGGGTGGGTGATGTCCTGGAACGTCTTTTTGAGCAGTTCCTCTTCCGGATAGCCCACAATGTCGCAGGTCGCGCGATTGATCCGCAGCCAGCGGCCATCGAGCCCGACCAGGGCCATGCCAATGCCCGCCGCCTCAAAGGCGCTGCGAAACCGTTCCTCGCTCTCGCGCAACGCGAGGGCGGCCCGATTGCGCTCGGTCAGGTCGCTCGCGATCACCACAAAGCCCGTCACTTCCCCCGAGGTGTTGTGAAGGGCGGTGACGCTCAGGCGCACCGGCAGGCGACTGCCGTCCCGCCGCACATACGTCCACTCGCGTTCCTCGACCTCGCCCAACCGGGCGCGGGCCACCAGCGCCTCCAGGCCCGAGGGAACCGCATGCCCCTGCTGCACCTTCAATTCACTCACCCGGCTCGCCAGTTCGGCCGGATCGTGAAAGCGGGCGGGCGTCTCGCGGCCCACGACCTCCTCCGCCTGGTAGCCCAGCATCGCCTGGGCGCCCGCATTGAAAATCTGGACCACGCCGTCCGCGTCGGTCGCGATCACCGCGTACACCGTGCCGTCGAGCACCGCGCGCTGCAGGCGGTCCGACTCCTGCAGATCCTCCTCCGCCTGCTGCTGGCCCTTTCGCGCCCGCGCCGCCAGGATCAGCGCGGAGATGAACATCACGAGCGCCAGGCTGCTGCCCAGCACCACCACCCGGTTGCCCACGCTGGCGAGTTGCGCGCTGTCGATGCTGAAGCGGTTGCGCAGGAGAATCTCCGCCGCGACCATCGTCGCGATCTGCTCGCGCACGGCATTCATGAGGGCCTCCCCTTCCGGACCGTTGCCCGCCCGGGCCGCCTGCAGTTCGCTCTCGATGAACTGCCGCTTGCGCTGGACCCGTTCGCGCAACACCGCGTGCGCCTCGCGACGCCGGGCGTCATCGCCCGCCAGAAGCAGCATCTGGTCAAGCTGGCCGGCCAGGGCGCGCGTCAATTCGTTGTAGGCCGCGCGGTCGGCTTCATCGCGGGTCAGCAGGTAGGCGCGCCCGGTGGATTCCATCCGGGTCAACTCGAGCTCAACCGACGAGAGGACGGTGATCAGCTCCTGGGTCTGGACCAGAAAGCGCGTCGCTTCCTGCTGGCTGCGATTGGCGAAAACCGTCGCTCCCGCGACCATCGCCACCGACGTCCCCGCGGCCGTGAGGTAGAGATGCGTCCGCATCCGGACCTGCTGCATCCGGTCGAGGCGCGGGGAAAGCTCCAGCAGCAGGCCAGCCACGGCCAGGTGCATGCCCAGCGCCGTCGCGATTTCCATGCCCTTGAACGTTCCGCTCAGGAGCTGCTGTGCACTGATGGCGTGCCCGAGGAGGGCCAGGAACGTGGTCGTGAGCACGATGCCCGCGAGGACGCTGATCACGGTGAGCATCAGCCGCC
Source organism: uncultured Opitutus sp. (assembly GCA_964460715.1). Lineage (GTDB taxonomy): Bacteria > Verrucomicrobiota > Verrucomicrobiia > Opitutales > Opitutaceae > CAMAXB01. The sequence goes on along the minus strand of CAYWRG010000014.1, from coordinate 48,188 downwards.
GGCCGGTCGCGACGAGGAAGGCGATTCCGGCCAGCGTCATCGCGATCGCCGCGTTTGCCCCCATCCGCAACTGCGCTTCCACCGCGGCATCCCCGCCCGCTGACCAGAGGATCTCGTCAAAGCCCGTGTGCCATTCGAAGAGCCGCTCAAGAAAGCTCATCAACCCAACCACCAGCGCGACCACGGCGCCGGCCCGGGACAACCAGACCCAGCCACGGCGCAGCCCCAGCAGGGCGGCGCCCAAGGCGACGAAGGAGGCGGCCACGTTGAACGCCATCGACCCGCCGCGGGGAAAAAGCGCGGTCAACGCCGATTGCCCGAGCATCCAGCCGGCCAGGCCGCACAGGCCCATCACCATCACGATCAGCGCGAAGGCCACTGGTATGCGCCGCACCCACACCGGATGATCCGGCGAGGAAGCATGCCCCGCCAGCGCGGGATCCGCAGGAGGCCGTTCAGGCGAGCGCAAGTGCAAGTGCAAGTGCAAGTTCCTCCTGCTTCGTCACCGGCGGCCGGCAACGGAAATGCTCGCACACATAGGCCGCCGGCCGGCCTTGGACCGGCCCCACCGATTGCAGGTGCGGCAGACGCTCCGCCAGCCAGGCCTGACCGGCCCCGCCATCAGCGTGCAGCACCGCGAGGCGGAGCCCCGGCCGGGCCCGCAGCGTGCCGAGCAGATCGGCAAAACCCGGAGCCCGTGCGTCACCGGCCAACACCACCGTCCGCGGCGGATGCAGAGCGAATTCCAGCGCGCCCAGGAGGTGAGGCATCGCGTGCGGGTGCGCCGACCAGCGCGGCTGTAAGGCCACCAGCGTCCGGCGGGCCCGTTGCGCCAACGCATCGTCGCCCAGCATCCAGGCCAGGCGGTACAGATTAAGCGCCGCGGTGGAGTTGGGCGCGGGCTCGGCCCCGTCATAGTCCTCCTTCAGCCGCAGGATGATCGCCGCATCCCCGGCCGCTGAATTGAAGTAGCCACCATCGGCGTCATCCCAGAACAGCCGGTCCATCGTCCGCTGCAGCGCCACCGCCCACTGCAGCCAGCGGTGGTCGAAGTCGGCGTCGTAGAGATCGAGCAGGCCGGCGATCAGTTGCGCATAATCCTCGGCGAAACCCTCGACCGCGCTGCGGCCATCGAGCCAGCAGCGGTGGAGCACACCCCGCGTCTCATCATAGAGCTCAGCCCGGATGAACGTCGCCGCCTTGACCGCCGCCGCGAGGTACGCGGCTTTCCGGTCGTCAAGGCACGCCGCCGTGCTCGTCGCGGCGCGGGCCAGAGCCCCGATCATCAGGCCATTCCACGCCGTGATGACCTTCTCGTCGCGCAGCGGACGCGGTCGCCCGGAACGCACGGACCGGAGTTTTTCCAGCGCGGCGGCCAGCCGCTCCGCCGCCTGCTCGGGCGCAACGCCCAGCGCGCGAGCGGACTCCACGATCGACTTGCGCTGATGAAGAATATTCCGGCCGCGCAATTCCCCGTGCGGATCAAGTCCCGGCGGCACGTCCCCCTGCGGCTCAACGCCAAAATGCGCCCCCACCCAGCCCGCCTCGTCGCCCAGCACGGTGTCGAACTCCGCCTTCGTCCACACGTAGAACGCCCCTTCAACCGCGTGGTTCGCCTGCGCACTTTCGTGCGCCACCGACGCCGACGGCACGCTGTCCGCGTCCTCCGCGGCATAGAATCCACCCTGCGGCGCGGTCAGGTCGCGCTGCACATACTCAAGGATGTCACGCGCCAGCCAGGCGTACGTCTCGCGTCCGGTGAACGCGTGCGCATCAAGCGCGTTCACCGCGATCTGCGCCTGATCGTACAGCATTTTTTCGAAATGCGGCACGAACCACGCCTCGTCCACGGCGTAGCGATGAAAGCCGCCGCCGACATGATCGTGGATCCCGCCGCGCGCCATCGCCGCGAGCGTGGCCTCCGCCATGACCAGCGCCTCGCGTCCGGTCTCGGACTCGGGGCCCTGCACGGCCGCCGCGCGGAACAGGAACGTGAGGTTGCTCGCGCGGGGAAACTTCGGCGCGTGACCGAAACCGGCATTCGCCGGGTCGTGATTCTCGTAGAGATGCTGGTAGCAGCGCTCGAACGCATCACCCGCCGCCTCCGTCAGGTCCGCGTCAGCGGCAGGCACGCGGTCGGTGGCCGGTTGCAGTGACTCGCGCAGGGCGTCGATGACCCGATGGGATTCGGCCACGAGCTTGTCGCGTTCGCCCGCCCAGCCCTTGGCAATGGCGTTGAGCAAGGTGGGAAACCCCGGCCGGCCTTGGCGGTCCTGCGGCGGGAAGTAGGTGCCGCCGTAGAAGGGCTTGAGGTCCGGGGTCAGCCACGCACTCAGCGGCCAGCCCCCGTGTCCGGTCAGCGCCTGCACGTAGGTCATGTAGACGCGATCAACATCAGGTCGCTCCTCGCGGTCGACCTTGACCGGGATGAAGTGGGTGTTGAGGAGCTCCGCCGTGGCCTCGTTCTCGAAGGATTCGTGGGCCATGACGTGGCACCAATGGCAGGTCGCGTAACCGATGCTCAGGAAGATCGGCTTCTGCTCAGCCCGCGCCCGCGCAAACGCACCCTCACCCCACGGGAGCCACGCCACGGGATTGTCGGCATGCTGACGGAGATAAGGCGATTTTTCGCCGGCTAAAGCATTGGGCATCTGACCTATCGAGGGGAAGAAACGGCCGGTATGCAAAGACCAAGCGGGTGAACCACCTGAGGGATTCACCCTGCTAATCGTTGGTTACTTCCTGTCTCGTTCAAGCAACCGCTCAGGTTCGAATCGGCAAAAAAAAGGCCGCGCGATGCATCGCGCGGCCTGCTTGAGTCCGAGGAATTTTCCCGGCCCGGTTTACTGCCCGAGCACCCAGGCGAAGATCAGCGGGGCCACGATCGTGGCGTCGCTCTCGACGATGTACTTCGGGGTCGTGGCGGCGAGCTTACCCCAGGTGATCTTCTCATTCGGGACCGCGCCGGAGTAGCTGCCGTAGCTGGTCGTCGAATCGCTGATCTGCGCGAAGTAGCCCCACAGCGGCACGCCCGTGCGCTCGAGGGCCTGGTGCAGCATCGGGACGACGCAGATCGGGAAATCGCCGGCGATGCCGCCGCCGATCTGGAAGAAGCCGATCGAGCCCTCGCCGTTCTTCAGCGTCTTGGCCGTCTTGGTGTAGTATTCGGCCAGCCAGGTCATGTACTCGATGCCGGTGCGCACGGTGTGGACGTTCTTGATCTCACCCGTGACCACGCGGCCGGCATACATGTTGCCCAGGGTCGCATCCTCCCAGCCGGGGACGATGATCGGAAGGTTCTTCTCGCACGCGGCGAGCATCCACGAGTTCTTCGGGTCGATCTGGTAATACTTCTTCAGCTTCCCCGAGCGGAGAATCTTGTACATGAACTCGTGCGGGAAATAGCGCTCGCCTGCCTTGTCGGCGGCCAGCCACTCGTCGGCCACCGCGGCCTCGATCCGGCGCATGGCCTCCATCTCCGGGATGCAGGTATCGGTCACGCGGTTCATGTGACGCTCGACCAGCTTCTGCTCATCCTCGGCCGTGAGGTGACGGTAGTTGGGCACGCGCTCGTAGTAATCGTGGGCCACGAGGTTGAAGATGTCCTCCTCGAGGTTGGCGCCGGTGCAGACGATCGCGTGGATCTTGTCCTGGCGGATCATCTCGGCGAGCGAGATGCCGAGCTCGGCGGTCGACATCGCGCCGGCGAGGGTGACGAGCATCTTGCCCCCGGACTTGAGGTGGGTCTCGTAGCCCTTGGCGGCATCGAGCAGCGCGGCCGCGTTGAAATGGCGGTAGCTGTTCGCAATGAACTGCGACACCGGACCCTTTTTCTTGGCGAGGGCGGCGTTGATGTCCTCAGGACGCTTCGTCTGACGTTTGGCTTTCATGGATGGATAAGCCCGACCCTAGAAGGAGATCGGCGGCTCAAAAGCCTAAAATGAGCGAAACGCGCCCGTGGCGCGGAATTAACCTGAATTCAGCGGATCGAACCAACCACAGATAACACCGATTGCACAGATCAAGTCGGAGACGAGCGATGCACGGGTCGTGGTCAACCGCCTGCAGGGTGAATCCATGACTTTCCGGGATTCAGGCATCTGTGTTCATCCGTGAAATCGGTGGTTCAACGGCTGTTTCCTGAATGAACACACTTGCACCCGCACCGGGTTTCGAGGGCCAATGCCCGGTCACATGGTCGCGGCGGTCCTCACCACAGTCTTCTTCTCGCTCTCGGCGGTCTTTGCCCACCGCTCGATCCGCCTCGTCGGCGCGACCCGGGCCAATCTCGGCCGGCTGCTCGTCGCCTTCGTCTGCCTCGGGCTCTACGCACACACGGTCGGTGGCGGCCTCGGCGGCGCCGGGCTGACGTGGTTCATGCTCAGCGGACTGGTCGGCATGGGCCTGGGCGATCTCGCGGCGTTCGCCGCCTTTCCGCTCATCGGTTCGCGCCTCACCGTCCTGCTGACCCAGTGCCTCGCCGTGCCGATCGCCATCCTCGCCGAGCGCGTCTGGCTGGGAACCGCCCTGACCGGGCCGCAACTCACGTGGGGCGCGGTCATCCTCGCGGGCGTGGCCGTCGCCCTCCTGCCCTCCCGCTCCAACCCGCCGCGCGTGCCGCTCAAGGCCCTGGGCTTCTTCTGGGGCGTGATGGCCGCGGCCGGCCAGGGCCTCGGCGCCGTGCTGAGCCGCAAGGCCAACGAACTCACCGCCCTCGCCGGCCAGCCAATCGACGGCATCACGGCCGCCTACCAGCGCATCGTCGGCGGCCTCGTCATCACAGTCGCCTTCTTCGCCGTCCGCGCCCTGTTGGCCCGCAAGCCGGCGGAGGCCAGCCCCACGCTCACGCCCACCCTGCGCGACCACCTCTGGATCCCTGCCAACGCCCTGTGCGGCGCGGTCATCGGCGTGAGCTTTTACCAATGGTCGCTCGCCACCACCCCGAGCGGACTGGTCCTGCCGATTGTGGCCTGCACCCCCCTCGTGATCGTTCCCCTCAGCTACTGGCTCGAGGGCGAACGCCCCACCCGCCGGTCGTTGCTCGGCGGGGTCATCGCGGTGGCGGGGGTGGTGGCCCTGACGTTGGTTAGGTAAGTATTGGCGGATCCGAAAGCCCAACGCAAACGTGTGCCTCCCGCGCAAAAGAGAGCGCTCTTCGAGATTTTCTCGGCCTAAAGCGAAAGGCTACAATCGCCAAAACAGACCTCGGTCGCAAATGCTGGTATTTTGCTTTTAGGTTGCGTCGTAAGATACCCCAAAACAATTTCGCTCCAATTCCAGACCCCGGATGACCACAACCATCTCTCTCGCTACACGCGATTGTATTGTGTTGGGCTGCGATAGCCTAGCTACAAGCGTTGCTCCCGCGCTGGACCCTTTCGCGGTCGCAGACAACTTTTTCGAACAGAATGGCGACCTGAAGTTGGGCGGAGACGGAAGACCATTACTGAAGAATACCGCTCAATTGAGCGCATTCATACGTCGGCTTCCTCGTGATCAGCTTCCAAACGTCACGAAGTTGTATCATCTGAAGCCATACAAAGTGGGTGTGACGTTTGCCGGTGCATCAGTAATAGGAGACTACTCCATCAAGAATTTAGTGGATGCATTTCTCCAGACTTGTGCTGCGCTCGTAGTGCCGCATGAGAACACTGGAGCGATCACAGTCGAGAATGTTGCGAAAGCATTCTACGAGTTCACGAAGAACATTTATGAAAACGCCTACAAAGACTTCCCGGACAACTTGAAGCCCTCCTCCGAGGTGCTCCTATCTGGATACTCTACCGATTCGCTTCTACCCGAAGTCTTTCGCCTTCGATTTGCAGAGAGATGCGAGTGCACCCCGGAAATCAAACAAGGCTCATTCAACATCGCATACAGCGGGCAGTACGACGTCATCGAACGCGTGGTGGATGGTGTGGACCTGCAAAGTTATATCTCCCTAAACGACCGCCTCACGAAAATACTCTCCCTTTACAAAACGCAACTCGAAGCATACGTTAGGGATACGCACAATCTAGCTGTTGCTCTGCCCGACGCGGATCAAAAGGACGATCAAATGTCGCTATTCGGGGTCCGATTCGGTGGAGTCAAAGGACTCAAAGCGAACACGACAGCCCTGTCTGAACAAGCCGCGATCAACTTCGTTGAATTTTTGGTCGATACCATGATCAAAGCCCAGCAGTTCTCAGGATCCATTCCGACGGTCGGTGGCGACATCCACATAGCCATCATCACCAAAGCTGGTGGCTTCTGTTGGATTTCCAAAGAAGAATACCTTTTCAAAGGCCACACAGTGCAGAAGCATCAAAACAACCACTGAGCCATGATCTTGTCGCACGACCAGATCATCTACGGACGTTCCAAGGAAGCTTTCACAAAACTTCTGAAAGACTTTCGTCGCGACGGATCCAAACAGGTTAAGGGGGAAGACGTCAGTCATCCGAATAAAGAGTCTCGGCCGCCTTTGGATGCGACGATCCGATCAAAATCCGCAGCTGCGAAGAAAGCTCAGGTCGGCTGATTGGAATTTGCTAGCTTTCGCCATAGTCTAATGGCTGTCGGTTTCACCGCGGAGGGCTCAGACCAATTCCGGGCAGCTCGACCACATCCAGCTTAGCAAGCTGGTGTAAGTGGTAGCGAAGGAATATTCTCATAGGTCACTTGTCGCAAATTGCTTCGATCCCGGCCATTGACCGCCGCCTTGGCGGGTGTTTTGCTTTCGGGTTCTCATGCTGACGATCGCCGACGTTTCCAAGTCCTATGGCACCCGTGAACTCTTCTCGGATGTGTCCCTTTTCGTCGCGCGCACCGACCGCCTCGGCCTCGTCGGTCCCAATGGCGCGGGCAAATCGACCCTCTTCGGTCTGATCCTCGGCGAGGAAAAGCCCGACACCGGCACGATCGAGTGGGAGCGCGGCGCGGACTTCGGCTTCCTGCCGCAGGAAAGCGCGCCGGCCGGTGACGAAACCATTTTGCACATCGCCACGAGCGGCAAGAAGCTCGAGCCCGATGAAAACGACTGGGACATCGACTACACGCTCGAGCCCCGCGCCCGCAAGATCCTCGCCGGCCTCGGCTTCAAGGAAGGCGATGCCGAAAAGCTCGCGAAGACGTTCTCCGGTGGCTGGGTCATGCGCGCCCACCTCGCCCGCCTGCTGGTGGCCGAGCCCGCACTCCTCCTCCTCGACGAGCCGACCAATCACCTCGATCTCGAGGCGCTGCTCTGGTTCCAGGACTACCTGACGCGCTACCCGGGCGGCCTGGTCGTGATCTCGCACGATCGTGCCTTCCTCAACGCGCTCTGCACGGGCATGCTCGAGCTGCGCGCCGGCACGCTCCACTACTACCACGGCAACTACGACAATTTCCTCCAGGAAAAGGAGGCCCGCAAATTGCAGCAGGCCGCCGCGTTCAAGAACCAGCAGCGCGAGATCGCCCACCTGCAGAAGTTCGTCGACCGTTTCGGCGCCAAGGCCTCGATGGCCTCGCGCGCCAAGTCCAAGGAAAAGCAGATCGAGCGCCTGCAGGAGGTCGCCGTCGAGGAACCGACCGAGGAACTCAAGCGCATAAATTTCAAGTTCCCGCAGCCGCCGCGCTCCGGCCTCAAGGTCATTGAGCTCGAGCACGTGCAGCAGTCCTACGGCGCGCACGTCGTCTATCGCGACCTCAACTTCCTCGCCGAGCGCGGCCAGCGCATCGTCCTCGTCGGCCCGAACGGCGCCGGCAAGTCCACGCTGCTCAAGATCCTCGCCGGTGTCGTCCCGATCCAGGGCGGCACGATCGAGCCCGGCAGCAACGTCGTCATCGGTTACTTCGCCCAGAACCGTCTGGACAACCTCAAGGCGGACTCGACCGTGTTCGAGAACGTGATGGAGCTGCGCACGGCTGAGAACCAGCTCACCGAGCAGCAGGCCCGCGCCATTCTCGGCGCCTTCCTCTTCCGCAAGGACGACGTGCACAAGCCGGTCTCGGTGCTGTCTGGTGGCGAGAAGTCCCGCCTCGCCCTCGCCCGTCTGCTGGTGAAGCCGCCGAATCTGCTCCTGATGGACGAGCCCACGACTCATCTCGACATCCAGTCGATCGACGCGCTCGTGGGCGCGCTCAAGAACTACGAGGGCACACTCATCTTCATCAGCCACGACGTGTACTTCATCAAGTCGCTGGCCGAGAGCGTGCTCCATGTGCACAGCGGCCGGCTCACGCCCTACGCCGGCAACTACGACTACTACCTCGAGAAGTCCAAGCCCACGAACGACCGCGCCGCGCTCACCGCCGGCTTCACCGACGCGCGCCCGAAGGAGCAGAAGGCCGAGCCCAAATCCGAAAAGCCTGCCGCTTCCGCCTCCGGCAAGCCCAAGCCCAGCCCGAGCGAGATCCGAAAGTTCCGCGAGCAGGTCGGCGTCCTCGAAAAGAAGGTCTCCGAACTCGAGTCCAAGCAGGCCGAGATCACCGCCGCGCTCGAGGCGCCTGAGACCTACGCCGACAAGGGCAAGTTCCATCACCTCAATCGCGAGCTCAGCACCATCGTTGACCAGATCAACGCCGCCACCGCCGAGTGGGAAGCCGCCGCGACCAAGCTGACTGAGATGGAAGGGTAAAGCCCGCGCCGCGGCGCAAATCCCCACTGTCCAGGCGTAAAGCGAGGGATCCAAACCCCAACGCCCGACGTCCCAACACCAAAAAAACCAGGGGCTAACATCCTTGGCGCCTGGCCGTTAGCTTCTTTGGCCTTCAGTGTCTGGGTGTTTCCGGGTCCAGCCGTCGAACACCGGCGGGCTTGATTCACGTCAAGGCCCCGCTCCGCGCCATCCGCTAGGCTCGGGGCGTATGAATCTGAAATCACTCCTGCTCTGCTCCGCCCTTCTTGTCCTCGGTTCCGCGCCCACGGCGTTCGCGGCCGGGACCGCACGCGAGATCGCCATCACGGCGAACGACTCCATGCAGTTCAATCTGAAGGAGATCACTGCCAAGCCCGGCGAGACGATCCGCCTCAAGCTCAGCCATGTCGGCAAGATGCCCAAGACCGCGATGGGCCACAACTGGGTGCTGCTCAAGGTCCTCCCGCCCGCCGAGGTCAACGCCCTCGCCATGGCCGCCGCCAAGAACACGCCGACCTATCTGCCCAAGGACCTGTCGGTCGTCCTCGCCCACACCAAGCTGATCGGCGGCGGCGAAAGCGACACGATCGAATTCACCGCGCCCGACACGGCCGGCGACTATCCCTACCTCTGCACCTTTCCGGGCCATTTCACGATGATGAAGGGGAAACTCATCGTTAAGTAACGTCAGGCAACCTGTGGGTGAACCGCCTCCCTGTCATGGGGAGGCGGTTCTTTTTTGACCGGATCGCTCAACGCCATTGGTCCGCCACGAGCGCGGCCATCACCGGGGGCAGGTAGAGGATGCTGGCCAGAAACAGGTCGCGGGCCCGGCGGTCGCGCATCCCGGCCGACGCCAGAAAGCGCACCGCCGTAGCCAGCAGGCCCAGCCCGCCGAGCAGGGCGGTGGCTCCGTAGATGACTCCGACCCGGCCCAACATCCAGGGGGCGAGCGACCCGGCGAACAGGACGAGCGTGTACAGCAGCGACCACCGCGCCGTGTCGGCTCCCGTCGGATCGACCGCGGGTCGGAGCGGAAAGCCCGCCGCCCGATAGTCGTCACGATACATCCAGCCGATCGCGAAGAAGTGCGGCATCTGCCAGAGCAGCAGGATCCCCGCGAGCAGCCACGCCGGCCCCGCTCCGGGATCACCGGCCGCCGCCGCGCCGATCAGCGGCGGCAGCGCACCGGAGCTCGAGCCCACCTCGGTCGCCCAACGCGTGGGCCGTTTGAGCGGGGTGTAGACCAGCCCGTAAATGACGATGGTGGCAGCCGCGAGCGCCGCCGCGACCGGCAGACCGCGGCCGAGAAACAGCCCGACACCCGCTCCGCTCAGCGCGAGGCTCCACGTCAGCGCGGCGCCGACCGAAATCGCCCCGCGCGGCAGCGGACGGCGGGCGGTGCGCCGCATTCGCTGGTCGGTGTCGCGTTCCCACCACTGGTTGAACGAAAGCGCGCCACCGGCCGACAGCGCCAGTCCCGCCAGCACGACAACCGCCTCGGCGGCCCCGGCATCCGCCGCCGTGACGGCATAGCCCGCCATGCCGGAGAAGATGGAGAACAGCGCGAGGCGGGGCTTGGTCAGGGCCAGCAGCGTCGACGCGAGGGATTCTTCCGGGCGGGACGCGGACGCCGCAACCGCGGGCGAGGGGGCGATTTGCCGGGTAGCCATTCGCGGCAGTATGCGCGCGATCAACCACGGCTTCCTTGATGCAGGTCAAGGAACCCCGGCCGGCCTGCGACTATAGTCCGCGCCTCGCCATGCGCACCCCGGCCACTTTCTTCGCTCCGCCCGGACTGCCCGCCCTTGAACGCGAGGCCCCGCGTCCGGCCCCCGCCATCATCGCGCCCGCCCGGATTGCCGCCGGTCCGAACGCCCTCGCGTTTCGCTGGCTCGGGCTGTCCGTCACGAGCCTCCTGCTCGCCGGCCTCCTGTCGCTGTCAGTCGTCGTCGGACGGCTGCCGGGCATCTCGGAGCTGATCGGCGATCCGCTCTTCTTCAAGCGCTGCCTCGTCGTCCATGTGAACCTCGCACTGTCGGTCTGGTTCTACGCCTTCGTCTCCGCGCTCGCCACGCTGCGCGCACCGGCGGGCAACCGGCGACTCGACCTGGCCGCCTACGGCCTCGCCGTCCTCGGCGTGGCGACGATGCTCGCCGGCGGACTCGTCCGCGGGGCCGAGCCGGTCCTGGCCAACTACATCCCCGTGATCGATCACCCGCTGTACATCGCGGGCCTCGGCCTGTTCTTCGCCGCCATCCTCCTCTTCGTCGCGCGCCGCACCGGCCCGGCCGCCGGTCCCGCCGATGGCGGCCTGCCCGACGAGGCGGCCGTGGGCGTGCAGGTCTGCGGCATCGTGCTGGTGCTCGCAGCCGCCACCTGGATCTCGGCCCGCTCCGCCCTGCCCGCCGGGCTGAATCGTCTGACCTTTTTTGAGTTCTCACACTGGGGCGCGGGCCATGTCCTCCAGGTCGCGAATGTCTGCGCGATGCTCGCCGTCTGGCTCTGGCTGCTGCAGCGCGCGACCGGTCACTCCGCGCTCACTCCGCGCACCGCCGGCGTGCTCCTCGCGCTGCTCGTAGCGCCCCATTTCGCGATGCCGCTGCTCTCCGCGCAGGGCGTGATGCACCGCACCTACATCGAGGGCGCCACGCTCCTCATGCGCTGGGGCATCTTTCCCGTGGTCCTGCTCCTGTTCCTCGTCGGCGTGCGTCATCTCCGGCGGCATTCCCTCCGCCCGGATGATCCGGCGGCGCGGCTGGCGCGGGCGGGATTCGTGGCGAGCGCCGGGCTCACCCTGCTCGGCATCGTGCTCGGCTCGCTGATCCGCGGTTCGACCTCGCTCGTGCCGGCCCACTACCACGCGTCACTCGGCGGCGTCACGGCGGCGTTCATGACTGCCGCCCATCTCTTCTTCGCACCCGGCCTCGCCGCACAGCGCCAGCGCTGGATCGCGGCGCGCCGGCAGATCATCGCCTTCGGCCTCGGTCAGGCGGTGTTCGCCCTCGGTTTTGGCTTCGCCGGCATCCACGGCAGCGGCCGCAAGACGTACGGCAGCGAGCAGCATGTGCGGACCCTCGGCGAGCAGATCGGGCTCGGCGTGATGGGCCTCGGCGGCCTCGTGGCCGCGGCCGCGGGCATCTGGTTCCTCATCCTGATCGGCCGCGCGCTCCGCGCCCGCCGCGCCGCCCTTGTGCGCACCTCCCTCTCACCCGCCCACCCATGAACCAAGAAACAAAACCACCGCTGCTCAAGCGCCTGATGGACAACCCCTGGCTCCTCTTGGTGCTGGGCGTCGTCATTCCCATGCTCTCCTACACGCTCTGGGGCTGGATCGAACTGCTCTTCGTTCCGGCCGCACAACTCCCCTGAGGACACCACCATGAGCCTCACGATTCCCGCCCGCGACTGGTTCAAGCCCCCTGAGGGGGCCGAAAAGCTCTGGATCGGCCTCGCGCTGGTCTGGTGCTTCGTCCTCAGCCTGATGATGCCCTACTGGCATTTCCGCGGAAAACAGAACAGCCGCGGCGAGGCCTATGCCGTGACCCCCACGGCGTTCGCCGAGCGCACCGAGGCGTTTGTCGCCTCCAACCAGGTCGGCGACCGGGACGGCATCCCAATCGTCGAGCCCGCACCGGGCGGCGACGCCTACCTACTCGCCCGGATGTGGGCGTGGTACCCGGTGCTCAAGCTGCGCCAGGGCGAGACCTACCGCCTGCACCTGTCCTCGGCCGACCTCCAGCACGGGTTCTCGCTCCAGCCCCTGAACATGAACTTCCAGGTGCTCCCGGGCTACGACCACGTGCTCACGCTCACGCCGACCTCGAGCGGCGAGTTCACCATCGTGTGCAACGAATTCTGCGGCATCGGCCATGAGCACATGATCGGGAAGATCATCGTGAACTAGGCCGCCGCCCACCCGCGCATCCTCCGTCCCGAACGACCCGCCATGTCCTCCTCCACCCTCTCCGCCGCCCTCGACGCGCCCGGTGCCGAAGCTCGCAAGTGCGACACCACCGGACTCGACGTCTGCCTCACGGCCCAGCGCTTCATCAAGCTCAACGCGGTCTCCGCCGTCGTTTTTCTCCTTCTCGGCGGCATCGCCGCCATCCTGCTCGCCCTCACCCGATGGCAGGCCGTCCACCTGCTCCGCACCGACTGGTTCTACCGCATCCTGACCTTCCACGGGCTGAACATGTTGATCTTCTGGATCCTGTTCTTCGAGGTCGCGATCCTCTACTTCGCCTGCACCGTCCCGCTGAAGTCGCGCCTCTTCTCGCGCAAGGTCGCCTGGGTCTCGTTCGGGCTCATGATCGCCGGATCCGTCATGACCGACGTGGTCATCCTCCAGGGCAAGGCCGACGTGCTCATGACGAGCTACCTGCCGCTGCTCGCGCATCCGCTGTTCTACCTCGGCATCATCCTCATGGCGGTCGGCACGCTCGTCGGCGTGTTCAATTTCTTCGCCACGCTCTACATCGCGCGGCGCGACCGAACCTACGAGGGCTCGGTGCCGCTCGTCACCTTCGGCGCCACCGCCGCGGCCATCATCGCCGTCGTCACGCTCCTTCACGGCGCAATCGTGATGATCCCGACGTTCACGTTCTCGATGGGCTGGACCGCCGAGCCTGATCCGATGTGGTACCGCATGATCTGGTGGGGACTTGGTCACCAGTCCCAGCAGGTCAACGTCTGCGCGATGGTCGCGGTCTGGTACCTGATCGGCCAGCTCGCCACCGGCGCCAAGCCGGTCAACGAGACCGTCTGCCGCGGGGCGTTCGTGCTCTACATCCTGTTCATCAACCTCGCCTCGGCCCACCACCTTCTCGTCGATCCCGGCGTGGGCGCCTCGTGGAAGATATGGAACACGTCGTACGCGATGTACCTCGCGGTGCTCGCCTCGATGATCCACGGCTTCACCGTCCCGGCCTCGATCGAGATGGCGATGCGCGCGAAGGGCCACGCCCGCGGGCTCTTCGGCTGGGTTGCCGGCCTGCCCTGGCGCAATCCAGGCTTCTCGGCCGCGACCCTTTCCCTGCTCATCTTCGGCTTCGTCGGCGGCATCACCGGCGTGACCCTCGGCACGCAGCAGATCAACATCATCGCGCACAACACGCTGCGCATCACGGGCCACTTCCACGCCACGGTCGTGGGCGGCACGACCCTCGCCTTCATGGGCCTGGCCTACTACGTGATCCCGCTGATCTTCCGGCGCGACTTCATCTGGCGCAGCGCCGCGCGGGTGCAGCCGTGGCTGTTCGGCGGCGGCATCCTGCTGGTGTCGCTCGGCATGTCCTTCGCCGGTTCGCTCGGCGTGGCCCGCCGCGTCTACGATATCGAGCATGCCGGGGTGTACGGTCCGGCCGCGCACCTCTTCCTCGGCATCATGGGCATCGGCGCGATCATCGCGGTCGTCGGCCTGTTCCTCTTCTGCATCCTCTGCGTCGGCACGCTGCTCTTCGGCGAGCGCAACGACGGCCGCGCCATGGCCGACTGGGGCGTGGCCAGCACGCTGCCCGGCGCCCCGGGCGAGGCGATCTACCGCGACCACTGGGCGATGAAGGGAACGATCGTGCTCACCGGCGTGTTCCTCGCCTGCTTCGCCGTGTACTACTTCGCCAACTGGAAGGCGCTGGCGGACGTCTGGCACGTCCGCTGACCCCTCCCGACCCGCCATGTCCGGCTCCCTCGCCCTCTCCGCCTCCCCCGCTCTAACCGGCCTGCGCCGGCTGAGGGACGGCGCCTGCGCCTTCTTCACCGGGGCGGGGCTGCCGGTCTTCCTCGCCGCGGCGACTGCGGTCTACGAGCTCTTCCTGCTGCTCGTCGTCCTCGCCCCGCCGGGCTGGGGGGCATGGAGCGCCTTCGCCGAGGAGTTCAAGATCTGGTGCTTCAGCTATGATCCGCGCACCGGCGGGATGGAGTGGATGGCAGTGGTGATCATGATGGCCGAGCCGCTCTTCATCGTCGGCGTGGTCACCCTGATCTGGCGGTTCGGTGTCCGGACCGCCGGCCCTGCCGCCGGCCGGTGGCGCCACCACCTGCGGGCGGCCGCGGTCGGCCTCACGGTCGGCGCAGTCGTCGCCAGCGGCCTGTATGCCTACGGCCGCCCCGACGCCGGGGCAGAGGACGCGCTGCCGCCGTTCCCGGGCGAGCGTATCCGCACGCAGCTGGCGCCGCCCGACTTCTCGCTCACCGACCAAGAGGGCCGAACCGTGGCGCTCGGCGACCTGCGCGGCCAGGTGACCCTCGTCACCGGCGTGTACGCGCTCTGCTCGACCACCTGCCCCGACATCCTCATCCGCACCGGCGAGCTCCTGCGGGGCCTGCCCGCGTCAGTCCGCGAACGCCTCGGCGTCGTCGCACTTTCGCTCAACCCCGAATACGACACCGCCGCGCAGATGGCCGCCATGGCGGAGGCCTACAACCTTGAGTATCCGCAATTTCGTTACCTGAACGGTCCGCCTGCGGTGATGCACCCGCTGCTGCGCGACTTCCAGTTCGCGGCGCGGCGCAACCCCGAGACCGGCGCGATCGACCACGCCAACCTGTTCATCCTGATCGATGCGGACGGACGCATCGCCTACCGTCTCAACCTGGACCGCCGGCACCGTGACTGGTTGCACGACGCCGTCCTCGCCCTCGCGGCGGAGATCCCCTCCGTCCGGCCATGAATGCCCCCGGCCCGTCTCCCGACCCCGGCGAACCGACGCGCGGGGGCGCGCTGCTCGTGCGGGTGGACAACCTGCTCGCCCGCCTCGACGGCTGGCTTGGGCGCGTCCTGCCCGCCGGGTCCGACCCCCTGGCCCAGGCCGGGCGCATGGCCAACCTCGCGCTGCTCGCCGCGGTGGCCTCGGGCGTGGCGCTGCTCATCTGGTATTCCTCGAGTCTGCACCAAGCCTACAGCTCGCTCGACGCACTCCGCGGGCGGACGCCCGGCGGCTGGGTGCGGGCGCTGCACCGCTACAGCTCGGATCTGGCGATGCTGTTCGTTGGGGTGCACGCCATGCGCATGTTCTTCGCCCGGAAATTCGCCGGGGCCCGCTGGCTGCCCTGGGTGTCCGGCATCGGCCTCGTCGGCGTCATCTGGTTCATCGGGTGGACCGGATTCTGGCTGGTCTGGGACCGCCCGGCACAGGAGATCGCGGCCACCTCAATGCGCTTCCTCGACGCGCTGCCGGTCTTCGGCGAGCCGCTCAGCCGGCTCTTCCTCGCGGACCGCCTGGTGCCGAGCCTGCTCTTCTTCGTCGTCTTCTTTCTGCACATGCTCCTGCCGCTCGCGATCGCGATCGGGCTGGCGGTTCACCTGACGCGGCTGAACCGCGTGCGCCTGCTGCCGGACCGGCGGCTCGCCCTCAGCTTCCTCGTCATGCTCGCGGCCGCCTCGTGGCTGGTGCCGGCTCCGCTCGACGCACCGGCGCGGATGGCCGAGAAGGCTGCCCACCTGACGGTCGACGCCTGGTACCTCACCCCGCTCGCGCTCGCCCTGCGCTTCCGCGAAGCCGGCCTGTGGCTCGCGCTGGGCGGGACCGCCCTGCTCGGCGCGGCCGTGCCGTGGTTGCTCGGACGCCGGCATGCGCCGCGCTCCGACGCCTCGGGCGTCCGGCCATCGGCCGATTTCCAGACCGTCGTGGATATCCCGCGCTGCCACGCCTGCACGCAATGCGTGCAGGACTGCCCATTCGATGCGATCCAGATGGTGCCGCGCACCGACGGGAAACGGTTTTCTTACCAGGCCTGGGTCGACCCCACGCGCTGTGTCGGGTGTGCGGTGTGCGTCGGCTCCTGCGACTCCGAAGCCATGCACCTGCCCTGGTTCGACGTGCCGGACGCCGAGCCGCGCATTCAGGCCAGCGTCGAGGCGGCTCTGGCGCAGGGCGAGGTTGCCCGCGTGGCCCTCGTTGGCATGGATTGCATGGGCGGGAGCGGGTACTTCGACGCGGCCCTTTGGCGCGGACGGCTGCCGGGCTTCCTGGTGCACGCCGTGCCCACCGCGAGCTGGGTCCGCCCCAAGTTCGTCGAGCGGCTGCTCGCCTCCGGCGTGCAGGGCATCCTCATCGTGCGCGACGCGCGAGCCGAGGCGGCGGCGCGTGACGGCAACCGCTGGATCCTCGAACGCCTGCAGGGCACGCGCGCCCCGTCGTTTCGCCCCACCCGCGCCGGCGCCGGCGCGGAAAACTGGCGCGTGGTGGTTTTAGATCCCACGGATCCGGGCCGCCTGCCGGCGGCGGCGCTCGCCATCTCCCGCGGCCCCCCCCCGGTGTCCACGGCGGTCGCGGGCTGGACTCCGGCCCGCTGCCTCGCCCTCGCCGCATGCCTCGCCTTCATCCTCACGGCAGCCATCGCCCCCAGCCATCTGCGTGTCGACAACCCCGAGTCACCCGAGCCCGAGCTTGTTTTCTCCTTCAAGGCCTTCGGTGCGCACGAAACGGCGGGTGCGACGGTGCGCGACGAGACCAACGTGCCTGTCCACATGCGCGGTGCGCCTACCGGCAAGCCACGCCGCGCAGCGATCCGGGTCCGCCTGACGGTCGACGGTGTCACGGAGGAGCGCACCTACGCCGCCAAGGGCATTTCCCATGACGGCCCCGCGATCGACGTTTGGCGCCGTCCCCTCACGCCCGGCACGCACGCCGTCACCATCGAGGTGCTCAACGGCGAAACCGGTAGCCCGCTGCAGTGGAGCGGCGTCGTCGAGGCCCGATCCCGGCACGTGCAGGTGCTGACCTACGATCCCTCGACCGGCTTCCGCATCGAGTAAGGCAACCTACGCGGCCAGCTGGCGCGAAGAGAGAAATGCTGCGAGCAGCGCCATCGCCCCGGCGGTCATCACCACGGCGGCCCCAATCAGGCTGACCGCCAGCGGAAACGTGGCCGGCAGCCCGAAGGGCACGGCAATCAGCACCAGTTCGGTGAGTCCCGCCCCGCCGACCAGCAGGATGAGCCCAACGCGCGTCATGCGGCCGTCACGCAGCCAGCTGAGCCCGAGCGCCCACGCGAGCAGCGCCGGGGTCACGACCCCGAGAAAGACGAGGTGCAGGAAGGCGATCACGATGAACCGGTGGCTGCCAAACGCACCGAGCGCCGGCCAGGCGGCGGCGGCCTGCAGCGCGTGCTTGAGCAGAAAGGCCCCGGCCGCCAGCAGGGCGAGCAGACGCACGCTCCCCGTGAGTCGCGCCCCCAGCCCGCGGAAACAACGCATCAGGAAACCGCACCCCGCGA
Source organism: uncultured Opitutus sp. (assembly GCA_964460715.1). Lineage (GTDB taxonomy): Bacteria > Verrucomicrobiota > Verrucomicrobiia > Opitutales > Opitutaceae > CAMAXB01. Next base: position 30,369 of record CAYWRG010000014.1, on the reverse strand, counting down.
GCTGCGCGAGGCCGCCCACGGCAGCGATCGCATAGACCCAGCCGGGAGGCGTCAGCCAGAGCGTCGACTGGGCAAAGGTGAGCACCGTGCCCACCGTGAGCCACACAAGGGCCCGGCGTGCATCCGCCGTCGGCACCGGGAGGCCCTGACGCGTCGCGGCCTGCAGCAGCGCCGCCTGCAGGAAAAACAGGAACCAGCCGTTGTACTGCGCATGCAGGTAGAAATAGACGGCCAGGTGGTACGCCGGCGTATCGCGCAGGCCGTTCGCCGCGAGCGGGCCGAGCGCGAGCGGGCCGAGTCCGGACGCCACAAGGAACACCAGCGCAACCCGCAGGGGTCCGCGTGCGACCGGCACCGCGAGGTTGCGGCGCCAGAGCCCGCCCGCGAACACGAAGGACGCGCCCATGTGCAGGGTTGAAAAGGCGATGCTGACCGCAGCGTAGCCCTGAAGCGGGAACGCAATGAGCATGCCGAGCATGGCGACTTGAAACACGACGAAGAGCCGGCGACAGCCGCGCTGGCGGTCCTCGGGGATGAACAGCACAAGGGCCAGCGCGACGAATGCGTTGAACACCCAGCCGAGAAACGCGGCGTGGGAATGGGCGTGGAGAAAATGCCCGTAGGTGATGCCGGCGATCGGCCGATACACCTGCCAGCGCAGCAGCGTGCCCAGCGCGGCGACCACCACGAGGAAGCCAAGCGCGACCCCGAACGCCCGGCGCGGAAAAGCCGGGGAAACGGGTGGCACAGGGAGCGGATCGGAGGGCACGCCTCCATCCCAACGCGCGACGGCCGGATCAACAACCCGATTTCCGCCGGTGGCTTGATCGACATCAAGGGTTGCCCGAAAGCCGCTTTTCCCCGTGCCGCGGCTCGGGCTTGGTGATGTCACGCGCCCGCGGCCATGACGGCGGCGGCCGCCCCTCTGCTGAACATGAATCAAGAAACCATCCACACCACCGTGGGCGAACTCGTCCGCGCCGCTCCCATCCGCGCCCGCATTTTTGAAAAGCTCGGCGTCGACTACTGCTGCGGCGGCAAGAAGCCGCTGAGCGAGGTCTGCTCAACCAAGGACCTCGACGCCCCCACCGTGCTCGCGATGCTCAAGGCGATCGACACCGCCCCCGATCCCACGCTGGTCGACGCGGACGCGATGAGCGTCGATGCGCTCTGCGCCCACATCACGCAGGTACACCACGACTACCTGAGGCAGGAGCTGCCGCGCCTCCTCTTCATGACACGCAAGGTCGCCGCCGTGCACGGAGCCGACGAGCCGCGGCTGATCGAGGTTCGGGATGTGTTCGCCACATTCGCCAACGAACTGGCCGAGCACGTGCTCGACGAGGAGCAGACCGTGTTTCCCCGGATCATCGAGCTGGTCCGCGCCGGCAGCGGCGAGGAGCGGGCCGCGCTGCGCGCGTCCATCGACGAGCTGCAGCACGAGCACGAGTCGGCCGGCACGGCGCTGCTGCGCTTTCGCGCGCTCACCGACGGTTACACCCCGCCCGAGTGGGCCTGCAACACGTTCCGCGCGATGTACGACGGCCTCGCCCGGCTGGAGCGCGACATGCACCAGCACGTGCACAAGGAGAACAACGTGCTCTTCGCCCGCGCGCTGGCCTGAGCCGCACGTTCCACCCCGAGCCTGGTCCGGCTGGGCGGCGGTCAATCCCGGCGCATCGGCCGCTCAGGCGGGGCGGAAGGTGATTTCCCACGCCCCGTCGTCGCGCACGTGGGCCGAGGGCGTGAGTCCGTGTGACGCGAGCAGCTGGTAGAGCGGCACAGGTTCAAAGGGCGCGATCAGGCGGAAGGCCTGGCCAGGGGCCAGGCGCCCGACCGCATCGAGGATGGCCGCCATCGGCGGCTGCTGCGCGGCCACGAGGGGACGCACGTCGAGTTCAAGCACGGTGCGGGGGTCAGAGGATTCCATGGGATCTGAGGTTAGGCGAATCCGGTCGCCATTGCCTTGATCAAAATCAAATCCGGGGCCTACGATGGCAAGATGCAGTCTGCCTCCAGCGGCTTGAATTCCTCCCGTCAGGTCGCGATCAGCGCGTCCCTCCGCCAAAGCCGGATGTTCGCCAGCCTCTCGCCAGGCGATCTCGCCGCGGTCGCAGAGGGGTGTTCGCTGCGCTCGCTCCAGAAGGGTGAGACCCTGTTTCGCGAGGGGGAGAAATCCGAAGGTTTCTACGTCATGCAGTCGGGCTCGGTGAGCATCTTCCGCCTGACACCCGACGGCCGCGAGCAGATCATCTGCGTATTCCGCCCGCCGGAAAGCTTTGCCGAGGTCACGCTCGCGACGGTCGAGTCGTACCCGGCCAATGCCGTGGCCCTCGAGCCCTCGCAGGTCATCGTCGTCAACAAGAGCCGTTTCCGCGACCTGATCCGCCGCCAGCCCGAGCTGTCGCTCCACATGCTGGGTTCGATGAGCATTCACCTGAAGCACCTCGTGCAGTCACTGCAGGACATCAAGGGCCGCCAGATCGAGCATCGTCTGGCGGACTGGCTCCTGCACCAGGCGCCGGGCGGCGCGGCCGGCTGCCCGGTCGCGTTCGAACTGCCGGTGACCAAGAAGGTCCTCGCCGGTCAGCTCGGCGTCACGAGCGAAACCCTGTCCCGCACACTGGCCCGCTTTCGCAACGAGGGGCTCATCATCGTCGATGGCGCGCACGTCCAGATCGTCAACAGCCCAGGGCTGCGCGCCTACGCGGAGCTCTGAGTCCAGCCCGCGCCGGGTCGCGTGGGGATTGCGCAGGCTCCGGTCTGAATTCCGTCGGACCGCTTGATCCAGGTCAAAGACACCGGGGCGCTCTCCGGGTTAACGTAGCCGATGGCTCAATGCACCGGTGAAGGACTCTCCCGCCACGCGATCATCCAAGGCGGCATGGGAATCGGCGTTTCCCATTGGAAACTCGCCCGCGCCGTCGCGCAGGAGGGGCAGATTGGTGTCGTTTCCGGCACGGCGCTCGGCTCGGTCCTCGCCCGGCGGCTGCAGGACGGCGATCCCGACGGCAGCCTGCGGCGCGCGCTCCGCCACTGTCCCCTGCCCTTCGCGGCAGAGGCGATCCTCCGCCGCTACTGGATCCCCAACGGCCGCGCGGCCGGGCGCCCGTACCAGCTGCCCCCGCTTCCTGCGCTCGATTCGTCACGGGAACTGACCGCGCTCACGATCGTCGCCAATTTCGTCGAAGTCTTTCTCGCCAAGGAGGGCCACTCCGGCGTGGTCGGCCTCAACCTGCTCGAGAAACTCCAGCTCCCCACGCTGCCCTCGCTCTTCGGCGCGATGCTGGCCGGGGTCGACTGCGTGCTGATGGGCGCAGGCATCCCCAGCGCAATCCCCGGCGCCCTTGACCGGCTGGCCCGCTGGGAACCGGCGGAGCTGCGCATCGCCGTCGACGGCGTGCCGGCTGCCGAGTCGCCCGTCATCACCTTCGACCCGGCCGAATTTGTCTCGCCGCCCCGGCCCGCTCTCACGCGGCCGGCCTTCCTCGCCATCGTGTCGTCATCCGCGCTCGCGACGATGCTGGCGCGCAAGGCCAGCGGGCGCGTCGACGGTTTTGTGATCGAGGGCCACACAGCCGGCGGCCACAACGCCCCGCCGCGCGGGCCGGCCCGCGATGCCAGCCGCGATCGGCCGGTCTATGGGCCGCGGGACACGACTGATCTCGCCGCAATCCGGGCCCTCGGCCTGCCGTTCTGGCTGGCGGGTTCCTACGCCCACCCCGACAAGCTGGCCGCGGCCCGCGCCGAGGGCGCCGCCGGCGTGCAGATCGGCACGGCCTTCGCCTACTGCGATGAATCCGGACTCGATCCCGTGCTGAAACACGCCGTGCTCCGGCGCAGCCAGGACCAGACGCTCACCGTCGTCACCGATGGCAGCGCCTCGCCCACCGGGATGCCGTTCAAGGTCGTCGCCGTGGAAACCACGTTGTCGGAGGACGACGTCTACCGGCAGCGCACCCGCAAATGCGATCTCGGCTACCTGCGTCAGCCCTACCGCAAACCCGATGGATCCATCGGCTACCGCTGTCCGGCCGAACCGGAGGCGGACTACGTGCGCAAGGGCGGGGCGATCGAGGACACGGTCGGACGCAAATGCCTCTGCAACGGCCTGATCTCCGCCATCGGCCTGGCCAACCCGGTGGACACCGACCGGGTGGAGCCATCGCTGCTCACGGCTGGCGACGACGTGGTCCACCTCCATCGTTTCCTGCCCGCGGGACGGTTCTCCTACTCCGCTGCGGACGTGCTGCAGGCGCTGCTGCCCGACGCGGCAGGCTCAACGCGCGTGTGAGCCCGGCGGATCGCGCGGCGCCTCGGCCGCGGCTCCGGGGCGAAATCCATTCCTCAGTGAAAGGGACAGCCCGACGCAGGCGTCACGCCGACAATCTCGCGCAGCCGGCGGCCAATGGCCTCAGCGAGCGCGATCATTTCCTGCGCCTCGGCCGGCGCAAGGTGCGCGCGGCAGTGGCGCTGCCACAGATCGAGCCACGCCGCGAAATGGCGTTCCTCCAGGCCGAGTGGCATGTGCTTCAAGGGCATCGGTCCCGCGTAGCGGGCCGGTCCGCCGGTCGCGCCGGACCAGAAGTCGGCGATCTTTTCGAGATGGGCCGGCCAGTCAGCGATCTTCGCCGCGAAGATCGGCCCGATCTCCCGGTGCTGCCGCACGTCCGCATAAAATCGGCGCAGCAGGTGAAGCAGCGGTTCACGGCCGCCGATCCGGTCGAAGAGACGGGCCATGGCAGGCGGTGGATTGGCAGGGTTCATGGTGGAAACAGGATTGGGCATCGGCGGGCTGCTGGCTAGCGAACAACGATGGACAAGGCGTGATGCCGCAGGCGCTCGACCGGCGGCTCGCCGGCCGGTTGCGCGCGCAGCTCCGGATCGGCGCAGCCGTCGGGCCGGAAGCGTTGGATCACCCAGGTGCGCACGCCCTCATCGACCAGGGTCGACGCCATGGCCTCGAGATCACCCAAGGCGAGCAGCTGAGGATGCCAGGTGGTGCGGATTTCGTGCGCGACACCCGCATCCAGCAGGAGGCGGAGGCTCGCCCGCGCCCGGCCGCCATCATCGGCGCCGGTCACACCCGCGTAGCGGGCAAAGGGTGCCTTGAAGTCGAACCCGACCCATGCCAGCTGCGGCAGCAAACGCTCCAGCCGGTCGGGTCGCGGTCCGCCTGTGTGCAGCGCCGCCGCGAAGCCAAGCTCACGCACGGCCTCGACCGCAGCGCCCAACCCCGCCTGCCAGGTCGGTTCTCCGCCGCTGAAGACAACGCCGTCCAGCAGGCCGCGCCGCCGCGAAAGCCATGCGAGCACCGACGTCCAGGTCGGCCCGCCGCCCGGGGCGGCGGCGAACGGGATGAGGTGCGGGTTGTGGCAATAGCGGCACCGCCACGCGCAGCCTTGCAGAAACAGTGTCGCGCTCAACCGGCCGGGCCAGTCGACCAGCGACAGCTTCTCCAGGCCGCCGATCCGCAGATCGGAAGCGCGGGTGGTCGCGGATTCCGGCGTTTCGCTCAGTTCAGTCCGCATCGGTTCTCCTGGAAGAAGCGCCGCTCCTGGTGCTCCCCTTTCTTGCCAATGTTGAAGCTGGAGACCGGGCGGTGGTAGCCCATCACGCGGGTCCAGACCTCGCAGGGCTGGCGTTCGGCATCGGTGAGCGTGACGGTTTGGGTGCGGGTCGCGGGCAGGGTTTCGGTGGCGATCATGATGGGCGTGCGAGCAGGGTTGGGTTTTGGGTGGGATGGACGGGGATGCAGAAAATCAGTGGGTGTGGACGAGCCGGGCGCGCTTCTCGCCCAGGCGCTCCTCGTCGCACTTCGGACAGAAGGCGTGCTCACCCGCGAGGTAGCCGTGCTGCGGGCAGATCGAGAACGTCGGCGTGATCGTGATGTAGGGCAGCGAAAAGCGCTCGAGCACACGGCGCACGAGCCGGCGGCAAGCGTCGGCATCCGTGATCCGCTGCGCCATGTAGAGATGGAGTACCGTACCGCCGGTGTACTTGCGCTGGAGATCGTTCTGGTGCTCGAGCGCCTCGAACGGATCGTCGGTGTAGCCGGCAGGCAGTTGCGATGAGTTCGTGTAGTACGGGTTGTCGTCCGTGCCGGCCTGCAGGATGTCCGGCCAGCGCCGGCGATCTTCCTTCGCAAAGCGATACGTGGTGCCCTCGGCCGGAGTCGCCTCGAGGTTGTACATGTGTCCGGTCTGATCCTGGATCTCCAGCATGCGACCGCGCAGGTGGTCGAGCAGGCGCAGCGCCAGCGCGTAGCCGGCATCGCTCGTGATGTCGTCGCGGCCACCGGTGAAGTTGCGGATCATCTCATTGATGCCGTTGACGCCGAGCGTCGAGAAGTGGTTCCGCAGCGTGCCAAGGTAGCGCTTGGTGAACGGGAACAGGCCCTGGTCCATGAGCTTCTGCACGACCTTGCGCTTCAGCTCGAGGCTGGTGCGGCCGATCTCGATCAGCTCGTCCAGTCGGCGGAAGAGCGCGGCCTCGTCGCCGCGATGCAGGTAGCCGAGACGCGCGCAGTTGATGGTCACGACGCCGATCGACCCAGTCTGCTCGGCCGAGCCGAAGAGGCCGTTGCCGCGCTTGAGCAGCTCGCGCAGGTCGAGCTGCAGGCGGCAGCACATCGAGCGGATCATGTTCGGCTTGAGGTCCGAATTGATGAAATTCTGGAAGTACGGCAGGCCATACTTCGCCGTCATGGCGAAGAGCCGCTCGGCGTTCTCCGACTCCCAGGGGAAGTCGGCGGTCATGTTGTACGTCGGGATCGGAAACGTGAACACCCGGCCGCGCGCGTCGCCCTGCGTCATGATCTCGATGTAGGCGCGGTTGATCAGGTCCATCTCCGCCTGCAGCTCGCCGTAGGTGAACGCCTGCTCCTCGCCGGCGATCACCGGCACCTGCTCGCGGAGGTCCTCGGGGCAGGTCCAGTCAAACGTGAGATTGGTGAACGGGGTCTGCGTGCCCCAGCGCGACGGCACATTGAGGTTGTAGATCAGTTCCTGGATGCACTGCCGCACCTCCGCATAGGTCATCCGGTCCTTGCGGACATACGGCGCCATGTAGGTGTCGAAGGAGGAGAACGCCTGCGCCCCGGCCCACTCGTTCTGCAGCGTGCCGAGAAAATTCACGATCTGGCCGACCGCCGAGTGCAGGTGGCGGGGCGGCGACGCCTCGACCTTTCCGGGCACGCCGTTCAGGCCCTCGCGCAGCAGCGTGCGCAGGGACCAGCCGGCGCAGTAGCCGCAGAGCATATCCAGATCGTGAATATGGATGTCACCGTTGCGGTGCGCCGCGCCGACCTCGGGCGGGTAGACGTGGTTGAGCCAGTAGTTGGCCGTGACCTTGCCCGAGACGTTAAGGATCAGGCCGCCCAGGCTGTAGCCCTGGTTCGCATTGGCCGACACGCGCCAGTCCTGGCGCGTGAGGTACTCCTCGACGGATTTCTCCACGTCGATCGTGGTGCGCCGGTCGGCCCGCGCAGCCTTGCGCTTCTCCCGGTAGACAATGTAGGCCCGTGCGGTGGCGAGATGGCCGGCGTGGAGGAGCGCACGCTCGACCTCGTCCTGGATCGTCTCGATGCCCACCGCCTCATTCGTCACGCGCTCCAGCAGACGGGCGGTCACGTCGGCGGCCAGTCGCGCGGCGACGATTTCGTCAAAGGCCTGGGTGGCGAGGCCGGCCTGGAGCAAGGCCTGCCGGATCTTGCGTTCGTCGAAGGCAACCAGACGTCCGTCGCGCTTGACGACCGTGAGCCCGGTTGCCCCTTCCGTGTCGGTTCCATCAACGGATTGGGGTAACATGGCTGGAACACCACAACCCGTAGTGGCACGCGTCGAGTCCACGCAGCGTGGGGGGGGGGGGGTGGTGGAGCCGGCGCCGGGGTTGGGGGGGGGGGGGGGGGGG
>CAYWRG010000014.1:0-22448 GCA_964460715.1 uncultured Opitutus sp. | reverse complement strand
GACGAGGATTCTGCGGAGCGGAAGTGAGCGCGGAGCGCCGCGTCAGTAGCGGAAGTCGGCCTTGAGCCAGCCCGTGCGGCCCGGCTCGTTGACGCGCGTGCTCGGTGGCGGGAAGCCTGCGACCATCGCTCCGCCCCGACTGAGGTGCTCCGCGTAGGTGCGGTCGAGGACGTTGTCGATCCCCACCGACACCTGCAGCCAGTCCGCCGGCTTCCACGCCGCATTGAGCGACCAGACCGCGAAGCCCGGCGAGCGGCCGAGATCCTGTCCGACGATGCTGCCCTGGCCGGCCGCAAAGCGATCCTGCGACGCAACTCCCCGGAGCAGGGTGCCGACGGACCAGCGCGGCGTCGCATAGGAAAACCCGAGCCGACCCTCCAGCGGGGGCTGCTGCGCGAGCGGACGCGCGTCGGTGCGGTTCTGCCCGCGCACGGCCGCCACGCTTGCATCGACCGACCAGCCGGGCCGCGGACTCCAGGCCAGGCTCGCCTCGCCGCCGAGGGACGCGGCGTCACCGTTCCGCACGATCGTGGCCAGTCGCAGGGCCCCCATCGCGCCCGGCTTCGCTACGCCGCTCTCGATGAGGATGAAGTCATCGATCCGGTTTGCAAAGAGTGAGGCGGCGATGACCACCGTCCCGCGGCGGTAGTGCAGCCCCAGGTCAGCCTGCGTGGTGCGCTCCGCGCGGGTCGCAAAGGCGCTGAGGCTGCCGGCGGACTCGCGGCCGATCAGCTCCCAGTAATCCGGGAAGCGCTGAACGTGCCCCACGCCGGCAAACACGGTCAGGCCGGAGCGCGCCTCGCGCTCGAACCGGACAAAGGCCTGCGGCAGCACGGTGTCCCGCCGCCCGTCCGCCGTGGGATTCACCGCGGTCGTCATGCCCACCGCCACCGTCCGCCGGTGATCCTCGGCCTGCCAGGAATCCGCGCGGACGCCGGCCACGATCCGGCTGCGGTCGGAGAGATGCACCCGTGACTCGGCCATGAGGCCCGCGACCGCGAAGTCGGCATCGCGCACCCACGGCTGGCTCTCGTAGGGCCGGAGCGTTTCGTTCGACGTGCTGCGCGCACGGTGGCGGTTCGCCTGCAATTCCGTTCCCAGCGTCAACTCGACGTGCTCCCCCACGGCCAGTTCCGCTGCCAGCCTGGCCCCGTGGGTGCGGCGGTCGGGATTCGATGCCGAACGTCCCGGCATCATCGCCGTCGGGACAAAGGTCCGCAGCGAGTAATTGTCCATCACGTGGTCTATCTCATTGAAATAGGCATTGCCCTCGAGCGCCTGGAGCCAGCCGGCCCCGAGACGGTGGCGGAAGCGCAGCCCGGCGTTGCGGCGGGTGAACGCGGCGCCGTCCATCGCGCGATCCGCATATGCCGCCTCGCCGTCGCTCACCATGCCCGTCGCCTCGACCCAGGTGGCGGCGGTGGGCGTCCACCCCAGCGCCAGCCGTGCGCTCCAGCGTTCATAGGCCGATGCCACGCGGCGGCCATCGCCGTCCGCGTAGTCGCCAGCGGCAGTGCGCGTCACACCGGCCTCGGCATAGCCGGACGGGCGGCCGCCGCGCACCTGCAGCCATTGGTCGTTGCGACCCGCGCTGCCGACCGTCAACGCACCCTCGGCCTGCAGGGTCGGCGCGGTCAGGCGGACGGGCGTGCGCTCAAACAACACCACGCCGGCGGAGTTGCCCGGCCCGTGGAGCACGGACTGCGGGCCCTTCAGCACGGTCACGACATCGTACGCGGCCGGGAACACATAGGCAGTCGGCGGATCCATGCGATTGCTGCAGCCACCGAGGAGATTCTCGCCGTCGAGGAGCACGCCCAGCCGCGAACCCGCCATCCCACGGAAGACCGGATCGCCATCCGTGCCACCCTTGCGGATGATATTAAAGCCCCCGATCCCGCGCAGGGCCTCGGCGCCGTCCTGCGCCGGAATCGGCTGCGCGGCCGCCTTGGGGTCCGTGCGGACCAGCAGAGGCTGCTCGCTCGGGCGCGCCATGACCACGACCGGGTCGAGGTTCACGACCTCCGGCGGGACCGGCCCGGGTGCGGCATCGGACGCGCGGGCCGCGATGACGAGGGCCGGAACCAGATGGCTCCAGCGCAGGATGCGAATGAGAGGAAAAGGAAAAGATGAGTTCATGAGCGTTGGCCGCAGCCGTTGAGAGCGCAGGGTGGCCCGACGAATCCGTCAGGAGCCGCTGCAGGTGGAATCCAGGGGGTCCGGCGCGAGGGCCGGGACCGTTCGCCGTCGTCAATCAGACTCGGGCGATGCGCGGCGGCGGCGCCGGGGGTTCCGCCCGGGTCAACCCGGCGCGACCGGTCGACCAGACGCGCTGATGCGCTTCCGCGTCGAACCTCACGTCGCACCGCGGCTCGTCCGCCCAAGCCAGCAACACTGGCCGACCGACCAGACGAAGCAGGCCGTCGTTGGCAAGATCACCCGTCGTGCGACCGTCATCCACGGCCGCGCACAGGCGGCAGGTTGCACCCGGAGCGAAGGTCGAATCCAGCGCCGCCGTGACCGTCTCGGTCTGCGCCGCCCGATACCACATCCGCGACCACGCGGCGATCTGCACGAGATCCCAGTGCATCCCGGTCGCGCAAAGCCAGGCCAGCAACAGGACCAAGCCCCGCAGCGGACGGAACATCGATCGATGCCGGATTGTTGCGTGATTCATCGGGTTCATGGTGACGCCACCTCAGGTTGCGCCGGCGCCGGGACCGCGGTGATCAAATCTGGCGCGGGCCGCGGAAAGGCGGGATCCGTCAGGACCGCCTCCAGCACGGTTTCCGCCTCGGTCGGGGAAAAATCGACATGCAACTCCTTCTTCACCCCGAATCGCCGCAGCATGTAGTGCGCGGTTGGCGCGACGCCGTGGCGCTGCAGGATATGTAGCGTGCAATGCAGGGCGCAGCCGTCGAGCGCCACGATCGGACGACCCGACTTCGCAACCCGCACCAGCGACGGCACGTCGCCGCCCACCCCGGCGATGCACGACATCTCCGCATCGCCCCGACGGTCCATCCGCACCGCCAAGTGGTTCGCCATCTGTGCCGCGCTCGAGCAGCCGGAGCAGGCGTAAACGAGCGGAAGTGACGAGGCCGGGTTCATGCCTCAATCAAGCCGGCGGCACGGCCGATCCTCAAGCCGCCGCGCCCGATCGGTTGATCCAGATCAAGGCCGGATCAAAGATAATACATCCCCTTGGCAAGCAACACGATCCCCACCATCAGCGCCGCGACGACGCGGTGGGTGTAGCGAAACCGGCACGGGTCCATCGTGCCCTTGATCGAGGCACGAATCGCGCCAACGAAGACGCCAAGCACAATGAAGGTGAGCACAACCTTGGCGGTGAGGAGCAGCCCGAAGCGGGTCTGAAAGAAATCCGGCCGGCTCGAAAACTGGATCCAGAACATCGCTCCCCCCGTGAGGAAGAGAAGGGCGACCACCCCCGGCATGAACCGCCGCACGCGGGTGGGAATCGCCGCCGCCAGCCGCTCATGTTCGTCCATCGGCAGGTGCTTCTCCAAGGGCTCGATGACGAGCACCTCGAAGAAGACGGCGCCCACGAACGTGATGGCGCACAGGAGGTGCACGGTCACAAACAGTCCGTAGTACGCAAGCATGGGCGAAGCCGGTTTGGATCAGCGGACGTACTCGACCTGGATCCACCACTTGGTCACGTCCGGCCACCCGGCCGCATCCGGCTTGAAACGCGCGTACTTCACCAGCGCGGTCAGGCCCGGCGCGAGCAGGCGGCTGGCCTGCAGGTCGAGTTCCCGGCCGTAGCGGACATCGCCGTTCTCCGATGCGAACCAGTGGTGGCGCGCCGCAAACTTGATCTGCGCCGGAAGGGTCGCGGTCCCTCGCAAGGAGATATCGCGCAGGCCGGCGACCGGAGTCGTGGTGAAGAGATCCGCCCAGCCATTGAATGCATGCAACGTCGCGAGCGGCGTGCGAAACGCGGCGCCGCCGTCGGCGCCGAGCACTTCCGCAACCATGCCGAGACTGCGGCCGTCACGCTGCACCGCGAATTCCGCCGCCCCGTAGCCGGCGCCGTAGTCGAGCGCGCTGGAACCGTGATCGGTCTGCCAGGCGAACTCGGCGCGGTAGCTGAGGACGGCTCCGTTGCGGAGCTTGGGCGCACCGGTCACGCTGGCGCCGTAGGTCGCCGTGCCCTGCGCCGCCGCTTGGTCGAAATCCAGGAGGTAGGCGTAGCCGGTGAGCACGGTCTTGGCCGGCAGGCCGGCGTAGGCGGCATGCGCGACATAGGATTCCGAATCCCACACCCCCTGCGCGTGATCGCGGCCGAGGATGCGATTGACCCGGTCCAGGTAGGCCAAGGTCAGCGTCGTCTGGTCGAGAGAACGATCGACCAGCGTCACAGCGTCGAAGGTCTGCGCATTTTGCCGCCAGCCGACGTCGCCGATGAAGCGGGCCTGATCGAGCACGAGCCGCTGGCGCCCGACCACCACCGCGGTGTCGCCCGCCTGGTAGCGGAGGAACGCCTGGTTGAGTTCGGTCACCTCCGGATCGGCGATGACCACACGGCCCGCGCCGCCCGGATTGAGTCCGGACTGGTTGTAGGCATCGCCATCGGCGGCGACGATGTTCTCGGCCTCGATCGTCGCCTGCAAACCGCGCCACGGCGTGGTGGTCAGGCCGAGACGCGTGCGCAGCGTGAGCGCGTTGGCGTCGCGGAGTCCGGTCTGTTCGGCGTGCTCGTGGCGCGCGCGAAGATCAAGCGTGACGCGCTCGATCGGAGAGGGAGACACGTCGGCTGCCCAGGCCGGCGCACTGAGCGCGCAGGCCAGCAGCCACCCAAACGGGGGCGTTTTCATGACAGAAGAAGTTTTGGACGTTCAGCGCGACGCGCGGGCGAGCGCCACGGTCGCGTCCTCGAGGCCGCCCTTGAGGCCGGCACGCTGGTGGATCACCTCACCCTGCACATTGAGGATCGAGATGATGTTCGAGTGGGCAAACTGGCCATCGGCCTCCTGCTTGAACTTCACGCCGAGCAGGGCCGCGAGTTCGCGGACCGCGCCGTCGTCGCCGCGGAGCAGCGTCCACTGCTGGTTCAACCCACGGTCCTTGCGATAACGCGCCAGCACCTCGGGCGTGTCGCGCTTGGTGTCGAACGACACCAGCACCAGCGCGGCGTTGGCCCGGAGTGACTCCGGCAGGCCGTCGCGGATGCGGGCCATGTCGGCCACGATCATCGGGCAGGCGTAGGTGCAGGTGGCAAAGAACATCGCGACAACGACCGGACGGCCCTTGAACTGGCCGAGGGTGACCGGCTTGCCGTCGTCGCCGGTGTAGCTCGCCTCGAGCTGGTAGAGGGAGCCCGCACTGAAGCCGTCGCCCGCGAGCTCCTTGTGATTGGCGTGATCGCCGGAGGACGCCGCCGGCGCATCCGGTTCAGCGTGGTGGCCGTGGTGCTGCGCCGGCAGGAGGCTGGTCGCGAGCAGGAAGGCGGGAACGAGGAGAATGCGGGAGTTCATGACGATGAGGGACGAATCAGGGTTCGACGGGAAGATCCTCGACGCAGCGGAAGCCGAGCGAGGTCGTGGTGTTGTTGCCCTTGAGCGAGCTGCGCAGGGCCTGGCGCATGAAGGCGGCGTAGTCGGACGTGTCCTTGGCCGCCACCGCGCCCGCGCCGCAGAAGAGATCGCGATCCAACCCGCTGTCGGCCCGGGATTCGCCCGTGACCATCGCGGTGTTGAAATCGTCGACCCACTCCCAGACGAGGCCGTGGAGGCCGCGCACCCCGTAGAAATTCGGGCGCGCGGAGGCGACCGGGGGCAGGACGGACGGCACGGGCTTTGAAAGCCAGGCGTAGAGATCACTGGTGAACGCCGGCTCGGTGCGCGCGTCGGTCGTGGTGTAGCCGGCGGCAGCGGCGTGCTCCCACTCAGCGATGGTCGGCAGCCGCTTGCCCACCCAGCGGGCATAGGCGCGGGCCACGAACCAGGAAACGTTGACCACCGGCGCATCGGCCGGCGCGCCCGCGCCCGGCTCGAGATCGCCGGTCCAGTTGCGCAGGTAGGACGCGTCCGCGAAGAGCGGGCTGACGCGCGAGCGCCGCCACTTCGGGTTGGCGGTGACGAATGCGAGGAACTCAGCATTCGTCACGGGATGGACATCCAGCCGGAACGCCGGCACCGCCACCGAAGCCGCATCCAGCACCGAGCGCGAGAGCGGCACGTACACCCCGGCCGGGATCGTCACCATCCCGTCGCGCGACGCCGGGTTCGCTCCGGCAAGGGCCGGGGCGACCAGGAGAAGGAGCAGGGAGAGGAGACGGGGCATGGCCGGGGTGCGGACGAAGGGTGGCGGGAGCGCGCGGACGGATGGATCAGCGGGTTTCGTTCAAGGCGCGGCGGACCTCGTCGACCGTGAACGGTTCGCCGGTGTTGCCCCACTCATTGAAGGCGTAGGTCAGGACATCGGCGACCTGCTCCTCGGTGAGGCCGGTCGGCGGCATCGCGCTGTCGTAGGTCTGGCCGTTGACGGTGACCGGACCGGTCAGACCCTTGAGGGCGACGCGGACGGCGCGGGCGCGATCGCCCAGCATGTAGTCGGAGCCGGCCAGCGGGGGAAACACGCTCGGGAGACCCTTGCCGTCGGGCATGTGACAGGCGAAGCAGAGCTGCATGTAGACCTGCTTGCCGCGCTCGAACTGCATTTCCTTCGTCAGACCGGCGATGGTCGGATTGGCACGGATCTCGGCCGCAATCTGCTCGCGCAGCACAGCCTCGCGCTTGACCGACTCAGAGCCTTCGGCGGCCTGCGAGCCGATGTAAACCGCGTCCACTTCCTTGCCGGAGTAGATCACGCGGTCCTCGGGACCGGTCACCTTGAGCATGCCGAGTGCGCCCTTGTTGAACGCACGACTGAGTGAGTGGTCGACGAGGACGAAGGTGCCGGGCACATCGACCTTGAAGTCGACAATCGTGCTGCCGCCTGAAGGCACCATCGTGGTCTGCACATTTTCCTGCGCGACGCGGGTGCCGCCCTCGAGCCAGACCTTGTCGAAGATCTCGCCGATGACGTGGAAGGAGGAAGTCAGGTTGGGACCACCGGCGCCGAAGAAGAGGCGGACCGTCTCACCCACGTTGGCGGTGAGGGCCTTGTCGCCCACGAGCGAGCCGACGGCACCGTTGAAGAGGACGTAAGTCGGGTGCTCATCGATCGACTTGGCCATATCGAAGGCCTGCAGGCCGGGCTCGCCGTAGCGGCCCTGGGTGTAGAAGTCGCCCTGCATGACATAGTACTCACGATCGACCTTCGGCAGGCCCTCCGGCGGCTCGACGAGGATCAGGCCGTACATGCCGTTGCCGATGTGCATCGGGACCGGCGCGGTCGCGCAGTGGTAGACATAAAGGCCAGGATTGAGCGCCTTGAACGTGAACTGCGAGCTGTGGCCCGGAGCGGTGAAGGTCGAGGAAGCGCCGCCGCCGGAACCGGTCACGGCGTGAAGGTCGATGTTGTGCGGCAGCTTCGACGACGGGTGATTGTTGAGGTGGAACTCGACGACGTCACCGGCGCGGATACGGATGAAGAGGCCGGGGACGGTGCCACCGAAGGTCCAGAAGGTGTACTCGGTGCCATCGGCGATCGGCATCACGACTTCCTTGACCTCCAGGTTCACGATCACGCGCGCCGGCGTGCGGCGGGTGATCGGCGGCGGGACGTGCGGCGGCGCCGTGAGCACGGCCTGCTCGACCGGCAGGGCGAGGATTTCCGGAGGCAGGTTGACCGGACCAAGCGCAGTCGAGGGTCCTTCAGCAGCTTGGGCGGCGGGTACCGCGAGCAGGGCTGCGGCAAGAATGGCGTAGGCGTTGAGCTTCATGGCGAGGTGGGTTTTCGGTGCAGAGTAGCTTAGGGACGAACGGAAATGAATCGTTAATTTGCGAGCAGAGTGTAGGCGACCGGCGGCATTTGCGCCTTGACCTGCATCAAGAGGCACGCGGTTCCGGCAGGTCGCTCCTCCCTTGACCTGCATCAAGGCGCCGCGCGGGACGGCGGACTAGGCTCACGGCATGACTCTCCGAACCCTGCTCCCCTCCAACGAAGCCCAGGTCCTCGACCTCACAACCGCAGCCCAGGCCTCCGAGGCCGGGATCGTCAGCCGCACCGTGCTGCAGACCCCCGAGGTGCGGGTCATTCTGTTTGCCTTTGCCGAGGGTCAGGAACTCACCGGCCATCGCAGCGCTCGCCGTGCGATCGTCCAGGTGCTGGGCGGGACCTGCGAATTCCAGTTCAACGGGTCCTGGCAGACCCTGGCCGCCGGCACGTTGCTGCACCTCCCGCCGGATCATCCGCACGCCGTCCGCGCCGCGCACGGTCCGTTCACGATGCTGCTGACGCTGACGGCCGAACCCGTCACGCCCTCGGCCGCGACCGCTTGACGATGGCTGCGGCGACGATCAGCCCCGCTCCCCGCCCGGCAGCCATGCCGGGCGCACCCGGACCGATGGCCCTGGTCGACGGCGCGCGCCTGCCGCTGGCCTTCATCGGATTCGGGCTCGCCGCCTTCGCCGCGGCCGCGGGCTGGCTTACGCTCGAAACGTGGCGCGGCATCCCGTCCCTCCACCACCCGCGCATCGTCGGACTCGCCCACCTCTGGCTTCCCGGCTTTCTCCTGAGCATCTGCCTCGGCGCAAGCTATCAACTGCTCCCGGTTCTGCTCGGTTCACCGCTGCCGGTCAGCGCAACCTGGCGCTGGATTCATCTCCTCCTGCACACCGCGGGCGTGCTTTCGCTCGTGACCGGGCTCGCCACCGGAAACTACGTCGGTGCCGCCATCGGTGGATCCGCCATCGCCGCCGGCGCGTGCGGCCTGCTGATCGTCACCGTGCGCACATTTCTCTCGTCCCGGCGACGCGATGCCGTGGCGTTGAGCCTGCCTCTTTCCGCCGGCTGGCTGGCCGCCACCACGAGCGCCGGGCTCATCCTCGCCGCGAACCGCCATCATCCGTTCCTGCCGTGGTCCGTCCTCGACCTGCTGAAGGCTCACGCTCACCTCGGGCTTGGCGGCTATTTTCTCACGCTGATCCAGGGCGTCTCCTTTCAACTCGTCCCCTTGTTCACGCTCGGACAATTGCAGCATCCGGAGCGCGTGGCCCGCGGGCTTCTCGCCAGCCAGCTCGGACTTGCGATGCTCATTCCCGGTCTGGCTTGGGCCCAGCCGGGACTTCGCATCGCAGGCGCCGGTCTGGTGATCATCGGTCTGGCCTTCTCGGGTTCGGCCCTGGTCCGCACGCTGGCCGCCCGGCGCCGCCAGCCGGTCGACGCCAGCCTGCGCGGTTATCTCGCCGGACTCAGCCTGCTCGCCACGGGCGCCATCGGCGGACTTGCCCTCCTGTTTCCCGCTGCGACCACTCATCCCGGCACCGCCCTCGCCTACGCCCTCCTGCTCGTGACCGGTGGACTCACCTGCACCGTCCTCGGCATGCTCGGGCGGATTCTCCCGTTTCTCGTCTGGATGAAATGCTACGGACCGCGGGTGGGCCGGGGCCCGGTCCCACTGGCCAGCAATCTGGCTCCGCCCGGACTCGAGTCCGCCTGGTGGAGGCTCCAACTCGCCGCCGTCGCAATCCTGACCACGGCCGCCGCGCTGGGATCCGAATCCGTCTTTGCCGCCGGCGGCGCCCTGCTCCTGCTCGCCACGGCGCTGTGGCTGGTCCACGCCGCGCGCATCCTTCGCCACCTCGTCAACGCCGCCGAGTCCGGCCCACTCCCGGTTCCCACCGGCGCCTCCCACCCCTCGCCATGAACCATCCCCTCCCCCTCTGCGACCGCGAACACCTCCTCAACGCCTGCCGCCAGGTGTTCGATCCGGAGTTTGGCATCAACGTCGTCGATCTCGGACTGATCTACGCCATCGACCTTGAGGCCGGCGGTCACGTCCGCGTTCGCATGACGCTCACGTCCTTCTACTGTCCGGCCGGAACGATCATCATCGACGGAACGCGCCACGCACTCGCCGCCGTTCCGGGCGTCACCTCGGTCGATGTCCAACTCGTGTGGGAACCCCTGTGGAATCCCGATCTGCTCTCGCCGGAAGCCCGCGAGCGGCTGGGCTGGGACGAGACGGCTTTCTCCGAGTGACGCGAGCTCAGCCGATCACCTCATGGATCAGCGCCGGGGCCGCGACCGGCTCGTCGCCGATCGTGATCGCTTTCGCCAGCAGCGCATTCGCCTCGGCCAGCGCGGCGTCATCGTTGGCGTGAACCACGCACAGGGGCTGGCCCGCGGAGACCGATTCGCCGATCTTGACCAGTGCGGAAACGCCCACCGCCGGATCGACCGGATCCTCGGCCCGCGCCCGGCCGGCGCCGAGCCGCAATGCGGCAAGCGCCACGCCCATCGCATCGACGTCCGTGACAAAGCCGTCGCGCGGACTTGCCAGCTCGACCTGGCGGCGCGCCGCCGGCAGACGGGAGGGATTCTCGACGACATGCGCATCGCCGCCCTGGGCCGCGATGATCGCCGCAAATTTTTCCAAAGCCGCTCCGCTGGAGACGGCGTGCTCGAGCTGTTTCTGCGCGTCCTTCGCGTCCACCGCCACGCCCGCAAGCATCAGCATCTGTTCGCCGAGCGCATAGGTCACCTCCATCACATCCGCCGGACCCTCGCCCCGCAGGCAGGCGATCGACTCAGCGACTTCCAATCCGTTGCCCACGGCCCGCCCGAGCGGCTGGTCCATCGCGGTGAGCAGCGCGCGCACGCCCTTGCCCATCGACTGGCCGATGCCGACCATCGCCGTCGCGAGCGCGCGGGCATGTGCCTTCTCCTTCATGAAGGCGCCGCGACCAAACTTCACGTCGAGCACGAGCGCATCAATGCCCTCGGCCAGCTTCTTCGACATGATCGACGCACAGATCAGCGGCTGGCACTCCACCGTGGCCGTGACGTCGCGCAGCGCGTAGAGCTTCTTGTCCGCCGGCGCGAGTTCGCGCGTCTGGCCGATCAGCGCGCAGCCGATCCTCTCCAGCTGCGTGCGGTACTCATCAAGCGACAGCCCCGTGCGGAAGCCCGGGATCGCCTCCAATTTGTCGAGCGTGCCGCCGGTGTGACCGAGTCCACGCCCGCTGATCATGGGCACGGGCACGCCGCAGGCCGCAACCATCGGAGCGAGCGGCAGCGAGATCTTGTCGCCCACGCCGCCGGTTGAGTGCTTGTCGACCTTGGTGCCACGCACCGTCGAAAGGTTGGCCACGATACCGGAATTCATCATCGCGGTGGTCAGCGCGACCGTCTCGTCCTGGTTCATCCCACGGATGAAAATCGCCATGAGCAGCGCCGAAAGCTGGTAGTCGGCCCACGACCCGTCCGTCGCCCCGCGCACAAAGGCGACGATCTCCTCCTGCGACAATGCCCGCCCGTCCCGCTTCTTCGCGATGATATGTTGAGGAAACATGCCACCAACCTACGTTCTCCTCCGAGAAAGACGAGCGCGGACCAGCTCGCACCCAAACCGAGTGTCACGTAATACGTGACACTCGGTTCGAGGCACCGTGTGGCGTGCGGGGCAAGTGTCACGTATTACGTGACACGAGGCTTGCAGGAGAGGCGTGGACTCGCGGGCCTGGTGTAACCCAAGAGGTTACTTGTGCGGGGAGCCTTGGCCGTAGGCGCGCTCGACCTTGGCGATGCGCATCTGAAAGGCGGAGTACCAATCGGCGTGGCCGCGACGCTGGGCTTCGCGGTGCTCGCCGTTGGCTTTCCACGCGCGGATCGATTCGAGGTCGCGCCAGTAACTCACCGTGATCCCGATCCCATCGGGTCCGCGGGCGGAGTCAGCCCCCAGATAGCCGTCCGAGGCGGCGGCGAGCTCCACCATGCGGATTGCCGTCGCGTCGTAACCGGCATCAACGGCCGTGCGCAGCGAGCTGAAGATCACCGCGTAGTAGGGTGGCTCGGGGGTGGACGCAAGGATGGCGTGGGCGGAGCTCATGACGCTTGGTTTCTCCGGAGGATCAGCATCGTTCCGCTGCCCGCGAAGAACTCGTAGTCGACCTTGCGGACTTCCGAGCCGATGTCGTCGGCCGCAAGGTCGCGGCGCAACCGGTTGAGTTCCGGATACGGACGCCCATCGGCGCCGCAGACGGGGTGGATGCGCACCTCCTCCTTCGCCACGCGCGAGAGTTCGCGGCAGGCGGCGAGGTGGAAGGCGTAGTCGAACTGACGGGTGTAGATGAAGAGCAGGTGCGCGCAGAGCACGAGGTCGAAGGCGGCGTCAAAGAAGGGCAGGTTCGGCAGCTGGGCGCCGAAGTACCGGCCGTGCGCGAAGTGTGCGGCGTAGTCATCGAGAAACCGCCGGGCCGCGGCCGACCGGTCGCGGTCGGCGGCGTCGAGCGACGGGGACGAGCGGAAGCGGAACATGCCGGGGTTAGCCCGCATGCGGGCGCGCCTGCGGCGGTAGTCGAGCTGCACGTGCGCCGCGAGGGCCTCCGGAGTGCAGCCGTAGAGGGGATCGACCGCGACGGCGTCGATCCGCAGCCGACAGGCCTCGGCGGTGAACGAGGACGGACCTGCGCCGACGTCGAGGACGGCACGGCCGCGCAGGGCGGTCAGGTTGAGGGCGAAGAAGCGGGTGTATTCGTCGAGCGATCGCCCGAAGAAGGCGACGGAACTGAGTTCAAACGCAGGCGTGGGTGCAGGAGCGGCGGTGGTCATGGCAGGGCGGGGAATGGCGGGAAATTTGGGCACAAAAAAAGCCCGACTCAGTGAGTCGGGCTCGGCAGTGGTGGAAGAGGGTGTCGTTTTCTTATGCACCCGGCGCGCAGTCTGCGCGCCACCATCGCCGAGCCGTCCCGCGCCAAGCATGGACGCGCACGACCGGAAGAACGGCGGCGACGGCGGCTTTGGAGGAGCGGGCGATGGACATGGACTACGGAGATGAGGACCCGGAAACGCGGGCGCAAGACGAAAACCGGCGCCGTGCCTGTGGAGCGGCGCCGGCAACACCTACCAACCGTGACCACCTGGGCTAGGCCTTGCCCTTGCCCCAAATGCTAAAGGGAGACCGCGTCGGCGCCGGTGGCGGCGGCAGCGCGCGCAGGCGCTTGTCGAGCTCGGCCTGCTTCGCCTCGAGCTGGCGGAGCGATTCCTCGCGTCGCTTGAGCGTCGTCTCAAATTCGCGCAGCGCCATGCGTTCGTCGCGAAAGACGGCACGATCGGCCTCGAGCAGCTCGGTCGCCCGCTGGAGCTTTTCCCACAGCATACGGACCTCGGTGTCGTCCGCGAGAGGCGACCGCGACGGCACATCCTTGGTCTGGTGCCAGAGCACCCGGTCGGACTCGAGCTTGGCCTGCACCTGACGCAGACGTTCCTCATAGGCGCGGAGATTGTCCTCCTGTGCCGCGAGCAGATCGAGATCCTCGTGCCAGCGGCGCCGCTCCTGGGCGATCTGCGCGGCTTCCTGACGATTGCGGGCCGCCTCGTCGCGCAGGCGGTCTTGTTCCTCGTGCAGGTCCTGACGCAGGGCCTCGAGCGCATCGCGCTTCACCTTGAGCTCACGCTCAGCCGGGCTGGGAAACGGGACGGTGGTCTCGAGCTCGCGGCGCGCCTCATCGACGGCGGCGCGCTCGCGCGCAATCTCCTCGCGGGTCGCCGCGAGGCGGCTGGCCTTGGCGTCGATGGCGGCCTGGGTCGCAACGGCGAGCTCCCGCTGCGTCTGCAGTTCGGCGAGTTCAGCCTGCAGGCGTTTGCCGTCCGCCGTCTGCGCAAGCAGCGTGCGCAGCTCGGCCTCAAGCGCACCCTTTTCATGATTGAGGCGTTCGAGCCGGAGTTCGAGGGCGGCCCGATCGCGGGCGGCGCGCACCAGCTCCTGCCGAAGATCCACCGCGGAAAGATCGTCCCGCACCGGCGCCTCGCTGGCCGCGAGCCGCGCCAGAAGATCCTCCACCTCCGCAAGGTCACCGGCAGTCAGCTCGTCGTCAGCCCCGTCCGGCATGGTAGGCCGCAGAAGGCTGTGCACGCGCTTCAGGATCACACGGGGATCGACCGCATCGGCCACGACATCGGCGAGACCGGCGCGGATGCCCTTGATCACGAGCGGGAGCTCGAGCTCCGGCACCAGCAGCACAACGGGAACCGTGGGCTGGGTCTTCTTAAGTGCCTCGGCGAAGCTGAAGCCGGCGGTGCCGTTGGCCCCGCCATCGATGAGCGCGAGGTCGAACCACTCCGACCGGGCCGCCTCGAGCGCCGACTCCGGCGCGGCAAAGGCGCGAAGGTCGTAACCGGAGTCGGCCAGCGTGAGCACGAGACGGCGGCGGGCCTTGGCCTCGCCATGGACAACTAAGATCTTCTTCACGAGGTTCATGAGCAGCGTGGGTTGTCTGTCGCGGGAGTCATAGGTTGCTCCCCCACTCCAGCCGCCGCCATTCCAATCACCCTGCACCCGGGGTATTTACCCCGTGTTTACGTTAAGAAGTTTTTTACGACTGCGTAGTGCGCCGGTGGTTACGTCCGGAAGATCACGTCCTCGCGGTTGAACATGCGCACCGCCAGCGCCAGGGCGGCGGCGGCATAGACGCAGGTCGAGCCGAAGATCAACGCGAGGAGATCCCAGTGAAAAACACCCGAGACGAGTTCCTTGCACACCAGCGAGACATTGAGCAGCGGCACGAGCGCGAGCTTCGCATTCAGCTCCACGCCCGGCAGCATGCCGGCCAGGGCAGGCAGGATCACGACCACGATGAGGGGCGAGACGGTGCTCTGCGCCTCCTTGTAGCTCTTGGCGAAGAGGGCGATCGTGAAGATCGCTGCGGCGAACAGCACCGCCACCGGCAGGACCATGACGAACGAGGCCATCAGGCCAAGCGGATCGATCAGGGGCATGGTTCCGCCCGAGGCGGCGGCTCCGGCCGCGGCCGCCGCACCGGCGCCGCGCGAGAAGAACATGCCGCCCAACGGAATCGTGATGGCCGACGAAACGCCGGCGAGCACGACCGTGCTCAGCGAGCCGGTCAGAACCATGAGGAACTTGCCCAGTACCAACTCAGTCCGCCCGATCGGACTGCAGAGGATGGTCTCCATCGTGCCGCGCTCCTTCTCGCCGGCAGTGAGGTCCATCGCCGGGTACATCGCGCCGGTGAAGCAGAGCAGGATGATGATGTAGGGAATGAATCCGCCGATGATGGCGCCGCCGACCTTCTCGGGCGGGGCGACATTCTGCCGGGCCACATCGAAAGGTTTGAGCAGGGCGGCGGGCAGGCCACGCGCATCGAGACGGGCCTGGACGGCCTTCTCGCGGTAGTCGCGGAAGAAGCGGTCGAGTTCGCCCGCGGCGAAACCCGACTTGATCTCGCCTTCGTAGTGGTAGATGCGCACCTGGGCCGTTTCTCCACGCGCCAGCGCGGCGTCGAAGTCATCGGGCAGCTCGACCGCCGCCCGAAGGCGCTTCTCCGAGATGCGCACGCGGTAGTCGTCGCCCGCAGGAACGATGCGCAACCGGGGACTGGCCTCGAGCGCGGTCCGTACTTCCGGGGAGGCGGCGGCACCGAGGATCATGACGGTTGGAATCTCCGCCCGGGCCTGGCGTACGACCTTCGAGGCCACGAAGCCGAAGCCGAAGATGATCGCCGGCATCACGACGGTCGGGATGACGAACATCGTGATGATGGTGCGCTTGTCGCGCAGCGTGTCGCGCAGCTCCTTAAAATAAACCGTGAGGATGTCGCGGGTTTTCATGCGGCGGCCTTTCCGGATCCGGTCACGATCTTGACGAAGATCTCTTCGAGATCGCTCTCGGCGAAGCGAGTCTGCAGCTCCTCCAGGGTGCCGGTCGCCAGCAGGCGGCCGTCGTGGATGATGCCGATGGTGTCGCACAGCTTCTCCACCTCGCTCATGATGTGGGTGGAGTAGATGACGGTCTTGCCGCGGGCGCGGCAGTCGCGGACGAAGCGAACGATGGTGCGGGCGGCCATGACATCGAGCCCGAGGGTCGGCTCGTCGAAGATGAGGACGGCGGGATCGTGGATCAGCGTGCGGGCGATCGAGGTCTTCTGCTTCATCCCGGTGGAAAACTTGTCGACGCGGCGGTCGAGGAACTCGTGCATCTCCAGCTCGTCGGCGAGCAGCTTGGTCCGGGTGGCGATGAGGGCATCGTCCATGCCGTTCAGCTTTCCGAAGTAGGCGATGGTCTCGCGTGCGGTGAGGCGGCCATAGAGCGCGGTGCTCGCGGCCAGGAAACCGAGCGAGGCGCGAACCTTGGACGGTTCGGTCATGACGCCGTAGCCGGCGACGGTGGCGTCACCCCGGGTCGGCTTGAGGAGCGTCGCGAGCAGGCGGAGCGTGGTCGTCTTGCCAGCACCATTGGCTCCCAGCAGGCCGTAGATGCGGCCGGGTTCGCAGTGGAAGGAAACATCGTCCACGGCGCGGATCTCGCCGCGCTTCTTGTCATGGAAGACCTTGGTCAGATGGCGAGCGTCGATCATAGGGGAAGGAAAGGAGGTTGCCCGCGAATCACGCGAATGAACACGAATATGAGCGGGCTGTGGTCAGTTGAATGATTCGCGCAGATTCGCGTGATTCGCGAGCGGGCTTCACAGACTCATCTTGTCGCGGAATTCCTGCGCCTGGCGGCGGCTGAGTTCGACCTTGGCGCCGCCCTTGAGCTGGACGAGGAGGCCGCCGCTGAACCAGGGCTCGATGCCCTCGATTCACTGGAGATTGATGATCTGGCGGCGGTTGGCGCGGAAGAAGCAGCGCGGGTCGAGGCGTTCCTCCATCGCGTTGAGCGAACGGAACAGCTGCGGCTGCGCGTCGGCGAAGTGGACGCGGGTGTAGTTGCCCTCGCTCTCGAGGAGCCGGATGGACTTCACCTCGACAAACCAGCAGCGCTCACCCTCGCGGACGAAGACCTTGTCCTCCGGAGCGAGACGCGCGGGCCGCTCGGCTGACGCGGTGGCGACGCCGGAGCCGGTGCGGTCGCGGATCTTCTCGATCGCGGCGGCGAGCCGCGTGGGATCGACGGGCTTGAGCAGGTAGTCGAGCGCGTTGAGGTCAAAGGCCTTCACCGCAAACTCGTCATAGGCCGTGGTGAAGATCACGTGCGGCACGGGTGCCTCGAGCGAGGCGAGGAACTCCAGGCCGTTCTCGCCCGGCATCTGGACATCGAGAAAGATCAGGTCGGGCTGGAGCGCGGCGAGCTGCTCGCGGGCCTGCTTCGGATTGGCCGCTTCGCCGGCGATGGTGATCTCCGGGTGCGCGGAGAGCAGACGGCGCAACTCGCCGCGTGCGAGGCGTTCGTCGTCAACAAGGAGGGCCTTCATCGGACAACCTCCGCCGCAGGGGCTGCTGCCGCAGGCACCACCAGCGGTGCGCCGACCCGGCCGCGCTCAAAATGACGCAGGCTGGCCGCAACCTGCAGATCCAGCGGCATGGAAACCAGGGCGACCACGGTGCCGGCCGGTTCTTCGCGCAAGGTGCAGGTGGCCTTTTCGCCGAACAGCAGGCGGAGGCGGTCGGATGCGTTGCGCAGGCCGAGTCCGGTCGAAGCGGCGGAAGGGGAACGCGCAGCGTGCGAAAGCTCTCCGGGGTTGGTCACGCGCAATTCGAGGCGGCCTTCGGTGCAGCGCGCCGTGATCGCGATCTCGCCCCCCTCAAGTCGCGAGGAGATGCCGTACTTGACCGCGTTCTCGACCAGCGTCTGGAGCAGCATGGGCGGGACCGGCTGACGCAGGGCCTCGGGCGCGATGTCGAGCCGCAGGCGCAGACGTTCCTCGTGGCGAACCTGCTCCAGCGCGAGGTAGTCGTTCACCGTGCGCAGCTCCTCCTCGAACGGCACGGTCTCGAGCTGGCCGCTCTGCAGCGAGTAGCGCAGGAGGTTGGCCAGCTGGGTGACCGACTGGCGCGCGCGGGCCGGATCCTCGTCGATCAGGGCGCGGACGCTGTTGAGTGAGTTGAAGATGAAGTGCGGGTTCACCTGCGCCTTGAGCGCCCGCAGCTCGGCTTCCTTGACCGTGGCAAGCAGACTCAGGCGCTCGACCTCGAGCCGGTTGAAGCGGTCGAAAAGCTGGTAGAAGAAATAGAGGCAGAACCAGGCGACGTAGACAAAGGCGCCGTTGACCACGCTCAGGGTCATGCTCAGGCCGGGCGAGTACTTGGAGGTCCAGGTTTCGCCCAGCAGCCCGTACGTGTAGCCAAAGCCCAGCGCGCTCCAGAGCGTGGAGAGCACGACCGAAGCGAGAAGCAGGCGCGGGAGCAGGCGTTTCCAGCCGAGATGGGTCCACTGGCGGCGGGCGATGAAGGCCCGGGCCCCATGCGACAGAAGCAGGCCCATCGCCCCGATCATCCCGATCAGGCAGACGAGGCGAAGGACATCGGGCGGCTCTGCCCGCTCGGGAAAGGCGAGCGAGAAGAACAGCTGCATGCCAGTGAACAGCCCCCAGCCGATCACCTGGCAGGCCACATACAGCTGACGCTTGGCCCGCTCGCGCCGCGCGGGATCGGTCAGAAGCGGGGTGGGACTGGATTCAACGGGCTCCATGCACGACCCACCTTACAACAGGCGCGAGGCGCGGGGGCAAACTTTGGACAAGCGGTTGCGGCTCCGGGACGAACGGCGGCGCGGTGATTGACTCCCTGCAAGCAGACGGCGACAAGCGAGCCATGTACGTTTTTCCCTCTTTTGTGTCCCGATTGGTCATCGCCTGCGCGCTGGTCCTGCTCGCTGCGGCGGGCCGCGGCGAAGAGCCGTTCCGCTTCGATACCACGCCCGGGCAGCTGCCGAAGAACACGGTTCCGCGCCACTACACGCTGCGTCTTACGCCCGACCTGGAAAAGCGCACGATCGCCGGGACCGTGCGCATCGACCTCGAAGTCCGAACGCCCGTCACCGAGATCCTGCTCAACGCGCTGGAACTGGAGATCGACTCGGCGGCGCTCGTCCGCACCGACGGCACGCAGACGCCCCTCGCCCACCGGCTGGATCCCGAGAGGCAGACCCTCGCGCTCACGCCGACGAGCGGGCTGGCGGCGGGCGACTACACGGTTGAAATCGCCTACCGTGGCAAGATCAACGACCAGGCCCAGGGCGTCTTCATCGACAAGTACCCGACGGCAACCGGTGACAAGTTCATGATCGGAACGCAGATGGAGGCAACGGACGCGCGCCGGGTTTTCCCTGGATGGGACGAGCCGGTTTTTCGCGCCACGTACGATCTCACACTGGTGCTCCCGGAAAAGTTCATCGCCTCGGCCAACATGCCCGCACTGCGCGAGACCACCCTGCCGGGCGGACGGAGGGAAACGGTGTTCGCCCGCACGCCGAGCATGCCGACCTACCTCGTGGCCATCTTCGCGGGCGAGTTCGACGTCCTCGCGGAGGAGCACGACGGCATCCAGCTCCGCATCCTCACGACCGAAGGCAAGCGCGAGAGTGCGCGTTACGCGATGGAGGTGACCAAGCAGGTGCTCGATTATTTCCACACCTACTTCGGGCTGCGCTATCCCCTGCCCAAGCTCGACCAGATCGCCGTGCCCAACGCCTTCTCCGGCTTCGGCGCGATGGAGAACTGGGGCGCGATCAGCTACATGGATACCTACATCCTCGTCGATCCCGCCGCGAGTTCGCAAACGACGCGCGAGGATGTCTACAAGACCATCGCGCACGAGATCGCGCATCAGTGGTTCGGCAACATCGTGACGATGGCCTGGTGGGACAATCTCTGGCTGAACGAGGGCTTTGCCTCGTGGATGGAGATGAAGGCAACCGACGCGCTCAACCCCGAGTGGGCGGTCTGGCTGCGCGCCAACGCCGAGAAGGAAGCCGCCATGGGCCTCGACGTGCGCAAGAGCACCCATCCGATCCAGACCAAGGTCGAGACGGAGGGCCAGGCCTTCAGCGCCTTTGACACGATCTCCTACCTGAAGGGTCAAGCGTTCATCCGCATGCTCGAGGCCTACCTCGGCGAAACGGCGTTCCGCGATGGCATTCGGCTCTATCTGAAACGTCACGCCTACAGCAACACGACCACCGCCGACCTGTGGGCGGCGCTCTCCGAGGCCTCGGGCAAGCCGGTCGCACAAGTCGCGGCCGAGTGGACGGAGCAGCCCGGATTCCCGATCGTCTCCCTGCGCGCGACGGGCGAAGGCGCCCAGCGCAAGCTGGAGGCGACGCAGACGCGCTTCACCCTCGGGGCGCCGCACACCGAGATCCCGACGTGGAAAATCCCGCTGACCTCCGCGCCGCTGGAGGAAATTTCCCGCACTCAAGTCGACCTGATCACGGAGCCAAAGGTCACGCTTCCGTGGCCCGCGGGCGCCAAGGCAATCAAGGCCAACGTCGGCGACACCGGCTTCTACCGCGTGTACTACGATGAACCGCTCCTGGCCGCGCTGCAGGACGCCATCGCCACGCTGCCCATCGCGGACCAGCTTAACCTCCTCTCCGACACGTGGGCGCTGGTGCGCGCCGGACGGACGACGACCCCGGCTTACCTGACACTCGCCGGAAAGCTGAACGCCAGCCGGAGCGAGCCCGTCTGGACCAATATCCTGACGACCCTCAAGTCCATCGACGCCTACCAGCAGGGTCAGCCGGGCCGGCGCGCGTTCCAGGCCTGGTCGGTGCGCACGCTCACGCCGCTCCTGCAGCGCCTCGGCTGGCAACCCGTGCCGGGCGAGTCACCGCTCACCGGTACCCTGCGCGCCGACGTGATCGCCACCTTGGGCAGCTTCGGCGACGAAGCCGTCATCGCCAAGGCCAACCAGCTGTTCCAAGGCTATGCCCAGAATCCGGAGTCGATTCCCGGCGATCTGCGCGAGCCGGTCCTCTTCATCGTCGGCCGCTACGCCAACCAGGCGACCTACGACCAGTTGCATGCCCTGGCGAAGCGCGCGCTCACCACGGAGGAGAAGCGCCGGCTCTATCGCGCCATGCAGGCCGCTCTCGATCCCGCCCTGGCGCGCCAGACGCTTGCCCTCTCGCTCGGCGACTCGATGCCCGTTTCCGAGCGCAACCACAACGTCCGGCGGGTTGCGACCTTGGGCGAACAGGCGGCGGTGGCCTGGGAGTTTGCCCGAGCGAACTTCGACACCTTGGCGAAGAGCCTGACCGCATTCGAACGCTACGATTACGCCCCAGACATCATGAACGCCTTCTACGAGGCTGCGCGGGCCGACGAACTTGAAGCCTTCATGAAGGCAAACTTCCCCGAGGAGGCGGCCGCCAGCGGCGCCCGCGTGGCCGAGGCGATCCGCGATCGCGCCGCCTTCCGCGCCCGCGAGCTGGCGGCGTTGGATGCGTGGGTGAAGACGCAGGCGCCGGTCCCGGAACGGTAGGCCCTCCGTATCGTTCTCGTACTTCGTTCTCTTTCTCGTTCTCCGGCTCGGTTGGACATTCCTTCCGGACGAGAACGAGAAGGATAAAGAGGAACGAGAACGATGGCTGTGAGGCGGACGATGCGACGTCCGGCTTGTCGCGAGACCCAACCGCCGGCAATCTTCCGCCATGAAACCCCAGGTCGTTGTCGTCGGCAGTTTCGTCCAGGACCTCACGTGGAAATGCGCGGAGTTTCCGAAGTCGGGCGAGACGGTGGTCGGCACGTTTGTCACCGGCCCCGGAGGCAAGGGTTCCAATCAGGCGGTCGCCGCTGGCCGCACCGGTGTGCCGACAATGTTCATCGGGGCCGTCGGACAGGACGCCTTTGCCGAGGACGCGCGACGGTTTTACCGGGCGAACAGGATCGGCGCCCGCTTCATCGAGAAACCCGGACACGCCACGGGCACAGCGGGGATTCTCGTCAGCGCCGCCGGCCAGAATGAAATCATCGTCGCGCTCGGCGCCAACGCCGTGATCGCCCGGCGCGACATCGACCCGCGCCTCATCGCCGGAGCCCGGGTGGTCGTGTCCCAGCTCGAGTCCAATCTCACCACCGCCGCCCACGTCCTGCGCTCCGCCCGCAAGGCCGGCGCCTGCACCGTGCTCAACCCCGCGCCCATGCGGCCCGATTTCGATGTGCGCCTGCTGCGCGACGTGGATGTGCTGATCCCGAACGAAACCGAGTTCACCGCGCTGGTGAACCGGCTGCCGGCGACGGGCCGCACGGATTTCACCGAGGGAGAACTTGCCGGACTCGCCCCTGCAGCGCTGCACACGCTCTGCCGGGCGCTCGGGGTGTCGGTGGTGATCGTGACCCTCGGCGCACGCGGATGCCTGGTGTCCCAGCCCACCGGCCACGCCTTCATTCCCGCGTATCGGGTGAAGGCGATCGACACCACCGGTGCGGGCGACGCATTCGTCGGCGGCTTTGCGGCCGGCCTGGTGAAATTCGACGGTGATCTTGAGCAGGCGGCCCGCTTCGGCAACGCCGTGGCCGCGCTCTCCGTGACCAAGTTCGGGACGGCCCCGTCGATGCCAACCGCGAAGGAGATCGCAGCGTTTCTGCGGAAGCAAAAACGGTGACCAGTCGGTTGCCCGCCCCACAACCCCC
>CAYWRG010000013.1:80208-80567 GCA_964460715.1 uncultured Opitutus sp. | reverse complement strand
CTGATGGATTACCTCGCCGCGCACTGCATCGGCATCGAGGCGAATCTCACAAGCAATGTGCAAACCAACACCGTGCCGAGTCTGGCGGCGCATCCGCTGAGGCAGTTCCTTGATCGCGGCCTGCTCGCGACGATCAACACCGACGATCCGAGCATCAGTGGCATCGAACTGCGGCACGAGCTAGAGATCGCCGCGCCGGCGGCGGGGCTGAGCCCGGCGCATATCCGGCAGGCGCAACGCAACGCGCTGGAGATCGCATTCCTCGCGCCGGAGGAGAAGCTGGCGTTGGTCGAAAAAATCAGGTGAGCCCGGAGGGCTTCGCGCATTTCCATCCTCGATGGAAGGGAAAGGCGGACGTG
>CAYWRG010000013.1:77775-80180 GCA_964460715.1 uncultured Opitutus sp. | reverse complement strand
CCATTCTGCGCACGCTGGAAGCCGAGGGCGTGCAGGCGGACGTGTTCGCTGGCCCTAACCCGCCTCGGTGAAAGGATGCTGCGAATCGATGTCGATTTTCTCGATCTGCGCATGAACCTGCACGAGCTGCCGGCGCATCCGCAGCTCAACGTCGCCGAGCAGGTGGCGGTTGTCATCCAAGGTTTTGATGCACTGCTCCAGGCCGAGGCGGATTTTCTGGGTTTCCGAGGACGGCAGACCAGGGTTCACGGTGTTCATAGCGCGGCCGGATAATAGCCTCTGACATGAAATTATGCCATAGGGTGACCTGCCCGTTCCGACTGGGGGCAAGGCGCAGCTTCATAATCGGCGTGCTAACCACCTTGAGATGGGTTTGCCTCCCGGTTCATGAAACATCTCCTAGTGACATTTCTTCTGGTGGTTCATGGCGCGGCGGGGCACGCGCAGAATGTCATCGTCAACTTGCTGGCGCCGGTCGAGGCCGCCACGCCGGGCGGCGAGGTGCGCGTGGACCTGGTGATCCTCAACCCGACGCCGACGGAGGTCATGTTCGAGACGCCGATGACGCTCAGCGGCACGCTTAGCAGCGAGCGGCGCAGCTGGCCGGTGCAACTGCGTGGACAGGCCGGCGGCGGGGCGCAGATCGCGGCGCGCGGATTTTCCTACCGATCATTCATCTTCACGGTGCCCGCCGAGGCGCGCGGGCGGCTGGTGTTGGATTTGGAGCAACCGCAGCCGGCGCGCGCGCTCATCGAGGTCAAGGCGGCGGCGGATCCCGGCCGTGGCCCAGTGCTGGTATCAGCTCCGCTCAGCACCAGCCTGCCCGGCCAGCCGGCGGAGTCGGTGATCCAGCGGGCTTTCGCCGGCCGTTTCAGTCCTCACGAGCCGGTGTATTTCATCTATGGGCCGGATGCTCCCGGGGCAAAGTTCCAGTTCAGTTTCAAGTATCGGGTGCTGGGCCAGAGGGCCCAACTGGGCAACGAACTGCCCGCGTTGCGCGGCATCTATGCGGGTTACACCCAGCGTTCGCTCTGGGACATCGATGCGGACTCCAGCCCGTTCTATGACAGCAGCTACATGCCGGAGCTGATGTATGAATCGCAATCTATCGTGAACCCGGGAGAAGCGGGTGGCTTCAAGCTCCTTGGCTACCAAGTCGGGGTGCGGCACGAGTCCAACGGTCAGCAGGGCCCGGAGTCTCGCAGCCTGAACATCGCGTATATCCGGCCGGCGTTTTCCTTCGGCCGGCTGGATGGCTGGAACGTGCTCCTGCTGCCGCGAATCTACGACTACATCGTGGACGTGGAAAACAACCCAGACATCCGGGATTACCGGGGCAATGTGGAGCTCACAGTCATCATCGGCCGCAATGATCGCGGCGCGCTCGCGCTCACCGGCCGTCTGGGCAAAGGCGCACACAAAGGCAGCCTGCAAGCCGACCTGACAATCCCGGTGAAGTTCGACAAGATGTTCGATTTCGCCAGCTACGTGCTCATACAATACTGGAACGGCTACGGCGAGAGCCTGCGCAGCTACAACCAGAGGAGCGAGACGGTGCGGGCGGGGTTTTCGCTGGTGAGGTAGGTCGCTTTGTGGGGCGTGGTTTGACCAGGCCCGGGCGCGGACGAGCCGCGCCCCTACAATCAGGCGTGCCCGAGCTTCCGGTAGTCGAGGATCGTGTGGCTGATGCTGCCGCCCTCGATGCACTTGAGGGCGGTGAGCAAGGCGGGCGGGGAGACATCCTCGCCGTCGCACCAGACGAGCTTGTGGCGGCCGTCGGCGTCGGGTGGCGTGAATAGGCCCGGCACGAAGAAGTGGGCCGGCACGGTTCGCTTCATCCCGGTGTCCGGATGGCAGGGGAAAGGGAAGTTTAAGTTGTGGACGGTGAAGCTGCGCGGGGGCGTCTGGGGCAGCAACTCGCCGGCGAGCCGCGCGGCGTGGGTGGCGGAGTGTTGGAGGGTGGATGTCAGCTCCGCGCCCTGCGGGCCGCCGTGCTCCTTGAGGGCGTAATAGACGCCTTCGGATACATCCTGGGAAAAGGCCATGGCGGGCAAGCCGTGCAGGGCGCCTTCAAGCGCGGCGGTGACGGTGCCGCTGGCGATGATGAAACCGAGCGTGCAGTTGAAACCGCCGTTGATGCCGCTGACGACGGCGTCGACCTTGGTGGGCAGCAGGTGGGCAATGGCGATGTTGACGCAGTCGGAAGGCGTGCCGTCGACGGTCCAGGTGGGGCAGCCGAAGCCGTGGTCGGCGGCGGCGGATTGCACGGCGCGATGGCGCGTCTTGGAGGCACCGGTCCAACTTTGCTCGGTGAGGGGGGCCACGACGTAGATCTCGTGTCCGGCAGCCTTCATGGCGTGGACGAGCGCGTGAAACGTTTCGAGGCCAAGGGCGACGACTACAGC
>CAYWRG010000013.1:45228-77717 GCA_964460715.1 uncultured Opitutus sp. | reverse complement strand
GGCCGGGTGGGGGAAAAAGAAAGCGCCGGGCAAGGTGATGCAATCGTTCGCTCAGGCGGAGGCTGGCGTGGCAGTGCGCCGGCGGCGAGACTCGGTGAGCAGCCAGATCATATAGCCGAGGATGGCGAGATTGAGCACCAGGGCACCGGCTTTGAGCCACGAAACGTGGTGCGCCAGCTCATAAATCTCGATCGGCACATAGACCCTGGCGCTGAGGGCCGCCAGCCACTCGGCCCAGGCGCGTTCGCGCAAGAGCCCATAGGCCTCGGTGAAGCGCACCGCGGCGTAAAAGGCGGAAAACCCGGCGATGAGCCACAGGCGGGAGTTGCTGAGATCCGCCATCGCGTGGATGAAAATCTACGGATAATGGTGGGCGGGGTTGAGGTGCAGCCGGTTGACCAATCGCTCGGCAAAGACCTCGGTGTCCCGGCCGAGGAAGCTCAGCAGGCCGAAGCCGACCGCGAGCACCAGCACGCCTTTCAGCGCCTCGAAGTAAGCGACGGCCCGGAGGCCGCGTTGGTGGGATGAAGGCACGGGCAAAAGACTAGGTGCGCACCGCAGCGTGGCAATGTCGGGTTGCGGTGATGAGTGGGGAAATTTTTCGCCGCGCGCGGCCAAAGAAAAAGCCGCGTCGTGAGACGCGGCTTGAAGGAGGGAGCAAACTCGCGCGGCGCGCGGGTTTGGCGTTATTGGGCGGCGGGAGCCTCGGCCGGAGCAGACTCAGCGGGGGCGCCGCCGGCCTGCTTCTGGGCCTCGAGCTCGGCCATCGCGGCCTTGCGGCTGAGACGGACCTTGCCGGAGCGCTCGTCGATGCCGACGCACTTGACCGTGATGCTGTCGCCAACCTTGACGACATCCTCGGTGCGGCGGACGCGGAAGTCGGCCAGCTCGGAGATGTGGACGAGGCCTTCCTTGCCCGGCATGCACTCGACGAACGCGCCGAACTCCTTGGTGCCGGTGACGCGGCCGGTGTAGATCTTGCCGATCTCGATCTGGGAACCGCCGCCGCAGAGGGCGTCGATTTCCTGCACGGCGCGGTTCATGGCGTCGGCATTGTTCGAGTAGATGAAGACCTTGCCCGAGT
Source organism: uncultured Opitutus sp. (assembly GCA_964460715.1). Taxonomy (GTDB): domain Bacteria; phylum Verrucomicrobiota; class Verrucomicrobiia; order Opitutales; family Opitutaceae; genus CAMAXB01. The sequence goes on along the minus strand of CAYWRG010000013.1, from coordinate 76,633 downwards.
CGTCGTCCGCGATGTCGATCTGCGCGCCGGTCGTCTCGACAATGCGGCGGATCGTCTTGCCGCCGGGTCCGATGAGCAGGCCGATCTTCTCGGGATCGAGCTGGAAGCCCGTGATACCCTTGGTGGTGCCGGCGATCTTGAAATCCATGTCGCCGAAGTGGTCTTCCTCACCGAGGATGTCGGTGATCGTGACCCACTTGGTGATGCCGCCCTTGGCATCCATCTCGGTCATGAGACCGCAGGAGATGCCGGCGACGGGAGCGATGATCGGCACGCCGGCGTCCATGAGGGCGAGGCAGCCGCCGCAGATCGAGGCCATCGAGGTCGAGCCGTTGGAGGCCATGATCTCGGAGACGACGCGGATGGAGTAGGGGAACACGTCCTCGGTCGGCAGCACCGGCACGAGCGAACGCTCGGCGAGGGCACCGTGACCGATCTCGCGGCGGCCCGGACCGATGAAACGGCCGGCCTCGCCCACGGAGAACGGGGGGAAGTTGTAGTGGAGGATGAAGCTCTTCGAGGTCGGACCGCCGGTGAGGCCGTCCATGTCCTGGGCTTCCTTGGTCGGCCCGAGGGTGACGATCGCGATGTTCTGGGTGTCGCCGCGCTGGAACATGGCGGAACCATGGACGCGGGGCAGCACGCCAACCTGCGCGTTGAGCGGGCGGAGCGACTTGGCGTCGCGGTGGTCGGAGCGGACGCCCTTGGCGAGGACCGTCTGGCGGTACGCCTTGTACTGGAGGTCCTCGAACACGACATTGCGGTCGACGTCCGTTAACTTGCCCGCGCCGAGCTCGGCGAGGAGGGCGGCCTTGGCCTCCTCCTTGAGCAGCTTCACGTTGTTGGAGCGGACGTTCTTCTCGTAGCCGAAGATGGCGGCGGAGATGCGCTCAGCCGGGACGACGCGCTCGATGATGGCGCGGGCCTCGGGGGTGGCGCCCACGAGCTTGAAGGTGGCCTTCGGCTTGCCGGCGATCTTCACCAGTTCCTTGATGGCGGCGATGATCGGCTGGATGGACTTGTGACCGAACTCGAGGGCCTCGATGAAGCGCTCCTCGGGCAGCTGGTCGGCGGAGCCCTCGATCATGAGCATGTCCTTCTCGTTGCCCACGTAGATGAGGTCGAGGGAGGAGGAGAACATCTGCTCGATCGTCGGGTTGGCGACGAACTGGTCGTCGATCAGCCCCACGCGCACGCAGCCGTTCGGCCCGTTCCACGGGATGTCGGAGATGTGGCGGGCGGCGCTGGCGCCGTTGACCATGGCGTTGTCGGAGTCGTGGATGAGGTCGGCCGACATGAGCTGGCCGATGATCTGCACCTCATTGAGGAAACCCTCGGGGAAGAGCGGGCGGCAGGGGCGGTCGCAGAGGCGGGAGATGAGTATCTCGCGCTCGGAGGGACGGCCCTCGCGCTTGAAGTAGCCACCGGGGAAGCGGCCGGCGGCGGCGTACTTGTCGCGGTAGTCGACGGTGAGGGGGAAGAAATCCTGACCGGGGCGCATGGTCTGCGCGGCGCAGGCGGTGACAAAGACGTTGGTCTCGCCAACATTGACGTTAACGGCGCCACCGGCGAGCTGGGCGATCGAGCCGGTGGAGAAGGTCATCCCGATGCCGGGGACCGTGACGGAGTGTTTCTGATTCATGACTTACTTTTCTGCTTTAAAGCGCGCCGCGGATGGATCGGACGACCGCGACGCGCGGCGGTGGCCCGGGATGGGTGGAGGCGGCCATGCGCAAAGGCACGGCCGGTTGAAAACCACCGGTCAGTGTGACCGGCGCCACCCGTGTTGGGGTGGGTTGGCTGGTAACCAGCCCTCGCATCCTCGTGTTCGTCACGAGAGATTTCTGTTTGGCGCCTGGACCTCGCGTGGGGGAGGCGGAGGCGGCAAACAGAAATGTCCCGGTCAGATCCCGAGTGTCGTAAAGACAACGGGCGACCCGCGGATCGGGTCGCCCGTGTGCTAAAGAGGTTACTTACGGAGGCTCAGCTTCTGCAGCAGCTCGTTATACTTGGGCATGTTATGCCGTTTGATATAATCGAGGAGCTTGCGGCGGCGGCTGGCCATCTGGAGGAGGCCCCGGCGGCTGTGGAAGTCCTTGCGATGCGTGCGCAGGTGCTCGGTCAAGTGATTGATCCGGGCGGTGAGCAGCGCGATCTGGACTTCGGAAGATCCGGTGTCCTTCTCGTGGGTTTTGTATTCGGCGATGATCTCGGGTTTAACGACTGTAGACATGGTTTAGTTGGTGAGTTACACGACTGTAGGGGACCTTTGCAGGCCCCGTGCCACCCGCTTCCGCCCCGGGGTTAACCGAGGCCTCAGCCGGCGCCACCGTTCCAATCCGGCGGGATGCCGGACCAGTCATGGTGGGACCCCGTAACCAAACGGGATTCCACTAACGCAAGGCGTCTGTATCCCAACCCACGGCCCCCGGCGCAAGCGTATTTTTGTGACCCTTTGATGACGGGCGATAACCGTTTGCAATCATCAGCCGGCCCGCAAGTTGAGCGATTTGACGTGATCGCAGCCCGGGAGCTTCCGGATGCGCTCCACGATCGTCTGACGGTGGTGAAAGAGTTCGTTGCGGACGACCGAGTGGCTGGCGAGGACGATCAGCCGGCCCTTGGGGTCGATCTGGGCGGCGTGGGCATAGCTGGCGTTGGCCGTCCCGACGATCTCGACCCAATGATCCCGGATGACCTGCTCCGGGGAATCCCGTCCGACCTGATACTTCTGTAAAAGCTCCTCGACGAGGACGGTTAGACCCTTGGTGGGCCGTTTCCTTTGGCGATGGGGTTCGACCGTCTCAATCCCGCGCAGATCCCCGATCAGCTCTTCGGCGAGCTTGGAGAAGTGTGGGGTGGGTTGGTCGTGGGCCATGATGGCGGTCGGTCGGGCGGCGGGTGAAAGGGAATTGTCTCAAGGCTCGCCCAAGGCAAGGCAGGTGGCAATCTCCGGCTCGCGCTTCCGCCGCTCATGACCGACGTCCTTATCATCAAGCCCTCCTCCCTGGGTGACATCCTGAACGGGCTCCAACTCGCAGCCACGCTCAAGGCCGGCCGGCCGGACTTGCGGATCAGCTGGGTGGTGGCGGACGCCTTTGCGCCGGTGGTGCGGGATTGTGTGGGGATCGACCGCTGCTTCGTTTTTGAACGCAAGGGCGGCCTCGGTGCCTTTATCCGCCTGCTGCGGACGCTGCGCCGGGAGCGCTTCGACATCGTGCTCGACCTGCAGGGGTTGGCGCGGTCGGGGCTGATGACTTGGGCCGCGCGCAGTCCGCGCAAAGTGGGGCGGAGCGATGCCCGCGAGGGCTCGGGCCTGTTCTATCACCAGCGCGTCCCGCTTCCGCAAGGCGAGTGGCGCGATCACTCGGTGGCGATCCTGCTGGAATTCTGCCGGGTGTTCGACCTGCCGCCGCGTCTCGCCGGCAAGGTCGAGTTCCGTCCGCCGGCGGAGTTTCGCCACGCCGGCGCGGTCGCGCCGGTGGCCGGCCGCGGTCCCGTGCTGATGTTCCCCGACAGCCGTGGTGCCGACCGTGAGTGGCCGGGCTTTGCCGAGTTGACCCGGCGCTTCCTCGAAAGCGAGCCGGACGCCCGGGTGATCTGGGCGGGGCAAAAGGTTCTGCCGGCCCCGGCCGGTGTCGATCCGACCCGTTTTACCCACCTCATGGGGAGGACCACGCTGCCTGAGGTCATCGCGATGATCCCGCGGGCCTCCGTGGTGGTGGCCAACGACAGCGGCCCGATGCACCTGGCGGCCGCCCTCGGCGCGCGGACCCTGTCGCTGTTCGGGCCGACCCGCGCCAACATGCGCGCCCCGTATCCGCCGAATGGTGACTTGCATCGCTATCTCGAGTCACCGGACGGCCGCATGGCCAGTCTTCCGGTCGATCCCGTACTGGCCGCCCTGCGCGAAGCCTGGCGGGGTTCTGCCGCGGTCTGATTGATGTAGCCGGCCTCGCTGAGGCCGGTCCGCACCGCCAGGGGCGATTGCTTCGCCGCCCACGTGTAACCCAATCGGCTACTTGTTCGCCGGGCGAAGGCCGCCTTCAAGCGGCCGACCGTGGGCGTGCCAGCGGAGAAGCGCGTACTGCCAGGCGGCGCGCTCACGGAGCGAGGCCGAGAACGGCGACACGAGGACGTTGAAGACCCACGAGACGGCGAGGCGCAGCGGCAGCACGGTGCGCAAGATCGCATTCGCGGCTCCGCCGACGTGTCGATCGAAATAAATGTACCGTGAGCGCCAGAACTCGATCCGAGCCGCCGGGCGTACGGTGTTCGCCGACGCGCCCTGGTGGTGCCACACGCGGATGCCGGGGTGGTGCATCACCCGCCCGCCGTCGCGGCGCACCTGGGTGCAGAAATCGGTTTCCTCGAGGTAAAAGAAATAGCGCTCGTCGAGTCCGCCGAGGCGTTCCCACGTGGCACGCGGGATTGCCATGAAGGCGCCGATGACGGAGTCGACTGCGACGGGTTCACGGGCTGGCAGGCGCGGGCCGGACTTGGTCAGGCGGCGCCAGCGTTTGAGGAGCGAGCGATTGAGGAGTTCGGTCGCGAGGCCGGGTGCCTCGGCCACGGAATTTTGCAGCGAGCCGTCCGAGTTGAGCAGTTGCGCGCCCAGCACGCCGCAGTCGGGCGTGGCTTTCAGGTAGGCGAGCGCCGTGTCGAGATTACCCGGCTGCAGCGCGGCGTCGGAGTTGAGCAGCAGCAGCACTCCCCCCGTGGCGAGCGCCGCCGCCTGGTTGTTGGCCTTGGCGAAGCCCTGGTTGTCGGCGGAGTAAACGTAGCGAACCTGAGGGAACTTTGCCTTGAGCAGGTCGCCGGTGCCGTCGGTCGAGCCATTGTCGACCACGATGACCTCGGTGGTGGCGCGATCGCCGCAGGCGAGGACCGAAGCCACGGCCTCGGTCGTGAGCCGGGCGGTGTTGCGGGTGACGATCAGGACGGAAAAATCAGGCGAAGGCGTCACGGCGTGCCGGACTGGCGGTCGTAGAGGGCCTTGTAGAGCGGACTGTGCGCGTAGAGTTCCGCATGCGTGCCGCGGGCGGCGATCTCACCCTTGTCGAAGACGAGGATGAGCGAGGCGTCGCGGATCGTGCTGAAGCGGTGGGCGATGATCAGCACGGTCTTGCCAACGACGAGGGTCTTGAGCGCGAGCTGGATCACCGACTCGCTCTCGCTGTCGAGCGCACTGGTCGCCTCGTCGAGGATCAGGACCGGCGCGTTGCGCAGGAAGGCGCGGGCGATCGCCAGACGCTGCTTCTGGCCGCCCGAGAGGCGGGCGCCGCGTTCGCCGACGAGCGTTTCATAGCCGTCGGGAAACGCCGTGACGAAGTCGTGGGCGTAGGCCGCGCGGGCGGCGGCTTCGACCTCGGCGCGGGTGGCGTCGGGCCGGGCGATGAGCAGGTTGTTGAAGATGGTGTCGTTGAACAGGACCGGGTCCTGAGCGACGACCGCAATGTTGCGGCGCAGGTCGGCGAGTCGCAGGTCGCGCAGATCGGTGCCGTCGAGCGTGACGCGACCCTCGACCGGATCGAAGAAACGCGGCACGAGATGGGCGAAGGTCGACTTCCCGGCGCCGCTTGGTCCAACCAGCGCGCAGACGGTGCCGGCCGGGATCTGGATCGACAGGTTGCGCAGGACGGGTTCGTCGGCGCGGTAGGAAAACGAAACCGCCTCAAACCCGAGATTGCCGCGCGCCTGACCGCAGGGCTTGGCGTCGGGCCGGTCGGTGATGGCGACGGGGGCGTGAAGCACGGCCTCGAGACGGTCGAGCGCACCGAGGCCACGCTTCATCTCGTTGTTGATGTTGCCGAGCTTCTTGATCGGATCGTAGCTCGCGTAGAGTGCGGTGATGAGGGAGACGAAGACCTCGAGCTCGATCCCGATGCGATACGCGTAGTAGAGCGTCACGGAGAGGCCGATTGCGGACACGATCTCGATCAGCGGGGTGAGGGCCTTGTCGTACTTGGCAAACTTGAGCTGCGCCTTGATCAGGAGCTGCGACACCGCGGCGAAGCGCTGCGTTTCGCGTTCCTCCAAACTGAACGCGCGGACCTCGCGGACGGCGGAGAGGTTTTCGTTGAGGCAGGACGAGACCGCGCCGAGCTCGGCCTGGATCTTGCCGGCGCGATTGACGAGCTTGCGGCCGATGAAGCGGATCGGGAGGACGGAGAGCGGGACGATGGCGAGCGTGACGAGGACGAAGGGCAGGCCGTCGATCTCAAAGGCCTTGTAGGCCACGAAGCCGATTGCACCGAGGAGGGCGGCGGGGCTCTTGACCACCTCATTGGCGATGGTGGTCAGCGTGACCTGCAGCTGGCTCGCGTCGGCGATGCCGCGGGAGAGCAGGTCGCCGGAGGAGTTTTTCTGGAAGAACGAGAGCGGAAGGATCTGCAGCTTGCGGAAGAAATCGAGACGGATGTCCTCGAGCACGCGCGTGCCGGTGCGCTGGATGAGATAGCTGTTCAGGTAGCCGGCGACGCCGCGGACGAGGAAGACCGACGGGAGCCAAAGCGTGACGAGGATGATCTCGACGGTCGAAAGTTCCCGCGCGCCCTCGCCGAAGATGACCGGGAAGATTTTGCTGATCATCAGCGGCAGACCGGCGCCCGAGGCCACGCCGGCGAGGATGCCGCAGGCGACGGCCGCGGCGAGCAGCGACCGGTGCGGGCGCAGGTAGCGGAAATAGGGGCGCAGCCGGTTCATGCGGGCGGACGCCGATCAGTCCTTCGACGAGCGAACGTCAAGGGCATCGCGCAGGCCGTCGCCGAGGAAGTTCAGGGAGAACAGCGTCAGCGAGAAGACCGAGCCGGGAAACACCAACAGCCACCAGAATTCCTCCATCTTCTCCGCGCCGTCCTTGATCAGCACGCCCCACGAGCTGAGCGGGGGCTGCACGCCGAGGCCGAGGAAGCTGAGGAAGGCCTCAAGGAGCATGACCGCCGGGATCGTCAGCGTGGTGTACACGATGATCGGACCGAGGATGTTCGGGATCATGTGCCGGAAGATGATGCGACGCTTGCCAAGTCCGAGTGAGCGGGCGGCCTCGATGAACTCCATGCGCTTCAGCGAAAGGATCTGCCCGCGCACGATACGTGCCATGGTCAGCCACTCGACGGCGCCGATGGCGACGAAGAGCAGGACGATGTTCCGCCCGAAGAACACCATCAGGAGGATGACGAAGATGGTGAAGGGCAGGGCATACATGATGTCGACGATGCGCATCATGACGGCGTCGATCTTGCCGCCGAAGAAACCGGCGACGGCGCCGTAGGCCACGCCGATGGTGAGGGCGACGAAGGTGGCGCAGAGACCGACGCCGATCGAGATGCGGCCGCCGATGAGCAGGCGCACCAGCAGGTCGCGGCCGAGTGTGTCGGTGCCCAGCCAGTGGGCGGCCGACGGCCCGGTGGCGCCGAGGTCGAGATTTTGGTCCTGGTAGGAAACACCCATGACCATCGGTCCGAAGACACAGGCGAGGCCGAGGAGAAGAAGGATGGCGCCACCGGCCACGGCCAGGTGGTTACGCGTCAGGCGATGCCAGGCGTCGGTCCAGAGCGAAGTGCCCTGTTCGAGCTGATCCGGTGTGACGGTGGACGCCGGCAGGCGCTCCGGGGAAGGGGAGAGGGAAGTCATCTCACTCAAACTTGAGCTTCGGGTTGAGCCAGACCTGGACGATATCGACCAGCAGGTTGAGCGTGATGATCAAGCCGGCGTACAGAATGACGGTGCCGAGCACGAGGGTGTAGTCGCGGTTGAAGGCGCTATTCACGAATTCGCGGCCGAGGCCGGGGATCTGGAAAATGGTCTCGATCACGAACGAGCCCGTGAGGATGCCGGCGATCGCGGGTCCGAGGAAGGATACGACCGGCAGCAGGCCGCCACGGAGCGCATGGCGGAAGATCACACGAAATTCGGAGGCGCCCTTGGCGCGGGCGGTGCGGATGTAGTCCTGGTGAAGCACCTCAAGCATGCCGCCGCGGGTGAGGCGGGCGATGTAGGCCGCGTAGACGAGCCCGAGGGTGGCGGCGGGGAGCACGCGGTCGACCGGGAGGTACCAGCCCGAGGCATTGAACCAGCCAAGGTGGATCGCGAACACAAGGACGAGCAGCGGCCCGAGGACGAAGGTCGGGATGCAGATGCCCATCATGGCGACCGACGAGCAGACATAGTCGAAGATCGTGTTGCGCTTCACCGCGGCGATGACGCCGAGGGGCAGACCGAAGACAAGGGCGACGAGCAGCGAGGTCAGGCCCAGTTCGAGCGAAACCGGAAGCTTGTCGGCGATGATCTCGTTGACCGTGCGGTTCGGGTACTTGAACGACGGGCCGAAGTCGCCCTTGGCGAGGCTGCCGAGGTAGTCGAAGTACTGCTGGTAAAGCGGCTTATCCAAGCCGTAGTGGGCTTCGAGATTACGCAGGATCTCCGGCGTCACGGCCTTTTCCGACGTGAAGGGTCCGCCCGGCACGAAGCGGATCATGAAAAAGGTGGCCGTGATGATGATGAAAAGCACCGGGATCGTCTCGAGGAGACGCCGGGCAATGAAGCGCAGCATAACGTAGAAGGAAGGCTGTGAGATGCCTTATGACGAGGGCAAAGCCAATCCCTTTCAGAGGGGCGGGGTTTCCCAGATGCAAGAGGTTGTAGTACCCGCGGCTGCTCGTGTGTGGCTAGCCTGGGAGTGAGACTGGGCCGTTCCGACGTAGCTGGCCTCGCTGAGGCCGGTCCGATTGATCGTCGGACGGAATTTCCAGACCGGCCCCAACGAGGCCAGCTACGCCAGAGCTGAATCCTTCGCCGTCAGTTCTGCTTGTCGACGAACTTCCAGCTGCGGTTATCGAGCACGTTCACGACCCAGGTCACCTTGGGGTTGAGTGCGTACGGGCGGGTGTAGAAATAGATCGGGATGATGGGCAGTTCCTCCATGAGGAGCGCTTCCATTTTTTGATAGGTTTCCATGCGCTCCGCGTCATCCTTGGCCTGGAAGGATTCGGCGAGCAGGCGGTCATAGTCGGCATTGGACCAGCCGGTGTCGTTGTTGCCACCGCCGGTCTGCCACATGTCCATGAAGGTCGATGGGTCGGTGTAGTCGCCGATCCAGCCGGCGCGGGCGAGGTCGTAGCCGAGGGTATCCTGCGAATCGAGGTAGACCTTCCATTCCTGATTCACGAGGCCGATCTCCACGCCCAGATTCTGCCGCCACATCTGCTGGATGGCCTCCGCGATGGCGCGGTGGTTTTCGGACGTATTGTAGAGGATGTCGATCTTGGGGAAACCGCGACCCTCGGGGAAGCCCGCTTCGGCGAGCAGGCGCTTGGCCTCGGCGATGTCGCCGGTCAGGCGGGCGCGGGATTGGAAATCGTCGGATGGAGGGCAATAGTTGTATGCGGGCTGCTGGCCGCCGCGGGTGACATTCTTAACAATGGCCTCGCGGTCGATCGAAAGGGCGAGGGCACGGCGCACGCGCTTGTCGGCAAGGGGGCCGCGGGTCACATTCACGCGGTAAAAATAGGCGCCATAGTAGGGGTCCTGGCGATACGATGCGGCCATGTCCCGCTTGTAGGTGTCGATCTTCGCATTGGGGAGCTCGTTGGTCTTGTCGAGCTGCCCCGTGCGGAACATGCGCTCCTCGGTGTCGATGCTCTCCGTCGGGTAAAAGTGGATTTCGTCCAGTTTGACCGTGGCGCGGTCCCAGTACGTGGGCGACTTGGTCACGATGATCTTTTGCTGGGGTTTCCACTCCTTCATGATGAAAGGCCCGTTGCCCACGAGGTTCTCCGGACGAGTCCAGGCCGTGCCTTTGCGCTCGAGTCCGCCAAATTTCTCGACGGTTGGGATGTGCACCGGGAACCACGAGTAGTGCTTCATGGCCTCAAGGAGGAACGGGGTGCGGCGTTTCAGCGTGATGACGAGTGTGTGGTCGTCGGGGGCCTTGAAGCCGACCTGGGAGAAATCCTTGATCTCGCCCTTGGTGAACTCCTCGGCGCCGACCACATGGTAGAGCTTGTAGGCATACTCCGACGCGATGGAAGGTGTGAGGATGCGCTGGTAGGAGCGGACAAAATCCCGCGCGGTCAGCGGGTCGCCATTCGACCAGCGTGCGTCCTTGCGCAGGTGAAACGTGTAGACGAGGCGGTCCTCGGAGATGTCCCAGCGTTCAGCCACGCCGCCCACCGTGTCGCTGCCCGTGGGACCTTCGGCGACGAGGCCTTCAAACAGGGCGTTGACGATCTTGTTCTCGGGCACCCCGGTGACGATCTGCGGATCGAGGTCCTGGGGTTCCGTGCCATTGCCGAAGTGAAGGATCTTGGCGCTGCCGGCTGCCGCGCTGGCGCTGGTTTCGGTTTTCGAACACCCCGCGAAGCCCAGCAGGGCAGTCGCGGCCAACAGGGGGAGAAAGCGTTTGAGCATGGGGTAATGGAGCAAAACGTGCGCGTATCCGCAAGCGGGAGCGGCGATCGATACGGTCCTAATTTTCCGGACTGGGCCACCGAATCGTTCTCGCTCGTCGTTCTCTTGCTCGTTCGCAGATCGAGGAGGACGAACGATTGGGGGAACGAGAACGAATTTGGACACGGCCGGCGATCAGGTGACGGTTCTTGTCGATGGTGGACCCCTTTGTGGCGGGACTTGCCCACCGGCGTTTCCTTCTCTGGAGTCCTTGCGCGGATCCCGGATGGCCGGGAGTCCGTGCCGCTCGGCGGCCTTACCCCCTCCGTCAACTCCTACCCCGGTTATGAATCCTTCGAATCCGTCCCGCCGGACGTTCTTGGGCGCGTCCGTCTTGGCCGCCGCTGGTCTCGCCCTCCTGCCTCGCCGCACGCTCGGAGCCGATGCTCCCCTGGTCGTGAGCCAGCGATTGGAGACCATCCGACTCGGTTTCATCGGCGTGGGCCGTCAGGCGATGGGCCTGATGAACAATCTCAGCAAGGTCCCGGGCGTGGAGGTCGTGGCCGGCGCCGATGTCTATGCGATCAAGCGCGAGCGTTTCGACCGTCGGGTGAAAAAGGCCTACGCCGAACAGAACCGGCCAACGCCGACGGTGAAGCTCTACGCCGACTACCGCGAACTGCTCGCCAGTCCCGAGGTGGACGCGGTCGTGATCGCTTCGCCCGATCACTGGCACGCGCTGATGGCGATCCATGCCTGCCGGGCGAAGAAGGACATCTACCTGGAAAAGCCGCTCACGCTCACGATCAAGGAAGGCCAGGAACTCGTGCGCGCGGTGCGTGCGCACGGCGTCGTCCTCGCGGTCGGCAGCATGCAGCGCTCGGCCGTGAATTTTCAGCACGCGGCCGCCATGGTGCAAAAGGGGCGGCTAGGAAAAATTTCCGAGGTGCTCGTGCATGTGGGTGCGAACCCGCATCCGAAGCCGTTTGATCTCACGCCGCAGGATGTCCCGGCCGGACTCGATTGGAAGGCGTGGACGGGTCCGTTGCCCTCGATGCCGTTTCACGATGATCTCAATCCGGCCATCACGCTTGAACCGGAGCAGAACGAAAAAATCTGGGGCGCCTGGCGCTGGTACAAGGAGACAGGCGGTGGCTACATGACCGACTGGGGCGCGCACATGATCGATATCGCCCAGTGGGGCTTGAGCATGGATCGCAATGGGCCGGTGCAAATCACCCCTGCCGCGGGAGAGAAGCCGCTGACCTATCGGTATGCCGGCGGCGCGGAGATGAAGATCGCCCCGTTCGACGAGGGCCGGCAGGCCGTAAAGTTCATCGGCGAGAAGGGCTGGATCAAGGTCTCGCGCGGCCAGTACGACACCTCGCTGCCGGAACTCGGCCTCGAAAAGAAGCCGGAGCACTTTGTTTTCACGCCGCACTACCTGGACTTCATCGAATCGGTTCGCCGACGGAAGGACCCGATCGTGCCGGTCGAAATCGGACACAGCACCGGCACCACGTGCACGCTGGGCAACATCGCACACGAGCTCGGGCGTCCGCTCAAGTGGGACCCGATCGGCCAGACCTTCGTCGGCGACGGTCCGGCGAATGCAAAACTCCATTATGCCTACCAGAACGGCTACTCCCTGATCTAAACCCACCCCCTCATCATGACCTTTTCCCGCTGCTGGCTCGCTCTTACTTCCTGTCTTGTCCTGGCCTCGGCGCTTGTCGCGCAGGCGCCGCCACCCGCCACGGAGCCCGCCGCCACGCCGGCGGCCGCCCCGGCCGAACCGGCGCTGACGTGGCATGATGTCACCACTTGGGGGCTTGAGGGCCGCGCATTTGGGGACATGGAGCGGAAGCGTTGGTTTGATCGCTTCCCGGCGGTTGCCGATGGCAAGGTGACGGCAGCCGTGTGGGATTTGAGCCGCGACAGCACGGGCATGATGGTGCGTTTCCGCACGGACGCAGCCGCCATCTGGGCCAACTACACACTGATGAAGCAACAGTTGAACGGCCCCAACATGACTCCCATCGCAGCGAGCGGACTGGATCTGTATGGGCGCGACGACACCGGCCGCTGGCGTTGGGTGGGCGTGACACGCCCCGCCAGCCAGACGGTCCGGCAGGAGATCATTGGGGGGCTCGCACCAGGATTCCGTGAGTATGCGCTCTACCTGCCCCTGCGTAACGGCATTGAATCCTTGTCGGTGGGGGTCCCGCCCTCCGCCCGGTTCGAGCCGCTGCCCCCGCGAAGTGAGAGGCCGATCGTTTTCTATGGCACGTCGATCAACCACGGCGCGAGTGCCTCCCGGCCCGGCATGGTTCACACCGCGATCCTCGGACGGCGTTTTGATCGCCCGGTGATGAATTTTGGTTTCGGCGGCAATGGCCGCATGGATGCCGCGGTGGGCGAGTTGCTCATCATGATTGACGCAGCGGTCTTCGTGATCGACTGCCTGCCCAACATGAACGCGGCCCAAGTCCGCGAGCGCACGATCCCGCTCGTCAACCAACTCCGCGCGGCGCATCCGTCCACCCCGATCGTGCTGGTCGAGGATCGGCGCTACACGAACGTCTGGATCCAGCCCAATCGGGACAAGGGGCACACCGCCAATCATGCGGCACTTCGGGAGTCCTATGAAAAACTTCAGGCCGCGGGCGTCACCGGGTTGTTCTACATTCCGGGCGATGACCTGCTCGGCCACGACGGCGAGGGCGCCATCGATGGGTCGCATCCCAACGACTTGGGATTCATGCGGCAGGCCGATGTGATGGAGCCGATTATCCGCGCCGCGCTTGCAGGCCAGCGCAAGTAGGCGTCCGACGATGAGACTTTCACCTCTCGCGGCCCTGGCGATCGGTCTTGTCCTCGCCTGCGCCGCGCAGGCGCAGCCGCGAACGCAGGTGACGATTCAGGGCGACCAGTTTTTCCTCAACGGCCGTCCCACCTACGAAGGTCGCACGTGGAAGGGAAAGAAGATCGAGGGTCTGCTCATGAACTCGCGCATGGTCCAGGGCGTGTTCGACGACCTGAATCCGGCGACGGCGGGCCAATGGGCCTACGCGGACACCGGCCGCTGGGATGCGGAACGCAACACGCGTGAATTCCTGGCGGCTATGCCGGAGTGGCGGCGTCACGGCTTGCTCGCGTTCACGATCAATTTCCAAGGCGGCTCGCCGCAGGGCTACTCGCGGGAGCAGCCGTGGGAGAACAATGCGTTCGAGCGGGACGGCACGCTGCGCCCCGCGTATGCCGCGCGAATGAAGCAGATCATCGATTTCGCCGACCAGCTCGGCATGGTCGTGATCCTGGGCTATTTTTATTTTGGCCAGGATGAGCGGCTCGCCGATGAAGCGGCCGTGATCAAGGCCGTGGATCAAGTCACGGCGTGGGTTCTCGACCACGGCTGGCGCAACGTGATTGTCGAGGTGAACAACGAGTGCAACATCCGCTACGACCATGCGATCCTCCAGCCGGAGCGGATCCATGAACTCATCTACCGGATCAAGGCCACGACGCGGGACGGACGCCGGCTGCTGGTGAGCACGTCGTACGGCGGCGGGGCGATCCCGCGGGAAAAAGTGGTGCGGAGTTCCGACTACCTGATCCTGCACGGCAACGGGGTGGCGGACTACCGGCGGATCTCGGCAATGGTCCGCGAGACGCGCGCCATCGCGGGCTACACGCCCAAGCCGATCGTCTTCAACGAGGACGACCACTTCAACTTCGACGTGCCCGACAACAACTTCACGGCGGCGGTTTCGGAGTACGCGGGCTGGGGCTATTTTGATTTCCGCATGCGTGACGAGGGATTCGACGACGGCTACCAAAGCATGCCGGCCAACTGGGGCATCACGTCGCCGCGCAAACGCGGGTTCTTCCGTCTGCTCGCGGAAATCACCGGGGCGGGGACTGTGCCGAATCTCTGAAGGGGCCGCGTTTGGGCGAAGGCGCGACTGAATCAGTCCCATCCAGAAATCGCGCAGAGCCGCCGAGAAGAACGCCCGAAGTGGGGATCGTGTTTTAAAGCTCTGCGCCTCTGCGCGATTTCTCTGACTTGTAGGCCCGACACATCCTAACGCGTGACATTTACGTCGCGATAGAATCGCGTCCAGAGACCGTCCTCCTGCCAGCCCTTGACGCCGGGGCTGATGAGAAAGTTTTTCACGTTGAAGTAGAGGGGCGCGACGGGCTGGGCCTCGAGCAGGATCTGCTCGGCCGCGGCCAGACGTTCCAGGCGGGCGGCCGCGTCGGGGGCGGTCTGGGCGGAAGCGAGCAACGCATCAAATTCCGGCGACGACCAGCGTGGGTAGTTGCCGGCCTGGCCCGTGCGGAATTCCTCGAGCGTCTTGGCGGGATCGGCGACGTCGGGAATCGAGGTCATGAAGCCGATGTCGTAATCGCCGGAACGGAGTGCGGCCAGGTGGACCCGCGCCTCGCGCTGCAGCAGATCGACCTGAATGCCCAGTTCACGCCGCCACATCTGCTGGATGGCTTCGATCACCTGGGGACTGGTCCAAGTGCTCACCACCAGCCGGGGAAATCCGGTGCCATCCGGGAACCCGGCGGCGGCGAGCAGGCGGCGGGCTTCATCCAGCGAGCCGGTCGGCGAGGTGGGGCCGCGGTAGCCACCCAGGCTGGGGGAAACATAGGTGGAGGTGGGGACCTGATGGCCCTGGAGTACGCTGCGGACAATCGCGCTGCGATCGACCGCGAGACTGAGAGCCCGCCGCACGCGCGCATCGGCCAGCGGTCCGCGCTCGGTGTTGAACGCAAGAAAACGGGTTTCGTGGAGCGGCGTTGCCCGCAGGCGCGAGGGCGTCTCGGCGGCGTAGGTCGCGATCCGGTGCGGCGGCACGGACATGGTGATATCGACCTGCCCGCTGCGGAACGCGCGTTCCTCCGCGTCGCCGTTGTCGAGGGCGACGAAGTGAATCTCGTTTACCTTGATGTGGCCGGCGTCCCAGTGATCGACGCGGCGGCGTACGGTGATCTGCTGGTTGGCGTCCCACGCGGTCAGCGTGAAGGGCCCGTTGCCGACGAATTTACCGGGCTGCGTCCAGGTGCGACCGTGCTCCGTGACCGTGCGGAGATGGACGGGCAGCCAGGGACCACTCGCGACATACGCCAGAAATTCCGGCGCGGGGCGGCTGAGGCGGATGATGAGCGTGCGTTCGTCGGGCGCGCTGAAACCCGTCTGCGCGAAGTCCGTGATCCGCCCACGATAGAAATCCTCGGCACCGACGACGTGAAAAAACAAATCGGCCTTGGCCGCCGCGGTGGCGGGTGTGAGTACGCGCTTGTAGGATTCGACGAAGTCAGCGGCGACGACCGGGGTGCCGTCCGACCATCGGCCGTTCGCGCGCAGTTGGAAGGTGTAGGTCAGGCCGTCGGGTGAAACGGTCCAGCGTTCGGCCGCAGCGGGCCGGGGTTCGCCCCCGGCCGGGTCAGGCGCGACGAGTCCCTCCAGCACGGCGCGCAGGATGAAGAACTCGTCGGGGAGGGTGGCTTGGGCCGGATCGAGCGTGGCCGGCTCGTTGCGCTGGCTGAGGCGCAGGACCGACGTCACGGCCCCGGGAGCCTCACGCGAACAGCCCAGTGTAAGCAGCGCAAGCGCGCCCAGAATCATCATTCCCAGCCAGGTGCATCGACGCGGCATGGAAGTACGCTCCCTCGTCCGAACGCTCACGGTTCCAGCCACACGTGCTTGTACGGGTGGTGGTCGAGCAGAGTGGGGTGCCAGCCTTTGACCGACGGATGAACGAGGAAGACGTGCGTGTAGTGGTAGATCGGGATAAGCGGTGCCTCGTCGAGGAGCAGGGCCTCGGCCCGCGCGAAGAGCGCGTGGCGGGCGACCGGATCGCTGGTGCGGGCCGCCTGGAATGTGAGTTGATCGTAGGTGCTCGACGCCCAGCCCGTGTAGTTGTTGCCGCTGTCGCTGCGCCAGATGTTGAGGAACGTGGCGGGGTCGGCGAAGTCGCCGATCCAGACGGAGCGCAGGACCTGGAAGTCGCCGGTGCGACGGGCGGCGAGAACGCTGCGCAGTTCCTGGTTCACGAGACGGACGTCGAGTCCGAGGTCGCGGCGCCACATCTCCTGCACGGCCTCGGCGACGAGCCGGTGGGTTTCCGAGGTGTTGAAGGCGAGTTCAATCGCGGGTGCGCCAACGCCGCCGGGGTAGCCTGCCTCGGCCAGCAGGCGCTTGGCCTCCGCGACGTCGGTGGGCAGGATCGCGGCCGACGAATAGCCGGCCGTGCCCGGTGGCGTGAACGCGACCGCCGGCTCCTGGCCGCCCTGGAGGATCTTTTCCACGATGGCCCGCCGGTCCACCGCCAGCGCGAGGGCGCGGCGGACGCGCTTCTCGTTGAGGAACGGACGCGTGACGTTGATGCGGTAGAACTCGGTGCCGAGATAGGGGTCGATGCGGAGGACCTCCGGCTGGTCGCGGCGGTAGGTTTCCACTTTGCCGGTGGGCAGCGCCTCGGTGACGTGGAGCTGGCCGGCGCGGAAGGCGCGTTCCTCCGCATCGCGGCTGTCGATCGGATAGAGGTGGATCGCCTGGAGGCGCACGGTCGCGGCGTCCCAGTAAGTGGGCGACTTGGTGACAACGATGCGCTGATTGGGGCGCCACTCGGTCAGGACGAACGGACCATTGCCAACGAGGGTGCCGGCCTTGGCCCACGCGTTGCCGCGCACGGCGGGATCGCCGCTCTTCTCGATCGTGGGGAGGTGAACGGGGAACCACGCCCAATGCTGAAGCAGCGAGAGGAAGTACGGCGTCGGGTGCTCGAGGGTCAGACGGAGCGTGCGGGCATCGATCGCTGTCACGCCGACACTGGCGAAATCCTGGGAACCGCCCTTGTGGTAGGCCTCCGCGCCCTGCAGCACGTAGAGCAAGTTCGCGTTGTCGGCCGCGAGGGAGGCGGTGAGCATGCGCCGGTACGACGCGACGAAATCCTGCGCCGTGACCGGATCGCCGTTCGACCAGCGTGCGTTGGCGCGCAGGAAGAAGGTGTAGGTGCGCGCATCGCCGGAGGTTTCCCAGCGCTCGGCGACGCCCGGGACCGGGCTCAGGTTGGTCGGATCCTGTCCGACGAGGCCTTCGAAGAGGGCGGAGATGGTGTGAAAATCGTTGGTTGCGGTCGCGATCTGGGGATCGAGATCGGACGGCTCCACGCCGATGCCGCGGTGCAGGATCTGCTGGCGGGTGCCGCTATCGACTGCGGACTCACGGCCGGCGCACGCGGCAAGGAGCAGCGCGGCGAGCAGCGCAGGGAGAAACCGGAGGAGACGCGGCATGGAGAAAATCAGACCCGTTCGATCAAGGCCACGGCGTGGGCGGCGATCGCGAGACCCCGGCCGATGTCATCGCAGCCCTCGTTGGTGGTCGCCTTCAGTCCGACGTCCTCGACCGGGAGCCCGGCCGAGCGCGCGAGAGTCGTCTTCATCTCAGCGAGCCTCGGCGAGATCTTCGGACGCTCGGCGATGAGCGAGGCATCCAGGTTGATGATCCGCCAGCCGCGGGCGCGGAGCTCGGCCGCGACTTTCTGCAGCAGCAACTGCGAATCGATGTTCTTGAATGTGGGATCGGTGTTCGGGAAAAAATGTCCGATGTCGGGCAGGCCGGCCGCGCCCAGCAGAGCGTCGCAGATCGCGTGGGTCAGACAGTCCGCATCGGAATGCCCATCGAGGCCGAAGTCCGCCTCGAAGTGCACGCCGCCCAAAACAAGCGGGCGGCCCGCGACGGTGCGATGGATGTCATAGCCGTGGCCGATTCTGGCGTTCATTGCGTGAATGAAACCCTAAATCCCAAAGAACCAAATCCTAAAGCATCAGCTCTCACGATGGGAGAGGAGGAACTCGAACCACGGTAAGTCGGCCGGCGTGGTGAGCTTGGGATTGGGGTGCGGATTCTCCAGCAGGGCGACAGGATGCTTGATCAGTTCCACGGCGGAGGCGTCGTCGGTCAGCCGGAGTTTGCGCTTGGCGGCGTGATCGTAGGCGGAGGTGATCAGGTCGCGGGCGTCTCCATGGCCCAGAGACGATCGCGTTCAAGGATGCCGAGGCGGCCGGATTCGTGGTGAAGCTTGATCGTGTCGGTCACGCGATGCGCGAGGACGACGGCGTGCTCACGGCGGACGATCTTGTGCAGGGCGACGAGCTGCTCGGGCCGAACGAAGGGCCGCGCGCAGTCATGGATGAAGACGTGAGCGATGTCGGGAGGGAGGGCAGTGAGCGCGTTGGCCACGGAGTCCTGACGCTCGCGTCCACCTCTCACAAACGTGGCCGGGGTGGGGGCGAAGGCGGACAGCTCCAGCATCTGGCGCTGGTCGCGATAGACCACGACGTAGTAGTCGACGACCGAGCTCTCGAGGAAGGCGGCGGCCGAGTGGGAGAAGAGCGGACGGCCGTCGAGCGGGGCGAGAACCTTGTCGGCGACGGCGCCCTGCATGCGGGTGCCGCTTCCGGCGGCGAGGAGAATGGCGGCGGTGCGGCTCATGGAATTGCGGATTGAGGAATGCGGACTGCGGATTGCACGGAACGTTCCGCCGAAAACGGATGGATGCTAGCCGGCGGGTGCGATTTCCGCGAGGATGGCGCGGGCGGCGGCGACGGGATCTGGGGCCTTGAAGATGGGGCGTCCGACCACAAGGAAATTGGCGCCGGCCCGGGCGGCTTCGGCGGGGGTCATCACGCGCGTCTGGTCGTCAGCCTTGGCGTCACGCGGGCGGATGCCCGGGGTGACCAGCGCGACGTCGGCCGGCAACACGGCCCGGAGTGGCGCGATTTCGAGCGGGGAACAGACGAGTCCCTTCAGGCCGGAGTCGATCGCGAGTTTGCCGAGGCGGACGACCTGCTGCTCCGGAGAATCGGGCACGCCGGTTTCGTTGAGCCCGGCGGCGCTGGTCGAGGTCAGGACGGTGACGCCGAGCAGCAGCAGGTCGGGCTTGTGTTCGCGCTGGGCCTTCACGGCCCACTGCATCATCTCGCGGCCGCCGGACGTGTGCAGCGTCAGCATGCGGATGGGGAGGCGCGACACCGACTCGACCGCCTTGGCGACGGTGTTGGGGATGTCGTGCAGCTTGAGATCGAGAAACACGTCGAAGCCGAGTCCGGCAATTTCCCGCACGCAGTCGGGGCCGCAGGCGGTGAACATTTCCAAGCCCACCTTGACGACCCGGACCGTGCCTTGCAGCGGACGGAGCGCGGGAATGACATCGCGGGGAGACTGGGCGTCGAGAACGAGGATGAGGTCGCAGGCCATGGTCTGCCTTCAGTGCATGCTAATCCGCGCCGACCGAAAGAAAATTCGTGCGGGCAAAATTTGGCGTTCAAACGCCTCCGGGACCCGCTTTAGTCCCGGGGTGCGTCTCTCCCTCCCGAGTCCCGCCAAGCTTAACCTCTTCCTCGCCATCACCGGCCGGAGGGCGGATGGGTTCCATGACCTCGTTTCCGTCGCCACGCCGGTGGCGTTCGGTGACGACCTCGTGGCCGAGCTGCGTGAGGGTCCAGCGGCGGACGGTCCGGCCTTCACGCTGACCTGCGACGATCCGGCGGTCCCGGTCGATGGTTCCAATCTGATCCTGAAGGCGGCGGCGGCTTTCGCCGAGGCGACCGGGTGGGGTGGAAGGGTGGCGTTTCATCTGACCAAGCGCACGCCGATGGGCGCGGGCCTCGGTGGGGGCAGCAGCAATGCGACCACCGCCTTGCAGGCGCTCAATACGTTGGCGGGTCGCCCGCTGGATGGCGCAGCCTTGGCGGCGTTGGCGGCCCGGATTGGGTCGGATTGCGTGCTCTTCCTTCATGGCGGCCCGGTCGTCATGCGCGGCCGGGGCGAGCGCATCGAGCCTGTGGCCGATCACGGCCGGCTGGTGGGGCGCGACGTGCTGATCTTCAAGCCGGGTTTTTCGATCGCGACCGCCTGGGCCTACGGCCGGCTGGCTGCGGACCAGGCGTACCTGCCCGCAGCGGAGGCCGAGGCTCGGTTGGCGGCGTGGCTCGGTTCGGCCGAGGCACCGGCGGAAGACCTTTTGTTGAACACGATGGAAGGTCCGGCTTTTGCGAAATTCCCGGCCCTGCCGCTGCTGCTGGAGCGGCTGCGGTCTCAGTTCGGTCTGACGGCGCGCATGAGCGGGAGCGGTAGCGCCTGCTTTGCATTGTTGACGGCGGCAACGCCGCGGGACCAGGTCGAGGCGGTGATTCGCGAAGCGTGGGGTCGCGACGTCTTTGTCGCGGCGACCCGAATCGTCGGCTGATTTTTACAAAAGCCTGTTGACCCGCTGGCTGCGTAAGGCGTTAACCTCCGGGCGCCCGAACTGCGCTGATTCGCGCCCCACTGCATGCCCGAAGTCCGTTCCAAGGAAGAGTATTCCGTGCAAGGCATCTCCGCCTCGCAGGGTATCGCCTATGGGCAGATCTTCCTCTACATCCAGACCGAGATCGAGGTCCCGGTGTATCAGGTCAATCCGGACAAGCGGATTGAGGAGATCGGGCGCTTCGAGCTCGCGCTGCTCGCGACGCGCCAGCAGATTCAGCAGATCCAGGCTCAGGTGGAGAAGAATCTCGGACCGGACGAGGCGCGGATTTTTGATGCCCACCTGATGGTGCTCGAGGACCAGGCGCTGATTTCGGAAACGATCCGCGAGTTCGAGCTGACCGGCCAGAACATCGAGACCTGCTTCAACACCGTTTCCCAGCGTTACATCAAGGCCTTTGACGAGATCGACGACGAGTATCTCCGCGAGCGCGGCGGCGATCTGCGGGACGTGGCCCAGCGCGTCCTGCATAATCTCCTCGGCAAGACGGGGGGCGGACAGAAGCTGAACGAACTCGTCGACAAGCGCATTGTGGTCGCGAACGACATCTCGCCCTCGGATGCGGCGGGCATCGATCGCTCGCAGGCTTTCGGCATCGTCACCGATACGGGCAGCAAGACCAGTCATGCGGTCATCGTCGCCCGCTCGATGAAGATCCCCGCCGTCGTTGGCGTCCGCGATCTGACCAAGCGCCTGCGCAATGGGGACTGGGTGATTGTCGACGGGTACGATGGCGTGGTCATCGTCAATCCCTCGGAGCAGACGCTCTTCCGTTACGGCAAGATCCGGCTGCAGAAGAAGAGCTTTGAGCAGCGCCTGATGGAGGCGGTTCGCCTGCCGGCGGTCACGCTGGACGGAGCGACCATCCCGCTGCGGGCGAACATCGAGCACGCCGAGGAAACCTCGCTCGTCCAAGAGTACGCCGCGGATGGCGTGGGGTTGTTCCGCACGGAGTTTCTTTATCTCAACGCGACCAAGCTGCCCAACGAGGCGGAGTTGTTCGCCTCGTACAAGGAGGCAGTCTCCTCGCTCGCGCCAGCTCCGGTGGTGATTCGTACGCTCGACCTCGGAGGCGACAAACCCATGGCGGGGGCGCCGGGCTTGTTCCCGCAGGAGCAGAACCCTTTCCTCGGATTCCGCGCGATCCGCTTCTGCCTCGAGCATGTCGACCTTTTCA
The DNA here is from genome assembly GCA_964460715.1 of uncultured Opitutus sp. Lineage (GTDB taxonomy): Bacteria > Verrucomicrobiota > Verrucomicrobiia > Opitutales > Opitutaceae > CAMAXB01. Next base: position 54,742 of record CAYWRG010000013.1, on the reverse strand, counting down.
AGACGCAGCTCCGGGCCATCCTGCGGGCGAGTGCGCACGGCAAGGTGCTGCTGATGTACCCGATGATCAGCGGCCGCGAGGAACTCGCGCGGGCCAATGCGGTGCTTGAGGCGTGCAAGGCGGAGTTGACGGCCGAGGGCCAGGCCTTTGACGCGAGCCTCGCGGTTGGCAGCATGATCGAGATCCCGAGCGCGGCGGTGACGGCCGATCTGCTGGCGCGGGACTGCGATTTCTTCAGCATCGGCACGAACGACCTGATCCAGTACCTGCTGGCGATCGACCGGGTGAATGATCGCATCGCGCACCTTTACGAGCCGACGCATCCGGCCGTGCTCCGCACGCTGAAGCACATTGTCGAGGAGGCCCATCGGGCCGGAATCAAGGTCAGCGTGTGCGGCGAGATGGCGGGTGATCCCGTTTACACGCCGCTGTTGCTGGGCCTGGGCGTGGATGAGTTGAGCATGACGCCGCCGCTGCTGCCGGCCGTGAAGTACCTGATCCGCGCGATGACGATGGCGGATGCCAAGGCGCTCGCGGCCGAAGCGCTCACGCTTGACGCGCCCAAGGAGATTTACGCGCTCTGCGACACCTTCTGCCGTGCACGGTTGAAGGCGCAGTGACGGGGTGGTGTAGCCGGGCTCGCTGAGCCCGGTCAGCTCCCTGAAGGTGGACCGTGTTGCCCTCAACGCGCTGGATTGGGGATAGGCGGCCTGCGATACGATCCAGCATCTTGAGGGCAAGCCACTCCAGTGCAAACGCTGCGCCCCCCGCCTCGTCACGTCGTCAGTCGACGAAGCGGTACTTGACGCGGACTGAGCCGCCAGTCGCCGTGCCGGGCGTGTAGACTAGGCGGGCACGATCGTGCGGCCACTTGTCGGTCCACGTGAGGTCGATGGTGTCGGCCAGGTTGAACACGTGGTAAGGCTGCCCTTCCATGAGAACGACCAGCTGGGCGCTGCCGTTGAGCTGGCCCTCGATCTTCAGGCGGAGTTCCGTGACCGTACCGGTGCCGGCGACCTTGCCGATCGAGAGACGCTCGGCTTGGCCTGCGTCCGTGACCGAGATGATCGGATCGGGTTGGCGGCATCCGGCCAGCAGCAGCACGGCTGCGGTCAGGGCGAAGAGCTGGCGAAGAAGGGGTGGGGAGAGGCGGGCCATGGCACAATGGCAGACGGAGGGACGCCGCGGGGTCAATGCCGCTCGTAGCGCCAATTGCGGGACTTCCCCTCCGCAATCCATTCCATGGCTTGGGCCGCGCGCCGGGCCTGCGTTTCCTCGCGCTTCGCCTCGGCGATCCATTCGCAGTACTCGCGCCGGTGGGAGGGACTGAACGTGGCGAAGGCCGCAGCCGCGGCGCGGTTCTGCTTAAGGGCGGCGGCGAGGGCGGGCGGGACCTTGGCGGCGGGACGCGATTTTGATCTGCCGGCGGAGCGCGAGCGGGCCGGGACTTTCGTCTCGTTCAATTTGACCGCGGCCTTGAGGTAGCGGAGCAGCGTGCGATCCGGAGGCAGATCGGCGAGCGATGCAATCCGGCCGAAGTTGCCCATGGCGTTGACCGCGGGGCGCTCCGTGATGATCGACGCCATGTCGCGGTGCCAGAAGCCGAAGCCGCAATGCGCCTTGAACTCGGCCATGAAGCAGAGCACCCCGTGGTGCTCGAAGAACAGGGAACTCCATTTGATCGTTTCGACGACCTCCGGGCAGGCGCGATGAATGAGCGCGCGCAAGTGGCGGAGGATCGGCTGGGCGAAGGGCGCGGCGTTTTCGATGTAGGCGTCGTGGCGCCGATCGGGAGCGGTCTTCATGGCGGGAGCAGGGCCGTGCGCACAGGGGACACGAAGGTGAGGTCACGATGCAGGACCGGGGATGGGTTGCAATCCTTGGGGTGTTACCGCAAATCGCGCAAAAAATTCTCCGAAAATTCGGCCTCGGAGTTGCACTGCCTGGAGACGCCGCTTTCTATCGGAGATCATGATTGAATCCACCCCGGCTCTGTCCTCCCGTGATCTCACCCGCCGCGACGCGCTCAAGGCGCTCGGCGCAACGGCAGCGCTGGTCGGTCTGGGTTCCGCCGTGACCTCGCCACTCGTCGCCCAGGCGTCCGCGCCGGCAGCCGGGTATGTCCTGCCGAAGCTCGGCTATGCGTATGACGCCCTTGAGCCGCATATCGACGCCACGACGATGGAGATCCACCATTCGCGTCATCATCAGGCCTACATCACGAACGCGAACAATGCGCTGAAGGACCATCCTGCGCTGCTCTCGCTCCCGCCGCAGGAGCTCATGGCCAATCTCGACCGCGTGCCGGAGGCGATTCGCACCACGGTCCGCAACAACGCAGGTGGCCATGTGAACCATTCCTTTTTCTGGGAAATCATCGGGCCGGTGTCCTCGGCGGGCGCTCCGTCCGGCGATCTTGCCCGCGGTTTGGAGACGGCCTTTGGCAGCGTCGATGGTTTCAAGACTCGTTTCGCGCAGGCCGCCACGTCGACCTTCGGCAGCGGGTGGGCCTGGCTCGCGGTCAAGGAAGGTAAACTGGTCGTCCTATCCACGCCGAACCAGGATTCCCCGCTGATGCAGGGCGCGGTGCCGCTGCTCGGCATCGATGTGTGGGAGCACGCTTACTATCTGCGCTATCAAAACCGTCGCGCCGATTACATCGCGGCCTTCTGGAACGTGGTGAAGTGGGACCGCGTCGCGGCGCTGCACCGCGCGGCCTCGGCCTGATTCGATCTTCCTGAGGAGGACGCGATCCGGACACAAAAAAGCCGCGGACGTGCCGCGGCTTTGGAAAGATCAGGTGAGGGAATCCCGGTTATGGGACGACCAGGCTGCTCGCCGGGCGACCCTGGCTGGCCTTGCCGGTGACGCCGAAGAACTCGACCATGTGGGAAACCTCGGAGTAGCCGCGGGACTTCAGGATGTCCTCGACCTTGCCCAGCGCAGCGCGAAGCTGGGCGGACGTCTCGGCATCCAGCGCCTCAACCGAATTATCACCCTTGTTTACGACATGATAGACCATCTCGTTACCGAGGCTGATCTGGTAGAGGCTGGTGCCGTTGTGGAAATAGCAGCGGCGAACCAGGCCGAGCTGCTCGAACGCCGCCAAGCAGCGGTAGACCGTTACGAGATCGCAGGCCGAGCCCGAGAGATCACCGTGAATCTGCTCGATGCTGGCCGGGAGCGAGCGCTTGATGAGCGCGTCCAGGATCGCAATGCGCGGCTGCGTGATGCGCAGCCCGGCGGCCTTGAGGCGCGCACAGGCGAGATCGAGAGGAGTGGACTGGGAGTTAGGCGAGGTTTTCACTTTTGTGGTTTTAGGACAGAATCAAGGTGGCAATCTTATTGCGTTACACACACAAGAGCCGCGGTCGGAGTCCGGGTCAAATGTAAATATATGGGCTTATCTACGTTGATTTTTACAAAATGAGCGACCGTAAAGTTACGTATCGGCGTCAACTCGCCTCGCAAACCGGTCGATTCGACCGTGATTGCGCGTACTGCGGTTGATACACAAATAGAAAATACATTATGCAGGATCTGGATTTCGACGAAGTGGTTTCATTGATTTGCAAGGAGGATGGTCGATTCGACCGTCACGCGTACCAATTTTTGCGTCAGGGCCTCGATGCTACCGTTAAGGAGTTGAAAAAACGGGACACGCAGCGCGCGCAACAATCCCTCCATGTGTCCGGTCCCGAGCTGCTCGATGGCCTGAAGGTCTATGCCCTCGAGCAGTACGGTCCGCTGGCTAAGACCGTGCTGAACGCCTGGGGTGTCACGCGCTGCACCGATTTCGGCGACATGGTCTTCAATTTGATTGAATACAATGTCTTCAGTAAAACGGACGCGGACAAGCGCGAGGACTTTTCGGATACGTACACGTTTGAGGATGCGTTCGTGAAACCGTTCCTGCCCACGCGCCCGCGTCCGGACGCGGCGACGCCGCCCTCGGCCTGAGGCGGAGCGCTGAGTTATCACGACGTTGGATGGTTGTGGCTGGCCGCGCTGAGGCCGGGTCTTTACCGCCTGCGTTAGTTCGCCGGACCGGGGGCAGCGACCCCAGCTACACCGAGCCTTGGCTCAGGGTTCGGGCGTGACCGGCGCGGACGAGCGGTGCAGACTGGCGGTTCATGGCCAAATCTTCCTCCCTCGCGTCCGACCTAGCCCTGCTGGATCCGTTCTGGCGGGAACCGATTGAGCGCACCGTGCTGCCGAATGGCGTCACCCTGCTGCTGAAGGCGGATCCGGCCTCGGCCATCGCGTCCGTGCAGGTGTGGGTGAAGACGGGCAGCATCCACGAGGGCGCCAAGTTGGGCGGCGGATTGTCGCACTACTTGGAGCACATGCTCTTCAAGGGCACCGAGCGCCGCGCAGGTCGGGAAATCTCTGCGACCGTTCAGGCGCATGGCGGTTATATCAACGCCTACACGACGTTCGATCGCACGGTGTACTACATCGATATCCCGGCGAGCCACGCGACGGTGGCGGTCGATATTCTCGCGGATGCGGTCCTGCATTCCACGCTGCCGGCCGAGGAAGTGGAGAAGGAAAAGCAGGTGATCCTGCGCGAGATCGCGATGGGGCAGGACGACCCCGACACCCGTTTCTACGAGAGTTTCTTCGACACGGCGTACCGGGTGCATCCGTACCGGCTGCCCGTGATCGGGCACCGGGATGTGTTCGCGGCGCTGACGCGCGAGGATCTCGTGGCCTACTACAAGTCCCGCTACGTGCCCGACAACCTGGTTGTCGTCGTGACCGGCGGCGTGGATCCGGTCGCGCTGCGCGCGGCGGTGGCGTCGCTTTGCGGCTCGGCCCGGCGCGGCTAATTTGGGGGGGTAAACATCCCCGCCGCGCGGGCGCCGCTGGCGCCGCGCACGCTCCACCGTTACGAGGACATCGAGTTGACCCGCGCCGGTTTGGCCTGGCCGATTCCCGGTCTGGCGCATGCCGATGCGCCGGCGCTGGACTTGCTGGCGATGATCCTGGGCCACGGCGACAGCTCGCTGCTCTGGCAGTCCGTGCGCGAGAAGGCGCGTCTCGTGCACTCGATCGATGCGGCCAGCTGGAACCCCGGCACCGCCGGGCTCTTCTACGTCTCTTTCACGTGCGACGGTGGCCGGCGCGAGGCCGCGGAGGCGGCGGTGCACAAGGAACTCGCCCGGGTGGCTCGCGTGGGCTTCACGGCGACGCAGATCCGCAAGGCGGTCCGCCAGATGGTCGTCGGTGAGATCAACACCCGCAAGACGGTCGCCGGCCAGGCCTCGCGTCTCGGCGTGGCCGAAGTCGTGGTGGGCGATCTCCATCACACCCGCGGTTACTTCGAGCGGTTGCGCGAGGTGACGCCGGCCAGCCTGAAACGCGTCCTCGGCATGTACCTGAAGCCCGAGCGCATTACCGCGGTTTCACTCAACCCGCGCGCCAGCGCCCCGGTTGCGGAGACCGCCTCCGCGGCCCAGCCCGCCACGGGTCCTGCCTTCGAGGAGGTAAAACTTCCGAATGGGGCGCGCATTCTCCTGCGCCCCGACCGCCGGCTGCCGAATCTGCACCTGCGGGTCCTCTTTCACGGTGGCGCGGCCTTTGAGGAGGCGGCCCGACGAGGGGCGACCAGCCTGCTGGCCACGGTCATGACCAAGGATACGCGCAAGCTGTCGTCCGCCGCCGTGGCGCAACGAATCGAGGAGGTGGGCGGATCGTTTTACCCGTTTGCCGGCACCAACAGCTTTGGCGTCGCGGCGGAAGTGCTGCCGCCGGATCGCGATCGTGCGCTGGCGGCCCTGGCCGGTGCGCTCTTCGAGCCCGCGTTTCGCGCGTCGACGGTCGCGACCGAGCGCGAGGCCCAGCTGGCCGAGCTGGCGCAGGACGCCGACGATGTCGTGACCTTCGGGCGCAAGCTACTGCGGAAAAAATTCTTTGGCGCGCATCCGCTGGCGGTCGAGCCCTCGGGGGACGAGGCCGGCGTGCGGGCGCTGACGCCTGCGGATCTGAAGGCGCTCCACGCTCGCCTTGTGATCGCACCCAACGCCGTGCTGGTGGCGACGGGTGACTTCACGGTGCGTGCCTTGCTCCCCCGGTTGAAGACGTTGCTGAGCCGGCTGCCGCGCGGACGCTTTGCGGTGCCGACGACGCGCCACGCAGGAGCGGCGGAGGTCGGGGACTTTGTCGAGCAGCAGCCGCGCCAGCAGGCGGTGGTGTACCAGGCGTTTCCCGGACCGGGTGTGCTCGATCCGGATTTCGATATCGCCGAGGTGGCGGACGAATTGTTCAGCGGCATGTCGTCGCGGTTGTTTGAGCGCGTGCGCGAAGAGAAGGGGCTCGCCTATTTTGTGCGCTCTGGCCGCGTGGTGGGCCTGTACGCCGGCATGTTTTACTTCCAGGCGGGTACGGCGCCCGGTCGCGATGGCGAGGTCCTCGCCGAGATTGATGCGGAGGTCGCGCGCATGGCGGCGGGTGGAATCGAACCCACCGAGCTGCTGCGTTGCCAGACCCGGCTCAAGGCGGCGCGGCGGATGAGCCTGCAGACCAACGCCTCCCGGGCGATGCAGGCCGGCCTCAACGCGCTCTATGGGCAGCCGCTGGAGGATCTCGCGGGCTATGACGCCCGGGTTGACGCGGTCACGATCGAGGCGCTCGCGCGCTTCGCCCAGGCCCGCCTGCGGCTTGAGCTGCGGACACAACTCGTGGTCAAGCCGTGAGCGATCTCGCGGAACTCTTCCCGGCGGAAGATTTCCGCTTTCATCTCACGCTGCGTCGCGGGGATCTGGCGGCGTTTTTCGCCGCGACGTTCGCGCATGACGCGATCACGCGTGAACGTGCCCGCTGGCTGCGGGAAACACCCGCGCGCTATGCTGCCCTGAATCTTGGAGCGGAGCCGCTGCTGGCCGAGTTTGCACGCGCGGTGGCGTTGTCGGTGACGACGGACGTGGTGACGGCCGGCGCGGCGCTTGAGCCGGATTTTCTGTTGCTGGCGCCGGGGCCGGATGGACTGTTCCGGCTGCAGGCGGGGGCGCTGTGTTTCCCCACGATGTGGGCGCTGGAGGAGAAGATGGGGCACACGCTGGAGGAAATCCACGGCGTTGTGCCCGGGTTGAATCCGGCGTTGGGGGGCCCGCTCAACCAGTTTCTGTCGCGCCTCAAACCTGGTCCCGCCTACCTGCGGGCGAACTGGGGACTCGCGGCGACCTCGGAGCTCAATCTCCATCCGGCGCTCGGTCGGCCGCGTCTGGCCGTGTCGCTGGATCCGGAGCGGGTGTGGTTGCGCGTCGAGCATCAGGCGCTCGCGGCCTTGCCGGAGACGGGTGGGGTGGTGTTCGGCATTCGCATCGCGCTGCACCCGCTGTCCGAGGTGCTCGCCGATACCGGTGTGCGTTCAGGGTTTCGCCGGGCGCTCGCGACGATGCCGGAGGCGCTGGTCGCCTACAAGGGGCTCGCGCCGGTGCGCGATGCCTTGCTGGCGCTGTTGTAGCCGGGGTGCCGACCCCGGAGGCTGGGGTGACTCGCTCTCTTTCGATCCACGGACCGGCCTCAGCGAGGCCAGCTACAACGACCATCGCGTCGCTCAGCCCTTGCTCGGCCGGCGCTCAACGAGCCCGCCGCTCCACTTGAGCTTGGCGCGGACGACGCTGAAGTGGGAGTGCTTCAATTTCTGCACCAAGGGGAGCTTGAGCTGTGAGATCGTGATCTCGACCGGCGAGTCCTCGCAGACGGTGAGATTGCGCTGGCCGTCCATCGCAACGAGCAGGTTGCCCTCCTCCGATCGGTTGTAGACGCGCAGCTTCACACCCTGACGGAAAATGATCGAGCGGTTGCTCAGCGTGTGCGGACAGATCGGGGTCATGGCAATGACCTCCGCGTCTGGATGCACCAGCGGGCCGCCGGCGGAAAGGTTGTAGGCGGTCGACCCCGTAGGCGTGGAGAAGATCAGACCGTCGCACAGGTATTCGGTGACCAGATCGTCGTCGGCGATGACCTCCAGGCGCACCAGACGCGAGTTCACCTCGGCCTTGATCAGGACGTCGTTGAGCGCAAGGTCGTGCCGGCCGGGCCCGGTGGAGCAATCGAGGATCGAGCGATGGGCGAGACGAAAGTCCCCGGCGAGCAGACTGGGCAGACACCCGGCCGCCTCCTCGGCGGAGAACGTGGTCAGAAAACCGAGACTGCCGCGATTTACGCCGATCACCGGCACATTTTCCCGGGCGGCCTCCTTGGCGGCACCGAGCAGCGTGCCGTCGCCGCCGATCACGCAGCAGGCGTCCCAGCCCTTGAGGTAGCCGTCAGTCAGAGGAAACGTGTTCGTCTCCTTGGTTTCAACCCCGGCCGCGCGTGCGATGCCCACGAGCGAGCGAGCCAGTTCGGGTGCGCCGGATTTCTGGCCGTTGACGACGAAGGCGAGTTTGCGGATCGGCTGCATGGTGGCGGTGCGGGCTGGGATAAGGCAGGGTGGCTCAGCGCGTCGCTTTGGCGAGCCCGATCAGGAATTCGCGATTGCCGTCGGTTCCGGTGAGCGGGGAATCCATCGAGCCGGTCAGGCGGGCGCCGGGCAGCTCGCCGAGGGCGAACGCGGTCACGTCGGCGAGCACCCGCTCCTGCACGGCGGGATCGCGAATCACGCCCTGACCTTTGTCGACCTCGGCGCGACCGGCCTCGAACTGCGGCTTCACTAGGGCGATCAGCCGTCCGCCGGGACGCACGCGCGGCCAGACCGCGGGAAGCACGGTGCGCAACGAAATGAACGACAGATCCATGACCACGAGGTCGAATTCGGATCGGGGCAGCTTGGTCGCATCGAGGTGACGGGCATTGATCTGCTCGAGGTTGGTCACCCGCGGATCGCTGCGCAGCTTGGCGTGAAGCTGGGCGCGCCCGACGTCGACGCAGACCACATCGGCCGCGCCGGCCTGGAGCGCGCAGTCGGTGAAGCCACCCGTCGAGGCACCGACATCGAGGACGTGCGCGCCGGTAAGATCCTGCGGGAAGCGATCAAGAAAGCCCTGCAGCTTTTCGCCGCCGCGGCTGACGAAGCGCGGCGGCTGATCCACGGCGAGGTCGACGTCGGGCGGGAATTCCTTGCCCGGCTTGTCGAGCCGCTCCGTGCCGCGCCGAACGCGGCCGCTCATGATCAACGCCTTCGCTTGGGAGCGGGTTTCCGCGAGGCCGCGGGCGACGAGAAGTTCGTCGAGGCGTTGCTTGCTGGTGGACATGCCGGAAAGAGAAAGGCGGCCGATGCCACGCGTCGACGCGATAACGTTAGGCGCGGGGTTGCCGCAGGCTTTGCCGGCCGGGCGACCAGCAGGTGGTGCGCCCGCCGATTTCCTCTCGGATCAGGGCCTCGCCGGTTCGAGGGCAACGTCCGCCGTCTTCCCAGCGATGCGGAAAGAGCCAGGTCTTGGGCGGGTCGGCAAAGGTTTCGCCGATGGTCTTGAGCGCCCGGTCGGCGACCCAGCGGGTCTCGCGGTGAAGCGCGGCGACCTCGGCGTCCTCTTCCGGGGTCAGCTCTCCGGCGAACCGGCGA
>CAYWRG010000013.1:23937-45218 GCA_964460715.1 uncultured Opitutus sp. | reverse complement strand
GTTACCCACGCCGGGGATGCGCTCCTGCATGAGGAGGACGGCCTTGATCGGGCTCCGGGCGCGTCGACGGAGAAAGACTGCGACGGCTTCGCGCGTGAACTCCGATGACAGGACCGGCGGCGCGATGTCGCGCCACCAATCCGGCGCCTCCGGCCCGACGGCGAATTGGACTCGTCCGAACATGCGGAAATCCGAGAACACGAGCGTCTGCCCAGCCTGGTCGAGCACGAGGTGATCGGCGGCGCGTGGCGCGTAGCCCGCGGGCTGGACACTGAGTTCGCCGGTCATGCCCAGGTGGATTCCGAGCCAGATTTCGCCACTGGCCCGAAAAAGCATCTGCTTGGCTGCCGCTTCCGACGAGCGGAGGGTCGCGCCAGTCAGCTGCTGGGCGATCAGGGCAGGTTTGGTGCCGCGAAAGACGCCCGCCTTCGGATGCAGGCGGACGGCGGTGATGCGCGAACCCAAGCCCGGGTTCCAGCGCTTGCGGATGAATTCAACCTCGGCGAGCTCGGGCATGCCGCGGACAAAAGCTCAGGTCAGCGTTTTCGCAAACGCGGCGAAGTCGGCGAAGACTTCGACGCCCGGAATCGCTTTCCGCTGCCAGGTGGCCGCGTCGTACTCGCCGGTGCAGACACCGGCAGCGCGGGTGCCGGCGTTGAGGCCGGCGCGGACATCGGATTCGCGGTCGCCGACCATGATGCACTGGGCTGGGTCGAGTCCGTGTGCGGCGATCATCTCAAGGATGAATCGGGGCGAGGGCTTTCGGTAGAGCGACGGTTGGTCGGGATGCTCGGGCGCGGTGCAGCTGTCGGTGAAGACGTCGGGACCGAGATCGAGCAGTTCGACCATGCGCGCATTACAGCGCAGCGCATCATCAAGCGTGAAGTAGCCGCGACCGACGCCGGACTGGTTGGTGAAGAGAAACAGCCGGTAGCCGAGGGCGCGCGCGCGGATCACGCCGTCACGCACGCCGGGCAGCAATTCGACTTTGGACGGATCGGCGAGGTACGGGATGTCGACGATCAGGGTCCCGTCGCGATCGAGAAAGAGGGCTTTGTTCAAGGCTTGCGGGCCACGTAGGCGATCAGCTCTGCCGGGGTGACCGTGGCGGTGCCGAGTTTGCCCACGACCACGCCGGCGGCGGCATTGGAGAAATGAGCGGCCGTCTCGAGGTCGGCGCCCGCCGCCATCGCGAGCACGAGGCCGGCGATCGAGGTGTCGCCGGCGCCGGACACATCGAAGACCTCGCGTGCGGCGGTCGGGATTTGCTTCAGGACGTGGCCGTCGCGGCTGAGCAGCATGCCATCCTCGCTCATGGTGATGACGAGGTTGCGCACGTCGTAGCGCTGATGGATGCGCTGGCAGATCTCCTCGGCCGGGAAGGGCTCGTGCGGCGACAATTCGACGCCGGCGAGCAGGGCGGCTTCGCGTCGGTTGGGCGTGAGGAGGTCGAGGTCGCGGAAACGCAGCGCGTTCTTCGGCTTGGGATCGAGCGCCACAAGCGTGGACTTGGCGCGGGCCTTGGCGGTGACGGCCGCGACGAGGTCATCAGTGAGCAGCCCCTTGGCGTAGTCGGAGAAGATGATCGCATCGGCCTCCGCAATTTCCGGGGACAGACGCTTCACTGCCGCCTTGGCGTCCATCCGGTAGGAAGCCGGCGGGCCCTCGCGATCCAAACGGCAGAGCTGCTGGTGCTGGAGGATGACGCGCGTCTTGATGATCGTGGTTCCCGTTCCGGTCGTGCTTACCGGCTTGACGCCGCTGGCCTTGAGGATGCCGCGGATGCGGCGACCGGCCTCGTCCTCGCCCATGAAGCCGGCGATCGTGGGCTTGGCGCCGAGCGAGGCGCAGTTGAGCGCGACGTTGGCGGCGCCGCCGGGCGTGTAGGTGTCGCGATTGATCTCGACCACCGGGACCGGAGCCTCGGGCGAGATGCGGGTGGCGTCACCCCAGACATAGTGGTCGAGCATGACGTCACCGATGACGAGCACGTGGAGACCGGAAATCTTGTCGAGCAGGGTGCGGATGCGGGCGGGCGAGATGGCCATGAGAGTGATTAGCGTAGTTCCCAATCGTAGGGGTGGCGGGAGAGCAGGCGCGGACGGCGGGCCGTGACCTGGACGACGTCCTCGATCCGGCAGCCGCCGAGACCGGGATAATAGAGGCCGGGTTCGACCGTGACGACCGAGCCGAGGGGGAGCGGGCAGTCGAAGGCACTGATTCGCGGAGCCTCGTGGATATCGAGCCCGAGCCCGTGTCCGGTGCCATGGAAGAAGCCGACCGAGCCCGTGGCGGTGCGTTGGGTCTCGTAGCCGCGGGCGGCGAAGACATCGAGGCACTGCTGGTGAACGTTGCGTCCATTCACGCCAGCCCGGATTGCGCCGATCGCGGCCTTTTGTGCGGCGCCGACGGCACTGACCAACGCCCGCTGGGCATCGCTGGCGCGACCACGCAGATAGGTTCGGGTCATGTCACCGAAGAAGCCGGTGGCGGTGATGCGGGGAAAAATATCGATGATCACCAGTTCACCTGGGCGCAATGGGCCGGATCCGCGGCAGTGCGGATCGCAGGCCTGGTCGCCTCCGGCGACAATCGTGTCGGCGGCGACGCCCCCGTTTTCCAGACAGGCGACCTCGATCGCGAAGCGCACGCGCTCACTGGTCAGTGGTTTGCCGTCAAGGATGAGCTGACGTCCGCGCGGCCGGCTCTGGCGGAGCAGTCGCTCCGCTGCGGTGAAGCCGGCCGATGCGCAGCGATTGCCTGCGCGAATGGCCGCGGCCTCAGCGTCGGACTTGATTACGCGTTGGGGAAAAACCGCGCCCTCGATCACGTTGATCGTCAGGCCGGCGGCCCGCAGGCGATCCATCAGGCCGGCCGGGAAGTCCCCGGGTACTTGGAAGCGCTTGATCTTGAAATCGCGGGCGAGCAGCGGGATCACCTCGGCCGGACCGACCTTTGCCTTGGGATCCGCGGCGCGCAGCCGTTCCGTGAAGATCTCCAGGCGCAGGACGGCGTCGAAATCCGATTCCTTGAGCGCCCGCCCGTATTCGAGCGCATTGAGGACGCCGATTTTTCGGCCGCCCGTCTCAATGGCGATAAACGGATCATGCACCTCAAAGCCCGCGAAATAGCGCAGATCGGCGCTGCGGTGGGTATCGGTGTAGAGGAGCAGGGCGGACTTGGCCACGGGAACAGGGTTGAGTTGTCGGAACGGGCCGATTACCCACGCTCTCTGTGAAAAACGCAAATCCGGTTTCGTGGCTAGGTCGCTGGGTCCTCATGCTGGCGGTTGCGCTGGCGCTGACCGGTTGCGGTCAGGCCCAGCCGGAGACCGCCGCGGCGCCCAAGACGGTGGCGGACTATTTTCCGGTGAAACTGGGCGACAAGACGGTGCAGCTGCAGTTTGCGGTGACCAACCTGGAGATGCAGCGCGGGCTGATGGAGCGCCGCGAGTTGAAGCCCGAGCAGGGCATGATTTTCGTCTACCCACAGGGCCAGTCCCTCAGCTTCTGGATGCGCAACACGCCCACGCCGCTCGATATTGGGTTCTTTACCGCGGACGGTGAACTCCGGGAGATCTACCCGCTGCATCCCTTTGACGAAACATCAGTCTCTTCCCGCCGCAAGGATCTGCAGTTCGCGGTCGAGATGAACCAAGGCTGGTTCAAGACGAACACTGTGAAACCGGGCGACAAGATCGACCTCGCCGCGATCGCGGCAGCGCTCAAGGCCCGCGGATTTCCGCCGCGCGCGTTTGGTCTTCCCAACTAAGCCGCTTCAGGGCGGCGTGCGGCTCGCGGTGCCGTCCGGCTGGATGAACCACTCCGCCTGCGTCCGCACCAGTTCGTGGTAGCGTTCGCGGACCCCGGGTTGGGTGTCGAAGAAGGGAGGGCTCGGCATAAAGTAACGGCGACCGCTTTTCCAAGCCGGCATCGCCGCCTCGACCGGGCCGGCGATGGGTCCGGTTCCGGGCAGATTGGCGATCGTCCGGGTAAGTTCGCCCTCCCGGTCGGCAAACGCGCGGCTCTCATACGTCGGCATGAACACCATGGCCGCGTGGGCGCCCACCAGCAGGGCGGCAACCCCGCTGAGCAGCGCAACGCTGCGATCGGAACTGCCGGGTCCTGATTCGCGCGGCTTGCAGAGCAGGGCGAGCAGGGGGACAGCGGCGGTGAACTGGATGATGTAGGTCACGACCGTGATCGTGACATGCGTGCTGATCAGCAGCCACACCACGGACACCCCGAGGGCGAGTGCGAAACGCCGCGTAGGGCGGAGCAAGACGAAATACACCAGCGGTGCGGCCAGGTACCACAGGAGATAGGGGTTGCCGAAGGTGCTGAACCGGGCCCGCAGATCGGCGAGGAGCTTGAAGGGGCTGAAGTTCAAGCGGTCCGAATCCGGATGGCGGCCGGCTTCGATGACGGTTGAGGAGTTGAGCGGGAATTGTTCTTTCCAGGCGTCCCAGTAAGGAAGCACGAGGACCGCAGCGAGCGCCATGACACAAAGGGTGCCGCCCAAGGTCCACCAGCCGATCGAACGGAGCGTGGACGCGGCCGGGGTGGACCCGTGGCGAGGGTGAATGAAGAACAGCGGCAGGATCGCGCAGCCTGCGAACATGGGGTGATTCCACCCGGCCAGCGCGGCGGTCGCACCGCCACCGAGCAGATGAAGGCGACGCCAGGCTCCGGTTTGGGTCTGACTGCGCACGCACAGCGCACAGCTCACGTAGACGCCCAGCGCGGACAGTGTCTCCGGGCGAGCGATTCGCGCGGAATAAAGCAGGAAGGGACAGCTGAGCAGGAGCAGCAGGACGCTGATCACGTGCAGGGGCTGCAGGCCCTGCCGCACGGCGAGAAAGCCGAGCACGAGGGCGCAGCCCAGGAAAGCGAGCGAGGCCGGGATGCGCATCGCGGCCCGGGAAACACCGAAGAGCTTGAACGAGAGATAAGACAGGTAGGGGTACAGCTGCGGATTGGCCGCAAAACGCGTGTCGGTGGGCACAATGCCATCCGGCTGGGCGTCGAGCCGGTAGGTCCCGTTTTTCAGCAGGCTGATCGCGAGCGAATTGTACGCGATCTCGTCATAGTTGGCGTAGGACTGCGGAATCGGGTCGCGCAGCGCGAACAGGATGATGACCGAAGCCAGCGCAACGAGCAGCCAGGCGGAAGCGCGGTTCAGGAATGCGATCATCAGGGGGTCAACGTGAAGACCGTCGCCACCCTGACAAGCCGTCAGCTGGTCGGGAATTACGTAGGTTCCAAGAAACTACGTCATTCCAAGTGCACCGGCCCCGCACGTGACGCGGCTCGTTCACGGCGCCGGGCAACCGGTGTGGAACTTACTCCATGCGACCGCGGCGGGCGTCCTTGCCCTTCGCCTCGTCGGTCGGGATCTCGTTGTCCGTCTTAAGCATCAGGACCGGGGTCTTGGTCTTTACCCAGAGGTCGGCTTCCTTGAAGTGTTTGGCGGGAACGTTCTCCAGCGCCTCGCCGATGGTCTTCACCGGCAGCAGACGGCCCTTCTTCGTCGTGTTGAACTCGTAGGACGCGCGGTGGATGCGCTCGATGGCGGTGGCGACGCTCTCGTTCTCGGGCAGCTGCAGCACCCAGCCGACGAAATCATGGTCCGGCAGGTCGCCGTTGGGGTCGGAAATGACGATCGCGAACTGCTTCTTCACTGCCGGGGGCTTTTCCTCATCGGCCTCGGGTTGCACGAGCAGGTTCATGTCCTCGACGATCTGGCGCAGCACGGCCGGCGGGATCTCGTTTTTCTTCAGGATTTCGGCAACCTTGTTGACGTCGATTTTCGGCATGGAGTTCGGGCGGTTTTGGAACCACGAATGGACACGAATGAATCCGAATGTAAAGGGTGCTGAAGCCCAGCGGCAGGACGAGCGCTTCGATGTGGTCGATGCGAACGACGTGGTCGTGGGCCAGGCGACCCGGGGCGAGGTCCACGCCCGGGGGCTGTGGCACCGGGCAGTTCATGTGCTCGTTTACAACCGGGCCGGGCAGGTTTTTCTCCAGAAGCGCTCCATGGCCAAGGACACGTGCCCGGGTTGCTGGGCGTCCTCCTGTTCCGGACATGTGGATTCGGGCGAGGACTACGACTTTGCGGCGCAGCGCGAACTGGCGGAAGAAATCGGGGTCGTGGTCGCCGCGCCGCCCGCCCGTTGGTTTCGGATGGAGCCCTGCGAGGATACGGGCTGGGAGTTTGTCTGGGTGTATCGCATGGCGGGCGAAGGCCCCTTTGCCCTCAACCCGGCGGAAGTAGAACGCGGCCAGTGGTTGGCTCCGGCGGAGATCACCGCCGCCATCGCTGAGCGTCCGGCGGAATTTGCCCCGGCGTTCCGACTGCTCTGGACCCGGGCGGTCGAGTTGTAGTCGAGGTCGCTACTCCGCGGATCGGTTGATTTCGTTTCGATCCCGGACCGGGCGCAGCGAGCCCGGCTACACCTGAGCACCCCAAATCAGCGGTCGCGCAGAGCCTTGATCGCAGCAAACTGCTTGGGCGAAATCAGCCGGCGCGGGACGCGGGTCTCGGCCTCCTTGAGCATCTTGTCCCAATCCTCCTCGGTGGGCACGTGCGGCTCCCAAGAGGTGTTATGGCCCTGTTTGCGCTCCCACACGATGTTTCCGCCGTGGATGGTCGCGATGATCTGGAACTTGCCCAGTTCAGGATCCTTTTTCCACCAGCCGATTTCCATGCTCATGCGTGGGCAGACCCTAGCGAAGCCGAGGGGCCCGCCGCCAGAGGAATCTCTGCGACCACCTTGCCGGGGTGAAAGTGCCCGTCTCGCTCCACCACTTTGCGCACGGTCAGCTGCGAGCCCACGAGGTCCACTAGGAGCGCGCCGCGGGGTGGTCCGAAGGCGCCGGTGTTGATGACGACGCGCCCGCAGGGGCGGGTCCAAACGCCGGGGTTGTGGATATGCCCCGTGATGACGACGCGCGCGGACGGGCGCTGGGCGGCGGCAAGGTCGGCCGCGAGGCGCGGCGTATCCCGCCAGGCCCGCAGCATCGCTAGGACTTTGTGCGGCGGGAACAGGGTGATGCGCAGGCGATTCAGACGGGCCAGCGGGTACGTGGCCCGCTGATCAAATTCACGCGGCAGGTGGAGGCACGCCGCGCGGTGCACCCGCAGGCGCGCGGCCACCGTGTGGCGTTCGCCCTCAGGCGTGGCGGCCAGTCCGCGATCAATGCGTCGGATCAGTTCCTCCCGCAGCGTGCTCCAGGGCGTTGCCTCGGGAAACAGGACGTCGCCGTGGGTCACCCAGATCTGGCCGTCGGCGAGCAAAAGCTCGTGCTGCTCGCTGATGGCCGGGTCGTGATTCCCGGTGAGGATCGTCACCCGGGGTACGCTCGTCCGGAAGAAGGCCAGCAGCCGGGCCAGCTCCTCCTCCGGAAGATCCCGCTCAGTGTCACAGGTATCTCCATTCAGCACGAGGTGATCAACCCCGTGAAACAACGGCGTCAGTTGTGCGGCCCGACGGACGCGGCTGTCCGCATCGAAGAGATGGAGATCGGAGAGGACGCGGAGCACGCAGACGGGCGGGCCGCTCAGCGACCGAAGGGCAGCGCGCCCTTGAGGGCGCCCTTCATCATGTCGCGCATGCCGCCACCCATCTCAAAGCGCTCATAGCCCTCAGGCGCGGTGAACACGCTGTCGGGCAGGGATTGCTTCTCCACGGAGGTGACATCGAGGCGGAACTGCTCGCGGCCGCGGGCGTTCTTGCCGATGACGCGCAGGGGAAAGAAGCCCTTCTCGACGAGTTCGGCCTCCCACGCATTGCGCGCGACGGGCTTCATCGGATTGGTGGCACCCATGCCGGCGAACATGCCAATGCCCTCGGCGGCCCAGATTTCCGTGACGGTGTCCTTGTCGCGGGTGATGTACTTGGTGCAGGTGTAGCCGAGGATCACTTCCGTCTCGCTGGTCTTCTCCAGCGGGGAAACATTTTCCGCCGCGGACTTGGCCGTGTCGGTGACATCCTGCATCGGCATGACCATGTACATCTTCTCGGACGGCATGAGCATGATCATCTCCTTCTTTGCGAAGTTCATGATGCTGGAGGCGGACTCGCCTTTGTCCGCCTTGATGTCGACGCGGATCAGGTCCTTCTTCATCGCGTAGCTCATCGCCACGGGTTTGGAGGAACCGTCCTTGACCGTCATGGCGACGCGGCCCTCAAAGGCCTGGGCGGAAAGGGAGGCGGTGGCGGCGGTCAGGCCGGCGAGCAGGAAGAGGATGCGGGTAATCATGGTACGCAACGCAAACAATCCACAGGCGGGCGTGCAAGCGTTCGGCACTTGCCTCAGGGAAACCCGCAGACTGGAGTGCGCGCATGGCAGTCCTTGGTCTTCTCCCCGTGGTGCAGTCCCAACTCGCGAATGAGGCGCAGTTCGCCGCGGCGTTTGCGTACCTCGCGCAGGCGCTCAAGCCGGGCAGCCAGGAGCAAGCCCGCATCTTGGCGGTCAAGCCCGGCGCCACCGAGCGTATCGAGCTGGCGGGCGGGGCTTTTGCCTTGGAACAGGCCTATGTTTCCAAGCCGCGCGCCGAGGGCAAATACGAGTCCCACCGCAAGTACATCGACCTGCAGGCCATCGTGGCGGGCGAGGAGTGGATGGAGTTCACCCATGTCAGCCGGCTTGCGCTGCAGGACGATTTTTCGGCCGAGCGGGATGTGCTTTTTTACCAGGATTTGACGGCGGGTTCGCGCCTGCGGGTGGGGCCAGGCGAGGTCGCGGTGTTCTTTCCGGCCGATGCGCACATGCCGTCGCTGGCGATCGCTGCGCCTGCGCTGGTCTACAAGACGGTGGTGAAGGTGCCGGTGCGCGCGTGAACTACCGTCATCAGTTTCACGCCGGCAATTTCGCTGACGTCCTGAAGCATGCGCTGCTCGTCCCGCTCCTGCGCGGGATGCAGCGCAAGGACAAGGGCTTCCTCTATCTCGACACGCACGCGGGCCGCGGGCGCTACGATCTGGCCTCGGCCGCTCGAGGTGACTCGCTGGAACGCACACCGGAATGGCCCGCCGGGGTGGGGCGGTTGTGGGAGCGCTCCGATCTGCCCACGCCGGTCGCCGACTACCTCGCGCTGGTGAAGGACTTTGACCGCCGCAACCGCACGGCCGCCGAGGCGGCGGATGTCTCCGCTCCGCGTTTTTATCCGGGTTCGCCCTGGCTGGCTCAGGCCGTCGCCCGGCCGCAGGATCGGCTCGCGCTCTGCGAGAAACATCCGGAGGAGCACGCGGCGCTGCGCAGCGAACTCGACTTCGAGGCGCGTGCCACCATTCAGGCGATCGACGGCTACACCGCAGTGAAGGCGATGCTGCCGCCGCCGGAGAAGCGCGCCTTTGTCCTCATCGATCCGCCGTTCGAGGATACGCGGGAGTATGCCTTCATCGTGGGCGCCCTGCGTGAGGGGCTGCGCCGCCTGCCGGGCGGCACGTTTGCCGTCTGGTACCCGCTGACGGAGCGCGCGCGGGTCGATGCCTTTTTTGCCGAGCTCGTGGCGCTGCAGCCGCCGCCGACCTGGTCCGCCGAGCTGACCGTGGTGGGCCCGGCGTCACCCGTGAAAATGAAGGGTTGTGGCCTCGTGGTGATCAACCCGCCCTGGCAGATCGACCGTGAGCTGTCACCGATGCTGCCGTGGCTGGCCTCGGTGCTGGCGCAGAGTCCGGGCGGAATGGCGGATCTGCGGTGGCTGGTGCCGGAATGAGCGCGCCTGCGCCGCGCTCATCTCGAATTTCAGATCTCAGATTTGAGATGCCGGAGCTTCTCGGCTCAGGCTCCGCGCCGGTCTAGAGCTTGAAGGGCTTCGCAAGGAGCTGCTGCGTGAGGAATGCAGCCTGCGCCGTCGCCAGCTCCTTGATGCCCTTTTGTCCAAGGGCGATCAGGCTCTGGAGCTGGTCGTGGGAGAACGTGGCCTCCTCGCCGCTGCCCTGGACTTCGACGAACTGGCCGCGGCCGGTCATGACGACGTTGAAATCGACTTCGGCGTCCTTGTCCTCGACGTAGGCGAGGTCGAGCAGATCCTGTCCACCGCATACCCCGACGCTGACGGCGGCGACGGAATCGGTGAGGGGATTCTCGGCAATCTTCCGGGCATCGATGAGCGTCTGCACGGCGAGGCGCGCCGCGAGGTAGGCACCGGTGATCGACGCGGTGCGGGTGCCGCCGTCGGCCTGGAGGACGTCGCAATCGACCCAGAGCGTGTTCTGCCCGAGCTTCTGCAGGTCGATGATGGCGCGAAGCGAGCGGCCGATCAGGCGCTGGATCTCGACCGTGCGGCCGTCGATGCGCCCCTTGCTGATATCACGGGGCTTCCGGTCGTGGGTCGAGTAGGGCAGCATTGAATACTCCGCCGTGAGCCAGCCGCCCGGAACCTTCTGTTGCTTCATCCACGTCGGCACATTGGGCTCGATGGTGGCGGCGCAGATGACGCGCGTATTGCCAAAGGAGACGAGAACCGAGCCGGTCGCGTGGGGCGCGATGTCAGCCTGGAAAGTGACGGGACGCAGCTGGTCGGCACGGCGACCGTCGGCGCGGGAGGATTGGGTCATGGTAAAATCAGGCTTCCTCGCGGTCGTCCGCGAGGCGCGTCGTCCGCGGCGCCTCGGTCTGCATCTGCGACATGTAGGCGATGAGGCGGTCGTTGAATTCCTTGGCGGGATCGTGGCCCATCTTCTTGAGCGCCTGGGTCAGGGCGGCGACTTCGACGAGGCGGGCCATGTCGCGGCCGGGGCGGACGTAGAGCTCGATGTGTGGAATCTTCATCCCGAGGACCTCGTAATAGTTTTCCTCCAGCCCGGTGCGTTCCTCGACCACATCCGGGGTCCATTCGCAGAGGGAGATCACGAGATCGATGCGCTTGTCGAGGCGCACGCTCTTCACGCCGAACATCTCCGCGATGTTGATGATGCCGATGCCGCGGCACTCCATGTAGCCGCGATTCAGCGGCCGGCTGTTGGCGTTGAGTTCGCGGCCGTCGACCAAGGTGAGGACGGTGAGATCATCGGCCACCAGCGAGTGGCCGCGCTCAATCAGGGCGAGTGCACATTCACTTTTGCCGACGCCGGACGAGCCGCGGAGCATCACGCCGATGCCCTTGATGTCGAGGGTGGTGGCATGCTCGGTCGCGGTGGGGGCGAACTCGCGGTCGACGCAGACGGTCGCGAGGTTGACCCAATTCATCGTGATCATGGGCGTGCGGAGGATGGGCAGCTTGCGCTCCTCGGCGACGACCAGCATCGGGTGAGTCGGATTGAAATTGCGCGTGAGGACGACGCACGGGATGCCGCGGTCGACCATCTGGTTGAAAATGTCGATCTGCTGCCGCTGATTGAGCGACTTGAGGTAGGTCATCTCGGCTGCGCCGAGGACCTGAATGCGCTTGTTCGCGAAGTACTTGAAGAAACCGGTCAGAGCCAGTGACGGCCGGTTGATCGAGCCTTCCTTGATCAGTCGGTGGAAGCCGGCTTCGCCTGTGACCACTTCAAGGGCGAGCTTGTCACGGTAGGTCTCGACGAAATGGGCGACGGTGATGCCGTTGATGACTTTGGGCATGGCAGGGGCGGTTCAGGCGAGAATCGGGGAAAAATCCGGGAGAAGGGAGCAAATTTTCGACGAGACCGGCGATTTCGTGCGCAAGGGAGTCGCGGTTCGGATTTATCATCATGCGGATCTGCGTGAATCCTGCACCTTTCGCTGGAAAAGCGTCAGCGCCTGCAGCGGATGTTCGATGCGGTCTCGTCGTCTCTCCGTCAGCCGGTGGCAATCATCGCGGGCACCTGCCGGAAGATCGACAGGGTTAGCACCACGATCACCGACATGGGCGACCTCGTCGGCACGGTCCGGGCGCGCACGATGAGCCGGACGCGCAGGAGGCAGTTGATCCTGCGGCAAAAGCGACCCCGGCTACATCCCGTGCGTTGCAGCGGTGAGCTTTCCTTCGCGAGCGCCAAACACGACACGATCCATCGAAAGCCGGCCGGCGCCGCTCACGGTGATCACGCCGAGGAGGAAGAGCACGAGGGCCGAGAGTTCGAGTGATTGGCCAAGCGCGAACAGGCCGTCTTGGCGGTGAACGAAGAAGACCGCACCGACCAAGATCGGGATCTGGACGGCAGCGGCGATGCGGGTGAGAAAGCCGACCGTGAGCATGAGCCCCCCGATGAAGTGGGCGAGGGTCACGTAGTGCAGCACCGTGCCCGTGAACAGCCACGACTGGCCGCTGCGTTCGAGCAGGTTGACGAAGAAGCCGGTCGACGTGTTGGTGACGAGGAGCAGGCCCCGCGCGAAGAGCGCGAGACCGATGTAGATGCGGACGCAATCGAGCCAGAGTTCGCGGCGCGATTCCGCCCACGCGATGAGCTTTTGCATGGCAGCCTCCTGATTTGGGGTTGAGGGTGCGCCGCCGCGCAAAACAACCCTGCGTTGCGGCGATGCCAAAGGATAGCCGGGGCAGGCCCCTGCCGTCAACCCACAGTCAGGACCCATGCTAACTTCGTTCTCATTCTCTTTATCCTTCTCGTTCTCGATCCGGGAGAACGATTAAGAGAACGAGGAACGAGAACGATTCCGCGGCTCATGCCGCGGGAGCCTACATGTTGAAGTCCTTGCCGAGGTAGAACTCGCGGGCCTCGCGGTCGTTGATCAGGAAGTCGCCGGTGCCTTCCTTGAAGACCTTGCCTTCGCGGATGAGGTAGGCGCGGTCGACGATGCGAAGCGTTTCGCGGACGTTGTGATCGGTGATGATCACGCCGATGCCGCGGGCCTTGAGGGAGAGGACGATGCGCTGGACCTCCGCGACCGAGATCGGATCGATCGCGGCGAAGGGTTCGTCGAGGAGCAGGAACTTCGGCTCGGTCACGAGGGCGCGTGCGATCTCGAGGCGACGGCGTTCGCCACCTGAAAGGGTGTAGGCCTTTTGCTTGGCGACGTGCACCAGGTTCAACTCCTCGAGGTGGCGGCGAACGCGTGCCGGGCGATCGCGGCGTGGGAGGCCGATCGTCTCGACGATCGCGAGGATGTTCTCCTCGACCGTGAGCTTGCGGAAAATGGACGCCTCCTGCGGCAGGTAGCCGATGCCGAGGCGGGCGCGCTCATGCATGCGGAGGTGGGTGGCATCACGACCGTTGATCACCACCCGGCCGCCTGTGACCGGGATCAGGCCGACGACCATGTAGAACGTGGTCGTCTTGCCCGCGCCGTTGGGGCCGAGGAAGCCGACCACCTCGCCGGCAGACACATGGATGTCGACGCCGTTGACGACCGTGCGCGTGCCGAAGGTCTTGACCAGGCCGAAGGTCTGGATCGTGGCCGTGGAGGCCTTGACGGGCGAGTCGCTCATGGGGCGGGGGTGGCGGCGTCCTTGGCGTTGGCGCCCATGTCCTTCAGATCGGGTCCGTCGAAACGGGGTTTTTCGACGATGACCCGTCGTTCTCCACGTAGTAGCGTAATTTTTTCTCCCGCGAAGACGGAATCAGTGCTCTTGTCGATGAGCACGGGTTCTCCAGTCAGGACGACTGACTCCTCGAGTGGCAATACTTCGGCCCGCTGGCAGGTTGCCTCGCGCTGGTCTTGAAAAATGCGGACGTTGCCGGTCGCAAGCAGGTATTTGAAGTGCTCGATCGTATCGATGGCGTCTTCCTTGTCACCGACGCGGTTGGCGATGACTTCCAGCCGGTCGCAGGCAATCCGGAGGTTGGTGCCGGTAAGAACGACGTTGCCGGTCAGGGTGGCCCGCGTCTCGGTATCGGTGGTGATCATGTCCATCAGGTCCGCCTCCAGCGTCGTGCGCTGGGGAGCGGCGGCAGGCGTTGCGGCGCGCATAGCGAGCAGTGAGACGAGCCCGATCAGAAACAAAAGTATGCGAGGAAAGTTCATTTGAGTAGAAGGGGAAGTTCGGCACGAAAAACGACGCGCGCCTTGCGTTGGATCACGATGCGGCGGGCGTTGTGCTCGTAGCGCCAGGTCTCGCCGGTCACCTCGATGTCATCGCGGACGAAGCGGACGGTATCGGTCCCTTCGATGATGCTCGTCGTGGTGTCGACGGTGGCCGCCTTGCTGAGGAGCACGGATTCGACCCGGTTGGAGGCGTCGCCCGCGAACATGGTGACGGTCATGTCGGTGAACGCGGGTTGCCGTGGATTGGTGAGGATCGCCTCGTTTCCGCGCACCAGCAGCGTCCGATTGCCGGCCTCGTTAAAGAACGGGAGGGAGAAATTCTTGACCGGGGCCGGGGCGCTGATCTGGGGCGTCTGGCCCAGCAGCGTCACGGCGGCAGCGGCGGTGAGAAAAAGGCAGGCAGCGGTCTTCATGTTGGCGACGTTAGACCCCGGTGAGTCAGGATAAGTTCACAGACTTCGCGCACGGCGCCATGCCCGGCCCTCCGGGTTGTGATGTAGTCGGCGGCCTCAAGGGCCGCGGGCATGGCATCGGGCACGCTGACGCCAATCCCGGCCCAGCTGATCGCGGGGGCGTCGATGTCATCGTCGCCCATGTAGACGCAGGCGGAGGCCTCAAGGCCGAGGGTCGTGGTGAGTTCACGCAGAGCGACCAGCTTGTCGGTGCGGCCTTGGATGACGTGCGGGATGCGCAGTTCATTCGCCCGCACGGTGGTGGCGCCCGAGGCGCGTCCGCTGATCCACGCCACGGTAATTCCGGCCTGCCGCAGACGGACGAGGCCCATGCCGTTGAGAATGGAGAACACCTTGGTCTCCGTGCCGTCGGACGAGATGTGGATCGTCCCGTCGGTCAGGATCCCGTCGACATCCATCGCAAACAGCCGCACGGCCGCCCAGGTGGACGGGTGAATTGCAGATTTCGGACTGCGGATTGCGGATTGAGCGCTGCTCACGGGTGTTAGTGGGAGGAACGGGTAGACTGCTTAATTCCGAATTCCGAAATCCGCAGTCCGCAATAGAATCATCCGATCCACGCCGCGATGGACTCGATCAGTTTCTCCTTCGTCGGGCGGAAGGCGTGTTCGAGTTCGGGGGCGAAGGGCACGGGGAGATCGAGCGAGCCGATACGCAGCGGCGGAGCCTCGAGCGAGAAGAAGTGCTCCTCGGTCAGGCGGGCAACGAGCTCGGCGCCGAAGCCGTGCGTGCGGCGGCCTTCGTGCAGCACGATCAAACGGTGCGTGCGGTCAAGCGAGGCCTTGATTGCTTCGAGACGAAGCGGCGAGAGGGCGCGCAGGTCGAAGAGGTCGAAGGTGTGGCCGTACTCGGTCTCGAAATAGGCGGCGGCGTCCTCGGCGAGGTGAACCATGTCACCGTAGGTCACGAAGGTTGCGTAGTCGCCGGCGCGGACGTGGCGCGGTTGCCAGACCTCGCGGTAGGCGGGGTCCCACGTCACCGCGTGCTTGCCGCGGCGGTAGAGGGCCTTGTGTTCGAAGAGCACGACGGGATTGTCGTCCTCGTAGGCCGCGAGCAGGGCGTTGAACGCATCCTGGGGCGTCGACGGGTAGAGCGCCTTGAGGCCGGGCATCGCCAGGAGGAAGGAGTCGAGCTCCTGCGAGTGGAAGGAGCCGAAGGTCAGGCCGCCGCCCGTGGGCAGACGAAAGACGACCGGAACCTTGGCTCCGGAGCGGAAGTAGTACGTTGCGGCGTTGAGGGTGATCTGGGTCGCCGCCTCGGTGACGAAGTCGGAGAACTGGAATTCCTCGATCGCGCGGTGGCCGTTGAGAGCGAGGCCGACCGCGTAGCCGGTGCAGGCGCTTTCCGCGAGCGGGGTGTTGAACACACGGCTGCGACCGAACGCGGCGAGCAGGCCGTCGGTGACCTTGAAGGCGCCGCCGTAGACGCCGATGTCCTGGCCGAGCACGACGGACTCGGGGCGCTCGGTCAGGATCTTGCGGAGACCGAGGTTGAGGGCCTGGGCCATCGTGACGGGCTCGGGTTTCGCTGCGCTGGTGGTGGGCTTCCACGGCAGGGGCGGAACCTCGGGCGAGAACACACCCTCGAGGATGCTGGCGGGATCGGGCCGCGGTACGGCAAGCGAGGCCTGCACGCAGGCTTCAAGAAACGCGCCGAGCTCGGCGTCAATCTGGTCGACCTGGGGGCCGTGTCCGGCCGCAACCAGGCGCGTGCGGAGCTTGGGCAGCGGATCGGCGGCGAAAAAGGCGTCGCTTTCGCCGGGCTTGAGGTAGTCGCCCGTGTCGTACGCGGCGTGGCCGCGCAGGCGGAGCGTATGGGCCTCGATCAGCATCGGCCGCGAGGTGCGGCGGACGGTGTCAATCGCTTCGGCGAAGGCGCGCGTCGTGGCCTCGGGGTCGATCGTGCAGTCAATCGTGCGTCCCTCGATCCCGTAGCCGGCGGCGCGGCGCCAGAGCTCGGTGCCGGCGGCAAACTGCTCGGAGACCGGCGTGGAGTAGGCGTAGCGATTGTTCTCGATGACAAACAGGATGGGCAGCGAGAGGAGCGAGGCGAGGTTGAGCGACTCGTGGATGTCGCCCGTGCTCGAGCCGCCGTCGCCGTAGAAGCAGAAGCCGACGGACGCGTGCCCCAGCCGGCGTTGCGAGTCCGTCATGCCCACGACATTCGCGAGCATCGCGCCGAGGTGACTGATCATCGGCAGCGAACGGTTGGCCGGATCGCCGTGGTGGATGTTGCCTTCGCGCGCCTTGGTCGGGCTGGCGGCGTTGGCAAAGTACTGGTTCAGGTGGTCGCAGAGGTGACCGCTCCAGAGCAGGTGTCCGCCAAATCCGCGGTGGGAAAACGAGATCACGTCGATGGCCTTGTCGGCGAGGAGCGTGAGGGGAACGATCAGGCCCTCGTTGCCTTGGCCACCGGTCACGGTGCCCTTGATCAGACCCTGGCGAAACAGATCGAGGATGCGATTGTCTGCGCTGCGGGCGATTTGCATCCAGGCGTAGACGCGGAGGAGTGCGTCGCCGAGATTCTGGTCCAGGTTGGCGACGCGAAGATCGCGCTGGGCGAGGATTGCCGGGAGAGGAGGGAAGGCCATGTCCAAGCCCCGACGTTGGGGTCGTGGACAGGCGCGGGCAAGCGATAGATTCTGGCCACCGAAAAGTCGTCTGCCCACGTTTTAGGCGGACTCAATCCATGGCCCGCGAATCTCGCGAATCAGGACAGTGGGATTAAAACCATGGCCCTGCGCTGAGATCGTGACCGGGAGGAGGTCTGCGTCTTGCGATTTGTGTGGATTCGCGTGATTCGCGGGCGGTTCCCCATCCGAACGCCTGAATCTACAGCGTCAGGCTGGAACCCGGCTTGAGGACCTGGACCTGGTGCCCGCGTTTCGCGGCAGCGCCCGCAAAGGCGGCGGCATCCTGCGCGATTGGTGGCCAGGTGTTGAAATGCATCGGGACGGCGACCTTGGGCTTGAGGAAGTCGAGGGCGTCGAGCGCGTCCTCCGGCCCCATGGTGTAGTTGTCGCCGATCGGCAGGATCGCGAGGTCGAGGCCGGCGCGGCCGATCAGCTGCATGTCCATGAACAGCGCGGTGTCGCCCGCGTGATAGATGCGCTTTTCCTCGGCCTCGATCACGATGCCGCAGGGAGAACCCATGTAGATCGGGTTCAGGCCAGCGTTGAGGCTCGAGCTGTGGTGGGCGATCGTGAACTTGACCCGGCCGAAGGGGAAAGTGAACCCGCCGCCCGGATTCATGCCGTGGAACTTCGTTCCCTTGACGCCGAAGTACTCGGCGATCTCGAAATTGGCGACAACGGTGGCGTCATTGGCCTTGGCGATCTCGAAGACATCACAGGTGTGATCCTCGTGGCCATGGGTTACGAGGACATGGTCGACCTTGACGTCCTTGGCCGCGATGGCGGCGTCGGGATTGCCGGTCAGAAAAGGATCGATGATCAGGCGGTGGGCGCCGGTCTCGATCAGGAAGCAGGAGTGTCCGTAGAAGGTGATTTTCATGCGGCAACGGGCTTGGTGATGGAATCGATGCGACGGAGAATATCGGGCGTCAGGCGCGGGACGATCTCGAGCGCGCCAAAATTCTCGGTCAGCTGCTCGGGTCGCGTGGCGCCGAGGATGACGGTGCTGACGTGCGGATTGCGCGCACACCACGCAAGCGCGAGGCGGGGCAGCGTGGTGTCGAGTTCCTTCGTGATCGTCGCGAGCTGCTTGACGGCGGCGAAGCGCTTGGGGGCGTCGGCGCCGAGGACCATGCCCTTGAGCCACTCCATGCCGGGCATATCGAGACGGGAATCCTTCGGGATGCCGTCGTTGTATTTGCCCGTGAGCAGACCGCTGGCGAGCGGCGACCAGACGGTCGTACCGAGGCCGCGCGATTTGCAAAGCGGGGCGAGGTTCTGCTCCACGCGCGAGCGGTGGAAGAGGTTGTATTGCGGCTGCTCCATCTGCGGCGCGTGCAGGCCGAGCCGGTCGCAGACCTCGTAGGCGGCCTTGAGCTGGTCGGCGTTCCACTCGCTGGTGCCCCAGTAGAGAATCTTGCCCTGCACGATGAGGTCATGCATCGCGCGGCAGGTTTCCTCGACGGGCGTTTCGGCGTCGGGACGGTGGCAGAAGTAGAGATCGAGGTAGTCGACCTGCAGGCGCCGGAGCGCGTCGTGACAGGCCTCGTGGAGGTGCTTGCGGGAGAGGCCGGTCTGGTTGGGCTTCTCGTCCTCCCAGCCGAAGTAGGCCTTGCTCGAGACGAGGTAGCTGCTGCGCCGCCATCCGCTGCGCTTGAGAATGTCGCCCATCACGAGCTCGGCCTTGCCGTCGGCGTAGACTTCGGCGTTGTCGAAGAAATTCACGCCCGCGTCGTAGGCGGTGTGCATGAGCTTCTCGGCGACGGGATCGCCGATCTGCTTGCCGAAGGTCACCCAGGCGCCGAACGAGAGCGCGCTGACTTTGAGGCCCGAGCTGCCGAGCCGGCGGTATTCCATGGTCATACCGCCGACGATGGACAGCCGGACCGCAAAGTCCAACGACGACTTAATTTTGCCGCGTGGGCGGTCGGGCAAGAAACGCCGCCGCGGCGGCGAGATCACCCGATGTCAGGCCGTGGCCCGCCGGGGCGAGATGCGACGTGACGGTGGCGCCGCCCGCCTGCAGCAACCCGGCGAGAATCGTGGGGTGATGGGAGGGCACGATCGGATCCTGACGGCCGTTGGCGAGCAGCACGCGTCGACCGGTGAGCGAGCCGGTGGCCGCGGGTTGGTCGAGGACGACCATCGCGCGGAGCAGCACGGCGTCACCGAGGGCCTCCGGTCGCAGGAGCATGAGGGAAGCGGCGATGTTGGCGCCATTGGAGAAACCGATTGCGGTCAGCCGCCACGGTTCGAAACCGTACCGCTTGCCTGCAGCCAGGATGAAATCGGCGAGGGCGTGCGTGCGCTTCCGGACATCCTCGAGGTCGAAGACGCCCTCGGCGAAGCGCCGGAAGAAGCGCGGCGCGCCGTGTTCGAGGACATCGCCGCGGGGACTGAGGATCGCGGATCCGGGCGAGAGCTGACGGGCGAGCGGAACCAGATCGTTCTCGTCCCCGCCCGTGCCGTGGAGGAGCAGCAGGGGAGGGGCGGAGGG
Source organism: uncultured Opitutus sp. (assembly GCA_964460715.1). Lineage (GTDB taxonomy): Bacteria > Verrucomicrobiota > Verrucomicrobiia > Opitutales > Opitutaceae > CAMAXB01. The sequence continues at coordinate 25,703 of CAYWRG010000013.1, read as the reverse complement.
ATCGGTGCCGGGGTGGTGGACGTGTTGGTAGGAGAGGGACATGGCGGGAGTGGGTTGGGTCGTTCTCTTGATCGTTCCCGTTCTCGATCCGGTGGATTCTTCAATCCGAGAAGGAGAACGATAACGAGGAGCGAGAACGATTGATTCAGTCGAGCGTCGGCAGTGCGGCCTCGATCTCGGCGCGGTGCGATTCGTACTGCGGAGGCAGACGCAGCGTGGTGCCGAGTTGTTCAACGGTTTCGTCGGTGGCGAAGCCGGGCGTGTCCGTGGCAATCTCAAAGAGGATGCCGGCGGGCTCGCGATAATAAATGGAGTGGAAGTAACTCCGGTCCATCACGGGGCTGACATGCAGACCCATCTTGCGCACCGCGGCGAGGTCGGTCGCCTGGGTGGTGTCGTTGGGTGTGCGGAAGGCGACATGGTGAACGGTGCCGGCGCCCTGCAGGCCGCGCGGCATGGCGGGATCGACGAGCACGTCGACGTAGGTGCCGGGACCGCCGTTGCCGGTGGTCAGGCGCGTGCGTCCACCCTCGGTCGAGACGACGCGATGGCCCATGGTCCCGGTGAGCAGCGCGAGCGTGGCGTCGGCCAAGGTGACCCCGAGCGTCACGCCGTGGAAACCGCGCAGGCCGACCGCGAGGGGAATTTCCGGATGCGTCCAGGACGTGCGGGTATCGGGCTCGCGCGTCCCGACGATCTCAAGGACGAGACCATCCGGATCTTCGAACGTGATCACCGACTCGCCAAAGCGGGAGACGGCATCGGTCAGTGTGACGTTGTGAGCGGTGAGGCGCGTGACCCAAAATTGGAGCGCGTCGGCGGGAACGGAGAACGACGTGGCGGTGACCTGACCGCTGCCCACGCGGCCACGGCGAAGACCGGACCACGGGAAGAAGGTCATAACGGACCCGGGTGTACCGACGCCGTCCGCGTAGTAGAGGTGGTAGGTGGACGGGTCATCGAAATTAACCGTCTTCTTGACGAGCCGCAGTCCGAGGACGCGCGTGTAGAAATCGACGTTGCGACGGGGATCGCTGGCGATGGCAGTAACATGATGCAGGCCGGTGAGGTTCATGATGTTATATGTTTTGATGTTAAAGTATTTGAGGAAAGATGTGGGCTAAAGGGAGATGGATCAGGCAGTGGCCGCGCGGCCGGCCTTCTTGCAGAGCTCGGCGAGCGTGGTCTGTTCGGCTGCGGTCAGGGCGGAGAACTCGCGCGTGATGGCGGCGGCGACTTGGGGAAAGAGTTCGCTGATGAAGGCGCGACCCCGGGGGGTCAGGCTGACCGTAACATAGCGGCGGTCCTCGGGGTCACGCTGGCGGGTGACGTGACCATCGCGCTCCAGGTTATCGACCACGAGGGTGAGGTTGCCGGCGCTCTTGAGGACCTTGGCCGCGATCTCCGACTGGCAGAGCGAGCCGCGGTGAAAGAGGACCTCAAGGACGGCAAACTGGGGGATGGTCAGGCCCTTGGGCAGGACCGTGTGCGCCCGGGCCGTCACCGCGTCGGCCGCCCGCATCAGCTTGACATAGGCGTCGAGGGCGGTGGCCTCGGCTGGCGTGGTCTGGGAGGGCGTTTCCATGATGCTTCAAACTTAAACCATATTTTACTTCAATGTCGAAGTAATTATCTGAAGCAGACGTAAGTATCTGATTTTGAATTGATTGCTGTAGCCGGGGTCGCTGACCCCGGTTCGGGAACTGTGCGCCACACAACCCGGGTCACCCACCCCCGCAACAACACACACCCCGACCCGCATTTGG
>CAYWRG010000013.1:8186-23927 GCA_964460715.1 uncultured Opitutus sp. | reverse complement strand
CAGACCGCGTCGATCTTTTGGATGCGGGGCAGGTGGCGGCCGCCTTCGAACTCGGTCTCGAGCCACACGTTCACGATCTTGAGGGCTTCCTGCTCGGTGACGGTGCGCTGACCAAGGGACAGCACGTTGCCATCATTGTGGGAGCGGTTCCAAATCGCGACCTGCTCGTTCCAGCAGAGGCCGCAGCGTACGCCGCGGACGCGGTTGGCGACGATGGCCTCACCGTTGCCCGAACCACCGAGGACGATACCGCGCTGGTACTCGCCGCGGGCGACGGCCTCGGCGACAGGACGAATGAAGTCGGGATAGTCGCAGGAGGCGTCCGAATACGTGCCCATGTCGCGGACCGTGTGTCCGGCGGCGAGCAGCATTTCCTTGATCTTCTCCTTGTAGGCGAAGCCGGCGTGGTCAGATCCGATGGCAATCGTGAAGGTCTTCATGAAGCGATGAGGCGTTCAGTACGGCACATTCTCGGGCGGAAGGGAAAATCAAAACCACGCCCTGTCATCCCTTGGACCCAGACCGTTTTTGACCACAGATGAACACAGATTGGCACGGATACTCGGAATCAATGATCGACGGCCCATGACTTTGATCGTTGCTCGGAATCTCCGAGCATCTGTGTCAATCTGTGGTTAGATGACATGGTTCAGATTGAGTTCGTCTGAACTCCCAGCGCGGACACCGGTCATAATCCTGATGAAACTTTCCCTTCTCGTGCTCTCCGGCTTGCTGCTGCTCGCGGCGGCGGGCTGTGCGTCGACGCCTGCCTCGCGCATCCAATCGGCGCGCGAGGTGTATAACTCCTATCCCATGGACGTGCAGGAAAAGATCGCGTCGGGCCAGGTCGACGTGGGCTTCACCACCGAGCAGGTCCGCATGGCCTTGGGCAAACCGGATCGCGTGGCCTCGCGAACGACACCGGACGGAACCTCTGAGGTGTGGTCGTATCGGGACAAGGGGCCGCGCTTCAGCGTCGGCATTGGGCTCGGCGTGAGTGGGGGCGGCGGATCCACGCGCGTCGGCACCGGTGTCGGCGTGAGTACAGGTGGACGCGATTTTGACGACGAGAAGACGCGCGTGATCTTCGACCAGCGCGGCCAGGTCACGTCAGTTGAGCAAGTGCAGGAGCGCTGAGGGATCAATGTAGCCGGGGTCGCAGACCTCGGTCAGAGAGGCTTCGATTCAAGGCACCGGGGTCAGCGACCCCGGCTACACCTCATCAGCTCTCGATCGTCCGCCAAAAGAGCTCGGCATCGGCCAGGTCCTTGAAGGCGGCGGTGGGCGCGTGGCCGATCAATTCCTCAATTGGGTGCCGTCCGGTGGCGACCGCGAGCGTACGCGCGCCGATCACCTTGCCGCACTCGATGTCGTGCGGCGTATCGCCGATGATCCAGACCTGTTCCGGCGCGAACGTGAAGCCCGTGTGGGCGGTCGCGCGGCGCATCGCAAACGGCCCGAGGTCGTTGCGCAGCTCGCTGTCATTGGCGAACGCACCGAAGGGAAAGTAGTCCCACAGGCCGTGGTGCATGAGCTTGGCCTTGGCCCCGCGATCGATGTTTCCCGTCAGGAGGCCTTGGGAGACATCTCCGCGGGCGGCGGCGGTGTCGAGCAGCCCCTTGACGCCGGGCAGGATCCGGGCGCTGCGGTTGAGCTCTTCGGGCAGCAGGCTGATGTAGCCGTCGAGCAGCCGGTCGAAATTCTCGTTCGTGGTCGGCAAGCTGAATTTCTCGAGAATCTGTCGCAGGATGAAGCGATCCGTCCGGCCCGACCAGTCGATGTCATCCAGCGAGCCATCGATGCCGAAGACGTTGCCGAGCGCGATCTGCAGTGCGCGCATGCCTGAACCGCCCGAGGCGAGCAAGGTTCCGTCGATGTCCCAGAGAAGGAGGTGTTTCACAAAGTTCGAAAAAAGAAGGAAACCCGACCGGCTTTGCGAGTCTAACCGGGTAAGTTATTCTGTCATGAAATCTGCCCTCCTGCTTCGTCTTGCCCTCGGTATCGGTGGAATCGGCCTGGTCGGCGCCTGTTCCACGCCGGAGGCGCGCATCCGCCGCAACGCGGACTTCTTTGCCACGCTCGCGCCCGATCAGCAGCAGCTGATTCGTGAGGGCAAGATCGCCATCGGCTTCACGCCGGACTTGGTGCGCCTCGCGCTGGGCGACCCGGATCGCGTGGCGACGCGCCGTGACGCTGATGGCACCGGCGAAGCGTGGAGCTACACCAATTACGAGACGATTGATGGCACGCCGCTCTACCGTGGCTGGTACCACCGCTACGGCGGCCTGCGTGATCCGCTCTACCGCTATCCGTACTACCTGAACACGCCGGTCCGGCGTGAACGCGATGTCTTCCGGGTCGTGTTCCGCGGCGGCTCGGTCGTGCTGATCGAGCAGGACAGCCGCCGCTGATTTTCACCGGTGAACGAGCGAGCGGACCGTCCGTAAACTCCCGGCTCGCCGCCGCCGCGGCGGGATGCTCGACTCTGATTCCTTATGAATCAGAGCCCCATCAATCGCTTCCTGCTCGAGGCCAATCTGCGGATCGCTTCGAACCCCTGCGTCAGTCCGGACTTCTGCCTCGACTGGCCGGCGCTGCGCGCTGTGCTCACGGCCAATGGTCCGGTCAAGACCTGGACGAAGAGCGCGTTCGAGACCAAGGCCGGAAGCTGGACGTTGCTGGAGCACACCGCCACGGGCGACTGCGCCTGGCGGCTTGAGCTGCGCGCCGGCGCGACGGTCCCCGCGACGTTGACGGAGGGAGTGGCGCTGACGGGCGGGGCGCACGCGTTTCCCGCGACCTTCAAGAACCTCCTCGCGCTCAAGAACCTGATCCAGGAGCACAACCCGGCCTCGACGATTTTCCCCACGGCCGCGCAAAAACTCGGCCAGAGCACTCTCGGCATCGGCGCGCGCTTCACCACCCTGCACTGGCCGGCGGTGGAGTGGGCGATGAGTGCGTTGGAGATCGGCGTGACCGCCAACCAGAACTCGATCCCGCGCGAACTGGTCTACGACGTTGATGCGATGCTGTCCAACCAGCTCGACACCGTGCCGTTCCCCTTCATCGGCACCAACGTGCCCGAGGGCCATCAGGGCCAGAGCGTCGAGGGCATGAGCCACGGCTGCGTGCTGTCGAAGCTCAAGACCGGCTTTCATCGCCGCGGCATCGCCTGGAGTTTCAACGCCGACCACCAGCCGATCGGCGGCAAGTTCGACGTGCGTGAGGACCAGTTGGTCACGGGCTGCGTGCTGGCGAGCTACATCACCTTCGATCTTTCGCCCGAACTCGCCCAGACCAAGGTCGCGGATGACGCGGCTGCCTGGGTGGCGGCCCAGGTGCCGGCTGAGCTCGTGTCCACGGTCAAGGCCCGCGTGGCCTCGGCCGGACTCGCGCTCAACGAGACCGATTTTGCCAAGCTGCTCGCCTACGTCTGGCCGTCGCTGCAGAAGATGAAGCGTCGCGACGAGAAGTACGCCGCCGCGCGGGCGAAGCTGTTCACGACCGAGGAGGGCCGCGCCTACCTGCGCGAACTGTCGATCGACGAACTGCCGGGTCTGACCACGCCCGAGACCACCGCCATCATGCTCGCGCTCTGCGAGGCGCTGGGGATGAAGATCCATTTCGTGGCCCCGGCGTTTGGCTTCCAGAAGAACATGCCGTATCCCGACAACGCGGCGCTGCGCGTGCTGATCGAGAAGCAGTGGGCGGTGTGCCGCCAGTTCGGCGTCAGCATCGGCTTCCACTCGGGCTCGGGCAAGTCGGCCGAGAACTACCAGGTGATGGGCTCGGTCACGGGCAGCCGCCTCGAGATCAAGACCAGCGGCCGCTACACCTACGAGATGGGTCGCGCGCTCTTCGCCTCGAAGAACGCGGCGGACCAGGCGTTGTGGCGCGACTGGTATGCGTTCACGGTCGAGCTTGCGCTGAAGGGCGCCTTCAGCACCGACGAAACGGAAAAGAAGATGGCTCGAACCTTCATCATCGACGCGCTCAGCCGGGCCAACAAGGACACACAGGTGTTCGGCGCCGTCGGCGAGGCGCGGGCTGCGCTCGAGGCGCTGACGCCAAGTCCCGAGCACATGTTCTGGTTCGAGTACAACTTCCTCCACGTGCTCGCGGCCGGCGGCAAGGCGGACAAGGCGGCCCTCGGCGATCATTCGCCCGCGGGCTACGCCCAGCGTGCCCGGTTCTACGCCATCAGCGACGAGGGTCGCCTGAACTACTCCCGCAATGTGGCCGCCTACATTCTCTTCCTGGCGGAGAATACGGGCCTCGCGACTAAGGAACGCTGCGCCGCCGCCGCCAAGCTCCTCGCGGGCTACACGACGATGGACGCGTTCCTCGCGGACATCAGCCACTGATGCGATCCACCGGCCTCAGCGAGGCCGGCTGCATTGAAGACAAAAAACGGGCGCCCGATCAGGCGCCCGTTTTTGTTTCCCGTCCAGGGTGAGGGCATAAAAAATCCGCGCCCCGGAGGGGGCGCGGAGAGGGGGGGCGGGAACCGCGAGGCCGCGCTTACAGCGCGTGGATCGCGCTCTTGTTGACCGCGAGTCCGGCTTCCTTGATGGCTTCGCTCATCGTTGGATGCGCGTGGATCGTGCGACCGAGGTCCTCGGCGCTGCCGCCGTATTCCATGTGCGTGACGACCTCGCTGATCAGCTCACCGGCGCCACGGCCGAGAATCTGGGCGCCGAGGATCTTGTCGGTCTTGGCGTCGGCGATGATCTTGACGTAACCGTCCGTGGCGTCGGCGGCGATGGCGCGGCCGTTGGCGGCGAAGTTGAAACGGCCGACGTTGACGGCGATGCCCTTGGCCTTCGCGGCGTCCTCGCCGAGCCCGACGCCCGCGACCTCGGGGTCGGTGTAGACGATGCCGGGGACAAGGTCCCAATTGATGTGCCCGGCCTTGCCGGCGATCCACTCGGCGACGGCGACGCCGTCCTCCTCGGCCTTGTGTGCGAGCATCGGGCCGGCCACGACGTCGCCGATCGCCCAGATCCCGGGGACATTGGTGCGGAGGTGACCGTCGACCTTGACGCGCTTCTTTTCGTCGAGTTCGACCCCGGCCTTGTCGAGACCGAGTCCATCCGTGTACGGCCGGCGGCCGACGGCGACGAGAACCTTGTCGGCAGGGAACTCAAGGACCTTGCCCTCGCGCTCGGCGGTGAGCACGCCCTTGGCGAAGCCCGTGACCTTGGCGCCGGTCTCGATCTTGAGGCCCTGCTTCTGGAGAATGCGGGTGAACGCGCGCACGATGTCGTCATCGTAGGTCGCGGCGATCTTCGGGAGGAATTCAACGACCGTGACGTCGGCGCCGAGACGGCTCCAGACAGAGCCGAGCTCAAGTCCGATCGCGCCGCCGCCGACGACCACGAGCTGCTTGGGCACCTCAGGGAACGCGATGGCGTGGTCGCTGGAGACTACGGTCTTCCCGTCGAACTTCATGAACGGCAGCTCGACCGGCGCTGAGCCGGTGGCGATGACGATGTTCTTGGCGGTGACGGTGACCGTTTCCTTCTCGCCCTTGACCTCGACGGTGTCCTTGGCGGTGAAGGCGGCGGTGCCGGTCAGGACGGTGACCTTGCGGGCCTTGGCCAGCATGGCGAGGCCGCCGACGTTCTTGGCCACGACCTCGTCCTTGCGCTTGAGCATCGTCGCGACGTCGACCTCGACGGAGCCAATCTTGATGCCGTGGGCGGCGGCGTGACCCTTGGCGAAGGCGACATGCTCGGAGGAATGGAGGAGCGCCTTGCTCGGGATGCAGCCGACATTGAGGCAGGTGCCGCCGAGGGTGGCGCGCTTTTCCACGAGGGCGACCTTGAGGCCGAGCTGGGCCGCGCGAAACGCGCAGACGTAGCCGCCGGGGCCGCCGCCGATGATGAGCAGATCGAAGGACTGGGAGGACATGAGAAGAAAAGTAGCGGGTAGCGGGTAGTGAGTAGACTGAGCGCAGGGAGGTGGGCGGCGGTAACGAGAACCGAAGTCTGGATGCTCGCTACTCGCTACCCACACTCTCTACTTCAGCATCAGGCTCCGATCAGGAGCCGGGCGGGATCCTCGATGGCCTGCTTGACCTTGACGAGGAAGGTGACGGCTTCCTTGCCGTCGACGAGGCGGTGGTCGTAGCTGAGGGCGAGGTACATCATCGGGCGGATGACGACCTGGCCGTTGACCGCGACGGGGCGCTCGTTGATCGCGTGGAGGCCGAGGATGGCGCTCTGCGGGGCGTTGATGATCGGGGTCGAGAGCATCGAGCCGAAGATGCCACCGTTGGTGATGGTGAAGCAGCCGCCTTCGAAGTCGGGCAGGCCGAGCTTGCCGTCACGGGCGCGCTTGGCGACCTCGCCGATGGCCTTCTCGATGCCGGCCATGTCGAGCTGGTCGCAGTTGCGCACGACCGGGACCACGAGGCCCTTCTCGGTCGAGACCGCCATGCTGATGTCGTAATAGTGGTTCTGGATGATCTCGTCGCCCTCGAGCTGGGCGTTGACGGCGGGCACCTCGCGGAGGGCGTGGACCACGGCCTTGGTGAAGAAGGACATGAAGCCGAGCTTCACGCCGTTCTTCTTCACGAAATCATCCTGGTACTTGGCGCGGAGGGCCATGACGGCGGACATGTCGACCTCGTTGAAGGTCGTGAGCATGGCGGCCTCGTGCTGCGCGGAGACCAGGCGGCTGGCGATGGTCTGGCGCAGCTTGGTCATCTTGACGCGTGGGCGGGGGCCGGCGGCGGGAGCCGGGACGACCGGAGCGGACGCGGGGACGGCGGCGGCGGGCGCGGCCGTGACGGCGGCAGCCACGGCGGGGGCGGAAGCGGCGGCTAGCATGTCACCCTTGGTGACGCGGCCGGCCTTGCCCGAACCCTCGACCTTCGCGGGATCGACGCCGGTTTCGGCGGCGAGGCGACGAACGGCGGGCGACTGCGCGTCGCTCTTGGGTGCGGCCGGGGCGGCGGGCGCAGGAGCGGCGGCAGCCGCGGAGGCGGGGGCCGCGGCCGGAGCCGGGGCGGCGCCGGCACTGGCGGCGGTATCGATAGACGCGACGACCTGGCCAATCTTGACCTCGGTGCCGGGGCGACCTTGAGGCTGATCTTGCCGGCGGCCTCGGCGGTGCCCTCAGACGTGATCTTGTCCGTCTCGAGCTCGAAGAGCGGCTGGTCCTTTTTGACGATGTCGCCGTCCTTGACGTGCCACTTGGCGAGCACGCCGGAGCTGATGGATTCGCCCATGGGCGGGATCTTGATGTCGATGGAAGCCATGATGATTGGAGTAACGAGTAGCGGGTAGTGAGAAGCGAGTAGGGAAGCAGCGGAATGGCGGGTCTGAGTGGCTTGTGATGCTCGCTACTCGCTACCGCTACTCGCTACTTTTGAAAAAAATCAGAGCTTGAAGGCGTCCTGGAGGAAGGCGGCGAGTTCGAGCTTGTGGATGGCGAGCGAGCCGACCGCGGGCGAGGCGGAGGCATCGCGGCCGACGTAGAGGGCCTTGCGACCGAAGATCTGCTCCAACTCGGGCGCGATGTAGGTCCAGGCACCGTTGTTCTGGGACTCCTCCTGGCACCAGATGAGCTTTGCCTTCGGGCCGTAGGCCTTGGCGATCTCGGCCAGGCGGTCGCGATGGAGCGGGTAGAGCTGCTCGATGCGGACGATCGCGGTGTCGGTGATCTTGTTCTTTTCGCGGTAGTCGGCGAGGTCGTAGTAGACCTTGCCCGAGCAGAGGATCACGCGGGCCGGCTGTTTCGGCGCGGACGCGTCGTCGATGATTTCCTGGAAGGAGCCCGTGGTGAACTCGGAGATCTTCGAAACGGCGGCCGGATGACGCAGGAGGGATTTCGGCGACATGACGACGAGCGGCTTGCGGAAGTCGCGCTTCATCTGGCGGCGGAGGGCGTGGAAGTAGTTCGCCGGGGTCGTGATGTTCGCGACCTGGATGTTGTCCTCGGCGCAGAGCTGGAGGAAGCGCTCGAGGCGGGCGGAGGAGTGCTCAGGGCCCTGGCCCTCGTAGCCGTGGGGCAGGAGGAGGACGATGCCGCTCACGCGCTGCCACTTCGACTCGGAGCTGGCGATGAACTGGTCGATCACGACCTGCGCGCCGTTGGCGAAGTCGCCGAACTGGGCCTCCCAGATGCAGAGCATGCGGGGGTAGTCGAGGGAGTAGCCGTAGTCGAACCCGAGCACCGCGGCCTCGGAGAGGAGGGAGTTGTAGACGCAGAAACGTTCCTGCTTCTCATCGAGGTTCAGCAGCGGGACGTACTTCTCGCGCGTGTCGAAATCATAGAGCACCGCATGGCGGTGGCTGAAGGTGCCGCGCTCGCAGTCCTGGCCGCTGAGGCGCACCGGCGTGCCCTCGGTCAGGAGGGTGCCGAAGGCGAGGGCCTCGCCGAAGCCCCAGTCGACCGGGCCGCCGTTCTTGTGGGCTTCGGTGCGGGCGTCGAGGAAGCGCTTGATCTTCGGGTTGACCTTGAAGTTCGCGGGGACGCGCGTGAGGCCGCGCACGACCTGGTCGAGCAGCGCCGGCGAGGCGCCGGTGGGGACAGGGGTGTGGCTGTAACCGGGCTGGAAGACGGCGGTGGAGCCCTTGAACTTGGCGGCCGGATCGGCGGCCTTCTTCTTGGCTTCCTTGGCCTTGGCCTTCTCGAAGGCGGCTTCCATCGCGGCGGTGTACTCGGCCTTGATGGCCTCGTCGTCCGCCTGCGTGAGCGTGCCCTCGGCGATCAGGCGTTCGGCGTAGATCGACGAGATGAGGGGCTGGGCAGCGATTTTCTTGTAAAGGGTCGGCTGGGTGAACGCGGGCTCGTCGCTCTCGTTGTGGCCGTGCTTGCGGTAGCAATACATGTCGATGACAACGTCGCGCTGGAACTTGAGACGGAACTCGAGCGCGAGCAGCGTGACGTGGCACACGGCCTCGGCGTCATTGCCATTCACGTGGAAGATCGGGGCCTCGATCATCTTGGCCACGTCGGTGCAGTAGCGGGTCGAGCGCGCGTCGCTTGGCAGCGTGGTGAAACCGATCTGGTTGTTGATGACGAAGTGTAGCGTGCCACCCGTGCGGTAGCCGGGAAGCTGTGAAAAATTCAGAGTCTCGGGAACGACGCCCTGACCGGCGAACGCGGCATCCCCGTGGATGAGGAATGGGAGGACGCGCTTGCGCTCCACGTCACCACGGATGCGCTGGCGGGCGCGGGCCTTGCCCTCGACGACCGGGTTGACGATCTCGAGATGGGACGGGTTGGCCGTGAGGCGAACCTCAACGGTTTTGCCCGACGGGGTCTTGAGCTCGGCTTCATAGCCGAGATGGTACTTCACATCGCCGTCGCCACCGACGGTCTCAGGGATGTAGTTCTCGGAAAACTGTTCGAAGAGGACGTCGAAGGATTTGCGCAGGATGTTGGTAAGGACGCTCAGGCGACCGCGGTGAGCCATGCCCATCACGATTTCGTCAACGCCGACCTCCGGGCTCGCGTGGATGACCGAGTCGAGCGCGGCGATCATCGTCTCACCGCCCTCGAGGGAGAAGCGCTTCTGGCCGACGTAGCGCGTGTGGAGGAATTTCTCGAAGAGTTCGGCCTTGTGGATGCGGCGGAGGATGCGGGTCTTCTGGGACTTGGAGAACGTGCGCACGTTGCGGGACGGCTCCATCTTGTCCTCCAGCCAGCGGCGGACCTCGGTATCCTGAATATGGACGTACTCGACGCCAATGCGGCCGCAGTAGGTGGCCTGCAGGTTCGCGATGATGTCGCGCAGCTTCATCTGGCCGCCGTTGAGAAAATGGCCGACGTCGAACGCCGTATCGAGATCCGCCTCGGAGAGACCGAACTCACTCAGCGCAAGACGCGGGGAAGCCGGCGGCGGCTCGCTCAACGGATCGAGGTGGGCCTGCGTGTGGCCAAGGGCTCGGTAGTGATAGATCAGGCTGTGGACCTGCGACTGCTTGAGGCTGTCAATGATCGACGCTCCCCCGGCGGAGGGCGCGGCCGCGAGACCGCTGCCGGTGTTGCCCAAAGTGAAGCCTTGGAAGAAGGCACGCCACGTCGGGTCGACGGAGTCGGGATTATCGAGCCACGCGTTGTAGGCCGCCTCGATGACTTCCGAGTTGGGGCGCGTGGAGAGGGTAAGGGAGCTCATGGGTAGAAAAGAAAAGCAAACCAGCGGGACCGGGGTGCGGAACGCGGGCTTGCTCTATATTAAGGCCGATAATAATGAAAAAGTGTCCTGTATGAATACCTCACCCGACGGTAGACTCAAGCGCGTTCCCGGGCAGGTCGGAGGGCTAGGACCGGGTTTGAGAGTTTTTAAACATCTGGTGACAAATAATTAATAACGCTGAACTTTCACGATGGAGACCGAGATCAAACAATCACTTATCAGCCTGTTGGATGGGATTAAGCGCTCTGATGGACAGGTGATCGCTTCCGAGATGGCGCGGCTGGATGATTTTGCGGCGCGTGGGCGGACGGCATTACATCCGCAACTCGTTCATTTCCTTGAACGTCGCAGCTATGCGAAGGCGCTGGTTTTTCTCGAGGGCGACACGCCGGCGGCGGGGCTTTGTGGTGGCCGGGCCGGTCGGTCAGCCTGATCCCATGAGCACCGGCAATAAGGTCTCAACCGATGGCGGTGGCGGGCTTGGTCACAATCCATTTGCGTCTCTGGGCGGTTTGAACCTCCCGCCCGGGCCAGCAGTCAGCGCCGCATCCGGAGGCTCAGCGGCGGCGTCCGCGAAGGGCGAACCCGCTGCGGCCAAGAATCGCGGGCGGGTGGATGTGCTGCGGTCGACCGCGGGGCGCGGCGGCAAGACGGTGACGCTGGTGACCGGATTCACCGGCATCGGTCTCCCGGAGAAGGAGCGCCTCGCCAAGCAAATGCGCGCCGCCTGCGGCTGCGGCGGCACGGTCAAGGACGGCCAGATCGAGATCCAAGGCGATCAGCGTGAGACGGTCGCACGAATCCTGCGCGACGCGGGATTCCGGCCGGTGATGGCGGGCGGGTAGGGGGGGGACCAGAGGCCAGAAGTCAGAGATCAGGTGTCAGCCGATCCGACGCGGAAGTTGGATGGGATGATTTTTGATCGGTGCAGGTTCAAAACATCCTTAACGGTTTAGGTTCAGGACATCCTTAACGGATCAAGGCAGGCTCCCAGACAGGAGGAGCCGATGCCTTGGAAGCAACATGATGTCATGCACCAGAAGGAAGCGTTTGTGATGGCGGTCCTGCGGGAGGAAGCTCCGTTCGTGGAGCTATGCCGGCAGTTTAAGATCAGTACAGTAACCGGATACTATTGGCGCGACAGGTTCTTGGCCGAAGGTCGAGCTGGGCTGCTTGAGCGGTCTCGTCGCCCCAAGGCACATCCCTGCCAACTGAAGGAGGAGGTCATCTGCGAGCTGGTTCGACTCAAACATCAGCATCCCTCGTTCGGGCCGGAGAAGGTGGCCACGATCTATCAACGGATCCATGGAGCCGCACCCTCCCTCAGTAGCATCAAGCGAGTCTTTGCCCGGGCCGGCTTGGTCAAGCCTCGCCGAGTTCGCCTGCGACCCGATCCAGGCGCCCAGCCCGCGATCGTCCACCGGCCCTGTGCACCCAACCAGCTTTGGACCGTCGACTTCAAGGGTTGGTGGCGCACCTCTGAGGGCCGCTGCGAGCCGCTCACCGTACGTGACGGCTACAGCCGCTTTGTTCTCGGCGTTCAAGCCATGGCCACGACCCGTACAGACGCGGTCAAACCTCTCTTTGAACGCTGGTTCGAGCAGTTCGGCCTGCCTGATTCGATCCACACTGACAACGGCTCGCCTTTCGCCAGCACCAGTTCCCCTTTGGGCCTAAGCCGGCTCTCGGCGTGGTGGACCGTCCTGGGGATCCGTCTCAGCCGCAGCCGGCCCGGCCACCCCCAGGACAACGGCGGACACGAACGCATGCACCGTGACCTTGAGGACTGCGTCCAACCCCTCGTCACCCAAGCCGGGGCCAGCGCTCAAGCCCTCCTCGAACAGTGGCAGCACGAGTTCAATCACATCCGCCCTCACCGCGCTTTGCAGATGCGCTGCCCACACGAACTTTACCAACCCTCGCCCAAGCGCTACCAAGGTACCCCTCAACTCATCGACTACGGACCGGACTTCACCTCTCGCATGGTCTCCACTCAGGGCGTCATTCGCCTCTTCGATCGGCCCTACTTCCTCTCCTCAGCACTCGCCGGCTGGAACGTCGGCCTCAAGCGCCTCGATCACCACCAACTCGAAGTCTGGTTTGATTCCCTCAATCTCGGCCTGATCGATACCCAACTTTCACGCTTCATCTGGGCTCGCCCACATGAAGCTCCTGTCCCCTAATCCACCCTACACCGTTAAGGATGTATTGAGCCTCTTTCGTTAAGCATGTTCTGACTGTGCCATCCGGCGTCCGACCTCTGACATCTGATCTCTGACCTCTGTTCGCTTACGCCGACAAACCTGCCGCCAACGCCAGCGCCGCTTTCGCGCGGTTCAGGATGTACAGGTGGTAGCCCGGCGCGCCGTGGGCGAGCAGGTCGCGGATCTGGGTCAGCGCCCAGTCGATGCCGATGATCTCGACCACGTCGGCATTGTCGCCGGCGACCTCGAGGCGGCGCTTCAGCGTCGCGGGCAGCACGCTGCCGCTCAACGTGGCGATGCGCAGGATCTGCTTGGTCGACAGCACCGGCATGATGCCGGGCACGATCGGCACCTTAATCCCGTGCGCGCGGCACTTTTCGACGAAACGATGGTACACCGCGTTGTCGAAGAAGAGCTGCGTCGTGATGAAATCTGCGCCGGCGTCGATCTTGCGTTTCAGATTGTCCAGGTCGACCTCGAGCGAATCCGCCTCCGGATGCTTCTCCGGGTAGCCGCCCACGCCGAGGCAGAAGTCCGGGTGGCGGACCTTGAGCAGCGTCACGAGTTCATTCGCGTACCGCAGGCCGTCAGCCGCGACTTCGAACGTGGTGGCGCCCTTCGGCGGGTCGCCGCGCAGGGTCATGATGTTGCGGAATCCGCCGCTGTGAATCCGATCGGCGAGCGCGTTCAGCTCGTCGCGCGAATGGCCCACGCACGTGAGGTGGGGCATGACGGTGAAGCCGAACTCGTTCTTGAAGAGGGCGCTGACCTGCGCGGTGCGCTCGCGCGTGCTGCCACCGGCGCCGTACGTGACCGAGACGAAGTCCCACGGGATCGACTTGAGCGCGGTCGCCGTCTGGCGCAGCGCCTCTACGCCGGCATCGTCCTTGGGTGGAAAAAACTCCAGGGACCGCAGCGGACGGTTTTCAGCAAAGAGGGCGGAGATTGGCCGGTCAGGCGTCATAACATATCAACGTATTTAAATTTGATGATATGATGTAAAGCGTTAATTCGAGTGGCCGGCGCGGTCGTTAGGCCGAAGCCGTGGCGCCGGCCGTTTCGCGATCCTTCTCGGTCTTCAGGCGCAGCTGGCCGCAGGCGGCGTCGATGTCATGGCCCTTTTCGCGCCGCAGGGTCACGGAGACGCGCGCATCGCGGAGGATGTCGGCGAAGCGCTCCTGGCGGGTGATGCTGGGGCGTTTCCAGGGCAGGCCCTCGACCGTGTTGTAGGGAATGAGGTTCACGTGGGCGGGCAGGTCCCAGGCGATGTCGCGGAGCTTCTCGGCCTGGATGAGCGAGTCGTTGATCTCCTCGATGAGGATGAACTCGAGCGTGACCATGCGGCCGTGCTTTTCCGAAAAGGCCTTCACGGCCGGCAGCAGCTTGGCGAGCGGGTAGGCCTTGTTGACCGGCATGATCTTCTCGCGGACCTCGTCGGTCGCGCCGTGCAGGGAGATGGCGAGGCGGATGCCGAGCGGCTCCTCGGCGAGTTGGAGAATCTTCGGCACGAGGCCGCTGGTCGAGAGCGTGATGCGGCGTGCGCCGAAGCCGAGGCCCCAGTCGGCGTTGACGATGGTGAGGGCGCGGATGATCGCGTCGTAGTTGGCGAGCGGCTCGCCCATGCCCATGACGACAATGTTGTCGAAGGAGACGAGTTCCTGCCGGGCGCGCGGGGTGCGGGCGTCCTCGCGGTAGCAGACCTGCAGGAGCTGGGCGACGATTTCGCCGGCGTTGAGGTTGCGCTTCAGTCCCTCCAGGCCGGAGGCGCAGAAGACGCAGCCCATCGCGCAGCCGACTTGCGTGGAGATGCAGATGGTCTTGCGCGAATGCTCGAGACCCACGCCTTCCTGCGGCACGCGGATGATCACGGTCTCGATAAGGGAACGGTCGCCGAGTCCGAGGAGAAGCTTGTCCGTCACATCGGTCGACTGCTTGCCCAGCACCAAGGTGGCGGGCATGAGTTCGAATGTTTCGTCGAGCCAGGCGCGCAGGGGCTTGGAGAGATTGGTCATCTCGTCCCAAGAGCGGGCGCGCTTCTTGTAAACCCAGTCGAGGATCTGCTTGGCGCGGAACGCGGGTTCACCCCTCTCCGCGAGGCGGGCGGTGAGGGTTTCGAGGGTCTCCCCGGTGAGGGGAGCTTTGGCGGGCGTGAACTTCATGATTGGCGCGGGGAACAGATGGCCACAAAACAGCACAAAAGGACACCAAAAGAAAATCCGCGTGAATCTGCTGCACCGCCATTTGTTCTGGAGCGTCCTTTCGACCTGCGCGGCGGCGGTAGGCCTGTTTGCGTTCGTGCTGATCGTCGGCAACGCCCTCAAGGACCTTCTCGGCTACGCGATCGCGGGTCAGCTCGCGCCCGAGGCCTTCGTCAAGCTGGTGCTGCTCCTGATTCCCTACGTTGGCGCGTATGCGCTGCCGATGGGTGTGCTGACCGGCGTGCTGCTCGTGCTCGGGCGCATGTCGGCGCAGAATGAGATCACGGCCATGCGTGCGGCGGGGCTTGGCCTGAGTTACATCGCGCGTCCGATCATCATCCTCGGGGTCGCGGGCGCGGCCCTCGCGATGCTCATCAATTTCCAGTACATGCCGCGGGCGCGTACGGCCTACAAGGAGACGCTGGCGGATTCGATCCGGAAGAATCCCTTGAGCTTCATCGTGCCCAAGACCTTCATCCGCGATTTCCCCGGCGTGGTGCTCTATGTCGGCGAGAAGGACGGGGTGGAGCTGCGCGATTTCTGGCTCTGGCAGCTCGATGACCAGAAGCGCGTGCGGACCTTTGCGCGCGCGCAGTCCGGACGCTTCGACTACGACGAGCCGGCCAACACGCTCGTGTTGACGCTCAGCCGGGTGTCGGTCGAGACGCGCGATGCCCAGGATCCGGAAAACTTCATCAAGCCGCCGAGCACGGGTTCGTCCGAGGAGGTGCCGGTGCTGCTCAAGCTCGACGCGATTTTCGGCAAGCAGACGCTCCGAAAAAAACTCAGCTGGATGACCTTCGGCGAGCTCATGGCCGACTGGCGCCGCCTGAGTGCGCCCGGCGACGCGCTCCAGCGCCTGCAGGTCTCGTTTGCGCTGCATGAAAAAGCCTCAAGCGCCGTCGCGGTGCTCGCCTTTGCGCTGCTGGCCGTGCCGCTGGGGATTCGCGTGTCGCGCAAGGAAACCTCAGCCAACCTCGGCGTCGCGCTCGGGCTGGTCATGGGCTACTATTTTCTGACCGTGATCGTCGGCTGGCTGGACAAGTACCCGGCGATCCGGCCCGACCTGCTGCTCTGGACGCCGACGCTGCTCTTCCTCGGGCTCGCGCTGTGGCTGTCGAATCGGGTGGGGAAGGCCTGATCCGTGGCCCGCCGGGCCGGCCCCCGGCCCCCCCAAAAACCCACCCGC
>CAYWRG010000013.1:0-8176 GCA_964460715.1 uncultured Opitutus sp. | reverse complement strand
GACGATTTTTAGGATTTAGTGCTCTAGGATTCAGGATTTCCAGCGCGCCTTACCGCGCGCTGGCGCGGTTGAGCGCGCTGACGACGGCCTTGATCGAGGCGAGCTCGATGTTGGTGTCGACGCCGGCGCCGAACACGGTCAGGCCGCGCGCGGTGCGGATCTGGATGTAGGAGGCGGCGAGCGTGTCGGCGCCGGTGCCGATCGAGTGCTCGGAGTAGCTGAGCAGCTCAAACTTCGGCAGGTCGGTCTCGCCGAGTGCGCGCACAAAGGCGTCGATCGGTCCGTTGCCCTGCGCCGTGAGCGTGCGGGCCTGGCCGTCGATGACGACCGCGGCTTCGCACTTCACCTTGCTGTCGCGCTCGGTGGTCTTGAAGTGCTGGAGAAGGACCGGGCTCTTGCGATCGAGGTACTCGGCGCGGAAGACCTCGTGGATCTCGGTCGGGGTGAGCTCGGTGCCCTTGGTGTCGGCGAGATCGTTGACGATGCGGCCGATCTCCTTGTGCATGAGCTTGGGCAGCTGGTAGCCGAACTCGTTCTCGAGCACGTACGCGACGCCGCCCTTGCCGGACTGAGAGTTGATCCGGATGATGGCCTTGTAGCTGCGGCCTATGTCGGCCGGGTCGACCGGGATGTAGAGCACGTCCCACGGCGCGCCAGGCTTCTGCTGCGCCCACGACTTCTTGATCGCGTCCTGGTGCGAGCCGCTGAACGCGGTGAAGACGAGTTCGCCCGCGTACGGATGGCGCGGATGGACCTCCATGCGCGTGCAGCGCTCGTAGACCTCGCGGATGCCGTTGATGTCGGTGAAGTCGAGATGCGGGTCGATGCCGTGCGTGAGCAGGTTCAACGCGACGGTGACGAGGTCGAGGTTGCCCGTGCGCTCGCCGTTGCCGAAGAGCGTGCCCTCGACGCGGTCCGCGCCGGCGAGCAACGCCAGCTCGGTCGCGGCGACGCCGGTTCCGCGGTCATTGTGCGTGTGGAGCGAGATGATCGTGTGGGTGCGGCGGGTGAGGTGCGTGCACATTCGGGGTGGTGTACTCGACCGTGGCGGGCAGGTTGAGGATGATCTTGTTGGCCGCGGTGGGCTGCCAGACATCGGTCACCGCCTCGCAGATCTCGAGGGCGAAATCCAGCTCGGTGCTGGTGAAGCTCTCGGGCGAGTACTCGAGGCGCACGGTGGTGCCGGCCGCGACGAGCGGCCTCATCTTTTCCTTGAGGAACGCGACCCCGTGCGTGGCCATGCGGACGATGTCGGCCCGGCTCGCGTGGTTGAACACGTACTCGCGCTGCTTGGGCGAGGTCGAATTGTAGAGATGGAAGATGATCTGCTTGGCCCCGCTCAAGGCCTCGAGCGAACGCGTGATGAGGTCCTCGCGGCACTGGCAGAGGATCTGGATCGAGACATCCGCCGGGATGCGGTTTTCCTCGATCAGACGGCGGCAGAAATCGAATTCGATCTGCGAGGCCGAGGGGAAGCCGACCTCGATCTCTTTGAAACCGATTTTCACCAAGAGATCGAAGTACTCGAGCTTCTCCTCCACGCTCATGGGCTGGGCGAGGGCCTGGTTGCCATCGCGGAGGTCGACACTGCACCAGAGGGGAGCCTCGGTCAGGGTGCGATTGGGCCATTGGCGGTTGGCCAATGGGACGGGCGGGAAGGGGCGGTACTTGGCTGCAATTGCAGAAGACATTGTAAATCAGGTTTTAAAGATGCTGGGACGTGACGGCAACCGCCGGCATGGGCGGTGAATCAACGGGCGGTCAGGCGGACGCACGATCAGCCGCTGCGCGGCTCCCCTGAGGGATCGTGCGCCTAGCTAAGTCGAAGAACCTTAACCTGATTGAGCATCCGGAGGAGGGTGATTTATCGGCTCGGGCGGGGTAAAGTCAAGGGGCGGATGGGCTGTAACCCGGCCGACCCCGCAACGTCTTGATCTTCGTGCATGACCGCCCTTCCATCTCTGCATGTCATCTGGTGACCCCGAAACGTTCGACTTGGCCGCGTGCCTCGAACGAGTTCGCGGGCGCAACCAAGTGGCTGCGCGGGAGTTGGTCGAGCATCTGCACCCCATGGTCATCCGCATTGTCCGGGCGCGTCTGCCCCGGCGGGTCGCGGAAGAGGACCTCTCCCAGGAAATCTTTCTCAAGATGTTCACCCGGCTCGACCAGTACCATGGAGCCGTCCCGTTTTCCCACTGGGTTTCCCGCATCGCGGTCACCACATGCATCGATCATCTCCGGTCACAGCAGCGCCGGCCCGAGTTTCGCTGGGCTGATCTTTCCGAGAGTGAGGCCGATGTGCTCGATGCCGTTCTCACCAACGACTCCGACCAGGCTCCCGACGACGCCCTGGCGGCGCACGAACTTGTCCACAAGCTGCTCGATCAGCTCAAGCCGGACGACCGGCTCGTCATCCAGCTGCTCGATCTCGAGCAGAAAACCATCGCCGAGATCCATGAGATCACCGGCTGGAATTCCTCGCTCATCAAAGTCCGGGCCTTCCGGGCCAGACGGAAATTGCAAAAGCTTTTTGCAGACTTAAAACGTAAGGAACGCTCATGAAAACCGATCACAACGAATGGTTGCGTCTCGTCGCGGCAGCCCGCCGGGCTCCCGCTGATTCCCGCAGCACGGCGGCTCCGTATGGATTCTCCACCCGGGTGGCGGCGCTTGCGATGGCGGGTGCGGTCGAGCGTCCGCTCTCGGCCCTGTTCGAGCGCCTTTCCCTCCGCGCCATCGGCGTGGCCGGCCTCCTCGCGGCCGTCAGCGTTGCCGCTAATCTGCCGCCCGTGCTGCAGGCGCTGGAGGATGACGTCCTCGCGGTGCAGGACCCGGTGGTGGAAGTGCTGGCCTTCGACATTTCCTCATAATCATGAACAAACCCTGGAAAGTCGCCGTTGCCTTTGCGGTCGTCTTCCTCGCGGGAGGCGTGACGGGTGGCCTCGTGGCCGTGCGTATGGCCCCGACTTTCGTGCAGCGCAGGGTGTTCAGTGAGCAGTTTGCCACGACACAGATGCGGATCCTCACCGAGGCGCTGGCGTTGACGCCGCAGCAGGTGGAAAAAATTCGTCCGGTGGTCACGACCACCGGCGAGGATCTCGTCCGCCTGCGTCGCGACACCTCCGCGACGTTTGATCGCATGCACGCCGGCATCATCCGGGAGCTCAATCCCGAGCAGCGAGCCAAGCACGAGGAATTCCTCGCCCGCATGCGCGAACGCGACCGTCGCGATCGGGAGCGGGCGATGCAAAAGGCGAACGAGCATGCCAAGCCACCAGGTGAAGGTCCCAAGCCTGAGCCTGAGTCCAAACCCAAGCCCTGATCGCAGCCTGCCGCCATGGCCGGCGCCACGCTCCTCTACTTTGATTTTGCCGGGTATCTGGGCCGCGACGCGTTCAGCGGAAAGGTGGCGTCAGCCGACTGGTTTGGCGTCGCGCGCATGGAGGACTTTCGCATCGCCCTTGCGTCCGAGGGACGTCTGACCGCGCAACCCGTCGCCGGCGCCGCCATCTGGGGCATCCTGTGGATGTTGCCCGCCGAGTCGCTGCCTTGGCTCGACGATCATTTCGGAGTCGCCCAGGGCCACGCCCGGCGCACCACCGCCCGCGTGGTGAGCCCGGCCGGTCCGCGCACCGAGGCGATGGTTTATCTGCCGACGGGAACCGCCGCTGCGGGAAAGGGCGCCCCGGATCGCGTCGCCATCGTGGCCGCCGCCCGCGCCCTCCGATTTCCGGCGGCCTACCTCGCGGAGCTGGCCGCGCTCGCCTGAGCTCAACGCTGGCAGCTGCCCGCCCGCGAATAACGCGAATCGGCACGAATTTGGGAAGATAACCACGGAATACACGGAAAGAGATCCAGAATTCTGGGCATGCGCCCTTCCGTGTGTTCGGTGTATTCCGTGGCGGTCGGATTCGGTTTTATCCGCGTGGATTCGCGGGCAACCAGGATGGCGGTTTTTCGCCGCCCAAAGATTCTCGTTGAACTGCCCGTCTTCGGGCCCACGCTGGTTGATGGCCAGGTGCCATGCATGGGCAGACGCGTGAACTCCGCCAGGACCGGAAGGTAGCAACGGCAACGACGTTCTCCCAGTGCCGTGGAGTGCCTGGCCACTTTTATTTTTTGATTTTCGAGCCCTGATTTTCGATTTTCGGCGCCTTGTCCACCGCTTACCAAGTCATCGCCCGCAAGTGGCGGCCCCAGACCTTCACCGATGTGGTGGGGCAGGATCACGTGGTTCGGACGCTCCGCAACGCGATCGAACGCCAGCGCATCGCCCACGCCTACCTGTTCGTGGGGCCGCGCGGCACGGGCAAGACCTCGACCGCCCGCATTTTTGCCAAGGCCCTCAATTGCACGAACGGCCCGAATGCGGACTTTGATCCGGCCGATCCGGCCTGCGTGTCGATCGCCGACGGTTCCCACCTTGATGTGATCGAGATCGACGGTGCATCGAACAACGGTGTCGAGCAGGTCCGTGATCTCCGCGACACGGTCCAGTACGCGCCGGCGCAGGGGAAGTTCAAGGTCTACATCATCGACGAGGTGCACATGCTCTCGACGGCGGCGTTCAACGCGCTGCTCAAGACCCTGGAGGAGCCGCCGGCCCACGTGAAGTTCGTCTTCGCCACGACCGATCCGCAGAAGGTGCTGCCGACGATCGTCTCGCGGTGCCAGCGCTTCGACCTCAAGCCGATCCCGTCCGCCTTGATCGCCCAGCGTCTGCGTCTCATTTCCGACAAGGAAAAGGTCAAGGTTACCGATGGCGCCCTCAGCTGCATCGCCCGCATGGCCGATGGCGGCATGCGCGACGCCCAGTCGATCCTCGACCAGATGATTTCGTTCTGTGGCAGCGACATCACCGAGCCGGATGTGCTCGATGTCTACGGCCTCGTCTCGGCCGAGCGCATCGCCGAACTCGCCGCCGCGCTCGCCGCGGGCGAGCACCGCCGGATGATCGAGATCGTCGACCAGTGCGACGAGGCCGGCCGCGATCTGGTGCGCCTGCTTACCGATTTGCAGGCGTTTGTGCGTGAGGCCCTGCTCGAGGCCATCGCCAAGGGTGGCAGCACGGACCGTCTGGGCTCGTCGCTGACGACCGAGCAGATCACGCGCATGCTCGATGCCCTGCGCGAGGGTGAGTCGAGCGTGAAGCTCGGCCTCGCGGAGAAGATCAATTTTGAGGTGACCTTGCTCAAGGCCGTCGAGGCCAGCCGGGCGCGCTCGATCGACAGCTTGATCCGCGAATTGACCGCGCTCGCCGACGAGGCGCCCGTGGCCGTGGCGGGCGCTGACGACGGCTCAAAAAAAAAGCCCTGATTGATCGGTTGGAGTCACGCCTGTCGGCCCGCCTGGCCGCAGTCGCACCGAGTGTGAGCGCGCCGGCGCGGGAAGCGGCGGAAGCTCCCGTGGAAATTCCCGAAGAGGCCGCGGTCGCCGCCGTTGTGGCACCGCCGGCTGACACGGACGAGCCGTCGATGCCCGGCGAGGAGGCGGAACGCGCGATGCTGGCCGAACTGCGTGAGCGCGGCGAGGCGCCGGTGCGCGCGAAGACGGTTTCGGCCGATGCGGATGAGAAGCCGGTCCGGCTTCCGCCGCTGGATGAATTGGTGAAACGGATTCCGTCCAATGTTCGTGACACGCTTGATGAGCTGTTCCGTGCCCGGTTCACCGGCGTGCGGAAAATTCCGGCGGACGCGTTGAAGACCCCACCGGTGTAGCCGGGCTCGCCGGGCCCGGTCCGATTGTCGGGGAAATCTCAAACCCCGGGCTCAGCGAGCCCAGCTACAATTTAGGGGAGCGACCTACTCCCGCCACGTCGCGCCGACCTCGCGCAACCCGTCTACGCTGCGCGAGTAAACGTAGCCGTCGACGGGCTCCTGATCATGCGGTGCGACCAAGGCGATTCCCTCGCGCCGGTAGAGGCCCTCGTCGACGCCTTCGAAGCGATCGAGCCGGGCGAGCGCGGCGGCATCGACGGCCCAGATTTCTCCCGTCACGCCGTCACGATCAGTCGGCCAAGCAATCAAACCGGGAAATCCACCGACATCAAAGAGCCGGTAACCGGGAATGGTCCGCGCCTCAGAGACAAAGCGCTGGCCAGCCATCTGCCCGTGGTTCGAGCCGCCTCGCTTGAGGGTGCCGTAGACGAACAGAAGCTTCATGAGGTGAATGGTCGGAATTTAACCACGGATGGACACGGATTAATCACGCCAGCGTCTGGCCGCGAATCACACGAATCGACGCGAATTCAAGAATTTAACACCGAATACACCGAACACACGGAAACAAATTCAGAACTCTGCGCGTCGTGCTTTTCGTGTGTTCCGTGGTGGTCAGATTCGGTCCGATTCGCGCGGATTCGCGGGCAAAAAAGCAGGTCAGGTCCCGGATGGCGTGATCTCGATGACCAGCGCCGTCGTATTGTCGCGGCCTGAGGACTCTACGGCTTGCTCGACGAGTTGCTGTGCCGGTGACTTCTCAACGTGAGCCGCCGCGGGTCTGCGGATGATGTCCTCGATCTGCCGATCCCACAGACCGTCGACCAGGCCGTCGGAGCAGATGAGAAAGCGATCGCCCGGACGGTGCCCGACTGCGCCGATATGGGGTTCGATGATCTGCTGGCCGGCGCCGAGCGCCTGCTGCAGGGAGTTGCGTCCGGGATGAGCCCGGGCCTCGCGCTCGTTGAGCTGGCCTTTGCGGCGCAGCCAGCCGACGTAACTGTGGTCGTGGGTCAGCTGGGTCAGTCCGCCCTCGACCGGCAGGTAGTACATGCGGCTGTCGCCGAGGTGGCCGAAGTAGGTCCACTCCGGTGTGATCCAGCCCAAGCTGAGGGTGGCGCCCATCCCGGCGCATTCCTCGTAGGATTGTCCGAGCTGCAGCAGATCGCGGTGAATCGCCGAAAACAGCTCCTCAAGGATGTCGCTGAAGCCGCTCGCGAGGCCGTTGGCGGAGAGACGGAATCCGCGGGGCATCAGGCGGGTGATGCGATCGACCGCGATGCGGGAGGCAAATTCCCCGGATTTCGCCCCGCCCATGCCGTCACTGACGGCAAAGACGAAGTCCGACCCGGCCAGCGATGACTGACCGGTTTTACCCAGATAGCGCAGATCATGGCCATCAAAGGTCAGCGCGAGAAAGGAATCCTCGTTGTTGGGCCGGACCTTGCCGGGGTGGGTCAGGCCTGACCAGCGCAGGGTGGGTGCTGGGGCGGACGAGGTCTCGGGGGGGGGCGAGGGCATCGGTTCAGGAGTTGAGCGCATCGGGCGTGAGGCCGACGCCGGAGTCGAGCAGGGTGGCGAACTCGAAATCGATGATGCAAAACCGACCATCGGTGCGCCGGTAGGTGATGTTGCGCATGAAACGGTCCTCGTGGCGGACGCCGAAGCGTTCCAGCTCCGCGTAAAGCTCGCCCATGCGGGTTTCGGTCAGGTGCTCGACGCGCGTCCCGCAGTTGGTCGTCACCAGGTGCAGGGTTTCGGGATCCGATTCGAGCAGGCGGGGCACAAAATCGCAGCCCTTCTCCTCAAGGTAGCGGAGTACCCGGACCTCATTCTCAAAGCGTTCGCGTGCCCGGTGGCCCCGGAACGTCTTGTACACCCGGCCGTCGAAGCCGATGCGCACCAGCGCGCGGGGGGTGTCCTTGACCTCATGCATGGGAAAGGCCGTCACCATCCGGGCCAGGGAAGGGGGTTGCAAGGCCGCTTTGTAATGGGCGGACCGCCAACGCCAGTTCTGCTATCAATAATTTTCATCCAATCGGCTGGCCGGATGAACCGCTGGCACATAAGGTGCTCCCTGAGCGGGCGGTTTTGAGTCCTTCCTGTCAGGTTTTAGACCTTGCGTGGGAGTGACCGAATCCGACTTCCTCCAAACCAACTCCCTATGGCCAAATACAAACTGGCTCGACGGCTACACCCCGCTCGCGAGCCTCCGCAGCAAGCCCCAAATCAAGGATTTCGCTTCCTTCCCCAAGCTTGAGGAGCTTCCCAACTGGGGTTTTGACGGCAGTTCCACGCAGCAGGCCGAGGGCAAGAGCTCGGACATCGTGCTGAGGCCGGTCGCGGTTTTCCCGGATTCGACCCGCAAGAATGGTGTCCTCGTCATGTGCGAGTGCTACCAGCACAGCGGCGTGCCCAGCCCGTCGAACTCCCGTGCGACGATTCCGGACGATCCGGAC
>CAYWRG010000012.1:9855-84486 GCA_964460715.1 uncultured Opitutus sp. | reverse complement strand
TATTTCGCCAAGAATCCGTCCGTCGACGTGATCTACGGTCACCGCATCATCATTGATCCCCACGACAAGGACGTCGGGCGCTGGATCATGCCGCGTCACGATCCCAAGTCGCTCGAATGGATCGACTACGTGCCCCAGGAAACGATGTTCTGGCGCAAGCGCGCCTGGGATCGGGCCGGCGGCATCGATCCCTCGTTCCAGTTCGCCTTGGATTGGGACCTGCTCGCCCGATTCACGCAGGCTAATTGCAAAATCGTCCGTCTTCCCTATTTCCTAGGGTGCTTTCGCGTCCATTCGGAGCAGAAGACCAGTCAGGCGATTCACACGACCGGCGCGGCGGAAATGGCCAGGATTCGCCAACGTTTCCACGGCGCCAACCAAGACAATCAGGAAGAGATTAATCGCTGGGCCCGCCGGATCCGCCGGCAAGGTGCCCTCACCGCACGGCTTGCGGACCTCGGAATCCGCTTCTAGAACCGACTTTTTACGAACGCATGATCGCCCTGCTCCTTGTCATCGGACTCTTCCTCTACCTGGCCTTCGTCGGCCAAGCCGTTGTCAGCTTGATCAGGCCCCGGCTGGGCGTGCTCTGGAGCTGGTTCATCGCGCCCACCGTCGGCCTCGCGCTGGTGGTCGTGCTGGTGACGCGCCTGAACGTCTGGGGCATCCCGGTCAAGGATTTCGGCCCGTGGCTGACGCTTGGTCTGGCCGTGTTTGCGGCGGGCATTTTTGCGTGGCGCCGCCCCGCCTTTCCGTGGCGAAAGCTGGCACCCTTTTTCCTCATCGTGGTCGGCTATCTCCTGTACACTGGCTGGCCCATGCTCCGGTTTGGATTCAACTGGATTTCGTACGGTAACGACGACATGGCCAACTACTGCTTGGCCGCAGAACGTTTTCTCAACCACGGCTACTACGACATCCCGCGGCAGACGGACCTCGAGGGTGGCAACTACACCCAGCACTACTGGTTCATGCACGGCCTGCAGCAGATCCGGCCCGGCGCTGAACTGACCCTGTCCTGGATCAGTTCGATCACCGGCCTGAAGGCCCACGAGGTCTTCATGCCGTGCATCCTGATGCTGAGTGCGCTGCAGATTTTTGCCCTCGGCGCGTTCGTGATGTGGCGCGGCCGCAATCGCAAGCTGGTGCTGCTCGCCATGGCGCTGTTCGCCACGAGCCCGCTCTTCGGCCTCGGCACCCTCTACCAACTGATCGCCCAGGTCGGCGGCATTTCACTCCTGCTTGCCGCCACGTCGCTGCTCCTCACCACGCGTCACCTCACGGTCCGCAAGACGCTCCTCGCCGGCCTGATCACCGCCTGCCTCGGCATCCTCTATCCCGAGGTCGCTCCGTTCGTCGCGCTGTCAATCATGCTGCTGGTCGTCCGCACGCGCTACGCGACCTCCGAGAAGCTGCTGCCCTACATCCTCTTTGTGGTCGGCACGGCCGCGCTCACCTTCCTCTTCATCGGCACCAACACTTACCAGTTCATCAACACGCTGGTCATGCAGTCGGTGGGATCGGCCGGTCTCGGCGCAATGACTGAAATCAACGACCAGGCAGGTGGGCTGGTCCTCTTCCCGTGGACCCTGGTGCCCTCGTTCGTTCCGATGCTGTTCGGTCTGCATGCGTTCGGCGTGGTCGGCACGGATCCCCTGATCTCGATCCTGATCATCGTCGGTTTCATCCTGCTCGGTTACGTCATCACCTGCGCCCTGCGCAACCTCGGACGCGGCACGCCTGCCGGCTACCTCGCCTGCGTGATGTTCCCGCTCGGGTTCTTCCTCTTTTTCAAGGGCCAGGACTTCGGTCTCTTCAAGCTGGCGATGTTCGTCCAGCCGATCATCACGCTCTTCGTCGCCGAAAGCTTCCTCCGCTTCGTCCATCACGCATCCCCGAAAGTCCGGCGCAACGGCCGCCTGGTCCTGGCCGGTTTTGCCGTGCTCACCATCCCCGCGCACACCTACTACTCGTATGCCTCGCTCGGCACCTACGGTGGCGGCCTGACCGAAATCGTGGGCGCATCCGCCAACGGCGTCGCGTTCACGCCACCAACCGATCTCGTCTATGACGGCATCGAGAGCGACATCAACAACGTGGTCTCGGCCAAGATGCTGGCCCAGTACACGCAGGGCATCGACACTCGCTTCCTTTCCCGCAGCTACATGGACAACATCGCGAACATAGCGGTGCTGAAGTTCCTGCGCACCCCCGATCCTGATCTCGGCCCGCAGGCGCGGCTCATCGAAAAGCTCTCCCTCCTCCGCTTCCTGCTCCCTGACGAACTCATGTTCGGCGACGTGCCGGACTACCGCGTCATGTCGATCCAGAAGCTCGACAACAACTGGACGGAAACCAGCTCGCGCCATCTCTCCTTCCGCGACCGCCTGTTCGTCGCCATCCGCGCCGACCTCGACCATTTCAACAAGCAGAACCCGGGCACAGGCTGGACGGTGCAGAACATGTACCAGTACAAGCTCGAGAGCGAAGTCAGCGACCGGCTCGTCTTCATTCACTCGGAGCTCAGTCCCCACTATTACTCGGCGGCTCGGTTCAAGGCGGCGTTTTTCCAGCGCGAGCCCGAGCCGATCACCCAAGGCGAGGTCTACTTCCACGGCACGGGACGCTACAATCTGTTCAACGTCATCAATCCCTCGCCGAATCTGCGCATGATCATCGATTTCTCGCGCACATCCCTCGGTCGCGGTCGTTCGAAGCTGCCCCAGAATGCGCGCGTCATTGGTGACGATGACTATGCCCTGCCGTTTGTCGGACACGGCTCCGCCCGCATCGTCTCCGGACCGATCAAGCCGGAGTACTTCGAACAGCAGGCCTACCTCACGGTCGATTTTGGTGAGGCCGCCCAGCCGATTGCCAAGCCCAAGACCGGCCTGATGAATCTGTACGGATCCAAGTTCAACCTCGATGACCGCCGGCTCATCGGCTTCACCCGCGACATCTCGGTCATCACGGCGGCGCAATACCTGGCCCTGCCCCGTCCCCTCAAGATCAGCGATTTCCCCCGCGATCTCGTCGACAATCCTGGATTGGAATATTCGGGTCTGTTCGAGGATGGCTGGATGGCGGAGGAGGCCCTATTTCGGCTCGGGCCGTCGGCCCCGGGTCAGGTGCTGACCTTCAGCGGCTTCGTTCCGGACACCCCGACCTTCCGCACCACCGGCGTCAACGTGACGATCTCCATCAACGACAAGCCAACGGAAATCGTTAACCTCAAGTCCGGTGAGTTTACGCTCACGCGTCTGGTCCGCGAGGCCAGCCAGATCACTTCGATCCTGCTCCGCTTCTCCGCTGCCGAAGTGTACGGAAACGACGACCCGCGTGCGGTCTCCGCCTACGTCAAAGAACTCTCGATCAGCGATCAGCCCGCCCTCGGCTCGGCCCGCAATCTCGCCAATGCGCAAGGTCAGCGGATCGAGCTGGCCGAGGTCGACGACGATGGCTGGATGGGAAAGACCGCCTCGATCACCGTACCGGCCTTTGGCGATTTCCGCGTACTCAAGGTCGATCTCGAATATCCGGGCTGGGCTCCGAATGCGGTCAACACCCTTCGCGTAAGTCACGCCAACACCGCGGCCCAAGCCATCACCGTGGCCAAGGGTTCCTACGAAAGCGTGATCCTGCCGCTCGACGCCGGCAGCTCCACGGAGGTTCGCCTCGAGTCCGGCAGCCTCTTTGCCCTGCCCAACGACACCCGCGAGCGCTCCTTCCTGATCAAGAATATCTCGATCGAGAACCTCGGCCAAACGGATCTCTTTGCCCGCGGCTGGCACCCGTCCGGTTACCGCTTCCAGATTACCGGAGCCGACAACGACGGCTGGGTCGACCGCCAACTGGCGCTGACCTTCCCGGCGACGGATCGCTTCCGCGAGGCCATCGTCGAGGTCATCCGCTTCCCGGCGAAGGCCGACCTCCCGCTGGCCGTGAGCATCGACGGGGCCGCGCAGGCCAGCCGCGAACTCGGACTGGAGCGCACCGAGCGCATCATCATCCCGCTTTCCGCCAGCCGCGCCGTCACCGCCTCGCTCCAAGCGGAGCGCACATTCCCCCTCGCTGCGCCGGATCCTCGCTCACGATCGTATCGCATCGTGAACATCGACTTTCAGTAAGCGGCCACCAGAGTCGTTCCGCCGCCTTTCCACCATGCTCCTCAGTCTCGTTGTCCCGGTTTACAAGGAAGAGAAGAACATCCCCGAGTACCTTCGGCGGATCCGCCCGATCCTGTCCGGCGTCACCGAGGACTATGAGATCATCTTTTCGCTCGATCCCTCCCCTGACCGTACGGAAGACGTGATCCTGGAGGAGCGATCCCGCGATGATCGGATCAAGCTGCTGAAATTCTCCCGCCGCTTTGGGCAGCCGATGGCCAGCCTGGCCGGTCTGAGCTACTCGCAGGGCGACGCCGTCATCGTGATGGATGTCGACCTGCAGGATCCTCCAGAGCTGATCGAGCAGATGATCGCCAAGTGGCGTGAGGGCTATGACGTGGTCCTGCCCCAGCGCCGCCAGCGCACCGGCGAGCCGTGGATTAAGAAGCTCGTGGCCGAGACCGGTTACAAGGTGATCAACAAAATCGCCGACGTGAAGATCCCGCCCAACACCGGTGATTTTCGCCTGATGTCCCGTCGCGTGGTCGACGAGGTGGTGCGCCTCAAGGAGAGCCATGGGTTTCTCCGCGGCATGGTCGCCGTGGTCGGTTTCAAGCAGTGCCTGATCCCCTTCGACCGCACCGCCCGCTTCGCCGGCGAGACCAACTACAACCGCTTCTTCGGCTCCCTGCGCATTGGCTTCAACGGCATCTTCTGCTTCTCGACCTACGCGCTGACGCTGAGCACGCAGCTTGGCTTTCTGCTCGCGGCGGCCTCGATCGGCATCGCGCTGGTGTACCTTGTCATGAAGCTCGCCGGCTTCCCCTTCCCGGTCGGCAATCCGACCATTGTCATCCTCATGCTCCTGATGGGCGGCATTCAGCTCATCAGCGTCGGCATCCTGGGCGAGTACATCGGGCGCATTTACGAGGAAGTCCGCGCCCGCCCCAAGTTCATCGTTGATCGCGCCGAGGGCGTGGGACTACGGCGAAATGACCGCGGTTAGACCGGGTGCCGGGAGCCCCTGACCAATGGAATCCCTCTGGGCTACGACCGGTATTCTCGCGTCATTTCCGCTGGTGGTATCCTTGCTGATTTTGCGGCGTTGTCTGGGCTTTGCCGGGAAGGCTCTGGCCCTCGAGGCTGGAATGCTCAGTCTTGTCCTCATTGCGGGACTCTGGGTGGCGCACCCTTACATTCACGACGGCCACGTCGGCGCAGGCGATAGCTATCACTACGGGCTTCAGGTTGCCGACTTTGTCGCGCAGACGAAACACGGGATGTTTCCCGTCCTGATTGGACAAAGTGAGTTCGGGTTCAACGGAAACGTTCACACACTCCGCACGGCCCCCTATTTCACGCATTTCGCCGGCTTGCTGGATTGGCTGACTCTGCACCGTCTTTCCTTTTTCGCGCTCCAGAATCTGACTGCGGTTCTCAGCATCATCGGCGCCGGGTTGTCCGCCTATCTTTGCGTACGGCTGCTAGCGCCCGCCCAGCGCTGGCTTGGCGCGCCCCTTGGCTTCCTCTACGCCTCCTGCCCTGCCTTGGCAGCCGCGCTGTATGGAAGCGACATGTTCGCCACCGCGATGGCCGCACCATGGATACCGTTCTTTTTTCTCGGACTCACCCGGTCCCTTCGGGAGTTGGACGACACGCAGGGATTGCTGCTCAGCGTGCTCTCGTTGGCGTTGATTTGGTACGCACATCCAGCAATCGGAGCATGGCTGTCCATTTTTCTTTTTGCGGTACAGGCTTGGCGAATGGTCGCGGTGGGCGGAGCCCCCGGAAACATGCTGCGCCCCATTCTCGGCGCCGCTGCCATGGTCGCACTCCTTTCCTATCTCCTCTACTCCGTAGAATCGTTGGATCTTGGCTATCACGACGGTAACGCCGGCAATGAGGCGGTCGCGTCGGTCCTCAGGAGCATCGATGACGCCTTTCCGGGGGCCTTTCTTCCCGTCGCTCAGGCAGCGGGCAACGAAAAGTTCCAGATTGGTTACGCACTTGGGCTCGCCTTGCTTGCGGGCCTCGGGGCCGGCTTGCGACACGGGCCTGCCAGCAAGGGAATGGCCATCATGGCAGGGTTTCTGGTCATTGGAACCCTGCCCGTTCCCTGGCTCACCGCCCAGTTCTGGGCCTGGATTCCCCGTCGGCTTGTCGACGTCACCAACGTTTGGCCGATGCAGCGATTCTACCTCATTCTTTCCGCACTCGCAGTGATCGCCGCAGCAGAAGCCGCTGGCCGGACCCGCTCTTGGACGCGTGCGATGCGTTCAGTGGTGATCTGCGGCCTGCTCGCAGGTTGCGCATGGAGTGCCGCGGAAATCACCACATTTCATCGGCACATCGCCCCCTCCGTCATCAACCCGGAAGAAAGTGCGCAGAGCCTGTATCCGGAAAACGCCCTGCTCACGCGTTCCTCCTATTTGCTCTTCGGCAAGCTTCCGCCTGCTTTTTCCCATGGTTGGGTCGATCCCGAGTTCGCCTCCCGCCTGCGCGACGAAACGATGGCGCCAATGGCAGATAATGCCGACACCCTTTTGAGGGCACGCGAGGGCCTCGATCCGCTGCTCCCGCTCACCGGCCTTGTGGGTGACATTCCCGTGGTCATTCCCCCAGGACGTGATGTTCTGCTTCGGTTTGAGTTCGCCAGTCCCGACGCGACGGGAGAAATCAAACTGTCTGGTGGCGGGATCCGCCGCAACTACCTGCTGCCTGCGAGCGGCGAGCCGCGGGCGTTCGGGGCCAAGGCTGGCGCTGCACACACACTGACGATCCGCCGCGTTCCCGATCGCGAGCGCACCGTGGTACTCTCGACCGGAGCCAGCGGAGTTTCGGTCGAAGCCCTAGCCTTCGACTCAGCTCAGCTCCCCATCAACCTGCAATCGCTTGTGCCCTTTTCTGCGTCGGTAACCGCACCGCAGCCGGGATATCTGGAAACGCCTCAGGTCTTTGTTCCTGGCTATATCGCGCAGGTAAACGGCCGGGAGGTTGCCATCGATCGCACGTTGGATGGGTTGGTCGCTGTTCCAATCCCCGCCGGTAAAAGCGAAGTAACGATTTCCTATCCGGGCCCCCGGGGTTTGCGCACACTCTGGTTCATCTCCACGGGAAACTTCGTCGCCCTCACACTGATCTCTACAATTGCACAGCGAAGAACACGCCAAACCAAGATTCCAAATGACATCACGCCCGAGGCGCTGCGCACCTACAACCTCGCCGTAACGTGGGTCCGCACCCCCCGATCGACTAAGGCCATCACCTGTGTGGTCGCCATTTCCCTCGTCGGCGGAATCATCGCCCTCAATACCCATCGGTCGACGGCGGCAGATCTCGCGGCGTTCGGATCTCTCCGGCTGACGGTTGAACTGCCCAACGGAGGCGGGCCCCAACCCCTGATCGTGACCGGGCGCGCCAGTGCAGCCGACTGTCTGTACATCATTCCAGAAGGGGACGGGCGATTTCGGTTTGGTATTGATCACTGGGGCATCGGAGGTCCGGTCTCCGACCCGATTCAGCTCCAGCCCGGCCGATTCCATACCATAGAACTGACTGCCGGCGGACTCTTTCCCCGACAGCACCCGGACTACGGGCGTTTCGGCGCGCAAGTCAGACCGGATGTCCGGGCTCCCACCGCGCCGCTGCGTCTCGTCGTCGATGGGCAGGTGGTCTTTGATCGCAGGCTCCCGTTTCATCCGGCCGCTCCGGATGAGGTTACCTTGGGTGCCAACACAATCGGGCTTAGCGCATGTGGCCCCGTGTTCGAAGGTCGCATCGTACGTGCGGAGCGTTTCCTGCCTGATTTTTTCACTGACTCGGCAGGCGTGGTCTTTCAGCAGCAACCGAAAGATCATAAGGGATTCGAATCCCTTCGTCCCACCGTGGAACTGACCGGCAGTAGTGGCCCCTAGCCCGTGGTCGTCACCAACCGCGCTGATGACAGCGACTGACTCCATGTTATTCCTGAAACGTATGGCAGGTATCGCTTTGGCGTCGATCACCGGGGAGTGCGCGGACCGGTCTCAGACCCTATCGATGTCCACGCCGCCGGAAGACTTTATACAATCGAGCTTACGAGCGGCGGGCTTTGCCCCTCCCAGCACCCGGACCATGAACGATTCGCATCGAAGGTGAAGACTGGCGCCCCCTGCGCAGATCGAACCGCTCCGACTGGCCTTTGATGGTCGGGTCGTAATCGAGCGCAAACACCGTTGCATCCGTCTTCAACGGATGAACTTACCCTCGGTGTCAATGCGATCGGCCTGACTGCGTGCGGCCCAAACTAAGAAGGTTGGATTGTACAAGCAGAGCGTTTCCTGCCTGATTTTTTCGCTGACCTGCCCCTTTCCGGCCCCGTACCTTCCAAGCAATCATCTCCATGAACTCACGTTCCTCCACAGCCAAATGGCCCAAGGTCTTGCCCCCGCTCACGCCGGAGCAGAAAAAGCGCAGCGACGAGTTTATGAAATTGTGGCACGAAGTGCTGCCCCAGCGCTACGGGATCCTCGAAAAATTCAACCATG
Source organism: uncultured Opitutus sp. (assembly GCA_964460715.1). GTDB lineage: Bacteria > Verrucomicrobiota > Verrucomicrobiia > Opitutales > Opitutaceae > CAMAXB01. Next base: position 75,854 of record CAYWRG010000012.1, on the reverse strand, counting down.
GGTTTCCGGTCAAGCGCTCGCGGCCTGGATTCGTTACCACGCTTGAGATCGGCGCCGGATTGGGCGAGCACCTGCACTTCGAGAAACTCACCCCTGAACAGGAGCGAGGCTATCACTGCAACGAGTTCCGCCCCAACATGGCGGCTGAAATCCTCAAGCGTTTCCCGCGGGTCAATACCGTGGTGGGCGACTGTCAGCAGCGGATGGACTTTGCCGACGGCTATTTTGACCGGATCATCGCCGTTCACGTCCTAGAGCATCTGCCCAATCTCCCCGGAGCGATCCAGGAAGCCTACCGACTCGTGAACAAGGAGCGCGGCCAATTCCTGATTGTCATTCCGACCGAAGGCAGCCTTGCCTACTCTCTCGCTCGCAAGATTTCCGCCGAGCGCGTCTGGAACAAGCGCTTCGGCAAAGGCTACGAGGAATTCTACAAGCGCGAGCACATCAATCTGCCGCACGAGATCCTCGAGGAACTCGATCCCTACTTCACCATCGAGTCGCGCAGCTACTTCCCGCTGCCCTTCCTACCCATGGTGTTTAGCAACCTTTGCATCGGGATCGCGCTACGTCCGCGGCCCACGCCGTTACGAAGCGCCTGACGGCGCGTCCCATGGATCAAAGCGTCCGGCCTCCCGCTGGAAACCCTAAGCCACGTCGAGGCCGGCGCTTCGCTTTGGCCGCAGTTGCGGTTAGCCTGATCATCGGGCTAACCGGCTTCTATTTGTGGTCTGTACACGAACCTGAGCGGCTGAAGCTCAACTCCGTTTCACGTGACTACTACGCCCTCCAAGTCCATGGATGGGTAAAGGGATCCTTGGCCATGGATGTGGAGCCGCATCCGGATCTCAAAGTTGAGTTTCCGAACCGGATGATCGGATCAGCCCCGTACCTGCTCGATGCGAGCTATTACGAGGGCAAGTACTACCTCTACTTCGGTCCGGTCCCCGCACTCCTGCTCCTGTTACCCTACCATCTCATCACAGGCTATGATCTGCCGGAGCCCATCGCCGCGACTTTCTTTGTTACCCTTGGCCTGACTCTCAGTGTGCTCTGGCTGTACGTGCTGGCGACGCGGGTTCTGCGCTTGGATCCAGCCCCGCTCGCCTTTGGCCTTTGCATTCTCGCCCTCGGTCTGGTCAACGTCGCCCCGGCCACGCTAGTCCGGCCTCTCTTCTACGAGATTGCCGTCGGTGCAGGCTACGCCTTTACGCAGGCAAGCCTGCTGGCAGTCACACTCGCCTTCATCAGGTCGGGGCAATCATTGCGCTGGCTGGCCATCGCCAGTTTGTTCGCGGGATTTGCGGCAGGGTCTCGCCCCAATCTCATCGTGGGAGCAGCCTTCCTGCTTCCGTTGAGCGTGGCAGGGATCTGGCTCCGCTCGGAGCGCAGTCCTCGCACACTGATTCTCCTCTTGGGCGCCGCCGGTCTTCCCGTTGCCCTGATGGTCGGTGGTTTATTGGGCTACAACTACGCCCGCTTCGACCGCTGGTTCGAATTCGGCAACAATCTGCAACTGGGCGCAAATCCGCACGGCTTCGGTTTCACCTTGGCCAATTTTTGGCACAATCTGCAGCTCTACTATCTCACAGTCCCGTCCATCGACTGGTACTTTCCCTTCTTTGCCCCGGGAACCGAGCCCCCTCGCCCCGAAGGCTATTTCGGGGTCGAGGAAGCCCACGGCCAACTCGTGCTGATTCCAGCGATTATTTTGGCCCTGGTCATCGGCGCAGCCCGGCGCACGGGCCTCTTTCGAGCGGATACGGGAATGTGGATCATCGCAATCACCCTCGTCGCGACCTTGGTCAACTTCGCGCTGGTGGCATCAAGCGGCGTTCGCACCAACAGGTACATGATGGATTTTCAGCCCGGGCTGGTGGTGATGATCGCGCTGGCGACCAACGCCGCACTTTCCGACCCACGCCGCTGGCTGCGCTTCGCCGGCGGACTTTCTGCCGTGCTGTTGCTTTGCGCATCCGCCTACAATGTCCTGATCAGCTTTCACGCGGGCCAACGATTCCTGCTCTTGGATCCCGCCGGCTATTCCGCCATCGAACGCCGCATAAATTCCCTGGTTGCCCCGCTATTTGCTCGAGTGGGTCCGGCTCCGGGTGAGCAGCAATGGACGGTGAAGTTCCCTGAAAACGTCACGAACCGCCTCGAACCCCTGCTCGTCGCCGGGTCGATCTCCGGTCACGACGCTCTTTACATCGAGTTTCTTGATCTCGGTCGGGCGCGACTCCACTTCGAACACTCGCCACATGGACTGATCCCTGGCCCCGCATTCTCCTACGAGCCGGGGCAGGTGGCCAATATGACCCTGCGGCTGGGAACGCTCTTCCCGCCGCTCCATCACGCTTGGTATCAAACCCTGCCCGTCACAGCCCAACAGCACTTGCGCCGTGAGATCAGCGTCTTCTTGGGCGATCAGGCCATCCTGTTGGCGCACGCGGCAACCTACCCTTCGACGCTTGCCAATGCGACGGTGGGCGCGAAAGGGATCGGCCTCCGCGGCGAGTCCTTTTTCAGCGGCACGATCATAAGCGAACGATCACCAGGGCCTCCGGCTGAAGAACCCGCGAAGGCCGACAGCGGCGACTACCTGGTCACGTTGCCGGCTGGAATGATCGGGCATGCGGAACCGCTGCTCGCCTACGGGAGCGAAGTCGTCCGGATGGGCGGATCATGCGGGAGCTAATGGATTGTAGGCAGAAAAGTGAGGCTACGGTCGCATCCGGGCGACGACAGGCGACCTTGAAGCTCACGCCCTGGCATGGCGAAGATTTTCGTGGGTGCAGGGCCATTTGATCGTCAGGGTGGGATGGCTCATGCTTGAATGCCTGTTTTCGGCTGTGATGCTAAAGTATACTGAATGAAGGACCTTAAAGAACGAAAAGCAGCAGAGGGCGTGCGCTGGGGCGGCCTCCTGTCCCCGTTGCCGTCGTGGCGTTCTACGCTTTGAACCAAGTGATGGTTTGAGCGCTCTTTCGGGCGCAGGTCTTGGACCATCGGGCGGCTTTCTGGCTTGCTGCGGTCAGTCTGGCCTACGGTTTGGCGGTGGGGGCCAGACCAAATTAAGTCTTCACCGGCATCGCGGTCGTTCTGGTGTGGATCGCTGATGCTCGACGGCTGGCTTCGCTTTGGCTCCGTCGCCGAACTCGGCATTTACTATCCGTTGGCAGGCAGTGACCAGCGGTCTATCAGCCCTTCGTTTTTGATGCCCGCCTACCTTAGGCCGCGGTGTATTTGTGGCCGGGAAACTGGACTCCGTATTTCCCTTTTTCGCGCCGGCCGGCAGAGTGATTCCTGGATTGTTCCGCTACCTGCCGTGGCGTGGCTTTTTCTTGGGGCGTTGCTCGCCGATCGGGCAGCCCTCGGTTCCATGCGTCCGGCGGATCGACCTGCGGCTAACGCTTCAACGGCCGGATCCTGTCGATTCGACGGGACCCGGAGTCGCGTTGATGGCGCGGTGGGCTACTTGCGGCTTTCGTAGACCCAGCGGTTGGCCTCGAGCCAGCGCAGCGTCTTGATGATGCCCTGCTCAATGGTGAGCTTTGGCTTCCAGCCCGTGGACTGGATTTTCTTCGTGTCGAGGAAGATGAAGGGATTGTCGCCGATCCAACCGCGATCGCCGCCCGTGTACTCAAGCTTGGGCTTCAAACCGAGAGCCGCGCAGATGTAGCCGATGCTTTGGTTGACCTGAACGAATTCAGGCGTGCCTAGGTTGTACACCTGCGTGCGGTGCTTGGCCTCCCGGGCGGTGTGCTTGCCCGTCACGTGGAACATCGCGTCAACACAGTCCTGCACGTAGAGGTAACTCTTGCGCTGCGTACCATTGCCGAGGACGCGGAGGCGGTCCGGGTGCTCGACCAGTTGCTTGTAGAAATCAAAGACGTGGCCGTGGGTGTAGCGTTCGCCCAGAATGGAGACAAAGCGGAAGATGTAAGCCTCGTCGATCTGGCCGCCCTCGGCATAGGATGAAATCAAGCCTTCGCCGGCAACCTTGGATGCGCCATAAAGCGAGGTTTGAATCGGAAAGAGATCGGTCTCGGGAGTCGGACGCTCCGGTGTGACCAGCGCTTCGCCATAAGTTGAGCCGGTCGAGGAGAAACCGATCCGCTTTACCCCGTTGGCGCGCATGGCCTCGAGCACGTTGAACGTCGCGATCGTGTTCTGCTCGAGGTCCTTCCGCGGGTGCTGCCAGCCATCTTTGATGTCCGCGTTGGCCGCGAGGTGAAAGACAAAGTCGGCCCCTTTCATCGCAGCGGTCAAGGCGGGCAGGTCGAGGTTGTCGCCACGGATCAGACGGAACTTCGGATGCTTGAGCGCGCCTTCGAGGAAGCGCTCCTGGCCGGTCGATAGGTTATCCCAGCCGGTGACGGTGATGCCTTCCGCCAGAAGGCGGTCAGCCAGATTGGAACCAATGAAGCCGGCGACTCCGGTCACGAAGGCATGTTGCATAGGAGCGCTAGCACAGTGATCTGTCCCGAGAGCGCCAACTCAAAATAAGCCCTCTAGCGAGGGGAAATCTGGGTCGACAAAATCACGCCAGTGAAGCGAGGCCCCGCGGTCGACAGCCCGATGGTGTTCTCGCCATAAGTTGTCGAGCCGACCAAGTGCGGGTGGGTTCTGACCTCGTGCTCCCACACGGTGGTGCCGTCCAATTCAATTCGGATCTTCCCGGTGGGCGCCGTGCTATCGGGATGAAGACTGTCAAAATCGACCGTGATCGTATGCAGCTGATCGTAGTCAATCGTGATGGGAGGTGACTCGGCGCCGCCGACGCCCCAGTGATCAAAACCCAAGACCACGCTATTGTCTGAGACGTAGCGGATGTAGGCGGCGTCGGCCTTACCCGCAGGACCGGTGACCACGAGCGGTTCGCCGAGCCCAATTTTGTCTCTAGGTAGGAGGACCTGCAGGGTAACACCTCCGGCGGTTTTGTCGGTTGCGGATTGAAGAGCCGATTTTGCCGGTAGAGCCGCGCCGAATTCAATCCACTGGTTTCCATTGGCTGCGGCCTTGCCGCCAAGCCAAGCTCTGACCGGACTCCCATCAAGGAAAGCGGTGGCGTGGCGGAGTACGAATCTCTGTGCCGCAAACAGCCGTATTTCGGTACCGACTCGAATAATTTGCAACTCGGTCGCTTCGTTGTCGCGCAACGCGACCGTCACGCTGGCCGTGGAATGCGAATCGATCCACGTGAGCTTCGCTTCAGCTACGCCTGCAGGCTCGATCTCAAGCCGTGCTTCCGCCCCGTTATCCTGGGTCCAAGTCACCAAGGTTTGCCGCGTCACGGTTCCGGTGTCAGCGCCCTGCGGCGGGTTGATTTTGAGTCGGATGTTGTCGGGATCGGATCGGTCGACGGGCGCAGAATTGAATTTCTGGTGAATAACGCCGGTGAAGAGTTGCCGGCAGGAGGCGGAGAAGCTGGGGTTGCTGAAGGGAATCCAGACTGGGGCGTCGACCGGTCTGCTCCAAAGCGGAGCGGCCCAAACCGATGTCTGGTCGACCCAAACTTGAATCGATCCCTGGCGCGTGCCGTCCAATGCCGAAGGCTGATGGCGAAAGGCGATTCTTGTCGGCTGCGTGTAGCTGACGCGGACGGGCTGGGAGAAGGCAACTTCGCCGGCCGAATCGTAGCCGAAGCGAATCGTCTCCGCGTCGAGGTACTCGATGAAGATGGATCCGATCAAGTTGGATAACCGCTTTTGCCGCTATGCTGGTCATGATCTGGCTAGCCAAGGACAACGATGATTGGGGAGACAGCTTTTCGCTCCGCGGCCAGCGCGGGGACTACTACAACCTGCTGGTGGACGGATTTCAGGCCGGTCAGCTCCACCTCAAAACCGATGTCCACCCCGACCTGCTGAGTCCCGATCCCGCGGTGAGGCTGCGTGCGCCCTACCTCTTGGATGCCGGTCTCTTCGCGGGGCGATACTACCTGTATTACGGAGTCGTACCTGCAGCCATCCTGTTGCTGCCCTACGCCCACTTTACTGGTCATGATCTCTCGCTCAGCTTGGCGACGCTCGCCTTCGTCCTGAGCGGTTTCGCCATCTCGCTCCTTTGGTATAGCAATATTCGCCAGCGCTTTTTTGTCCACGCCACAGGTCTCATCGATCACGTGGCGGTTCTGCTACTAGCGTTCGGTCCTGCAACGGGATTTCTCATCCGGAGGTCTAGCTTCTACGAACTGCCTCTCGCCGCTGGTTACGCTTTCCTCACTGGGTTCGTTTACGCCACCAGCCGCGCCCTCGCCCCGGGACGCCGTAGGATCCTCTGGCTCGGGGTGGCAAGCACCTGCGTAGGCTTCGCCGCCGGCTGCCATCCCAACTACGCGCTCCTCTGCCTGCTCGTTGCCTTGACGGCTTGGTGGATCTTTCGGGACGAAAGGCTATCAGGAACCACGAACCGCCCGGCCTTTCTCCGCCTCGCTGCTGCCGCGATCCTGCCCGCCGCCGTGCTGGGCTCGGCCCTCGGGGTCTACAATTACGCCCGGTTCGGTGATCCGCTCGAATTCGGTTTCAAGTACGGACTGAACGTATTCTTCACCACGAACGACCGGCTGCTGGGCCTGGATTTTATATGGCCCAATTTCAAGTGGTACTATCTCACGCCTCCGACCCTGCTGCCCTACTTCCCATTCGTTTTCCCTGCCGACGCCACTTTCCGTCCCGAGGGATATCATGGGGCCGAGGCTATACACGGACAATTCCTCGTCTTCATCGCGCTGGCTTGGATCGCAGTCGGTCTGTTCTCCCGGCGCACCCCGCTCCCACTCCCGCTTCGGCGGCTGGCGTGGGTGCTGGCGGCGGCATTCGCCATTTCAGCGGGGTTCATCTTTCTCTTCGGAATACGTGCCAACCGTTACCTGGTGGACTTCCAACTGCCTCTCGTAGTCCTAGGGATCATCAGCGCGCTTCATGTCGACGGCACGGTGCAACGCGGACAAAAGGCCTGGCGCGGTTCCTTGCTGGTCCTCGTCATCGCCGCCTCAATCGGTAACGTGCTCGCCGCGGTGCAGCAGTTCGATGATTTTCGCTACCGCCGTCCGATCGAGTTTGATTTCCTCAGTCGCAAACTCAATCCCTCATGGGGATTGTGGGACCGCTTGGGTCTGGTCAAAACCGGTACGCTCGTCCTTGACGTCACGTTCAGGGCCCAGGAACGCCCGGTTGGAGAACCTCTTATCACCGTCGGGATTCCAGGATACAGCGACTGTGTCTATGCCATCCAACATCCTGGCAACCATTTAGAATTTTTAATCGACCACCACGGGTATGGAGGCCCCAAGAGCCGCCTATTCTCCTATGAACCAGGGAAAACCTACCGCATCGAAATCGAGCTTGGCTCATTTTATCCGCCGGCCACCGATCCGTATTTCGCCGCAAGCACCAGTGGTGCCGCCAACAAGATCAAAACCACCGCGCGCATTCTTTTCGACGGTCAAACCGCCATCAACCAAAGCATGGCGCTGCACGAAGCGGCACCGTGGCAGCGCGATATTGGCACGAATCTGATCTCGCACAGCTTGTTTTCGACGGCCTTCTCGGGGCAAATCCTCACCCAAGCCTGGATCCCGCCCCAAACGCCGCTTGGTGAGGTTGCCCGCGCAATGCAGTCCGCCACCATGCGCCTGTCGATCAATCTGCCCGAAAACATGCCCTTGGTCTCGCAACCCTTGGTCGGATTCGGTCTTTCCGGCGCCGGGACCCTGCTTTATCTTCGTCCCGAGTCACCGGGCAAATGGACGCTCATGGTTGATGAATGGGGACATCCTTCCCAGCCAGGAATTCCGGTGGAGATCGGACCGGGACGTCACACGGTTGATCTGTTCGTCGGGCCGCTTCTTGCCTTCGATCCCGCGGCCGCCACCATGGATGTCGATGGCCGCCTCCAGGCCAGACGAAACCGGATCATCATTTGGGTCGACGGGCAGCCTGCTGCGCAATTCCCCCTCACACACCACCTCGACGCCTTTGCCAACGTTGTTCCTGGCGCCAATATTCAGGGTTTCTCGACCGCCGACACTTACTTCTATGCTGCGTTTGGAAGCGTGGATCTCGCCCTCGATGAACGCACCCAGATTCTCCGCGCTGCTGCCGAGACCCCGTAATGCCTAGAATACCACAATCAGCGTCACCTGCACGCCTGCACGCCAAAGTCGACAGCCAGCACACCCGCACTCAGCGTATGTGATCCAAGCCGACTACGGCTTGATTCCTTTCCCTGAAGCCAGACCCAAAAACAGCCTGCACAATGTCCGGCATCGCCATCATCGGCTATGGATACTGGGGCCCAAAGCTCGTTCGCAATTTCCTGCGCGATGGGTCGCTCAACCCAGTTGTGATCGTCGAACAGGATAAGGAGCGACTGACGCGCGGCCTTCGTGAGAACCCGGGCGCCCGGGGCATCGAATCCTTTGCTGCTGTGCTTCAGGACCCGGCAATCACGGCCGTCGCCATCGCCACGGCAGTCGCCTCGCACCACGCCCTCGCCAAGGCCGCCCTCCTCGCAGGCAAGCATGTGCTGGTCGAAAAGCCTCTTTCGACCGGAACGGCTGAAGCCGAGGAACTCGTTGCGCTCGCCACAGGCCGCGGACTCGTGCTCGGGGTCGATCACACCTACGTTTATCACCCCGCGGTTCAGTGCGTGCGTGACCTGGTACGTCGTGGTGATCTGGGACGGCTGGCGTACATCGACTCAAGCCGGATCAACCTCGGACTGTTCCAGCACGATGTGAATGTGCTATGGGACCTCGCGGTGCACGACCTCGCCATTATCAATACCCTGACGGACGAACGCCCCGTCACTGCCCAAGCCATCGGCGTGGCCCACCTGGCCCAGGAAATCGAAAACATCGGCATCCTGGTGCTGCGCTACGCATCCGGCCTATTCGTTCACATCAACTGCTCTTGGGTTTCCCCAGTCAAACTCCGCCACATGCTTATCGGCGGCGATCGCAAGATGATCGTGTACGACGATCTCGATGCAAATGAGCCGGTGAAGATCTATGACTCCGGTGTCATCGCTCGCACCGACGAGGAACGCAACCGGCTCCTCTACGAGTACCGGGCCGGCGACGTCTACTCACCGCGCATTCCCCAACAGGAGGCCCTCGCCAACCTGGTCGCCGATTTTGCCCGCGCAGTCCGTCAGGGCGGACGCCCGCTCTCCGATGGCCGCTTCGGTGCCGACGCGGTTCGGATTCTCGAGGCCGCACAGCAGTCCATCAAGAATGGCGGACGCGAAGTCACCCTTTCATGGAACTGATCAACGAGGACAGTCCCCGCCGCTCGCTCGTCAATGTCCGCCTCGGCACCGGCGCGCGCATCTTCAATTTCGTCAACGCCTACGGCTGCGAGATCGGCGACGGCTCCAAGGTCGGCTCGTTTGTCGAAATCCAGAAGGGCGCGAAGATCGGCAAAAACTGCAAGATCTCCAGCCACACCTTCATCTGTGAGGGCGTGGAAATCGGCGACGAGGTCTTCGTCGGCCACAATGTCTCGTTCATCAACGACAAGTTTCCCGCCGCGACCAACCCGGATGGTTCCCTGCAGACGGATGCCGACTGGAAATGCATTCCCACCCGCGTGGGTCGCCGCGTGTCGATCGGAACCTCAGCCACCATCCTCTGCGGCATCACCATCGGCGATGGCGCGGTCATCGGCGCCGGCAGCGTCGTGACCAAGGACGTTCCGGCCGGAGCCACCGTCGTTGGTGTTCCCGCCCGCATTCTTCGGAAACAACCCTCCTCCCGCACTTCGTGAAGGTTCCCTACTTTGACCTCCAGGCGCGCCTGCGTCCGCTCCGTCCGCAACTCGATGCAGCGATCGCCCGCACCCTTGACCAGGGCTCGTTCTGCCTCGGTCCCGATGTTGCAAAATTCGAGGCCGACTTCGCCGCCTGGTGCGAAGCCAAGCACAGCGTCGGTTTCAACAGCGGGACCTCCGCACTTCACGTTGCGATGCAGATGCTGGGCGTCGGTCCGGGCGACGAGGTCGTCACCACTCCGTTCACGTTCATTGCCACAAGCTGGGCCATCAGCTACCTCGGAGCCCGGCCCGTCTATGTGGACATCGACGAGGCCACGATGAACCTCGACCCGCGGCTCATCGCCCGCGCGATCACGTCACACACGAAAGCCGTCATGCCCGTGCATCTGTACGGACATCCTTTCGACGTTGATCCGATCCTTTCCCTCTGCCGCGAACGCAACCTGCCCCTCGTCGAGGACGCCGCCCAAGCCCATGGCGCCCGTTACCGCGACCGGCAAGTCGGCACCTTCGGCGCCATGTCCGGCTACAGCTTCTACCCAGGCAAGAACATCGGCGCCTGCGGCGAAGGCGGCGCACTCGTCACGAACGACGAAGCCCTCGCGAAGCGCTCCCGCGCAATCCGCGAGCATGGCTCCACCACTCGCTACTACCACGACGAGATCGGCTACAACTACCGAATGGAGGGCCTGCAAGGCGCCGTGCTCGACGTGCAGCTGCCCCATCTCACCGCGTGGAACCGCCGTCGCCGCGCCATTGCGCACCGCTACCACGACCTGCTGCGTGACACGCCGCTTCGGCTCCCCCACGAGGCGCCGTGGGCACAAAGCGTTTACCATCTCTACGTGGTCCGTCACCCCGCCCGCGACCGACTCAAGGCGCATCTCGAGGCCTGTGGGGTCGGTTCGGCGCTGCATTACCCGCACCCGCTCCACCTGCAGAAATGCTTTGCGCATCTCGGCTACGAGGCCGGCGACTTTCCCGTCGCCGAGCGCGCCGCCCGCGAGTGCCTGAGCCTGCCGATCTTCCCCGAGCTCACGGACGAGCAGGTTGACTACGTAGGGGCCTCGATCAAGTCGTTCAAGGACTGGTAACCATGCAGATCGCCCAATCCCACGCCCGCGTCCTCGTCACCGGCGGCGCCGGCTTCATCGGTTCCCACCTGACCGACTTCCTCGCCGCGGCGGGCTGCCTGGTCACCGTCCTCGACAACCTCGTCAACGGACGGCGCGGGAACCTGACCGAGGCCATCGCCACCGGTCGCGTCAATCTCTTGGTCGGCGACATTACTGATGCCGCCACCTGCGAACGCGCCGTGGCCGGTCACGACGTCATCTTCCACCTCGCCTGCCTCGGCGTGCGCGCCTCGCTGCACGATCCCTTCAGCAACCACCAGGTCAACGCGCTCGGCTCGCTCAATCTCCTCGCTGCCGCCCGCCGTGCCGGCACGAAGCGCTTCGTCTATATTTCCACCAGCGAGGTCTACGGGAAGGCTCTGACTTTTCCTCTGACCGAGGCTGCCACGACCTGGCCCACCACGGTCTACGGCGGTTCCAAACTCGCCGGCGAACACTACGCCGCGGCTTATCACCAATGCTACGGTCTGCCCGTGATCCGCATCCGTCCGTTCAACAATTACGGACCGCGGGCCCATTTCGAAGGCGATTCAGGTGAAGTCATTCCACGTTTCATGCTCCGCGCCCTCGCCGGTTACGCACCCGTCGTGTTCGGCGACGGCAATCATACCCGCGATTTTCTTTTCGTGAAGGATTGCGCCGAAGCCATGGTCCGTATCGCGGAGACGGATAGCTTGGTCGGCGATCTGGTGAACCTCGGCTATGGCGAGGAAACGAAGATCGGCGAACTCGGCCGGCTCGTCCTCGGCGCAACGGGGCGCACGGATCTCCAAATCGTGCACGAGGCGGATCGCCCCGGCGACGTGCCCCGGCTTTGGGTCGACCCTGCAAGGCTGCGCGCGGCAACCGGCTGGAAGCCTCGGACCACGCTGGCCGAGGGCCTGCGCGTCACCCTCGATTACTACCAGCGAATCTACGCCGAGAATCCCGGCTGCCTTGAGCAGATGACCACCCGCAACTGGGAGAAAGCATGAGCGCGCCTTCCATTCCCCTGATGCGGCCCGAGATCGGCGACGAGGAGATTGCCCTCGTCACCGAGACCCTGCGCAGCGGTTGGATCACGCAGGGGCCCCGCGTGCGCGAGCTTGAGACGGAATTTTGCGCCGCCACCGGTGCAGCACATGCGATCGCCGTGGCCAACTGCACCGCGGCCCTGCACCTCGCCCTGCTGGTCCTCGACATTGGTGAAGGCGACGAGGTCATCGTCCCTCCGCACAGCTACATCGCGACCGCCAATGCCGTCCTCTACACCGGAGCGACGCCGCGGTTTGCCGACATCGATCCGCTGACGCTGAATATTGACCCAGCCAAAGTCGCCGCCGCCATCACTCCACGCACCAAGGCCATTCTCGTCGTTCATCAGGTTGGACGCCCCGCCAACCTCTCCGCGCTTGCCGACCTCGCTCGACGCCACGGCATCCCGCTGATCGAGGATGCCGCCTGCGCGGCCGGCAGCCGTTACCAGGACCAGCCGATTGGCGGCAACCGCTGGTCGTCTCTCGTGTGTTTCAGTTTCCACCCACGCAAGATCATCAGCACCGGTGATGGCGGCATGATCACGACCGACCGTGCCGACCTCGCCGCGCGCCTCCGCCTCCTCCGCCAACACGGCATGTCGGTTAACGACTTGCAGCGCCATGGGTCGAAGACCGTCGTCGCAGAGGAATACCCGATCCTCGGCTACAATTACCGGCTGACCGATGTGCAGGCCGCGATCGGCCTGGCTCAGCTCCGCAAGGTTCCCGCCCTCGTCGCCCGACGCCGCGAGATCGCGGCGCGTTACGACGCAGCCTTCGCCGGCGAGCCTGGCCTCACGCTCTTCTCTGAACCCCCAGACGCGCGCTGGAATCAGCAAACCTACCTCATCCGCCTGGCAACGAAGGACGTCGTCCAGCGCGATGCGTTCATGCAGCGCCTGCTCGACGAAGGTATCGCCTCACGCCGCGGCATCATGTCGATCCACCGCGAACCGGCGTACACGTCGCGCTTCGGCCCACAGTCTTTTCCGGAAAGCGAATCCGCGAGCGACCAGTGCGTCTGTTTGCCCCTTTACACCCAGATGACGGACGTTGAGATCGACCGCGTGATCGACGCCGTGCTTCGACTCGCTCCCCGCTGATCCGTCATGGACAAACCAGTTCCTCCGCCTCTGCCTGCGAATCCCTACAACGCCCATTGCTGGGTGGCGGGTTCGCCTGAGATCGGCGAAGGCACCTGGATTGGCGCGTTCACGCTGATCGACGGCTTGGGCGGCCTCCGCATCGGCCGGGGCTGCAACATCAGCTCAGGCGCGCAGATCCTCAGCCATTCAACGGTCCGTCGATGCGTCACCGAGCGGCGTTATCCCGAGGTTGATCGCAAGCCGACCGAGATTGGTGACTATGTCTTCGTCGGTGCCAACGCCGTCGTCCAGATGGGAGCAAAGGTCGGTCACCACAGCGTGATCGGCGCCGGCGCCGTGGTACTGGAGGATGCCGAGATTCCCCCGTATTCACTCGTCGTCGGCGTGCCCGCCCGGATCGTGCGGGATCTACGGCAGGACATTGAAACCTGGAGTCAACCCGGACATGCCTAAGCTCTCCGTCGTCGTCGCGGCCTACAACGAGGAAGGCAACCTTCCCCTGCTCTATCAGCGCGTGACGGCGCTCGATTGGACAGCGCTGGGCCTAGAACCCGAGTTCGTCTTTGTCGACGACCACTCACGGGACGGCACGCGGGCTTTCCTGCGCGAACTCGCGGCGCGTGATTCCCGCGTGAAGATGCTGCGTTTCGCCAAGAATTTCGGCAGCCATCGTGCCTTTGCCGCCGGGCTGGAACATGCCACCGGTGACGCCGCCGTCATTCTGGCAGCCGATCTGCAGGATCCACCCGAAACCATCCCCTTGTTGGTGGAAAAATGGCGGGCCGGGGCCAAGACGGTGTGGGCGGTGCGCGCCGAGCGCGAAGGGATTCCGGCTTCCGACAAATTCTTCGCCCGCTTCTACTACGGACTCATGCGCCGGTTTGCGGACGTTCAGCCTCCACGCGAGGGCGCCGACTTCCTGCTGGTCGACCGCTGCGTGCTCGACCAGTTGCGGATGGCGCCGGAAAAAAACACCTCCGTTCTCCTCCTCATCCAGTGGATGGGCTTCACCCAGAGCTTCATCACCTACACCAAGGCGGCGCGCCACAGCGGAAAGTCCAACTGGACCTTCCGGAAAAAGCTGAAGCTGGCGATCGATTCACTCGCGAGTTTTTCCTACGCGCCCATCCGGGCGGCTTCACTCATGGGCATACTCTTTGCCCTCACTGGCTTTGGCTATGCCCTTTTCATCGCCGCTCGAGCGGTGTGGTGGGGCAGCCCAGTCCAAGGCTGGCCGGCCCTGATGTGCGTGGTGCTGATCGCTTCAGGTGTGCAACTCGTGATCCTCGGCATTCTTGGCGAATACATCTGGCGGACCTACGATGAATCGCGGCAGCGTCCGCGGTATGTGATCGAGGAGCGAATCAATGCCTGACGTCGGTCTGCAGGCTCCACGGCCGTCGTTTGTCGGCGTAGGCGTGAGCCAACTGCTGCTGGACGTTGTAAGCGGGGGCATCCCCGCCTACCTGTTCGTGCTTTTCCGCCGATATGATGGAGAAGCCTCATGGGCTTTTGCGGGCGCCGTGGGGATCGGAACCGCACTGGCCGCGCGCACAGCTGGCCGGCTGCTTGCGAACCGCGGGCGGGGGGTTCGAACGATCTGGATGCTCGGAATTCTTTTTCTCACGGTCCGCCTGCTGGGCGGGATTGAGGATTCAGCTGCAGGCTGGGGGCCTTCACTGTGGCTTGCGTGCGCGATCACCTGCTTTTTCGGGGTGATGCGGCGGCTGGCCTTACGTTGTTCTCACGGCGATCCGTGGGAGCGGGTGCGTCTGGCTGGTCTGGCCCTGCTTGCTTGCTGGCTGGGCTCCGCGCTCCACCGCGTCCACCCCATCGGCGCAGGCGACGCTTACTGGTACACGTTGATGCTCGGGGACTTCATTGAGCAGATCCGTCGGGGACAATTCCCGGTTTGGTTGGGCGCAACCGAGTATGCGTTCAACGGAACGTTTTCTCCGCTCCGCTTGGCTCCTTGGTTCCAACACGCGGGAGGCCTCGTCGATGCCGTGACGTTGCGGACGTTAACGCCGGCCGCCGTGAAGAATCTCACCCTATCCCTCAATTTCCTCGTTCTCACCGGCTCAACCTATCTTTGCTTACGCCTGCTGCTCCGACATGCCGGCTGGATCGCCTGCGGCCTGACCGCGGTGGTTGTCCTGAGCCCTGCTTGCCTTATGCCCATTCATGGCCGGGACCAGTACATGACCTTCATGGCGCTGCCTTTTCTTCCGCTCGTGGCGGCCGGCCTGTGGCTTTTATTTGAAAGCAACCGGCGGCTAGGGCCCGCTCTGCTCGGCGTCGGCACGGCCGGCCTCTGGCTCGCCCATACGCCCGTCGCGCTGTGGGCTTCGGTGGTCGTGGGAGGCAGCGCAGCCATCCTTGCCCTGATCAAGCGATCATCATCCTTGATTCGTCGGGCCGCGGTGGCCGTTGCCATCTTCGCGCTGCTGGGCAGCTACTCGATCCACTCAGCGCTGGGTTTGGAGAACGTAAACCGGGCAGCCGCTGACGGCGGAGCCGCCTTCCGCCAGCTGACTGAGGCCTTTCCCGCCAATTTCACCTGGCTGAGCCAGGGGCTGCGCAGGGAGTCGGACTTTCAGGTCGGGCTTGCGGCACTCTTGCTGCTCTCGGCTGCGGCTATCCTGTACCCACGAATCCGAACCGCAGGAGCTGGAGCCCTGGGTCTCGCCACGATCACCGTCCTGACACTGATCCTGCCGATACCCGGCTGGTCGGAATGGTTTTGGTCTCACCTGCCTCCCGTGGTCATCCAGGCCACGAATATCTGGCCCGGACAGCGACTGGTTCCAGTCCTGATCTTCCTGATCATTTTTTCCGTCGCAGCCGTCTTTAGACAGGTGACGATCCCTTCTCGCGGTCAGTGGAAGAGATTAACGGTCGCCATCGGACTCGTCCTGCTCGCGTGGTCGGGCTACCAAGGTGCGCGCTTGGTCAACAGTGCCCGGCAGCCCATTGCGATGGGCATCCATAGCCAACGACTGCTTGCACCGCACAATGTGGTTCTTTCGCGCTACAGTTTCAGCCCGTTCGAGTTCGCGCCCGGCTATTTCAGTCACGGTTACATCGATCCCGTTTTCGAACATCGTCTGCTGAGTCCAGACGGTACCGTCATTGCGCACAATGGCGCCGCAACCGCTCGTCGTGACGTAGCAGCGGAAAGTGACGATCTCCTGGCGTCCGGTGAGTTTGAGGCGGTCAACGACAACGGATCGATCTACTACCGAATCCAGCCCAAACTGGAACTTGCAGCCGGGGAGTTGATCGCCCTGCACATCACACCACTTGCGGCGCAGGACAACGCCGTGCTTCAGATATCTGGCCCGCGACTCTTCCGCGAGTACATGCTCCCTGATTCCGGCGTGGGCATCAATGTTCCCCCGGCACCTCCGCCGAATGGATTTGGCACGACTCCGACCAGCTCGCGTGTCATCTCGCTCTTCAACCCCGGCCCCGGTCAGGAGCAGGTTGAACTCACGGTCATCGCGCCGGAACGCGCGACCACGCCGAGTTACGCCTTCGCCCGATTCGAGCTCTGGCGCTACCGGCGTTCCGATCTCCCTGTAGCAGTCCAATCCTGGGTTCCCTATCGCGTAATGACCGACGCCCAAACCCCTGCCTACCTCGAAACTCCCCGGATCTGGCTGCCGGGCTACCGCGCGCGAATTAACGGACAAACCGTTCAGGCCGAGCGGTCCGCCGACAACCGCGTCATGTTCAGGATTCCCGCCGGGCACGCCGATATCACGATCAAGTACGTACCGCCGCTGCTCCTCGAGGTTCACTACTGGATCACGCTCGTAGGATGGACCGTGGCCTTGATGGGGCTGGGTGCCGCAGTGCTGGCGGTCCCACGCGAGCGCAAAACGTCTCATCAGCGTCTCTGAGCCGGCGAGTCCCTCGTTGTGCAACGGCACGAAAGCCTTGGCAAAAAGCGCCAGCCCTGTTTCGTGCCTAGCATGAAATGGATCATTGCAGCCATTGTTGGCGTGGCGGTCGCCGTTTTTGCCTTCTGGCCGCGGGAGGAAATCAAGACGGCCTACGTCAACGGCCTGCCTGAATACAACCACCTGCCCGGACAGGAGTTCATTTTCCAGCGCGACTGTTACATCTTCAAGTTCACTGACAAGGACTCGTCGTGGCCCCTCGTCGGCGCCAAGGCGACGGTTCCGGAGCTTCCCGCCGAAGTCACACCCGCGAACATCGGCGCCTCGATCCCCGGCGTGCGCATTCTCGGCGTGGTTCGCGTCGGCGAGCGCTTCAAGATCGCCTCTGTGCGCCGGCAGGAATCAAAGAGTGGAACCTCGGTGAGCTTTGAGCTGCTCTTCATGGACGAGCCCCGACGCGAGGAGCCACGCATGGATGCTTTCTGGATTCTGGATCACACGCCGGAAACGAAGGGTTTGCCTCCGACCATCCGCGAGGACTACGCCGTCGCTCGCATCAAAGCCTGAGCTGGAACACCTCTTGTTGATTAAGCCATGAATCTGGTCGTCACCGGTTCGAGTTCTGGCATCGGACTCGCCCTCACTGAACATCTTTTGGCCCAAGGCCATTCGGTCTGGGGCATCGCCCGCTCCGATCAAGGAAGCTTAGGTGCACGCCTAGGAGCGTCCTTCCGATCCTCGCAAGCCGACGTTTCCGACTGGAAGCAGGTGGCCGCCGCCGCCGCCGCTGTTAAGCATGCTTGGCCCCATCTCGACGGCATCGTGCTCTGCGCGGGCATTCAGGGAGAGATCAGCCCTGCCCTCTCCGCGGATCCTGAGCGTTGGTCGCAAACCGTCCGGACCAATCTCGACGGCAGCTACTTCCCGCTGCGTGCCTTCCACCCGCTGCTCCAAAAAGCTCCACGCCGCGCCAAGGCCGTGTGCTTCTCCGGCGGCGGCGGCACCAAGGCCCGCGTGAATTTCTCTGCGTACGGCGTCGCCAAGACCGGCATCCTCCGTCTCGTTGAAACGATTGCCGCGGAGACCAAGGATGCGCCCTTCGATATCAACGCGATCGCACCCGGTGCGATCAACACGCGGCTGACCGACGAAGTCATCGCCCTCGGGCCCACGATCGTCGGTCAAGCCGAGTACGACACCGCCGTGAAGCAAAAAGCCACGACCAGCAATGCGCTGGAGAAAACCATCGGCCTGGTCGACTGGCTGCTTTCCGCCGAAAGCGACCGCGTCAGCGGACGCCTGCTGGCCGCGGTCTGGGATCCCTGGGCCAGGCTGGGCCGGCACGCGGCCGCTCTCGCCAAGAGCGATGTTTACACCCTGCGCCGGATCCTGCCGGAAGAGCGTTCCCTCGACTTCAACGGCTGATTCCGCCGGAAAGCGCCCGGACTCGACAGACCCAGCCCAGACCGCAACGCTTGCCCTCCATGTCCGCTGCACCCACTTCCGTTTTCGGCTTTGCCATCATTGGTTGCGGCCTGATTGGCCGCAAACGCGCCCAGGCCCTGGTCACCATGCCAGGGGCCGCGTTGCGCGTGACCTGCGACGTTCAGGCAGCCCGCGCCGCCGACCTCGCCAAACTCGCTCCGGGTTGCCGGGCACTGACGAGTCATGAAGAAGCCGTGGCCGACCCATCGGTCCAGGCGGTCATCATTTCGACCCTGAACGCCGCTCTTGCCCCGGTCGCGCTTGCTGCGGTCCGTGCCGGCAAGCACGTCCTCGTCGAGAAGCCCGGCGCCCTCAATGCCGCGCAGCTGCGGATACTCGCCACTGCCGCCCGCGAGAAAAATATCCGCGTGCGAATCGGCTACAACCACCGCTACCATCCCTCGCTTCAAAAGGCTCGGGCACTCCTCGAATCGGACGCACTCGGTCCCCTGATGTACCTGCGCGCGCGCTACGGGCACGGAGGCCGCAAGGGCTACGACCGCGAATGGCGTGCTGATCCCGCCCTCTCGGGCGGAGGCGAGCTGATTGACCAGGGCGTTCACCTCATTGATCTGGCCGGCTGGTTCCTCGGTTCGTTCAACCAAGTCGACGGCCACGCGACCACGAGTTTCTGGGACATGAAGGTCGACGACAACGCCTTCCTCAGTCTCCGCACCCCCGCCGGACAGACCGCTTGGCTCCACGCGAGCTGCAGCGAGTGGAAGAATCTGTTCTCCCTCGAAATTTACGGTCGCGACGCCAAGCTGGCGATCGACGGGCTTGGCGGCAGCTACGGACCGGAGCGGCTCGCCTACTACAAGATGTTGCCCGAAATGGGCCCGCCGGAGACGACCATCTGGGAGTACGTGCGTGGCGACGACTCCTGGCGCCTCGAAACCGAGGCATTCCTCGACGACATCCGCTTGCAACGCGAGCCCGCACCCGGCTTGGACGAGGGTATCCGCACTCTTGATATCGTTGAGACGATCTACCAAAAGAGCGGCTATTCCGTAAACACCGCCGGGCTCTGAGCCAACTGCCCAGCTCTCCGACCTCATCGACCCACTTCCATGATCATCACTCGTTCTCCCCTGCGCGTATCCCTCGGCGGCGGCGGCACCGACCTGCCTTCCTACTACCGGGAGCACGGCGGTTTCCTCGTGGCCGCGGCCATCGACAAATACGTCTACCTGACCCAGCACCGTACGTTCCAGCAGGAGATCATCATCAAGTACTCCAAGCTCGAGCGCGTGCAGTCGGTCGACCAGATCGAGCACCCGATCGTGCGCGAGGCGATGAAGCTCACCGGTGTCACCGAGCCCCACCTCGAACTCACCTCAATGGCGGACATTCCTGGCGGCACCGGCCTCGGTTCCTCCGGCAGCTTCACCACCGCCCTGCTCAAGGCACTGCACACCTACAAGAAGAACCTCGTTTCGCCGGCAGAGCTGGCGGAGCAGGCCTGCGATATCGAGCTTAACAAGCTCGGCGAGCCGATCGGCAAGCAGGATCAGTACATCGCAGCGATCGGCGGCATCACGGCCTTCACCTTCCACAAGGACGGCCGCGTCGAATACCGCCCCTGCAAGATTTCCGAAGAGACGCACTTCAACCTCGAGGACAACCTCCTCCTCTTCTTCACCGGCTACTCGCGCAGCGCTTCGTCGATTCTCAAGGACCAGAACGACAAGTCTAAGAGCAACGACCAGGCCATGCTCGACAACCTGCACTTCACGAAGGAACTCGGCTACAAGTCGCTCGACTGCCTGGAAACCGGCAATCTCGAGGAGTTCGCCCGTCTCATGGACGTCCACTGGCAGCGCAAGAAGGCGCGCAGCTCCGGCATGAGCAATGCACACATCAACGAATGGTACGACTACGCCATGCAGAACGGTGCGCTCGGCGGTAAGCTGATCGGCGCCGGCGGTGGCGGCTTCCTCATGTTCTACGCCGGCGACAAGAAGAAGCTGCGTCACGCGATGCGCGAAAAGGGCCTGCAGGAGGTCCGCTTCCGCTTCGATTTCGAGGGCAGCAAGGTCGTGGCCCAGAACTGACGCTCCATGACCGCCGCCGGAGTTTCCGCCGCCGCCAATCTTCCCGTCGCGCTTCTTGCCGGCGGCATGGCGACGCGCCTGCGGCCCATCACCGAGAAGATTCCCAAGCTCCTCGTTGAAGTCGCCGGCGAGCCGTTTTTCTCGCACCAGATCCGGCTGCTGAAAAAACAGGGCCTGACGCGCGTCGTGCTCTGCGTCGGCTACCTCGGGGAAATGATCGTCGATCAGTACGGGGACGGTTCCAAATGGGGCATCAGCATCGAGTATTCCTTTGATGGCCCCACCCTGCTCGGCACCGGTGGCGCCTTGATCCGGGCCCTGCCCAAGCTGGGCGACGCATTCTATATTCTCTACGGCGACAGCTATCTCCCAATCGATTATCTCCGCGTGGGTCAGTCCTTCCTCGATTCCGGGAAGCAGGGTCTCATGACCGTCTTCGAAAACCACGGCCGTTACGATGCAAGTAACGTCTGGTTCACCGACGGTCGCATCAAGGTCTACGATAAGAAGAACAAGGTGCCTGACATGCACCACATCGACTACGGTCTGGGTCTCCTGCGCGCCTCGGCCTTCAAGGGCTGGCCGACAGATAAACCCGTGGACTTGGCCGAGGTCTATCAGCAGCTCGTTGCACAAAATGAGCTGGCTGGCTACGAAATCGGCGAACGCTTTTACGAGATCGGCTCACACGAAGGTCTGGCTGAGCTCGACCGTTTGATCCGCACCGGTCACCGGACGAGCTGAACGACTGCATGGATCCGCGCTGCCCCACGCCAGCCGTCCAGCCAGGTCGGAGCGTGACTGGCCTTGATGCGGTGCTGTTGGTGGCAGCGCTCGGCGCGCTGCTGCTCGTCTTCCACAATTATGCATGGCCGGTCCTCCCCCGCCGCACCGAGGTCTTGACGCCCGAACGGATCAGCCACGATCCCGGACATGCCGCCCATGTCTTTTCGGTCGCATTCAGTGGCAGCGAGCCGAACCGTCCTCTCGTCAATCGTAGTGCCGTGCGCCTGATGGAGGACGGCAAGCCGTACAGCAATCCGCTGGCAGACCCCATCGAGCTCCATGTGGTGGGAGGAAAGCGCTACACCCATCTCCCCGGCGCCATCCTGTTTTCGACCGAGTACAACTCGGATCCACGCACCAACGGGCATTCGTATTCGATCAGCTATCCCGTCCTGCACTCGCGCTTCATCGGGCAGCTCAGTATCGCGACCCTCATCGTCGCATTCGCGGGCCTGGCCGTACGGACGCGACGGATTCCGGTCAGCGACGGCAGGACCCGCCCGACGGAGCGGGCATGGAATGTCCATATCGGTGCCTCGACGCTCATGCTGCTGGCCGGCCTGTACTGCAACACCGGCACCCTCGCTCCCTACGCCATCACCACCTTCCCCCACCAGGATCCCGCTACCGGCTACCTCTACAACCCGGATCACATTCATTTCCACGCACTCTTCGATTTCGTGGACGGAGCGCCCCGGGAGACGTGGGACAAGGCCCTCATGCTCCGGCGCATCTTGTTCCCTGCACTGGCTTGGCCGTTCATGAAGATCGCGGGGTTTGAGCTTGGCGGCACGATTGCCAGCCTGGTCTTCAATGCGGCCGGTCTCCTGATCACGGCCTTCGCCTTGCGCCGTCGAATCGGTGAGCAGGGGGCCATTCTCGCAGCCTGGCTCATCGCGCTCTACCCCGGTGCCGCCTACTGGGGTGGCTTGCCCTACCCCTACGCGCTCATCGCCCCGGTCAGTCTGCTTTTGCTTCTGGGCGTGGAACGCTTGACCCAGGCTCGCGGGCTTGAGTTCGCCGCCGTCTCCCTCGCAATGGGCGTGGGCTATCTCGCCTACGATCTGGCCGTGTTTTTTCTGCCAGCCTCGCTGTTGGTACTCGTCGGGCAGCGCCGCCTCGTCGCCGCAGGCATGTCGCTGGGCCTGCAGCTCGCGCCCACGGCCGCCTGGTTCGCGCTGCTCTCAGGTGTGTTCGAACAATCCCTGACGACCAGCAACACCCACGCGTACAGCGAAATTCTTAACGCCTACCGGAATCTGACTCCGGAGATTCTCGGCGCGCGGCTGGCCGCGCTGCCTGAAATTGCCGCGGTCGTCGCGTTCGGTTCGAATTTCTTTTTCCTGCCGGCCCTTTCCCTGGCCGTACTGGCCATCAATAGGGTGAGCGCGCGTGTCCGACTTACGAGCGCAGAGATCTGCCTGCTTCTGGTCGGCATCGGCATCTTCGCCTTCAACCACCTCGCTCCCGACTACGGAGGCTGGCAAATGCGCGGCGCCTGGATCTCGCGAATCTACCAGCCCCTCTTCCCTGTCTTTATCTTTTTCTCCGCACGCTGGTGGCAGCACTTCACGACGCAGAACCGCTGCCTTCAACTCGCCGGCACGGGAATGCTGGCCGCCGTGCTTGCAGGAAACGCGCTGGTGGTCTTCGGACCGATCCTCGGCAATCCCGGACGGATCTCCGAATCCGCCTTCGCCCAGTTCTATCACCACAACGAAAACTGGGTCTACCTCCACTGCCTAGAAAAATACGGTCGAAAGCCCCTCGGATTCACGGTCACGGCGCGATGAGCCCTCCCGCTCCCGGCGACTCCGCCAGTTCGGATGCACTCCGCACTCCGCGGATGGATCCCGAAAACTGCCGGGATGTTGTTGAACCGCCGATGAGATTGAGGCCCAACAGTGTGTCTTCCGGCCGCGTTCGATGACCCTCCACCTCCGCGGCCAGGATCGTCCGTCCATCGATCTGGACCTTCACCTGCGACATCGCGGAACGAAATTCCGGATGCCGTTGGTAAAGGGGTGACGTGTCCGGAGGAAAAAGGAAGCCAGCCGAAAGCGTGAAGCGGTATTCGCGCCCCGGACTCAGATCCAAGACATCCGACAGCACCGGTTCTCGACGGCCCCAGTGGTCGTAGCCGATCCTCACGCCGCCACCGGCCGGATAGTGGATATTCACGAAGTCACCCGCGCCACTGACGCCGCTCACCACCACGGGCTCCGCCAGGCTCCCCGTCGGAAACACGTCGGGCATTCTCAGAATGAACTCGATCGGACCGGAAAATCCGGCCCAGTCCGCCGCAGCGGGCGGTAGCACGACCGACAAGCGGCGTTCCTGCCCCAAAAGCCAGTCGGGATCCACGGTCTCGGCCTGAATTCCCACCCCGATGAATTCGCTGGCCCCGTTTTGCTCAAGAGCCGGAACCACCTGGCGAAAAAGCGCCGCGTCGATCGTCGAACCCACCGGCGCGATCTCTTGATGGCGGAGAATGATGCGCCCGTCCCACATCACCCATGTCAGGCTCGTGAGCGGCAACCAATTCCGGTGTTCAGCGAAGAGGGGGCTCCCGGGTGACGGCATGAGGTCACCCAGGGAGAGGACCATTTCCGCTACGCGATCGCGGCGGACGTCCACCGGCTCAGACCAGCGGACACGGTCCTCACCCGTATGCTCAAGGCCCACCCGGATCCGGGTTTCATCCATCTGCTCCAGCCAAAGCGTCTGCCCGCCGTCGGCGCTCTGGTTCGAATAGAGCGGTGATCTCAACCCCGGACGGATCGGTGCCAGGTGAAGGGTCAGCTTCAGCGGACCCACTGCACCCGCCCAACTCGGTTCACGCTGACTGGCCAGTCCCTGCAAGGAAGGGAGCCAACGAACCGTCTCCGCCGGCGGGATACGTTCCAGCGTTGCGATAACCCCGGTGAATTCGGTGCGCGCCGATGTCGCCCCGATCGGATTCCGGCCGATCACGATGTCGGCGGCCGCCGTCGGATGAAAGTCCATCCGACGCGCAAGGGCGACAGCGCCATCGAGAACGACCAGCAGACGTTGGCTCAGATCCGCCACGGATCGACTACTGCGGGTATCCGCATGAGGCGGCAGCAGCGAGCCCGTGCTGACTATCAGTTCGTGCTCCTTTCCGTAGTCGACTCCGATGGGTTCGCTCACGACGCTGCCCAAGCCCCAGTTGTCAAAGCCCAGTCGAATATGCGCATCGTCCTCGTAAACGACATAGAGTAGGCTTCCAGCACCCGGCACGCCAGCTGTGACCAGGGGCTCAGCCCGGCCCGTCGCGCCGGCTGGAAGCCGAACCCTCAGCCGGAGCGGCCCCGGGTACGGCGCAAGCCCCTCTGGGTCTGGACCCAAAAGCCGCAGCGAGCCCTCCTGCAGCCGGACCAGACGCATGGAGGGATCCCCCTGCCTAAGGGCCGAACGCTGGGCACGCGAAAAACCTTCGTATTGATAGGGCAGATACTGCAGCGGATGACGCGCCCACAGCACCGTCTCACCGGCGGGAACAGGCCGTGCGAGATCCTCACCCCAAAGGTGACCCGCATTGACCACCCTGTAAACCCGGCCGTCGATGGCCTGCAGACGGCGAGACTCGAGATCCGCATGGCGCAGAAAATCCGCCGGAAACGTCTGCCGCACCAACGGCCCGAGGTTGATGAACGCCAGCGCGACTGCGGCCAAAGACACGGCGCGGAAGGCTTGGACCACACTGGCAACCGAGATACGCGCCAGCCCGCCCTCCACGACACAGGCCGCAGCCAGACAGAGAAAGGGCACCAGACCCCGCACGAGCCGCCCGTAAACGACGAATATCGGGATCACATCCGAAAGGACGACCAGGCCGAGGCTCAGCCACACAGATCCACCCACCCACCAAAAAAGTCGCCGCGAGGCGCGCCTTGTTGCCAGCTGCCAGCCGGCAACAAGCAAAGCCGCCGCCCAAACGAGGGCCCAAACGCCATCGGCCCACCAGAGGTACTCACCCATCAGCCGGGCGCCGTCCCCGAAATCGCCCTGCGTGATCGTGCCGGCGTTGGCTCGCGCACGATCAACCAGATTGTACCCAAACGCGAATGCCGCGCCGACGAAAGTTCCGACACCAGCGATCAACCCGAGGCCCGACCACATCAATCTCCGCACGGCAAGCGCCATGGTCTGGGCGTCCATCACATGCAGCACCAACACCCCGCCAGCCAGCAACCAGTAGCCGTTATACACGAGGAAGCCTGCCGCCGCCAGGATGCCGGCAATGAAAGAATCCCACCCCGACCTACCTCGCACCGCCCGATCGAGCGCGAGGAGGACACAACAGAGCGCGCTATCATACGGGAGATAGTGCCTTGAGAAATAGGCCATGCTACCGGCCCCTGCCATCATCAGGACGGCCAAGGCTGCTTCACGTTCGCCCGCGCCAGCCCGTCGCGCCACGCGTCCGACCAGGTAGAGGGCGGCAACTGAGAAAAGACCGAAGTAAGCCGAAACGAGAAAAGGCGATGACCCGAAAAGATACTCACACAGCGCCGCGGGCAATCCGACCCATCGGAAAAGAGGGTGGTCCGCCTGACCCAACAGAGCCCCCCCCACCTGCTCCCAATTTCCCGCCATGGCAGCGGATACCGCGTCCTTCGATCCTTGGTACCTGCTCTCATCAGGCCAGTAGCCCTGCCCCCCGTTCCATGCGAGGAATAGTCGAAGAAGGAACGAAGCGGCCAAGACAAGGGCCATGAACCGGCGGAAGCTCATTGATCGTACTCGCCTGAAGCAGACGGCGGCAAATCGCTTGTCAACGACCCTCTCATCACCGGTTTTAATTGGTTACCACAATCATCCAAAGTCTTCCACCTCAACAGCGTGGTGCTAATTCATGGTCTCTCCCTGCTTCTATTTACAACCGCAGGCAATCTCAGCATCGCCAACCGGCGGAAAATGGCTCTAACGTCCGCCCACACTCGTATCACACGCTCATAACCATGTCTTACTCCATTCAGCACCTTAAGGAAACGGCCGAGATTGTTTCCAAGATCAATCCCGAGCACTGCGAAAAATGCGCCCAGGAACTTGTGGGCGTCCGCAATCGCGGCGGCCGACTCTTCATCCTCGGCGTCGGCGGCAGCGCGGCCAATGCCTCCCATGCGGTCAATGACTTCCGCAAGATCGCCGGCCTCGAGGTTTACGCCCCGACCGACAACGTTTCCGAACTGACCGCTCGCACCAACGACGATGGCTGGGCCAGCGTGTTCGTCGAGTGGCTCCGCGGCTCCCGGCTGAACAGCAAGGACTGCCTCCTCATTCTCTCCGTCGGTGGCGGCAACCTTGAGAAAAACGTCTCGCCCGGTTTCATTTCCGCCATCCAGCTCGCCAAGCAGGTCGGCGCCCGCGTGATCGGCATCGTCGGCAAGGACGGCGGCTACACCGCCCAGCAGGCCGACGCCTGCGTGATCGTCCCCACGGTCAACCCGAACAACATCACGCCCCATAGCGAGGCCTTCCAAGCCGTCATCTGGCACCTCTGGGTCTCGCATCCGGACGTCAAGGTGAACCAGACCAAGTGGGAGAGCGTCGTCGCCAAGCCCTGAGGCGCGGCGATCATCATGCCCGCCCTCCGGCCCGCCGTCTTTCTCGACCGCGACGGCACGCTCAACGTTCAGGTTGTCCGCAACGGTAAACCCTACCCTCCCGACACGGAGGCTGAGTTCACCTTGTTCCCGGACGCAGCCGAATCGTGCCGGCAGCTTGCAGCTGCCGGCTACGTGCTGGTCGTGGCCACCAATCAGCCCGATGTCGGCCGCGGCGATCAGTCCCTGGCCGTCGTCGAGGCCATGCATGCCAAACTGCGTCGTCTCATCCCTGAGATTGCGCACATCGAGGCCTGCTATGCTCCCGGCAAGGGCGAAACCCCGCCCGACCCCCGCCGCAAGCCCGGCCCTGGCATGTTGCTCGACGCCGCCCGCACCCTCGGTCTCGACCTCACCCGCTCATGGATGGTCGGCGACCGCTGGCGCGATGTGGACTGTGGCGCCAACGCCGGCGTCCGCACCGTATTTATTGATTTTGGATATGACGAACCCCTGCGCGCGAAACCGGACTTCACCGTGAAAACGATGGCCGACGCCGCCCGAATTATCCTTGCCCAGACCTGACCCCGAAAGCTCAATCAACCCCAATCAAAATCCTATCATGAAGTCACTCAACGACCTCAAAATCCAGCTCTACGCCGATGGCGCCGACAAAGCCGGCATCCTCGATCTCTACGCCAAGCCTTACATCAAGGGCCTGACCACCAACCCGACCTTGATGAACAAGGCCGGCATCAAGGACTACGAGGCGTTCTCCAAGGATATCCTGCAGACGGTCAAATCGAAGCCCATCTCCCTTGAAGTCTTCACCGACGACCTTGTGGACATGAAGCGCCAGGCGCTGAAGATCGCCTCTTGGGGCGACAACGTCTACACCAAGATCCCAATCACCAACTCGGTCGGCGTTTCCTGCCTCCCGCTGATCAAGGAGCTGGCCGCCGAAGGTGTGAAGCTCAACGTCACCGCCCTCCTGACCCTCAAGCAGGTGCAGGGTGTTGCTGAGGCGCTCAATCCCAAGGTTCCGTCCGTGGTCTCCGTCTTCGCCGGCCGCATCGCGGACACGGGTGTCGATCCGGTTCCGATGGTCCGCGCCTGCGGTGCCCTCCTGTCCGACCAGCCCAAGGCCGAACTGCTCTGGGCCTCCACCCGCGAAGTCCTCAACATCTTCCAGGCCGAGGAGGCCGGCTGCGCCATCATCACGGTGCCGCACGACATCCTCGCCAAGGCGGCCAAGATGCTTGGCAACGATCTCACCGCCCTGTCCCTCGACACCGTGAAGATGTTCGCCAAGGACGCCGCGGCGGCCGGCTTCAAGCTGTAAAATTCTTCCTTTGCAACCAAGGCAGGCCCCCTCAGCGTGAGGGGCCTGCCTTTTTTATTTTTCATGGTCCTCCGGAAGCACCCGTTCCTTTCCCTCCTTGCCTCGTTTTCCCTGCTCACGTCCCTGACGTGGGCAGCCGCTGAGCCTGTCGACGAACAGGAAGCCAGCCTGCTTTACTCGCGCGCCAACGACGCGGTCAGCAACATCAGCGAGCGGGACTACTCCTACGCCTACATCCAGTTTTACTGGCGGCGTGCGCAGGCCAATATCGATCGGGTTCTGCGTGTCTATCCGCAGACCGAAACCGGCCGCAAGCTGGCTGCGGGCGATCTCAAGATCGGCCCCTACGACCTGACATACTTCCGCGAACGTCTCCTGCCCCGCCTGGAAGAGAAGCGCGTCGCCGCCTTCGATGCGGTCAACAACGCCATCTTTCTCTACAACCGCGAGCGCCCCAGCATCGATCAAGCAAAGATCGCCGCCTTCGAGAGCATCGTCGAGGTCCTGTCCGCCCAGCGCCGCTGGAGCGAGGCTTTGGGTTTCCCTCTGCTCAACGAGGACCGCGGCCTGCTGATGGCAACCGTCTTTCGTGTGGCCGCACGCCTGGACAACGCTCCGCTCGTGGCCGAACTCCTGGCCAACACGACACCGGCCGAGCAAACCCGCCTCTGGCCCATCCTCGGCGAGGCCTATGCCCTCATCGGGCGTCCGCGTTCAGACATCACGACGCTGCTCAACGAGCATCCGGGAGAGGATGTGCGCCTGGCGGTGCTGTCCGGGATGATCGAACGCGAGATTCGCATCCAGCGCGTTGCCGCCCTGCGCCTTCCGCCGAGCGATGAGATTCGGACCGCCCATTACACGCTGAAGAACCTCGATGTTCGCGATGACATCGAGAGTGTCGCCCGCACCTTCTTCCCGTCACCAAATGAGGCCGCCACCGCCCTGGTCGAACGCTACCGGGCTTCGCAAGGCAACAAGCCCGCCGCCAACGCCGCCCCCATTGCCCACGCCGCCTTTATCGACCATGCGGCGGACCTTGAAAAATTCGAGGAGCTCACCGCGTACGCCAACGGCCGGAATTTACCCAAGGTCGTCGCCACCACGCTCGTCCAAGCGTATCATCGCGCCGGCCGCATCGATGACGGCAAGGCCGTGCAGACGCGCTTGGTTTCCGCCGGCGTGCTCTCCGCAGACGAAGCTGAACTCGCCGCCTTCCGCGGTCGGATCGAATCCTCGGAAGTTCCCCTGACCGTGCGGCCAACGACGTTCTCCTCGCTCGCGATCCAGGATCCCTGCGTCCTTGCCGTCGCCCTGATGGACTGGAGCCTGACGCCGAATCGTTCGATCCGGGGGGCTGCCCCCTGGGACTCCGTGGTCTATCGTTACCAGCCTGGCTTCGAAAATCTCCCCCTGCCCCTTTCAAAGGAAGTCGGCGAGGCCGCGGCCACCGAGCGGCCGTTCTAAGCCGGCACCCGACCCGGTCCTTCGCTTCCGCCGCCCCCCCCCGGCGGCCATCGCTCCCTCCGCCGCGTGAATATCCTTTTCGCCAACTACGGCGACTACACCACCAACAGCCTGAACCACATCGGAGGGTTCGCCGGCTGGTTGAGTGAACGCGGACACGCCTGCATCGTCGCGGTTCCCTCCAGCAAGGAGTCGTTCTCAGCCGTCCATCAGCCGCGATTCATCGCCGCCACGTTTGCCGAGGTACTTGCCGGCACAGTCGACTTTCCCGACGGACGACCCGCGGATGTTCTCCACGCTTGGACCCCGCGCGAGACCGTACGCACCTTCATCCTCGCGCACCAGCGACGGCACCCGGCGACCCGCGTCATCGTGCATCTGGAGGACAACGAGCAGCACCTCGCCAGCGCGTTCACCGGCCGATCGATCCCGGACCTCGCAGCGGCCAGTGACGATACCCTTGATGCGACCCTGCCCGCCGCGCTGACCCATCCGCACCGCGGCCCCGCGCTCCTTGCGACCGCGGATGGCGCCACCGTGATCATCGACTCCCTCCGGAATTCCCTGCCCGGCGAAGTCCCCACGCTCACGTTGCCGCCCGGGGTTGATTTTTCCCTCTACCAGCCACGCCCAGCCGATCCGGCGAAACGCCATGCGCTGGGACTCGCGCTGAACGAGCGCGTCATTGTCTACACCGGCAGCACGACGTTCGCCAACGCCCCGGCCGTGGCCTCATTGCTGCGCGCCGTACATCAACTGCGACGAGACGGGCTGTCCGTGCGCCTCATGCGCACCGGCTACCACCCGGCCGAGTTTTCCCGTGAACTCGATTTCGACTGGGCCGCTTTCACGATTGATCTCGGTTTTTTGCCCAAGGCCGAACTGCCGGGCTTGCTTGCGCTCGCCGATGTGCTGGTTCAGCCCGGTTCGCCCGGGGCCTTCGACGACTTCCGCCTGCCGTCCAAGCTGCCCGAATTTCTCGCCTCCGGACGGCCCGTCGTCATGCCCGCGGTCAACCTCGGCCTGCAGGTCACCGACGGGGTCGAGGCTCTCCTTCTCCGGACCGGCGACGCCGCGGAGATCGCCGCCCAATGCAAGCGCATCCTCAATGACGCGGGCCTCGCTCGCCGGCTCGGCGAGGCCGGTCACCGCTTTGCTCGCGCGCAGTTCGATCCTGATCCGATCGGTGCAACCCTGCTCGCCCACTATCAGGCCTGCCTCGCCCGGCCCTCGCGGGCACCCTGGACCCTGCTCGCGGCGGAAGCCCACGCTTCGGAGGCGGCCCTGCAGCCGACCCTGATCCGCGATCGTCTCCTCGCACTCCTCCCCGCGGACTCGCCCGCCGCGGCTATCCTGCGCGAGGCGACGGAATCACTGACGTCCACGCTCCTCCGCCTTGAGGCCGGCGCGGCCAACAGCGTGGGGCAAGCCGTGAGAGAAAAGCTCACGGCGGACATTGCCCGGCTCAACGAGCAACTTGCACTCGGTGGACAGCACGCGGCCAACCTAACGGCCGCCCTCGACCAGGCTCGACGCGCTCAGGCCGCACTCGAGGCCAGCTACGCCGATTTCCGCGCGACCACCACCCAGCGTATCCGCGAGCTCGAGGGCATCTCTGCCACCTTGCACCGGCAGGTGTACAATTTTCAGGCGGAGCTCGTCCGTACGACGACCGAGGCGGCCCAGCGCCTGCATGAGGAGACCGCCCGCCGCGACGCGAAAATCCGGCGCATGCAGGAATCCTTCTCCTGGCAGGCCACGGCTCCTTTGCGCGCCCTGCGGCGCCAGTTTCTCGACGGCGGCAACAAGCCGGAGCCCGCCGTTGTTCCGGTGGTATCCGCGCCGAAAGCAAACCCAGCGCGCTGCCAAATCGACGAGCCCCACTTCTGGCATCTCCCGGCCGGCGCGTTCGTCGTTCGCGGCTGGGCGCTGCTGCCGGACGAACAAACTCCCACAAACGTACGGATCCGCGTCGGCGGGCGTGAATTCGCGGGCCAGGCCGGCCTCGCTCGCCCCGATGTCGCCGCCGTGCTTGGCGCCGACGTCGCCACCCGCTGCGGTTTCAAGGTCGAACTGGTGGTCGAAGCCGGCTCGCCCCTCCTCGTGCTTGAGGCAGCCGACGAGGCCGGTCACTGGCACCCGCTCGTCGAAAAAACCCTCACGGTGTTTCACCCGGCCATGCCACCGGAAGTCGAGTCCTACGCCCGTTGGTTGCATCTCTACGACCCGGTGTCCGCTGCTGCCCTGCAAACCCTGCGCGAGGAGGCCGCGGCGCTGGCGGATCCGCCACTCATCTCGGTTGTGATGCCGGTCTACAATGCGCCGGAACGCTGGCTCCGCCGTGCGATTGAGTCCGTGCGCGATCAGGTCTACCCGCACTGGGAGCTTTGCATCGCCGACGATGCGTCCACCGCGCCGCACGTCCGTCCGCTGTTGGAGTCCTACTCCGCCGCGGATTCCCGCATCAAAGTGGTCTTCCGTCCCGTCAACGGACACATCTCGGCCTCAAGCAACTCCGCCCTCGAAATTGCCCAGGGTGCGTACGTCGCCCTGCTGGATCACGATGACGAACTTTCGCCCCGCGCGCTGGCGCGCATGGCCATCGAAACGTCAAAGCATCCGACCGCTGTGTTCCTCTACTCCGATGAGGACAAGATCGATGAGCAGGGGCACCGCTTCGATCCGTATTTCAAGCCCGACTTCTTACCCGACCTGCTGCTTGGGCAAAATTGTCTTTCCCACCTGTCGGTCATTCGGACCGACGCGGTGCGTGCGGTCGGGGGCTTCCGCGTTGGACTTGAGGGCAGTCAGGATTGGGATCTCGCCCTCCGCGTCGTGGCGGACCTCGCCCCGGACCGGATCCGCCACGTGCCCGAGATCCTTTATCACTGGCGGGCCATCGCCGGTTCGACCGCCCTCGCGGTCGGCGAAAAGTCCTACACGGTCCGCGCCGCCGAGCGCGCCCTGCGCGACCACCTCGCGCATCGCGGTCTGGCCGCCACGCTCGAACCCGTTCCGGGCGACCACTGGCGCGTCCACTACCCGGTTCCCTCGAACGTTCCGCTCGTCTCGCTCATCATCCCGACGCGTGATCGGCTCGCCCTCACCCGTACGTGCGTCGAAAGCATTCTCGCGAAAACCGACTATGCGCGCTACGAAATCCTGATCCTCGACAATGATTCGGTCGAGCCCGCGACACTCGCTTGGTTCGCCGACGTGCAGGCCCGGGATGCACGCGTAAAGGTCCTGCGCTACCCGCATCCGTTCAATTACTCCGCGCTAAACAATTTTGGCGTCAAGCAGGCCGCGGGTGAGATCATCGGCCTGCTCAACAATGACCTCGAGGTCATCACGCCGGGCTGGCTCACCGAGATGGTCTCTCACGCCGTGCGTCCGGAAATCGGTGCCGTGGGTGCCATGCTCTACTATCCCAACGACACGATCCAGCATGCGGGCATCATCCTGGGACTCGGCGGGGTGGCGAACCACGCTTTCTATCGCTATCCCCGCGGCACCGACGGTTACAAGAACCGGGCCCGTCTCGTGCAGAATTTCTCGGCCGTCACCGGCGCCTGCCTGCTTGTGCGCAAGGCCGTCTACGAACAGGTGGGGGGCCTGAATGCCGAGCAACTCGCCGTGGCGTTCAATGACGTGGACTTTTGCCTCAAGGTTCGCGCCGCCGGCTATCTCAATACCTGGACGCCCTTCGCAGAACTCTACCATCACGAGTCCGCAAGCCGCGGCAGCGAGGACACGCCCGAGAAACTCGCCCGCTTTGCCCGCGAGGTGGATTACATGCGCCGCACCTGGGGTGCGGAACTCGACAACGATCCGGCCTACAATCAGAATTTCAGCCTCGATATTGAAGGTTTCAAACTGGCTTCTCCGCCCCGCCGGAAAAGCTCCTGACTTGAAACCCGCGCCCTCCAGGTGCCACGCGACCGACGTGTTGAGGTTCCCCGCCCATGCTTCCCTCCCGAGTCTCCATCGCGACCATCCTGCTTGCCGCGGGCCTGTTCCTGTCGGTCGTCGGCCTCAAGCTGGTCGTGATCGACCGGTACGGATCGGATCTGCCGGAATGGGACCAATGGGATGCCGAAGGGCTTCACATTCTCCTTCCCTGGCAACGAGGGACCTTGGGCATCGGTGATTTTTTCCGCGCTCATAACGAACACCGGATCGTCCTGACGAAGGTGCTCGGCCTGGCCGGCGTCGCCCTCAATGGCCAGTGGGACTCGCGCCTCCAGTGCGTGATCAACGCCGGGATCCATACGCTGCTCGCCGTGGGATTTTTTATTGGCGGACGACGCATGCTCCCCAGCCGCTGGCACGCGCCCTGGTTCGTCCTGCTGACTGCGTGCTTTGGACTGCCGCTAGCCTGGCAAAACGCCATCGCCGGATTTCACTCCCAACAGTACTTCCTGCTCGGATTCTCGGCCCTTGCGATTTGGTACCTGCCCTTCCATCCACCGCTTTCGGGCCGCTGGTGGCTCGGCCTCGTTTCCGCCGTGCTTGCTTTCTTCAGCATGGGATCCGGGTTTCTCACCGCTGCGGTGATTCTGGCCGTGCTCATGCTCGAATTGCTTTACCGCCATCGCACCCTGCGCGAGGTGGGGCTGACGATCGTTCTCACCGGCCTCATCACGGCCGCAGGCTGGTTTGGGCGGGTCACGGTCGACTACCACGCTTCGCTCCAGGCAAAGTCAGTGGGCGATTTCCTCGCCTATGCGGTCCATAATTTCCGCTGGCCCGCCAGCACGTCCGACTGGCCCGCCCTGCTCTTCTGGCTTCCGTGGCTGGTCATCGTGGGTCGCTACCTCGCCCGTGTCCCGGGTTCCGCAGCCACGGCACCGGTGCGACTCGCGGGGCTGGGCGGCTGGGTCTTCCTACAGATCATCGCCTCCGCCTACGCGCGCGGCGCAGGGGGCGGCGATCCGGCATCCCGATACATGGATACGCTGGCGCTCGGACTCGTCATCAACGGTCTCGCCCTTGCCTGGCTGCTGAGCGCGCTGCGGCCTGCGCCAATCGTCCGTTGGATCGGCGCGGCAGCCGCAGTGGCCTGGGGCGCCTCGGCCGGACACGGCCTGTACCACCTGACAAAGACCAACATCATCAACGATCTTTCCGGTTGGGTGGACGCCTATCATGACGAAGGCGAATCCCGGACCAGGGCCTACCTTGCCACAGGACGGCGCTCCCATCTCGAAAGCGAACAAATCCCCTATCCGGGTGCAGGCGCCTACAGCGAGCGACTCGCCCACGAAGAACTCCAGCGGCTGCTTCCTGCCTCCGTGCGGTTGCCCATCAATCTGGTGGAAGCGACTAACACCGGATTCATTTCCACGGATTTCGCCAAGCAGTACCGACCACCCGCCCCGTCCGGACTCGCCAGCGAAACCCCGGAACCACTCCACGGTACGGTGCGCGGCTCGCAAGGCGATGGACGAACCGCGCGCTGGGAAAGCCGCACGGTGCGACCATCCCGACACGCCTGGCTGGTGTTTCAGCTCGCGGGAGCCGCGTCGTCCCCCAGCACGTCCCTGCGACTGTTGGATGCCACGACGCGAGAGACCTTGGCCGTCGCCGAAGTGGAAGGCGGGCTCGTTCCCGGCGCGTGGCGCAACGCCTACGTGGCAACTCCGTCGAAGCCGTTCATCGTCCTGGTCGAGGATTCGACGGCCGACGATTGGATCGCCTTTTGCGAACCCGTCGAGATGGCCGGCCTCTCGCGTCTGGCGGCGCGCCTGACGGCGCGCGGAAAAAACCTGGTTTTCCTCGGCAGCTTTTTGACGCTGGCCGGCCTCATCGCAAGCTGGTCTGCTGAACGCCGTGCGGCGGCCTCGGGCCGCGCTGATTCGCGATGAAGCTACCTTCCTTTACCCACTGGCTCGCCGCGCTGGTTTTCAGCGTCTTTGTGACGCTGCCGTTCATGCCGTTCGCCAGCGACACGGCTCCTCGCTACCGGTTCGAAGTCGAGATTTCCAACACGCAGTTTGGCATCGCCCAACTGTTTTACGATACGGGAGCCGGCCTCTCGGAGCAGGCTTCGCAGCGAATCGAGATCGTGCCCGGAGCACCACGCCAGGTACGTTTCGAACTCCCGTCCGGCCATTATCGCGCGTTGCGCTTCGACCCCACCGATCGGCCTGGCGTCGTCACGCTTTCCCGCGCCGTCCTGGTCAGTCCAACTGGCACGGTCATCCGGCGATTCACGGCCGGGGACTTCAAGGCGGTGCAAGGGATCGACCGCGCGGTGCAAGAGGGCGACACCCTGACCGTTACGCCCAGCGCCGGAAGCAGTGATCCGATCATGGACGTCGCCCTCGGAGCCAATCTTGAGCTGGCTTCCACCCGAACCCCGCTTTGGCAGGCGTTGTCCGTCACGACGCTTCCGATGCTGCTGATCACGCTCGCTTTGCTGACGGCCGCTTCCGGCCGCGGTTTGGGCGCTGGCTGGATCCGGCATCTTCCGGGATCATCGCACCCTCTGCGGGCACTTGCCCTTGCGGCCGCCGTTGCCGTGGTGATCAGCAACTATCCCATCATTTTTTTCGGCAAGAGCTTCGCCTCTCCGAATTACGGCGCAGCGCTGCTCTACGACACCACCCCCACCCTGCCGGGCATGACCGACCGCCGCACCGAAGATGTGAAGGGTTCGGATGTCGGCCCATTGTTCTGGCAGAACATGACGCACACCATGATTCAGCGGGACGCCCTGCTGGCCGGTGAGTGGCCCCTCTGGTTCCGCTACAACTCGGTCGGCACCGAGTTGATCGGACAGGGTCAGTCCATGTTCGGAGACCCGCTTCATTTTCTGGTGATCATCTTCAGTGGGAGCGCCTGGGCGTGGGATGCGAAATTTTTGATCGCGAAGTTCCTGCTCGCCTTCGGGCTAGGCTATTTGGCGTTCAAGAGCACCCGGCACTTGCCCGGCGCCATCCTCGTCGCCTTCTCTGCAGCCTTCTTCGGGTTCTTCTCCTTCCGGATCAATCATCCGTCCTTTTTCACGTTTTGCTACGCACCGTGGATCCTCGTGGGCTGGTTCAAACTCCGCGAAGCCAGCCACCTGCGTCCACGCCTGATCGCCTCCGGCTGGCTGTTGCTGGGCAACTGGGCGGTCCTGAACAGTGGCACGGCCAAGGAAGCCTACATGCTGCTCCTGTCGCTCAATGTCGCCGGTACGGTGGTCATCCTCATGGACGATGCGTCGTGGCGGCAACGACTGGCTTCGCTCGCCGCCGCGGGCGGGACCGGCGTCGTCCTGATTCTCCTCAGTGCGCCCATCTGGCTGACTTTCCTCGACGCACTCAAAGCCTCCTACACCAGCTACAACGCGCCGTCTGCCTGGCAGATCCACCCGAGCTTCCTGCTCGGTCTTTTCGACGAGATTTTCTATCGCCCGCTGCAGCCGGGTGAGCGGGTCTCCAATCCTTCGCTCAACTTCATCATTCTGGGCGGCATCCTCTACCTCGCCGTGACGTGGCGGGCAAGCAACCCAGGGCGCATCGCCACCGCCCTCGCTCTGGTGTGCGTCCCGGCCGGGCTGCTCGCCTTTGGCGTGGTCCCTCCGCAGTGGATTCAAGCCGTTCCCTTCCTCGGGAACGTCGCGCATATCGACAACTGCTTTTCCCTCGTCCTGATCGTTCTCCTGTCGATCCTCGCCGCCAGCGGCTTCAAGGCCGCCGCCGAACGACTCGGCACGCCTTCCGGTCGAGGCGATCTCTTCATTGCGGCCATTCTGCTCGTACTACTGATCCTCCCTTGGATCAGCTCGGCGCACACTGTGCACAAACCGCTTTATTCGGACGGCGAGCGCTTCACGCTGCACGGGTTCGGCGAGACCCTCGCCATCAGCCCTTTTGTCTGGGCTTCGCTCCTCGTGCTGCCCACCGCTCTCTTCCTCGCCGGCTGGACACTGCAAGGTTGGAGGGCTGGCAAAATCGCCACGGCTCCTGCCGTTCTGCTGCTCACCACGCTGAGTGCGCTGCTGGTTGCTCGCCACACGCAGCACGTCGGCAATGCCTTTCATGACTATGTGGTCAATCCACCCGAGCGCCCATCGCTGCTCGCCCGCTCCGAGGCCGTTGAGGCCGTGCGCGCTGACATGAAGACCCCTACGCGGGCGGTGGGCATTGAGGGAAATCTCTTTCCCGGCTGGGCCGCGGCCTATCGCTTCGAGGGCATCAGCGGTCCGGAAGCTCTGATGAATCCCCGTTTTCGCGAGCTGGCCGAGGCGCTGGGTATTGATCGTGTCTGGGACTGGCGGCTCATGGTGCACACCGACGGACTGGACCGGATGCGCAAACGCTACGACGCGCTCAATATTGGCTACTACCTCGACTATCGCAGCGACCAGGGAAAGGTCGGCAAGCTGCTCACGCCCCTCAAGATGGCCGATCTGGATGTGTACCGGAGCGACACCGTCTGGCCTCGGGCCTTTTTCACGGATCGTCTGGGCACCTATGGCGATGTCCGTGATTTTGCCCGGCTGATTTCCGACGGAGACGGGCTACCCTTCGCCGTCGCGACTGCGGACGAGCCGCTGCGTCCCAGTTTTCTCCGACCGGCCCTGGCCGGGCGCACCGTCGTTCCCGCGCACGACTATACCCTGACTCCCAACTCCACACGCTTCATCATCGACACGCCTGGCGCGGGGATCGCGGTTCTGACCGAAGCCTGGCAGGACAAAAATTTCCGAGCCGTGCTCGACGGGAAACCGGTGCCTTACCTGCGCGTCAATCACGCCTTCAAAGGCATCGTCATCTCCAGTCCCGGGCGCCACGTGATTGAGTTCACGTTCGCCCCTCGTCGGTTCACGCTCGCGCTGGGCCTGGCCGGACTGGGCCTGCTTCCGATCATCGCTGCAGGCTGGCTGATCTGGCGCCTCCGCCCGACCACGCGCCAAGCCTAACCGAATCGATGCGCAATGCCCGGCTTGCCGCGCGCACGGTTCCCTGCCTCGCTTGAACGTTTCATGAGCAACCCTGCCCGTCCCATCGTCAACGGTACTCTCACCGTCATTGTCCCTATTTATAATGAGCGGGGCACTGTGCAGGCGGCCCTCGATGCTATCCTGGCTAAACGCATCCCCGGCTGGCAGATGGAGTTCATCCTGATCGAGAGCAACTCGACCGATGGAACACGCGAGATCGTCTCCGGCTACCAGACCCGTGCAGACGTCCAGCTGATCCTCGAGGATGCTCCCCGCGGCAAGGGCCACGCAGTCCGCGCCGGCCTGGAGCGCGCGACGGGCGACGTGATCCTCATCCAGGACGCCGATCTGGAATACGATGTGAACGACTACGACAGCCTGCTTGCCCCGATCGCCGCCGGCCGGCAAAGCTTCGTCCTCGGAAGCCGCCACGGCAACGGCGGCTGGGCGATCCGAAAATTCGACGATCAACCGCTGCGGGCATTCACCCTCAATCTCGCCCACTGGACCTTCACCTTCATGGTCAATACCTGCCTGGGGGTGTGGCTCCGCGATCCCTTCACCATGTACAAGGTGTTCCGTCGTGACGCGATCGCGGGGCTCCGCTTCGAGTGCGACCGCTTCGACTTCGACTGGGAGCTCCTCATGAAGCTCGTCCGCAAGGGGCATCGGCCGATCGAAATCCCCATCAGTTACAAGTCGCGCTCCTTTAGTGAGGGTAAGAAGATCCGGATGTTTCGCGACCCTCTCACCTGGATGCATGCCCTGATCAAGTACCGCTTCCAACCTCTCTGATCGTCCTCATCACTCACTCCAGCGCCATGTCCAAGACTCTCCTCGTCACCGGCTCCTCTGGCCTCATTGGCTCCGAGGTCTGCGTCCATTTTGCCACGCTCGGCTACACCATCCATGGCGTGGACAACAACCAGCGGGCCGTTTTCTTCGGCCCGCAGGGTGACACGCGATGGAACCAGCAGCGACTGGCCCGGGACCTGAAGGGCTTCGTCCACCACGAGCTCGACATCCGCGACCGGGCCGGCGTCCTCGCCCTGCTGAAGCAGGTCCGCCCGTCCGTCATCGTCCACACGGCCGCCCAGCCCTCGCATGATCGCGCGGCGGCAATCCCGTTCGACGATTTTGACACCAACGCCGTCGGTACGCTCAACCTGCTCGAGGCCGTCCGCCAGGCCTGCCCTGAGTCGCCTTTTGTGCACATGAGCACGAACAAGGTCTACGGCGACGCCCCCAACTCGATCAAGTTGACTGAACTTGAAACCCGCTGGGACTATGCCGATCCGGCCTACGCCCACGGCATTCCGGAAACCTTCACCATTGATCAATCCAAGCATTCCCTCTTTGGCGCCTCGAAGGTCGCGGCCGATGTCATGGTCCAGGAATATGGTCGCTACTTCAACCTTCCGACCTGCGCCCTGCGCGGCGGCTGCCTCACCGGCCCAAACCACAGCGGCGTGGAGCTGCACGGCTTCCTCAGCTACCTCGTGAAGTGCAACCTTGAGGGCCGCGAGTACAAGGTTTTCGGATACAAGGGCAAGCAGGTGCGCGACAACATCCACTCGCTTGATGTCGCCCGGTTCATGGCGGCGTTCGTGAACGCCCCGCGTGCTGGCGAGGTTTACAACCTTGGCGGCGGCAAGGCGAACAGCACCTCGATCCTCGAGGCCTTCAAGATCACGGAGAAATTCACCGGCAAACCCCAGGTCTTCACCTACGTCGACCAAAACCGGATCGGCGACCACATCTGCTACTACTCGGATCTGCGCAAGATGCGCGCTCACTACCCATCGTGGGACATCACGCAGTCGCTCGAGGAGACGATCCGCCAGATCGTCGAGGCCTGGCGGGCGCGTACCGCCGGGGCCTGAGCTTCCGCCTCTTCGCTTTTCGCTTTAGCCTTCCTGCGCACCCTGCTTCCCTCTCCCCATGAGGATCCTGATCACGGGCGCATGCGGGTTTGTCGGCAGCACCTTGGCTCGCGCCCTCGCTCAGGCCGGCCGGGGACACGAGTTGCACGGCTTGGACAACTTCATCCGCCCCGGCAGCGAGTCGAACCGTA
Source organism: uncultured Opitutus sp. (assembly GCA_964460715.1). GTDB lineage: Bacteria > Verrucomicrobiota > Verrucomicrobiia > Opitutales > Opitutaceae > CAMAXB01. The sequence goes on along the minus strand of CAYWRG010000012.1, from coordinate 35,199 downwards.
CAGAGCTCAAGGCCCTAGGGGTCAAGTTGCATCACGGTGACATCCGCGCGGCCAGCGACCTCGAATCACTGCCACCGGTCGACTTCGTGATCGATGCCGCGGCCAACCCCAGCGTGCTGGCAGGGGTCGACGGCAAGACAAGTTCGCGCCAGCTGGTGGAGCACAATCTCTCTGGCACGGTGAACATGCTGGAGTTCTGCAAGCAGCACCGCGCCGGCTTCATTCTCCTCAGCACCAGCCGCGTGTACTCAATTCCGCCGCTGGCTGATTTGCCCGTCGTCGTCACTGACGGAGCCTATCGCCCCGGCGGAGGCCACCTTCCTCAGGGCCTGACAACGAGCGGGGTCAGCGAGTCCTTTTCCACCGCCGCCCCGGTTTCCCTCTACGGCGCGACCAAGCTCGCCTCCGAGACTCTCGCTCTGGAGTATGGCGCCACCTTCGGGCTCCCGGTGTTCGTCAATCGCTGCGGTGTGCTGGCGGGCGCCGGCCAGTTTGGCCGTCCAGACCAGGGAATCTTTTCATACTGGATCAACAGCTACCTGCGCCGGCGCGCGCTGCGTTATATCGGTTTCGATGGGCTCGGGCACCAGGTCCGCGACTGCCTGCATCCGCGCGATCTCCTGACGCTGATTGACCGCCAAATGAATGCCGGCGCGATCCCCACCGATCATCGTCTGGTCAACTGTTCAGGCGGAAGCGCCTCCGCACTTTCCTTGCGCCAGCTCAGCGCATGGTGCGAGCAGCGCTTTGGCGCGCATCCCGTCGGGAACGACCCGAAGCCACGCCCATTCGACATTCCCTGGATGGTCTTGGACTCCGCCAAGGCCGCGAAAGTCTGGGGCTGGGAGCCCGAAACGAACGCCTCCGTGATCCTAGCCGAGATCGCCGCGCACGCTGAGGCGAATCCACAGTGGCTCGAGCTTTCGGCCCCGATTTGATGACTCATTCCGATCACTGATGGCCTCCCGTTCCCCTGCTCCACTGACCCTTTTCTCTGTCGTCATCCCGGCTCGCGATGAAGAGGAGTCTCTGCCGCCCACGCTTCGGGCCCTTCACGCCACCCTGACCCGCGAGGCGATCCCTCACGAGATCGTCGTCGTCGATGACGGGAGCAAGGATCGCACCTGGCCGGTGCTCGAATCTCTGCGCTCCGAGATTCCGACCCTCGCCCCAGTCAGGAATCCCGGTCCGCACGGATTCGGTCGCGCGATCGTTTACGGACTCGACCACAGCAAAGGCGATGCGGTGGTCATCATGATGGCCGACGCCTCCGACTCGCCGGACGATGCCGTCACCTACTGGCGCCTGCTGAGTGAGCAGGGATTCGACTGCGTCCTAGGCAGTCGATTCATTCGCGGCGGGCGCGTCGTCGACTATCCCCGCGTGAAGCTCTTTGTGAACCGGCTGGCGAACCTCTTCATCAAGGTGATGTTCGCGATCCCGCTCAATGACACGACCAATGCCTTCAAGGCCTATCGCCGAACCACGATCGACGGCTGCCGGCCCTTTCTGGCGCCGCACTTTAACCTGACCGTGGAAATCCCGCTGAAAGCGATCGTGCGCGGCTACAGTTGGACAGTGACCCCCATCTCCTGGCACAACCGGAAATTCGGCGTGGCCAAACTCAAGATCAAGGAAATGGGCAGCCGTTACTTCTTCATCTGCATGTATGTCTGGCTGGAAAAGTACTTCAGCCGCGGCGACTATCGTAACAAGTAGCCCAGCGGCTTCCGCCAAATATACCCTTGTTGCCCCGGCCCGGGTTCGCCTAATTTCGTCCCTTCCATGATCTACCTGCTCGGAGGTTCCGGTTACGTTGGCCATGCCTATCAGGCCTTGCTCACCCGCAAGGGCATTCCGTTTCGCAATCTAAAGCGTTTGGAATTAGACTATTCCGATACCGCGCGCTTAACGGCTGCGCTTAAGGCCGATCGTCCCGAATTTCTCATCAACGCCGCAGGCTACACGGGAAAGCCCAATGTCGATGCCTGTGAGTTGCACAAGACGGACTGTCTTTTCGGCAATGCCGTCCTCCCCGGACGCATCGCAGATGCATGCACCGCTGCCGGTGTGCCTTGGGGTCATGTTTCGTCCGGCTGCATCTTCACCGGCTCTCGCCCAGATGGCTCCGGTTTCACCGAGACGGATGCGCCCAATTTCACATTTCGGCAGAACAACTGTTCGTTCTATTCCGGCACCAAGGCGCTCGGCGAAGAGGTTCTTGCCGGCCGCACCGACGTCTATCTCTGGCGCCTGCGCATCCCGTTCGACGAGATCGACAGCCCGCGCAATTACCTGACCAAGCTGATGCGCTACCAGCGACTGCTGGAGGCAGAGAACTCCATTTCGCAGCTCGCTGAGTTCGTCACCGCCACCTTCGCCTGCTGGGAAAAGCGCATTCCGTTCGGGACTTACAACGTCACCAACCCCGGCAAGGTCACCACGCGCGAAGTGGTCGACCTCATCCGGGCGAGCGGCGTCTGCACCAAGCAGTTCGAGTTCTTCAAGGACGAGTCGGACTTCATGCACACCGCGGCCAAGACCCCGCGCTCCAATTGTGTGATGGACTCGTCGAAGCTCGCACGCGCCGGCATCGTCTTGACCGAAGTCCACGAAGCCATCGCCCGTGACCTGCGCGCCTGGCGCAAGGCGTCCTGATCGACCCGCATCCCACGAATCGCCCATGAATGTTCTCGTCACCGGAGGCTGCGGTTTCATCGGCAGCAACTTCATCCGCCAGCGTCTGACCGAGTCCGGCTCGCCGCTTGGCCGGCTGGTCAATCTCGACCTGCTGACCTATGCCGGCAACCCGGCGAATCTGGCCGATCTGGCCGGTGACAGCCGCTACACCTTTGTGCAGGGTGACATCGGCGACGAGACCCTCATCAGCCGGCTGCTGGCGGAGCATCAGATCGACGCGATCGTCAATTTCGCCGCCGAGTCCCATGTCGACCGCTCGATCGACTCGCCCGAACCCTTCGTTCAGACGAACGTGGTCGGCACGCTTCGGCTGCTGAATGCGACCCGGCGCTACTGGACCGCGCTTCCAGCCGACAAGAAATCCGCCTTCCGCTTTCTCCACGTTTCGACCGACGAGGTCTACGGAACCCTCTCGCCAACCGACCCGGCCTTCACGGAGGAAACCCCGTTCGCGCCCAACAGCCCGTATGCCGCCTCCAAGGCCGCCAGCGACCACCTCGTGCGCAGCTTCCAGCACACCTACAAGCTGCCGACGCTGACCACGAACTGCTCGAACAACTACGGCCCCTTCCACTTCCCAGAGAAACTGATCCCGCTGATGATCCTCAACGCCCTTGAGGGCAAGCCGCTGCCGGTGTACGGCGATGGCCAGCAGATCCGCGACTGGCTGTATGTGGAGGATCACGCCGCCGCCATCTGGCTCGTGTTGCGCCAGGGTCGCGTCGGCGAGACCTACAATGTCGGCGGTCTCAACGAAAAACCGAACCTGGAGATCGTCCGCACCATTTGCGCCCTCCTCGACCGCAAGGCACCACGCAGCGCCGGTGGCAGCTACACGGACTTGATCACCTATGTGGCCGACCGTCCGGGTCACGACCGCCGCTACGCCATCAACTGCGACAAGCTCCAGCGCGAACTCGGCTGGAAGCCGCGCGAGAATTTCACCACGGGAATCGAGAAGACGGTAGACTGGTACCTGACTCATCGCTCGTGGGCCGCGGACATCACCGCCCGGAAGTATTCCCGCGAGCGCCTCGGTACCGGCAAATGAGCCGACTGCGGATTTCGGCGTGCGAATCGCGGAATCCCCGCTCCGCCCTACCCCCTTAATCAACCACGTCCTTCTCAGTGAGCGCATCCACTCCGCAATCCGCAATCAAGGCTCCGCAATCCCGCAAGGGCATCATTCTCGCCGGCGGGTCCGGTACCCGGCTCTATCCGCTCACCATCGCGGTCAGCAAGCAGCTGATGCCGGTGTACGACAAGCCGATGGTGTACTATCCGCTCTCGGTGCTGATGCTGGCGGAAATCCGCGAGGTCCTGCTCATCTCGACGCCTCAAGACCTACCGCTTTTCGAACGGCTACTCGGTGACGGCAGCCAGTTTGGCATTCGGATCGCCTACGCCGCGCAAGCCAGCCCCGACGGCCTCGCCCAGGCTTTCCACATCGCGGCGGACTGCGGCTTCCTCAAGCCGGGCGAAGCCTCGGCGTTGGTCTTGGGTGACAACCTCTTTTACGGTGCCGACTTCATGAAGTCGCTGGCCGGCGCAACCACCCGGCTCACCGGGGCCACGATCTTCGGCTATCACGTTGCCAATCCGACCGCCTACGGCGTGGTCGAGTTTGCCCCGGACGGCCGGGTCGTTTCGCTCGAGGAAAAGCCCAAGGCTCCAAAGTCAAACTACGCCGTTCCTGGGCTCTATTTCTACGACGGCGACGTCGTCGCCCTTGCCCGCAGCCTCAAGCCATCGCCCCGCGGCGAACTGGAGATCACGGACCTGAACCGCCTCTACCTAGAACAGGGCCGGCTCCACGTCGAACTCTTCGGCCGCGGAACCGCCTGGCTCGACACCGGCACGCACGACTCCCTCGTCGAAGCAGCCACCTTCGTCCACGTCCTTGAGAACCGCACGGGACTCAAGATCGCGTGCCTGGAGGAGATCGCCTACAAGCAGGGCTGGATCGACCGGGCCGGCTTGGAGGCCAACGTGCGCAAGCTGGGCAAGTCGTCCTACGGCGAGTACCTTCGCCGGCTCCTGACCTGAAGGCCGCGCGTTTCGCGTTTCCACCGAGGCTCAGGCCCTCCAGCCTTTCCACGGTGCAGGTTTCCTTCGTCATACCTCTCTTCAATTGCCTGGAGCTCACGCGCACCTGCGTGCAAAGCCTCCAGCGAACGATCCCGGCCGGGCTAACCCACGAGATCATCCTGATCGATGACGGCAGCACCGACGGCACCCGCGAGTGGCTGGCCACGCTCGCCCCGCCCTTCCGCGTGATCCTGAACGAGCGCAACCTCGGCTACGCCGGCGCCAACAATCGCGGTGTCGCCGCTGCCTGCGGGGAGGAAATTGTGCTGCTCAACAACGACCTGGAGTTCACGCCTCGCTGGCTGGAGCCCATGCGCACGCTTAGGCGGGCCCTTGGCTCCCGGGCCGGCGTGATTGGCAACGTGCAGCTCAATGCCCGCACCGGCGCAGTCGATCACGTCGGCATGACGATCAATGCCAAGGGCAAACCCGCGCATCGCACCGATTTCGATGCGCTTGAAGCGTGGTGGCGTGGACACCGGATTGTTCCCGCCGTCACCGCTGCCTGCATCGTCATTGGACGCGACCTCTGGACTCAACTCGGGGGCTTCGACGAAGGCTTCCACAATGGAGGCGAGGACGTCGACCTGTGCTTTCGCGCCGCCGCGCTGGGTCGCGTGAATGCGGTCGCGCTGCGCAGCGTCATTCGTCACCACGTCAGCTCCTCGCCTGGAAGAAAACGCCGCGATGAGCAGAACAGCTACCGGCTCGCCCGGCGCTGGCGGGCAGAATTGGCCGCACTGGCGGCCGAAGAGTGGTGCCGAGCTTACCTCCTCCGTGAATGGGGCCAAACCACCGGAGGGGCGCGGATTTCCGAGGCCTGGGCCGGAATCCTTTTTTCAGCAGGAATTCAGACCACTGTGCCGGCCTTTGTGAAGGCCGGTGTCGAAACGGCACTGGAGCAGGAGTTCGCCCGTTGGCGCGAACTTTTTCCGGGCGTGCCGGATCCCGTCTAGTTTGATCGCAGGACTTCGCGCACCACCGACTGCGGCCGCTGATTGATGGTCAGGAACATCCGGCCGAGGTACTCGCCGATCAGGCCGAGCATGACCAATTGAACACCGGAAAAGAGCAGCAAGCTGGCCATGAGGGAACCCCAGCCGAAAGCGGGACCCGCCCCCGTCCACCACCAGATAAATACGACTCCAATACCGCCGAACCCTCCAGCAGCCATGACCAGACCGAGAATCGTCGCGACGCGCAGAGGCATGACGCTGAAGTTGACGAAGGTACTCAGCCAAAGGCGGAGCAGCTTTCGAAACGTGTAGCCACTGGCACCGGCCGCCCGGTCCGCATGGCGAACCTGCACCGAGCCGATCCTCTGGGTTACCTGAAGAATCAGTCCGTCGATGTAGGGAAATGGACCGGTATTCGTCGACACTTCACGCGCCACCAGTGCACTCACGCACCGGAAGCTGGAGAGATAGAAGCCGGAAGGCTTGTCGAGGATGCGGTCGGTGATCGCGTTGGTCAGCCGGCTGCCCCAATTGCGCCAAGCCGCATGGCGCTTGTCCGCGTAGTGGCCAAAGACTGCGTCCAGTTTATGCTCGGCGGCATGCTGGTAGAGCCGGAGTGCCTCGGCCGGAGGATTCTGGCCGTCGTCGTCCAGATTCACCACGTAGGTGCCGCGAGCGTGTCGCCAACCGGTCAGCACGGCATTATGCTCACCATAGTTACGGGCATGCTCCACAACCGTGATCGGAACACGGGCTGCACGCAGCAACTCGGCGCAAAGGGCGGAGGTGCCGTCGCGACTGCCGTCATTGACCAGAACGATTTCGTGTCCGCCCTCGACCGTCAGGGCTTCGATATCCTGCACCACCGCACGCAAGGTTTCCGCACTGTTGTAGAGTGGGATGACAAAGCTGAGTACGGGGTTTTCGACCATGGCCATCAGCGAGCAAAGAACGCCCTGATCGCCTTCGCAACCGTTTCCACGTCAGAGAGGGTGATCCCGGGATGACACGGCAGGCAAAGAACCTCGGCACAAGCCCGCTCTGTTTCGGGCAAGGCCAGCGTTGCATCCGCATAGGCCGGCTGACGGTGCACCGGAACCGGATAGAGGACGCCGCATTGGATCCCCTGCGTCTGCAACGCCGCGCGCAACGTATCCCGTTGTGGCGTCCGGATGACATACTGATGGTAGACCGGCTCGACCCCCGGCGCCGTGAAAGGACAGGCAAGCGGCAGTCCCGCAAGTTGATCGTTATAGGCCGCTGCCAGCTGCCGGCGCCGTTGGTTGAGGGCATCGAGAAAGGGAAGCTTCACCCGCAGAATCGCGGCCTGCATCTCATCGAGCCGGCTGTTGCGCCCCGGACTCTCGGCGATGTAGCGCTGGCGCCAGCCGTACTGGCGCAGGCGGCGTACGCGGTCCGCGCCTTCAGACGATGCCGTGCACACAGCCCCTCCATCGCCCAACGCACCCAAGTTCTTCGTTGGATAGAAACTGAAGGCAGCAAAGTCGCCCCACGTGCCGGCCCGGCGGCCGCCCACCCAGGCGCCATGCGATTGCGCACAATCTTCGATCACCGCCGCGCCAGCAGCGCGGCACAGCGCCATGATCGCCGGCATGTCGGCGGGGTGACCGTAAAGGTGAACGGGAATCACCGCCTTGATCGGCTCACCGGACAAGGCTCGCTGTAGCGCCGAAGCACTCATGACCATCGTCGCAGGATCAATCTCCACCAAGACCGGACGCGCACCGATCTGCTCGATCGCCGAAACGGTGGCGGTCACGGTGTTGGCCACGGTCGCCACCCGGTCACCGGGTCCCACTCCGCAGGCGCGGAGCGCGAGTTCGATCGCCTCGGTGCCGTTGGCGACCCCAAGGGTGTAGCCTGTTCCGAGATAACGCGAAAACTCCGCTTCGAAAGCGTCCACCTCAGGTCCGAGGATGTAGTGGCCACTGAGCAGCACGCGTTCAATCGCCGACCGAATTTCGGGTGCGAGTGAAAGAAATTCAGCTTTGGGGTCGGCGGGAAGCAACATGGAGCGGATACCCAGCACCGCGCCTAGTCGCTATCCCCGCGCTGCCGGCAGGGATTCGAAAGCAGCAAAACGATCAGGAGTAAAAGCAGGAAAAGCTCAAACATAGTACGCGCCTTCCTTACGGTAATAGGCGAGTGTCCGTGCCAACGCTTGTCTAAGGCTTGTTAGGGGTTGCCAGCCAAGCGTGTCACGGATGAGCCGATCATCGGCATAAAAATCGCCGATGTCGATTTTCTTTCGATCATCCGGGAAGCGTCGCGAGATGAATTTTCCCCCGCCCACCTCCACCAAGGTCTCCGCCAGCGTACGAAGGCTGACCGGAGGCGTCCCGCCCACATTGAAGACCCGCCCTTCCGCCTCGGGTCGCAAGGCGGCTATCCGAAAGGCCTCCACCGCGTCGTCGACGTAGGTGAAGTCGCGCAATTGCGCGCCGCCCCACACCTCGAACGGCTCACCTGCCAAAATTTGGCGAATCCACACACCAACAAAGGTCTGCCGCGCATCCTTGATGCGCATGCGGGGACCGATCGTATTCGTCAGTCGCAGGACCGTGCTGCGAATGCCGTACACCTGATGGTAAAGGAGGTGGTAGCCCTCGCCCGCCAGCTTGTTGATGCCATTCACATCGGCCGGACGAAGGGGATGCTTCTCATCCACCGGCAGGTAGTCAGGCCGTCCATACAACTGGCGCGTGCTCGCGAACACGACGCGGATCGCCGGGTTGTGCCGGCGGCAGGCTTCAAGAATGGAAAGCTGCGCCCGGGCATTGATTTCCAGATCCGTTTCCGGATCCGTCATCGAGTCCATGTGGCTCGTCTGTCCGGCAAGATTGAAGAGGAAGTCCTGATCTCGAACAAAATGGGGCAAGCTGTGGCGATCGCGTACATCCGAAATGTTGATCCGTACACGGCCTTCCATTCCAGCCAGGTTACGGTGGTTTCCGCCATACTCAGGGATCATCGAATCCACCACCGTGACATCCGCGCCCGACTTGACCAGTGAGCGGACGAGATTCGATCCGATGAACCCAAGACCTCCCGTAACAAGCACTTTGCGACGGTGGAATCCGTCCGTAGTCGAAGTGCGTGAAGCCATGCGAGAGCGTGGAGGCTGACAGGAGGGCCCGGGCCGGGCCAAGCGAAAATCTAAGGTAAATGCGACGGCGTACGAGGCAGGACCGTGAAATCAATCCCATGCACCATCAGCGCCAGCAGCCGGTCGTCTTCGGCATTCGCGCGACCAGGAGGTACGCTGGATTTCAGCTCTAAAACCGTACGGCCCGGCTGAAGTTCGATCGGAGGGACATTCACGGTCTGAACATCCATGCCCATGTTGAAACGACGCTCGAGGACACCGTTCCGCCAAACCTGTACGTCGCGTCGCACGAGGCTGCGACCTCTCAGGGAAAGGCCCACACGCAACGGATAGGAATGGGGATTATCCACCACGATCGAGGCGTCGCCTCGAGTCCAACGCCACGGAGCAGAACGCGGGGCACTCTCGCGCGCGAACCAGCCGTCGCCAAGCTGGACATTGAAATAATACGGACTGCCGGTCCTCAGAAGCGAAAAACGCTGGCTGATCATCTGGCCATGCCCGTTCCGCTCAGGCACGCGTACCTGCACCAAGCCGCCCAGCAGATCCCACTCACCCTTAAGCTCCGTGTTGCGACGACCTTCATAGGTGTACTCCGAGAAATACTGGGCCTTGCGAAGCAAGAAGGCATTCGTCCAAATGCGAGTCCAGAAATCAGAAATCCTCAGGTTGACCGACCGTACATCCGGCCTCGACTCAAGCTGGCGCACCATGACGAGATCGGCGTCGACGATGAGCGGAGGGGATTCCATCCGCAAGGCAGACGCGTGGGCGGTCCGCAAATTACCGGCCAAAATAAAACCCGCCGCAACAACCGCGACCGCACGCCAACCCAGATGTCTGATCAGAGGCCGTGACATCCAATAACAAAGTCCTCCAAGTACCAGCGGGTGAAACACCGCCAGTAGCTTGTACGCGTCATAGCTCGCATTGGTACCAAGGAGCGCTCCCCGAACCTGCAAAAATGCATAACCTGCCGCAATAGGAAGGACAGCGCTGACCGCGAGAAAGGCCGGTGACTCTCGCAAATGGACGCCGCGCAACCAGGCCACGACCACCAGCGTGGTGAAGACAAAAACCAGCAGCACACTTGCAGAGCCACTGATGCGGGAAAGGTGGATATCCTCAACCAAACCCAGCCAACCGTCAGTCAACAAGAACGGGATCTTCCAGCCGAAATCGTACTGCTGGAACAACAGGAAACGTTCGGCCAACCCAGCCGTACGTTCATAGAAAACCACCAGGGCTACGACCAACGGGACGAGCATGGCCCCCAGCCAAACGCCTAGCTGACGCCACTGGCCCGACCAAAGACACTGGCCACCCACGAAGGCAAGTGAGGGAACCATGCAGACCAGCAAGATGAAATTGTAGCTACCCAGAAGTAACCAAAAAGCCACGACAGTCAGTCCGCCAGTGACAAGCATTTGCCGCCACATGATCCGCTGTCGCCAAACATCAATCGCACACCAAGTAAGCAACGCAATGCCCATTGCCGCGAGCGTCTGACCGAGCGCGACGTGCCACACGCTGTAAAGCGTAACCGGATTTACACCATACAGCAGGGCAAGCCAGCCGGCCGCAACTGGACCAAAGGTGAAAAGCGTTCGGCCAATCCAAAATACCAGCGGAATCGCCGCGGCCACCAATACAGCGGCCATGACCGTGACCGTCTCTTGGATTTCCCAGCCGAACACAGCGTTGCTCAACGCCAGCAACGCCGCGGGAGTGAAGTGGTTGAGGCGGGTCCAGTGTTCAAAAAAATTGTCGACCGAGTGAAGCTCCACCACCTCGGTCAATCCCAGAAAACCGCTACGATCACTCTTGGAAAATTCGCCCAGAGTTCGGGCACCGGCCGCGTAATCGGCGGCATCGCAACTCCCCAACGACATCGTGGTCAGAACTTTTGATGCAGACGAAGCCGGAATCACCAACCCCACAAGCACCACTGCCGCCAATGCATAGGGCCCTGCGGCTCGGCGCATGCCGTCGCGAATCCATGCCCAGCCGCGCAATCGAAAGGCCCACACTAACAACCCGAACGGGATCAGCAGGCTAGCTTGCCCATACGATTGTGCTCCTGGAAATTCAGTATGTACGGCCGCAATCCAAACGATCGTTGACTGCAATGCGATGCCCACCACCGTAGCGAAAAAGGCCCAATATTTCTGCCATCGACGCGGCGTAATCAGGAGAGACAGCCCCACCCCCCAGAAAATAATGTGCAGCAGCAGGGAGAACGCGGCTACGAAGTAAACCATGAGAAGATCGGATCATTATCCCTACCCGCTATTGTCTGAAAGCAAAAAACGCCCCCTGTCGGCTGCAGTCGCCTTGCGGCAAACAAAAATGTTTTTTTACAGCAACAGGACAGAGCAAGGCCAGCAAACCGCCGTGTACAACACAGACTGACTGAGGTCTGTATTTGAACGCGGCTAACTCGCGAACCTCGACGAGCGCCGTTCCCGGGCAAGATACGTCATGTTCATGCGCGAACTCTGAAGACGCCCCCCCTCCTTTCTCTTCTTACCCTCGCTTGATGGCTGTCATCAGGATCGAGCAGCCGGCGGGCAATGGTCCGAGCCATCGAATCCACGCCCGTTCCAACGCCATTGCCGCACTGAGCCCAGTCTCAAGCCACGGAGAATACATTCTCACATCACTGCTCTCGTTGGAACTATTGAGCAGCTTTCGTTTCACGATAATGGCAGGCAGAGGAAGCAAATTCCAATAGGTTCCTCGAGGCTCGGCGAACCCCGTCTCGATCAGGAGCCGAGTCAGCTCAGGTCGCGTAAAACGATGTCGCCCATGGACAGCTTCGTCATGGTAGGACCAAAGCCAGCGGTAAGCCGGTACATTAATGATTACGCGGCCACCCGGTCGAAGAACCCGGTGAAATTCGCGCAAAGCTTCGCTGGGATGATCGAGGTGGTAGATTACATCCAAGGAGGTCACCGCCGAAAAGTGTCCGTCGGGATACGGAAGCGAGGTGACAGAGCCCTCAACAACTCCAGTCGAACCACGCTCACGCGCAAGTGCGCAGGCAATCGGCGAGAGATCAATTCCAGTAATCTCGGCAGGAACCGACTGTGCTGCGAGGCGGCGGAGGAATCCGCCTGTGCCACAACCCGCGTCAAGAACGCGAATCCCACTCCCGTTCAACGCCGGGCGAAGACACTCCATCGCATGACAATGCAAAGCCTGAAAGTACCACATGCGGTCCTCGACCGTCGCCAGTTTTCGGTACTCGTCATCCTCCATGATATCAAATCACCTTGGGACGAGCCTCCCTGATCCGCCAAGCAAATTTGCAGCGGCAGTGCACAGAGGCTGATATGCGAACTGCGCAAAGACTTGGCAGCGCATGCTACTCAACCTATGCATGCCGATCCCTTCCTTTACCGAGGCCAACCGTGCAGTCCCGCTCCAAACCCGACGATCTCCACCGCCTTCGCGGCTACAACGGACTTTTCTTCGACGAGTTCGATCCCTCGTCCGCATGGATCCGCGAACGTGCCGAGATTCGCCTGCCCGCCGTCAAGCTACAACAGGCGGAAGTCATCATTTACGGCGAGATCCTAGTTCACCCGGAGACTACGGACGGCAAATCCGAATTTCCCGGCCTGGTGGCTCGTGTAGGCAAGGCGAGTGCATCGCTCAACAATCCGCGTACCGGCACGTTTCAACTGAAGCTTTCCCTTCCCGCTGGTGCCGAACTTCTGTCGCTACGCCTTACGGGTGTCGAACGAACCAATGCGCTGGCCTGGCTTGGGCGCGTCACTGGACTCGCCTCGCTCCAACCCTACCGTGCCCAGAGGGTGAACCGGCAACTGCGGATTCGAAGCATCGAAGTCGCAGGAGAGATTGCTTTTGACTTTTCGAATCGCCACTCGCCGCGAAACCTCACGCTCGCGCGGCGGGAGCTAGACCTCGGTCTGAATGTGGTCGGCTACCTCACGGCGGACCTAGGGATCGGCGAATCCGCGCGTTGCATGGTTCGGGCTGCGGACGCGGCCGCTATCCCTGTCGCGCTCGTCAATCTCAAGCTGCCGGTAAAGAGCTCGCGCAGCGACAATTCGTACCATACCCGACTAACGGACTCCAACCGCTATCCCGTGAATGTCATTCACTTGGATCCGCCTGGGGCACCCGATGTGGACCACCATCATGGTTTAGCCTTCCGTTCGCAAAAGCACAATATCGGATACTGGGCTTGGGAGCTGCCGGAATTCCCCGACGCCTGGATCCCCTACTTCGAATGGTACGACGAGATTTGGTGTCCGAGCGATTTTGTACGCGAGGCGGTCGCCCTCAAATCACCGGTGCCGGTGATCACCATGCCGCATGCAATCGGGTTTCCCCGCCCAACCGACTCGGCGGCATCCTTGCGTGCGCGATTGGGTCTACCGTCAGACCTTTTTCTCTTTCTCTTCGTCTACGACCTCAACAGCTACTCCACGCGCAAGAATCCGCAGGCCGTGCTCGAGGCGTTCCGCCTGTCCGATCTCCATCGATCAGGGGCTTCGCTCGTCATCAAGGTCCACGGTGCGACCGGCAACGAGGCCGAACTCGCAGCGCTGAAAGCAGCCACCGCCGATTTCCCCGGTACGACCTTGCTCACGACGACGCTTTCGCGGCTCGATCTGTACGCCCTGCAGGCCGCCTGTGATTGCTTTGTTTCCCTCCACCGCAGCGAGGGTTTTGGCCTTTCGGTCGCCGAGTGCATGTATTTGGGCAAGCCGGTCATCGCAACCGATTGGTCGGCCACCGCGGAGTATCTGGATTCGAGCAACGGGGCGCCGGTCAAATCCACGCTGGTCACCCTTGATCGCAACGTCGGCCCCTATGCCCGCGGTCAGATCTGGGCGGATCCAGATCCTGCTGACGCCGCCAATTGGATGAAGAAAATCCACCGCGACCCGGAGCTGCGGGCCCGACTGGGTGCTGCGGCACAGGCCACGATCGAGCGGCGCTTTGCTCCAGCGGTGATTGGCACGCGCTATCGGCGACGCCTTGAGGCCATCGCCCTGACTTAATCAAGGGGCCAAACCAAGGATTCGCACCGTAAGGCCGCGAACATTGAACGCGACCTCGCGCAAATCTTCGCCACTCGGCAGTGCGGGCGGTTGATCTGTTTCAAATCGCCAAACGGTGCTTCCTGGCTCCAGACGGTAGCGCGTGATCATGACCTCGGGTGATTGGTATCGGTTCACCGGACCAACCCAAAGGTAGTTCTCTCCCTCCTTCAAATCCACGGTTCGCCCGACGTTGGACCGGAGCTGGAAAGTGACCTCTACCGTCAATGCAAAGGCATGCGGATTACGCAAAGTGAGCTGAGCGGGTCCGCCACTCCATCGCCAATACTCGAATCGCGAGCGCTCTGGCTGATACCAGCCTTGGTCAAAAATCACTTCAACGGGTTGTTTCGTGGTGGGCTCAATGCTCAATTCCTCAGGACCTTTGACCACATAACTCACCCCACCCGGCGGCTTCAAAGCATCAAAAATGGTGAAGACCGTAAGGTTCCCAAGAATAAGGGGCAGCAACCAAGCGCGCCCCCTCGGCAGCAGAACGTTGAAGGCAAGCGTCATGGGGAGCAAAACCCGTGATGCGGCTCCTGGATAGCCTTCCCACACAGCATCACCCAAAACAATCATCAGCACCGAGTAGGAAATGCCCACGCGCCACCACGGCTGCCGCCACTGCGGTCTGATCACGAAATAGAGCAGCTGCATCGTAAGCGCGATCAGCATCAACAGGCTCCACTTCGCTACGGAATCGAATCCCTCGGTCCCAAGTTCAGCCCACGTCGCCTGCCATTTGTTGAAGTAAGCCACCAGGGGCTGGTCAAAGTTTCGGGTGCCGGCGCCACCTCCGCTTCCGAGCGACAGTTTGAGGTAAGTCATCCACAGGAAGAGGGGGGCAAGCACCAAGAGTCCCTGTGCACCGATCACCAGCCAGCGCCGCCAGCTCCGGGCCTGAGGATCGGCCAGAATCGAGGCCGCAAGGATGTTGGTCTCCTTACCAAGGCCGGCCACCGCCATGACCAGCGTCGACCACCCGTGACGGCCCTGTTCATAAAGGAGAACGGCCACCGCGATAAAGAGCAGGCTTGGACCATCCACCAGCGCCCCGCGAACGCTGAAGCACATGCCAAAGGAAAGCAGCACGCCGCTCCAGCGAATGAAGTTGTGCAGTCCGGTCGGCGGAAACCATCGGAGCATGACAATCGACAGGATCAGCCAACACACGATGTTCTGAACCGAGAAAATGTGCAGCGCCAAGGCGCTGTCTCCGCCCGCTAAACCGAAGGCAACCCACGAGAGCAGGATACGACGCGCACGGTAAGGCAGGTTATCAACGGCCTTGTCCAAGTCGGGATCATCAAGGACAGGACGCATCGCAATCTGAGCATAGTGCTGAGCGTCGTACCCGAACGATTTCTCCATCTCGTAATGGTCGATCGCCCGCAGCTCAGGAAGATATGATTCGCTCCGCTGATCCCCAAACATGACCAGATAGGTAAAGCCCTTACCCGGTATGTAGAACTGCGAGAATATCCAAAGAAAACAGGCCACCACCGAGACATACCCCGTGCAGACGAGGGCGACCTTGGTACGGTTGGGTGGGATGTTGTCTGTGACCACGTAAAAACCTCCAAATCATCCCCCCCGCCCAGTTGAAGCAAGGCCGGAATTCCCATGGCGTCCCGTCTCACGGGTTACCCCCGAGACGGGCTTGCCTGCAAGCCACGGCCCGTTGTTCTCTCACTCCGAACCCGTGCGCCTGCTCGACCTCACCCACACCAGCCACACCCGCGCCCGCACTGGGATTCAAAAGGTGTGCCGGGCTCTTAACCAAGCCCTCGCAGCTCGTGGAGATGTCACGCCGATCTGCCATGATCCCTTCCGCTCCGCCTGGCGCGTGCTCGAGCCATGGGAACAGGAAAATCTGGATAGCGTGGCCCCCGCTGCCGGACGAGGCGCGCGCTGGCCGCTCGGCGCCCGCCTCCGCGGTCGATTTGCACGACTGACCGGGCAAGGTGCAGCACCGCTGCCCTCCTCCACCGGACTGATTGTTCCCGAGATTTTCTCCCCGGCCACCGCCCAGGCGCTTCCCGCCCTGTTGGCCTCGGTCCACGGCCCGCGGATTGCCCTTTTCCATGATGCCATCGCGCTGAAATATCCCGAACTTTCCCCTCCAGGCACCGTGGCGCGCTTTCCGAATTACCTGCGTGAACTGCTTGCCTTCGATGGGATCGCGGCGGTTTCCGAGGATTCGCGCGATGCCCTGATCGATTATTGGCAATGGCTCGAGATCCGCGAAACCCCACCCGTTCAGGCGATTCCGCTCGGCATTGACAGCGACCTCATCAATCCGGCCGGGCCGCTTCCTTCCGCTTCTGACCTGCCCGTCGTCCTTTCGGTGGGAACGCTGGAGGCACGAAAAAATCATCTCGCCCTCCTCGAGGCCTGCGAAGCCCTCTGGAACGAGGGACTCGCCTTTGAGCTTCATCTGATCGGCATGGCTCAGGCGCAGACCGGCAAACGCGCCGTAGAACGGGTTCGTGCACTGCAAGCGACTGGACGCAAGTTGCGCTACGATGGCCCGGTTTCAGACACCGCGCTCCGTGAAGCCTACCAACGCGCAACCTTCACCGTGTATCCTTCCCTGATGGAGGGTTTCGGACTCCCTGTGCTGGAAAGCCTGCGCCATGGCCGGCCCTGCATCTGCTCCCGGCACGGCGCGTTGGGTGAGTCCACCCGGGGTGGAGGCTGTCTTGGTCTCGACGCAGTCACACCGCAAGATTTGGCCAATGGGATTCGGCAGCTGCTCACCTCGGAAGCCAAGCTGGCCGAACTCAAGGAAAGCGCGCGCCATCGCCGTTTCAAAACCTGGTCGGACTATGCAGGAGAAATCCTCACCTGGATGGATACACTGCCCTCCCGACCATAGGCTGGCTTTCAGTTTGCTAACCGCTACGAGCTCACCTATTGCTCAACCCTTACATGGCGCTCTCCTTTTTCTCGAAGAACAAGAAGGCATTACTCGACCGCTGCCGCGACGACTACGCGACCAAGATGCGGCTTAAGTATGCCCCGTATTATCACGCCATTGAGGCCCAAAAAGGCACCGATATTCGTCTGGACGGCCGTGATCTCATCATGCTGTCCAGCAATGACTACCTGGGACTCTCGTTTCATCCCAAGGTCATTGAGGCCGGCCGCGCCGCCCTCCTGAAATGGGGCACGAGCACCACGGGCGCTCGCCCCTCCAACGGTTCGCGCTCCTATCACGTCGAACTGGA
Source organism: uncultured Opitutus sp. (assembly GCA_964460715.1). Taxonomy (GTDB): domain Bacteria; phylum Verrucomicrobiota; class Verrucomicrobiia; order Opitutales; family Opitutaceae; genus CAMAXB01. The sequence goes on along the minus strand of CAYWRG010000012.1, from coordinate 18,020 downwards.
GGATAAACTGGCGGAATTCCTTGGTCGCGAGGCCTGCCACGTCCACGCTGCCGGCTATCTTTCCTGTCTGTCGAGCGTAGCGGCTTTTGCCCAGAAGGGTGATGTCATTCTCGCCGACAAGAATATCCATTCATGCCTGTGGGAAGGTATCCGGCTGTCGATGGCGACGACGGAGCGTTTTTCCCACAACAACCCGCTCGATCTGCGCGAGGTTGCCTCAAGCGTGGATCCGTCAGCTCCCAAAATGCTGGTCATCGAGGGTGTCTATTCCATGGAGGGCCATGTGGCCCGGCTGCCCGAGATCATGACGGTCGCAGAGGACTACGGCTGCTTCACCGTGCTCGATGACGCCCATGGTTTCGGCGTGCTTGGTCGTCAGGGTCGCGGCACCGCCGATCACTTCGGACTCGGGCCCAAGGTCGATGTCATCTGCGGCAGTCTATCGAAATCCCTGGCCAGCACCGGCGGCTTTGTCGCTGCCTCCCGCGAGGTCATCGACTACCTCCGTACCAACTCCAAGCAGACGATCTTCAGCGCAGCCCTCAGCCCCAGCCAGGCCGCCTGCGCCATGGCCGCACTCGACATCATGAAGGCCGAGCCGGAGCACCTCGATCGGCTGTGGAAGAATACAAAGCGCTACACGGAAATGCTGCGCAGCCTCGGTCTCGACACGTGGGGCACCGAGACCCCCGCCGTCCCGATCGTGCTGGGCTCGAAGGAGGCCGTTTACCGTTTCTGGAAGGCGCTTCTCGAAAAGGGCGTCTTCACAGTCATGTCGGTCGCACCGGCCGTTCCTCCGGGCAAGGATCTCATCCGGACCGCCATCTCCTCGATGCACACGGACGAGCAGATCGACCGGATCGGCGACGCCATGGCTTACGCCCTGAAAAAACTGTAACTAGGCCCGAAGCGCAGTCCGCACATACTCCGTTGCGCCCGACCACGTCGGCAACGGTCGCGTGCAAGCCGCACCCGCCAGCATTGCGCGCAACGTGCGGTCTCGGATGATCTCACGCAACGCCACCCGCCAAGCGGCGGTGTCGGTCACGGCAACCGGCAGGCAGCCGCCCCCGTCCGCATTCTCGCGCAGCACCGGCAGATCACTGCACACGCAGGGAACACCCTGCCAGAGTGATTCCAGCAGCGGCAGGCCGCAGCCTTCTGCCACGGTCGGGAAAACGAGCGCCGTGGCGCCCGCATAGAGCTCCGCCACGCGGGCATCATCAGCCGCACCGTGGTAACGCAGCCCCCTCCGCGCCTCAGCGACGCGCCTGATCAGCGCCTCGATCGGGCGCCCAAAATGCGGGTTGACCCGCCCCACCAGGTGCAGATCGAAGTCGAGGCCTTCCGCCCAAAGTGACTCGCACACATCGACGAGAAAAGCCTGGTTCTTCCGGGGTTCAATGATCCCCACGCACAGTAACGACGGGCGCGCCGGCTCGCAGGGAACCGTCCGGCGCGGAGCCCCCGCCCCGTCCGCCCCGAGGGCAATCACCTCGACCGCGGCCTTTTTCCGGACCCCTTGCCAGCGCCAGAAGCCCTCCAGCTCGACCCGGCTCGCCTCCGAGACTGCAAACACCCGGTCAAACGACGCCAGCATCTTCATGTATTCAGGATGTCTCGACACACTTTGCGGCCAGGTGATGTCAGGCCGTTTCAGCGGGATCGCATCATGAAAAATTGCCGCTAGGCGGCATGGAGGCTTGCGCAGGAATTCCCAGAACCCCGGCCGCTCCTCTTCGCAGAAGAGCTCGGCGGTAAGAAACCAATCACCCGGTGCGGTTGCACGATCCCAGTGCCCCCAGCGCACCGCCTCCGCCGCCCCGCCCAGCTCCGCGCGGAGTCGCGAACTCACCCGGGTAAGCCCCGAGCGATGACCAGCCTGCCCCGACTTGGTGTGATCAAACCAGATCATGGCCGGGCCGCCTCCAGCAAAAGATTGTGCAGGCGCTCCGCATTGCGATGCGCGTTGTACTCGGCCTCCACCCAACGACGAGCCGACTGCTGCAGGCGTCCGGCCAGGATATCGTCGGAAGCCAGCCGTCGAAATGCGGCCACCCAGGCCGCCGGGTCTTCGACGGATGCGACCAAACCCGTCTCCCCGTCGTGGATGGCCTCCCGCGTGGCCGCCACCGGAGACGTGATCACGAGCGTGCCGGCTGTCATCGCTTCCGGAATCACGTTGGGCAATCCGTCCCGATCGCCACTCGGCGCAACAATTCCGGTGTGAATCAGAACGTCAGCCCACGCAAATTCAGCCCACACCTTTGCCTGATCGCAATGGCCGAGGAACGTCACGGTCTCCCCGAGACCCAGCGAGCGGGCCAGGGACTCCAGTTCCGGCCGCAAGGGGCCCTCGCCGACGATCCGGGCCTCAAAGTCCAGTCCTGCTGCACGCGCGGCCGCGTAAATGTGCAACTGATGCCGCAGGCCCTTCTTTGCCACCAACCGCGCCACCGAGACGATTCGCAGCCGGGCACGATCCTTTCGCACCGCCTTGATCGGAGGAAACACATCAAGGCCGCGCCGGATGACGTGCACGCGCCCGACGGGCAGTCCCAGGCCGGTCAGCGTATCCGCCCCCATCTGCGTCGACGTGTGGATGAAGCGCGCCTCCACCAATTTCTCGTATAGCCACCAGTCCCCACCGTGCTCATACAGATCATAGGCATGCGCCGCGGCACTGTAGGGATGGCCGTTGAGCTTGTGCAGCATCCAGGCGGCCGTCGCCGGTGCGCCCCCCCAGGCCGCATGAATCAGGTCCGGCGGGAACCGGCGGAACTCCGGATACCAAAGTCCGGCGAATCCGGCACCCAGCATGTTCTCCCAGAAATTCAGCCACGAGGGCGGACGCCGGGTAAACAGGCCGCGAAGAATCACGCCGAACACATCCCACCGGGTCAGCGCCACCTTGGGAATGACCCAGATCAGCTCCAACAGGCGCCACATCGAGAAGCGTGTGACCTCGATGCCTGCAAACGTGCCGCCGCCGCCAATGAGGGAATAGATGCGTAGGTTAACGCCGCGCGCCCGCATCGCGATCACTTCCCGTTGCATGAACGTCTCCGTGGACTTGGGAAACGTCGTGTAGAGGTAAGCGATGGTCAGCGGACGAATCGTCACGATCCCAGAGGTTGCGCAGACTGGCCCCGGCGGCCAAGCGATTAGTGGCGACCGTTGCCGTTGGTCGGAGGAAACGGAAGACGGGGCAGCCCAGTCACTCCAGCCGCCTGCGCGCCCAGTCCGACCAATTCCTCGATCAGGAGCGTCGGGTCTTCCTCGTAGCGCAGCTGGACGAACGCCGCGCGATAGGCATCAAACCCATCGGCAGGCGAGAGCCAGCGGGCCAGCAGCGCCTCCAGCTGGCCCGCCTGTTCGATCTTGGCGGAGCCGGCGCCGTTCGCGAAAAATTTCCACGTCAGGCTTTCCTGCGGCATGATGCCGCCAAAGGCATTGAAGATGATCGGGCATCCGAAATGCAGAGCCTTAGCGCAGGTGGTCGTGCCACCCCGGGTCACCACCACGTCGCTGACCTGCATCAGCAGGTGAACGTTGTCCGAGTAGCCTTCCACGTAGCAGTTGAATTCCGGATGATTCGCCCGCCAATGGATGATCTCGTTGAACGTCTCCTTGTTCCGGCCGCAGATCACGATCGCCTGGCAGCGGTCGGCGCGCGCCGCGAGCTTCGGCAGCAGCTCGAGGTGGTTGTTCGCCCCATTGCCCCCGGTCGCCAGAAACACCGTGAAGAGATCAGGCCGCAGGCCGAGCTTCTTGGTCCGGTAGGCCGTCCGCTCGGCCGGACTAAAGATCTCACTATGCGAGCGAGGCTTCATCAGATGCCCGCGCACCCGGGTGCGCTCCACGGGGACACCCTTTTTCACCGCGAAATCCCGCGCGGTCGGCGTACGCGAGAAATACAAATCCACGGTGGGCTCGATCCAGTTGATCGAGTAACCCCAGCCACCGGAGAACTCACCGCAATAGGTCGCGCACTTCACGTTGTCCGCACCGAGTTCCTCCCGCGCCAGCTGGAAGTAGCCGCGATTCAGGCAGTCGTGGACACTGAACACGAGGTGGGGCCGGTATTCGCGCAGCACCTTCAGGTAGTAGCTGCGCCCGAGGGTGACGGAGCGCCGATTGAGAATCGCCAGCAACTCGACGAAGGCATAGAATGCAGTGTGAAGCGCGGGCAGCTTGCGTTGAATCCAATTGTAGAAATCAACCCCGCTGCGATTCACCACCGACGACTTTTCCAGCATCTGCTCGATCCGCACATCAACGTCGTGGCGGTAGAGCTGAAAACACCACTCCGCGAACGCCTCGGCCCGGGCATCATGCCCGCCGCCGGTGCTGGAAGTAAGGACCAGGATGCGTACCTTCGCCACGGCGTCAGGATACTCCGTAGTAGCGGGCCATCACGGCACGCTTCAGCCCCAGCGGCGCGAACCGCGCCAGCAGGGGCGAAAGCCAGGCCTGGAACCACGATCCGCTGCGGACCACGCCGCTTCGGCGGCGCAACAGGGCGCGGTGGAGATCGACTGCCGCGGACTCCGGCTCGGGTCCGGAATTCAGATTTGCCTCCAGCGCCTTCCAGGCCCGCGCAAGGCGCGGTTCACGGACAGGATCGATGGAATGGGACTGCATGGTGTGGTTGAATCCGGTGCGGTGATCGCCCGGACGAAAGTCGAGGACGGTGACGCCCGTACCCGCAGTTTCAACCATCAAACTTTCGCTCAACGCCGACAGACCGGCCTTCGCCATATTATAGCCAGCCATGTACGGCAGGGGAAATTCCACCGCGAGTGACGCTACGTTCACCAGTGCCCCCTGACCACGCGCACGCATGCTCCGCACGGCGAGGTGCGCAATCCGCGCCGTCGTCGTCAGCATGGCGTCGATCTGGGATTGCCAGACCTGGAAATCGGTCGCATCGAACGGACCAAAGACGCCATAGCCTGCGTTATTGATCACCACATCAAACCCACCCGCATTCTCGTCGGCTGCAGAAAAGGCAGCAGCGGCCTGTTCCGGCTGGGACAAATCGAGTGCAACCGCCACAAAGGCGGCCTGACCGGTAAACTCCGCCAGACGATCCGTCTCGCGCGCCGTCCCCCAGACCTTGACGCCCTCCGCCAGCAGCATGCGAACGAAGGCTCGCCCGAGTCCGGCGGATGCACCGGTCACAAAAGCCGTGCGGTACGGAAAGGAAGACGCGGCCACGTTAGCGGGCGGGCCTCAGGGCAACGCAGACATTTGCGCCGCCAAATCCGCTGCTGTTGTTCAACACGACAGACGGGTGGTGTTCGACCGTCTTGCGCAGGATATTGAGGTCACCCATGCCCGGATCGAGATTCTGAATATGCGCAGAGCCCGGCATGAAGCCGTCGCGAATGCCCAGCGCACAAAAACCGGTCTCCATCGCCCCGGCCAGCGAAAGCCCGTGACCTGTCAGCGCTTTCGTCGAGCTGACCGCGGGACGAGTCCCGACCGGGCCGAACAACGAATGAATCGCGCGGGCTTCGGAAAGGTCGCCAATCGGCGTCGAGGTCGCGTGGGCGTTGATGTACTCGACGGCACCCGCGTCGATTTTGGCAAAACGCAGCGCACGTTCCATGGCATTGCGCAGGCCGGCGCCATCCGGATGTGAGATTGCCACATTGTGACCGTCGGAGGCCTGCCCCCACCCGGCCACTTCGCAATACGGCTTGGCGCCACGCCGCATCACTTCCTCTTCACTCTCCAGAATCAACACGGTCGCTCCTCCGGTGCCGACAAAACCATCACGGCCCACATCAAAGGGGCGCGAAGCCGTTTCCGGATCGGCATTCAGCGACAGGGCTCGCATCGACGCGAAGGGCAGGATCGTGTCGACATTACCGTCCTCCGCCCCGACCACGAACATACGCTGCTGCCGGCCCAGGCTGATCTCGTCATAGGCATAGCCCAACGCATGCGCCGACGAAGCACAGGCCGACGCAAAACCCGTCGAGGCGCCGCGAATACGAAACTGGGCGACCAGATTGAACTGCACCGTGCCGGCGATCGATGCAACGATCCCGAGCGGCGAGCAACGCATGACCCCGAGGTCATGCATCCGGTGCACGAAATAGCTCAGAAGATAGGGTGATCCGGCCGAGGCGGCAAAGAGACCGGTTTCGTCGTTCGAGACATCTGTCTCAGCAAGCCCCGCGTCAGCGATCGCCTGCTGCATGGCGCAAAAGGAATAGAGTCCGTGCGGACCCATGCTTCGGAGATGTTCGCGACGCACGCGATAGCGTTCAGGAAACGTCCAGTCTTCCGGGTCGACCGAGTCCGTGAAGAATCCGCGAACCGGCGCCGCCACCTTGACCGGAACTTCCGGTTTCTGGAAAGGTGGGTAAGCTTCGAATCCATGCCGCAAATTCCGCAAGCTCTCCACCACCTGAGAAGCATCATTGCCGATGCTGGTGATGAAACCGAGTCCGGTGATAAAGACTTTGGACATGAGGCCGGCTGAATGGGCGTGCCGGGAGAAATCCCGGCCATCTAAAGGGCGCTAACGATATGGAGCGGCGCGCGCCCCGTCGTCAACGCCCGCAATTCAAGCGTTGAACGCCGCCGCAAGCGGCGGCGAGGTGACCGGGCGCTCCTTGCCATTGGTCTTGGGCGCCGCCGGGCTCGTGACCGGCTGGGCGGCCGACTCGACGTAGGCAAAGGTCAGCGTGATTTCCTCGGCCATGGCGGCCTTCTCATTACCCACGCGGATCGATCCCTCGAACGTCGCGAGCGGCATCTTGGTCCGCTTCGGCTTGACCGTCAGCGCCAGGACATCGCCCGGCTTGCACATGCGATGGCAGCGAACGCCCTCGCACGAGGTGAAGAAAATCTTGGAGGGGTCAATGGCCTTCCCCTCATCCCCGGAGGTGCTCTCGATGAGGAAGAGAACCGCCAGCTGGCCCAGCGCCTCAAGCATCATTGATGCGGGCATCACGGGATTATCCTTGAAGTGACCCTGCAGGAAAAACTCCTGGCCTGAAATCTTGTACTTACCCTGCGCACCCGTGCTGTTGATCGCGGCCTCGTTCAGGAACAGGAAGGGAGGCTGGATCGGCATGACCGAGATGATCTGCTCGATCGGAAGAAACTGCGTCGGGCGCGGCGGCGGCAATCCACGAACCCGGCAATCCACGAACGTCTTAACATCACCGACCGACCGAAGATTCCGCAGCTCATCGTTATTGATTTGCATCTGCAGCACATCCTCAACCATGATGACGATCTCCATCATGGTCAGGGAGTCGATGCCCAGATCTTCAACCAAACGAAGCTCGTCGTCCGCTTCCTTAAGCTTGGCCCGAAGGTCAGGTTCAACAAAACGCTCGATCACACCGATAATGACGGCGGGCAAATGGCTCGCCTCGTGGGTCCTACGATAGGCCAGCGCCGCCTCGATGGTGGCCGGAGAGCAGCGTTTTAGCGAATCACGCAACGTTGATTCTTCTTCGGGCGTGAAGGGTTTTGCGGTGGCCTGAAGTGGGGCTCTCGACCCTTGGCCGTTAATAGCTGCATCTGCCATGATGTAAGTAGTAAGTTGCGGGCAATTTGGATGTAAACGCAATTCTTAGGGTCGGGACTAGCCGGCCGCATGTCATAAGCGGATTGCAAATCGACAACGACTCAGATTGACGTCGCTTTCTTCGACCCTGGGAAAATCAAATCGTTGCATCGTGTCGTTTCCATGACGGACGCGCGGGCGAGGAGCGGGTTCCATGGAATCGGATGGCCCGACGCTGTCACCGGGCTTGCGTCCGGACCGTCCGGCTCTAGTCAAGGCGTCTTCGTAATGAGCCAGTCCACCTGGAACTCCGTTTTCCTCATCACGCACGAATTTTACCCCAAACGCGGCGGCATCGCCACGTTCACGGAGGAAATCGCCCGCGCCTCCGCGGGACTCGGCTATGATGTCGAAGTCTGGGCCCAGGCCACAAACGGGCAGGCCGAGAAGCCCTGGCCGTTCCGCATGCACCGCATGCCCATCAAGGGAACGCATGACTTCAGCTGTCAGTTCCGCCTCGGGCTCCAACTGATCGCCGCGCGGCGCAAACTCCGTTACGCCACCGTCTACCTGCCCGAACCCGGCCCGATGCTGGCCATGATGCTTCTCCAGCACTTCAAGACGTTCCGTC